>NZ_JBHULN010000019.1:0-129045 GCF_042684525.1 Spirosoma soli | reverse complement strand
ACAGAGCGGGACCTGAATCGGACCATGGGTCGTACCTAGCCACCGCGATAGGGAAGCCCGCTCTGATGTTTTTAGAAAGCTAGCTAATTCTTAGATTCTTACCATGCCACAAACCTAAAGGCCACCGTGGTTGGCTGAACCCGCTACAATGTAAATCTTTCCATCGTACACCACTGCCTGCGTACCATGACGCCCCTGATTCATTCTTGGCCCGGCTGTCCAGCGGTTGGTTTTGGGATCGAGTGCTTCGGCTTCGTTATGCGACAGTTGCTGCACCGTTTCGCCACCCATGATCCAGACTTTACCGCCCTGCGTAACGGCCGTTGCTCCTGCTCGCTGCGTTGGAATGTTAGATTCAGCGGGCAAGGTGGTCCAGCGGCCCGTTTTAAAATCATAGACGTCGACCTCAGCAATAGTCGTCTCCAGCACTTTGTTGATGCGGGCCGTTGAGTTTCGTCCGCCCGCCAGGTATAACTTGTCGTTTACGACGGCCGCACTAATATGATCGCGCGTACGGGGTGCGTCGGGCAAACGTTTCCAGGTGTTTGTTTCGGGGTCGTATTCGTCTAACCACGCCACATGACCATCGTAATGCCCATCAATGATCCCGCAAGCCATGTATATTTTGTTGTTGTACACGACAACGCCAGCCGACCCCCGCAGCCGCTCTTTTGGAATCTCAGGGCCAACCCGCCAGGCACCTTGTTTTGGGCTGTAGATGTATATATTCGGAATTGGCGTTTCGTGCGGGTATTTCCCTTGAAAAGCGCCCATCACATAAATCTCCCCATTGTAACTGATGGCTTGAAAGTGGTTCATCTCAACGGGTGGCGTAGGTAGGGTCCGCCAAACCAATGTTTTAAGATTAAGTGCTTCCAGCGGCTTCATACCCCGTCCGCCAATGGCATAGAGGCTATCACCCACGAGCGCAGCTGCATTTTCGTGCCGGGTTGAGCAGGAGTTTTGGGTAGCAACGGGTTGCCAGGACTGAGCCTGGACGCTAAGTCTGCAGCCAATCAGACCCAGGCCACAGAGCAAATTTAGATTCATAAGTAGCGATTGAGAGATGTAAGCAAGGCTTCGCCTGGTTGAGCAAAGAATTAATTAGTTAGGCTCGATTACTCAGAAAGGCACTTTATTGGATGCTCCTACTCTATATACTCGTTACGTGCAGCCTGTACGTATTCTTTTCAATATTCAATACGTATGACACAGTCGATGTATCATAGAAAAAATTTATGACAGGAGATATAAACCATTTCTCATTCGACCTGTTAAACTTATTCCCGACTATAACTATAGAATTTATGGCAACGAACAACAATGGCAATGGCCAGAACGGGAATCAGCCCACGCCTTCGCCAGAATTTGGCGCGACTGGCCTCCAACCACAGGATCAGCCGACCGACCAGACGCTGACCACCCGGCAAGGCCACCCGCTCTACAACAACCAGAACGTCCGCACTGTGGGCAATCGGGGGCCGACCACGCTCGAAAATTACCCTTTCCTCGAAAAAATCAGTCATTTCGATCGCGAGCGCATTCCTGAACGCGTTGTGCACGCGCGGGGTGCTGGTGCCCATGGTGTATTTGAAGCATACGGTACGGTTGGCGATGAGCCGGTCTCGAAGTACACACGAGCGAAATTGTTTCAGGAGAAGGGGAAGCAGACACCAGTTTTTGTACGTTTCTCTTCCGTTATCCACGGTGGTCACTCACCAGAAACGCTTCGCGACCCGCGCGGTTTTGCGGTGAAGTTCTATACCGAAGATGGCAACTGGGACCTGGTCGGCAACAACTTGAAAGTGTTCTTCATCCGCGACGCGATGAAGTTTCCTGATCTGGTACACGCTTTTAAACCAGACCCTTTAACGAACCGGCAGGATGGCGAGCGTATTTTTGATTTTATCAGCAATACGCCCGATGCTATGCACATGATTACGTTCCTGTTTTCGCCCTGGGGTATTCCGGCTAATTACCGCATGATGCAGGGGTCCGGCGTAAACACCTACAAATGGTATAACGACAAGGGCGAAGGCGTTCTGGTGAAGTACCACTGGGAGCCGCTTCAAGGTATCAAGAACCTAACGCAGGAGCAGGCCGAACAGATTCAGGCGAAAAATTTTAACCACGCTACGCAGGATCTGTACGAGGCCATCGAAGCCGGTAACTTCCCCCAGTGGGAGCTGCTGGTGCAGATCATGAGCGACGATGAGCATCCTGAACTGGATTTTGATCCGCTCGACGATACCAAACTGTGGCCAACTGACAAGTTCCCCTGGTTACCCGTCGGCAAGATGACGCTGAACAAAAACCCGGAGAACTATTTCCATGAAGTCGAGCAAGTAGCCTTCGGTACGGGCGTGCTGGTGGATGGCCTGGACTTTTCGGATGATAAAATGTTGCAGGGTCGGACGTTCTCGTACTCGGATACGCAACGGTATCGCGTAGGAACCAACTATCTGCAATTGCCCATCAACGCGCCGAAAAAGCACGTAGCGACAAACCAGCGCGACGGTCAGATGCAGTACCGCGTTGATACGGCACCAGGTCAGAACCCGCATGTCAACTACGAACCATCATCAATGAATGGCTTAAAGCAAGCGCCATCACCCGGCCCTGATCACACACCGTATGTAGCAGGTAACCTAATTCGCCAACCCATCGACCGGACCAATAACTTCGGCCAGGCGGGCGAACGCTACCGGATGTTTGAAGACTGGGAGCGCGATGACCTGATTAACAACCTGGTCAATACGCTGAAACCGGTTAAAAAGCACATTCAGGACAAAATGATTGAGTTGTTCACCCAGTGTGACGAAGACTACGGTCGGCGCGTACGAGAAGGACTACAACAGGCAGCCAGCCATGGTGAGCCCGTTGGCAATGCTCCACACGGTGAGCCGCAGGGCGTAACAGGCACGCACGAGGCTGTAAAAAAAGCCGAACAAGAGTCGCACGAAGCACAGCCTTATTAATAGCTGTAAGGCAGGTGGAAACCCGTCATTATCAGCTGTCAATAGCGGGTTTCCACCCGCGCTACAATAAGCAAAAATCCCCGCACTAATCAGTACGGGGATTTTTGCTTGTCAGCCTGATTCGGAATCACCATAGGCTCTCAGGCTACACTTCTAAAATATCGGCTAACACTGTCTCAAATCCCACTAACACGTCTTCACCCAATAGCTTTTCAGAAAACGCTTTTGTTTCAACGGCTTGCTGGGGGCGATAAACGTACGTTTGTTGCTCCTTAACTGACACCAGCCATGCTAGTCTCACCCCATTGGCAAGCCACTTTTCCATCTTGACTTTCAGCTCATTGATGTTATCACTATCTGACTCCAGTTCCAAAACAAAGTCAGGAGCCAGATGCGGAAACGAATGTTTTTCTTCTTTGCTTAGCGCATCCCAGCGTTCGCGACGAATCCAGGCCACATCCGGCGCTTTCATCGACTTGTCGCGCAGAAAGAAGCCGCCGTTCGAGTCAATGACTTTACCAGCTTTGACTTTGCGATTCCAGATAACAAACTCGCCGTTCAGTTCACTATTGTTGGAACTAGTCAGAAGGTGGGTGGGTGACATATCAATAAACAGCGTACCGTTTTCATCGCGTTCAATGTTTAAGTCAGGATTAGCCAGACAGAAACGAACTAACTCCTGATCACTCAAGCGGTCAAGTTGCGGTATGTGCAAGGGAAGTTGCATAGCATAAATGCTCTTTATACAGTAAACAAAGCTAACGAAAAATTAGTCGCCACTACTGACACTACCCATAACCCGTTAGCCAACAGGTACCGCCGTTGTATTTTTCACTTCAGCCATGACAAAAAAGCTACTGATGTGTAACGCTCCCGGCAGAACTGATAGCTGCTCCTGATAAAACCGGTTATACGTTTCCATATCCCGGCTTACGATCTTCAACAGATAATCGAAAGTTCCTGACACACGATTACACTCCAGCACTTCGGGCAGTTCTCGAACAGCCGCGTCGAAGCCAACGAACGCATCGCGGGTTTGTTTGTCGAGCGTCACCTGGCAATACACCATCAGCAGATTACCGAGTTTTTTCTTATTGACAATAGCTACGTAACGTTCGATAACACCTTCGCGGTGCAGTCGCTTCATCCGCTCATGAACGGCCGTTTTGGATAGATTAATCAACTGACCAATTTCTTGAATCGTTAGATGAGCATTACCCTGTAATAGAGTTATGATCTTGCGGTCTGTCGGGTCTAAAACGTCCATTACGGAATTTTTACGTCAGCACTAAAGATGTGCGAGATTTTATAGAATATTATTCTACTAACTAAGCTATAACTAAGCGTATTTCCTAAAAAATGGGTATGTCATAGAAAACATGCACCACCAAATTACCTTTGTATTATCAAATCGAACCGTATTAAGCGCTTCCTCACGTCATGGTTATTGGTGTTCCTAAAGAGATAAAAAATAACGAAAACCGCGTTGCCTTAACACCGGCTGGTGTTACCGAACTTCGCAAGTATGGCCACACTGTATATGTACAGGTTAATGCTGGCGAGGGGAGCGGTTTTGAAGACGAAGAATACATTGCAGCCGGTGCCATCATGCTGCCCACCATCGAAGACGTTTACGCGATTGCAGAGATGATCATGAAGGTGAAAGAGCCGATTGCCGCCGAGTACGATCTGATCAAGGAAGACCAATTACTATTTACGTATTTCCACTTTGCCTCATCCGAAGAGTTAACCAGAGCCATGCTCGCCAAAGGTGCGGTTTGTCTGGCCTACGAAACGGTTGAGCGGCCTGACCGCAGCCTGCCGTTGTTGGTTCCGATGTCGGAAGTAGCTGGCCGGATGGCGATTCAGGAAGGGGCTAAATATCTCGAAAAACCACTGAAGGGCCGCGGGATCTTGCTCGGTGGCGTACCGGGTGTTAAACCTGCCAACGTGCTCGTATTGGGTGGTGGTATCGTTGGTACGCAAGCCGCTAAAATGGCTGCGGGTCTGGGAGCTCACGTGACCATCATGGACGTTAGCCTGCCACGTCTGCGTTACCTGTCAGATATTATGCCGCCAAACGTGCAGACTATGATGTCGAACGAATACAACATTCGGGAGATGATTAAAGTCTGTGACCTTATCGTTGGCGCGGTCTTGATTCCGGGTGCCAAAGCACCACATTTGATCACCCGTGATATGCTGAAGCTGATGCGGGCGGGAACTGTGCTCGTTGATGTAGCGGTTGACCAGGGTGGTTGCATTGAAACCTGTAGCCCAACTACCCACGAGAACCCGACGTTCATTATTGACGATGTAGTTCACTATTGCGTAGCCAACATGCCGGGTGCCGTGCCTTATACGAGTACGCTGGCCCTGACCAATGCTACCCTCCCCTACGCGCTGCAACTGGCCAACAAAGGCTGGCAGCAAGCCTGCCGCGACAACATGGACCTGCAACTGGGTCTGAACGTAGTGGACGGCAAAGTGGTTTACAAAGGCGTTGCCGACGCGTTTGATCTACCGCTGACGGCAGTAAGTGAGGTATTGAAAGAAGAAGCCTTAGCTGAGTAATCTCAGCGTAAGATATTACTAGTTCATCGACAGACGCAGGCCGTATCCTTTTGGGTGCGGCCTTTTTTGGGCTGGTGTTATATTTTGAGCTCACCAAGGCAGGTAAGCTGAGCCCTCATCTAATCCGGTTATCGCTCTGTACTTACTCCTTCTACATCTTTTCTACCCTACTACCATACAGTTAATTTACTTCTAAGTGTACTTCTATTACATTGTGTAGCCTATCACGAATACGTATCCTTGTAATTGTATGCGTCACTTGTGAGCCAGGCACTCAAATGGGACATAATAAACTTGTGCGCTTACTATTAACAGTATGATAATCAACCACTCAATATTAAGTGGTTTTTACGTACAATAACGTGTTGGGTGAACCAAACAAGCAGTGCTTCCTTTTTGGGCTTCCGGTCAATAGGTTGCAGGCCGCAGAGGTGAAATGTAGGCTTCCATTTCCGGGTTTCGTGCGACCAGTTAAACGCCCTGCAGCTGGGTTTAAATAAATTAGGCGAGCTTTGGCCGCTAAAATACTTGCGCGAGCAGGACAAATGTAGACGTTGACTTTATGATAGAACTTGAACAATTGGCTGAGCACTTAAAAAGCATCAAGCCGAACGACTGGAATAAGCTGTTCGGGTTAATACCTGAAATTGAATCAACCGAAAAATTCGGTGAGGTCAGGGGCGGGAATAAACTTCCTGACGGCTCTATGACAATGCCTTACTGGAGTTCAGGCGAAATAGTAGATAAGTTTTTTTACGCAGTAAATGATTTGGATATAGTACCCATCTATAATTGGATTTCCTGGAAAGCGGGGAAGAGTTTGCTCGATAACAAAAACACTGATTATGCAACTTTAGACATTGAAACGCTTTGCAGACTTCTCACAATCATTATTCGAGCTGATAGATTTAGTGACGGATATTTAGTTGGCATGTTTGAAAATGGCGTAATGCTTAGTATCATCAAAGCGATGAAGCTGAACAGAGAACAGGCCTTTCTGTTTCAAGAACAGCGTTGGTCGGGTCGCGGGCGACAAGATGCTCGTCAGTAAGTAAAGCAAACAGCCCAACCTGGCAGGTGTGTAAAGGTCGCAGGTGCGGTAGTTTGTTTTAACCCGTGCGCTTACCATCACCCCCTGTTGGGTGCTTACAGAGAAGTTGCAGCCTAATAGGGCTACGTGCAACGACGGAAAAGCTTCTTTTAGCAAAAAAACACTACAGCTAAGTAGAAACCATACAGATCTGGTCAAATGATTTACCTAACTCAGTTAATCTACATAAAAGAAGGGCAGGAAGATGTTTTCCATCAGTTTGAGGCTATTGCTATCCCGCTGATTGAGAAATATAATGGGCAACTTTTGCTTCGCATACGTCCAAGTGATGACTCCTACATTGAACATCATATTGACCAACCTTACGAAGTGCACGTTGTGAAGTTTGAAACTGAGCAGGATTTCCACGCCTTTCAATATGATGAGAGCCGTAAACAGTTTTTGCACTTAAAGGAGCAATCTGTTAAAACGTCCATACTGATTCAAGGTATGAAACTTTAGCACAAGGGGTAGAACCCAGCCAAACGACGTGTAGACTCTTCAAGAAGCGTTGTCTTTCGTCTAAACTTTATCTTAATTAATCGGAAACTAATCGATTAAAATACATATAATTTTTCCTATTTTAATAAACATTTAAGATCTAATAACGTATCTTGGTCGCATGAAGTCTGCTTTATATGGCAACTTCATCTGCTTTATCCAAGATGATTTTACAATTACGATCTCTACTTGCTTTATGTCTAACACTAGCGGTTTGTTTTATTTCCCCTAGGTTAGCCATGGCTCAACTCGACATTACGTATCCGGTCAACCGGATGGTGATACAGCGGGATAATAACAACCAGGCAACAGTACAAATCGCCGGTAGCTATGCTCAGGTACTCGATACCATCCAGGCTCGTGTGATTGCCCGTGCAACAGGTCAGGGCACATCTACCAACTGGGCAAATTTGCAGGTTAATCCTACCAATGGCCAGTTTAACGGTACGATGACCGTGCGTGGCGGTTGGTATAAGATTCTGGTACAGGGCAAACGGAATGGTAGAGTGGTGGCTACGGATAGCGTTGACCGGTTTGGTGTTGGCGAGGTTTTCGGCATTGTAGGCCACTCCAATGCGCAGGGGTCGGGTTGTTACGTTGATGGTGTCGATAAATGCCCCACTATGGAAGGCGCTACCGACGATCGGGTAACGGTAGTAGCCTTAAACATGGATTCGCCTGAGTTTGCTCAGTACGACAACACTGCTGATACACGCTATTTGCCCGGACTGGCCTTTAGTCAGTTACTAACGTTTAGTGGTATTTCACCTTTCGCGCGGGTGGCCTGGTTCTGGGGCCGCATGGGCGATGTGCTCGTGCAGCGGATTAATGTACCGGTACTCATTTACAATGCGGGCTTCGGGGGTACCAACATGGAGCAAAACTACAAGGCCGCCTACGACATTCCGTTCGACCACGGCTTTGTGAAATACTCCATACGCATGCCTTATGTGAACCTGCGTAACCTGATGAACTTATACGTGCCGTCGACCGGTATTCGGGCCATTCTGCTTAACCACGGCGAAAACGATCGGGGAAATCCAACGGACCAAATTCTGATGCACCATTATGGTGTTATCGATAAGTCGCGTCAGGAGTTTAACAAACCCGATCTGGCCTGGATTGTCGCTTTTTCGTCGTTCGTTGGTGCCCCGTTCGACAATGTACGCTCGGCTCAGTATCAAGTCATTAATCGGGCCAATTACCGGACCTTTCAAGGGCCAGACCTCGACGTTGTTACGTCTAAAGAGGAACGGCCGGATGGTATTCACTACTCGCCATCAGGTCAGCGTAGAGTTGGCGAGTTATGGGCGAACGCCATTACCGACAATATTTTGCAAACCGCCCAGTTTTACCCTGCTCAGCAGCAACCGTTGGCGAGTGTAGCCTGCGCAAATGGCAATCAACTCTTGCTTACTCAACCTGATAATTACGAATATACCTGGACAACGGGCGCTACCAGCCAGACATTAGCAACGGGGGCAGGTACTTATTCGGCCCGATTACGTAACGCTCAGAAACAAGTTTATTTTCCACCAGCAGTAACCATACCCAATACCGTTCGGCCAGCAGCGCCCACAATTACCGCCAACGGTGCGTTTGAGATCTGCAGAAGCACGGGCGTAACGCTCACTTCTAATTATGCCGGCCCAAACCTTTGGAGCACCGGAGCTACGTCATCGACAATTACGGCGACAACTCCGGGAAGCTACACGCTGCAGGCAAAGAATGCAGTGTATGGGTGCTTGTCGGATGCCGTTACCAAAACGATTACTATGGCCGGAGCCGACCTGAGTTTATCCCTTCGGGTGAGCCGCCGAACGCCCGTTGTGGGCGATACCGTTACGTTTACCATGACGGTGCGTAACGAAAGTGGTTGCGACGCTGGCAGTACAACCATGCAGAACCGGTTGCCCAGTAACCTGACGTTTGTATCATCGGCGGATGGATTGACCGTTGCTAATGGCATCGTACAGGGTACCATCTCCTCAGTACCAGCCGGTGGGTCTGTCAGTCGTCGGTACGTAGCTCGCTTAACGGCAGCGGGCACGTTCCTGAATGCGGCTGAACTATCGGCCCAAACGAATCAGGACCCCGACAGCCAACCGAATTCAGGTACCGGCGATGGCGAAGATGATGAAGCAGGAATTGACTTACGGACAAAGGCAACTGGTTCTACCAGCGGAACTGGCTCAGCTAGTTCAACAGCTGTATACGCATCTCCCAACCCCAACCAGAAACCGCTGCCGGACGTCCAGTCTAATCAGCCCAAACCGGATTCTGCCAAAGCTGACTTAAGCCTGTCTCTACAAGTGAGCAGCCGGTACGTAAAGGTAGGCCAACCTGTTACATTCACGCTTACTGTGTACAATCGGGGTGGACAGGCAGCTACAAACATCACCGTGCGCAACGACCTACCAGCCTCTATGCAGTTCGACAGCTCTTCGACGGGCATGACCGCTACTGGCAGAGCCGTTAGCGGTACAATTGCCCAATTAGGAGTGGGCCAGTCAGCCACTCTTATCTTCAGGGCAAAGGCAACCAGCACGACCGGTTCATTCCAGAATGTAGCCGAAATCACGACCGCTACGCCGGCCGATTCAGATTCTACCCCCAACAATACTATCGCTAGTGACACGAGTAAAGGCGAAGACGACGAAGCCCGTGTCGACTTACGGGTCAGCAACTAACCCAGCTACCAGCGGCCTCGTTGGATAAGTAGAATTCGCCTTTTTTGAGAAAACAGCGTATTATATCGAACATAAATTAGGGCAACCTGTATATTTGTTGGGTATACAATCTGCTTTCCCACTGTACATAATGACGTATTGTTTAGGAATTAAGGTCGCATCGGGGTTAATTGCTATCGCCGATACGCGACTTACCTCGGGCACCGAAGTGTCGTCGAATCGTAAGATTTCCGTTCACGAAGTTGAAAATCACTCTCTATTTATCATGACATCGGGCTTGCGTTCAGTGCGCGATAAAGCCATTACGTATTTTAAGGAAGTGCTTGTCGAACAGGATCGCTCGTTCAATAAACTGTATAAAGCCGTTAATGCATTTGGGGAGCAGGTAAAACGAGTAGCGAAAGAAGACAGAGAGTCCATTACAGCCAATGGATTGAGTTTCAATCTAAACGCCATCGTTGGTGGACAATTAGAAGACGACGACGAGCATAAATTGTTTTTACTCTATCCTGAGGGCAACTGGGTTGAAGTTGACAAGGGAGCCCCCTTCAAAATAATCGGCAATTCGGGCTACGGCAAACCCTTGCTGTTCCGCAACCTGTCGTATGAAACCAGCCTTCAGGAAGCGCTCAAAATTGGCTTCCTAGGCTTCGACGCTACGCGCGTTAGCGCTAATGACGTCGACTATCCGTTGGATGTGGTTGTGTACCCAAAAGATAGTTTCCATATGACCGAGTACCGGCTCGAAAAAGAGGATATGGATGAAGTATCACACCAGTGGAGCGCCCTGTTGAGCAATTCGGTCAGGAAATTACCTACCTACTGGATGGACCCTATTTTCGACAAAGTACGTTCTGTTAAGTAATCGGTGAGAGGTGCCTACGTGCGCCATAAACAGTAGCACGTTACTTCGTTCTTCTGCTCTCACAATACTTACTCCACTCCTTATGCATCTTCACGTTCGGCACGAATCCGAATACACATACGACATACCGGTGGCACTTGGTCCGCAAACGCTGTATCTGTATCCAAGAGCTTATCCGTATCAACGCCTGTTAGACTACCAGCTAGCGATTGAGCCAGAGCCATCGCGTATCGTGCGTAACATTGATGTGGAAGGCAACGTCCAGCAATTAGTTTACTTCAACCACCCCACAAAACACTTACGGGTAATAGCGGAGATGACGTTGCAGTCTGACGAGTTCAATTCGTTTGACTTTGTCTTGTTTCCGTTCGAAACGCAGCAGGTTCCCTTTCGTTACCCAAAATCTATTGAAGATCTGTTACAACCTTACCTGCAACGGGTTGGTTTATCAGAACGTATTGAAAGCTGGGCTAAACAACTGGCGGCTGGAGCCGGTTGGCAAACAACCAGCTTTCTGATGGCCCTTAATCAGGCGATCCGGCAGTTTACGTATGAAATCAGAGAACACGGCGCTCCTTTTCCGCCCGAGCAAACCCTAGTGCTACGCAAAGGGTCATGCCGCGACTATACTACGCTGTTCATTGCGGCCTGCCGGAGTTTGGGCATTGCTGCCCGGTTTGTGAGTGGCTATCTGTTTGGTAATCCGCAGCAAGAACACCAGCTCCACGCGTGGGCTGAAGTGTACTTACCCGGTGCAGGATGGCGGGGATTTGACCCGACCGAAGGGTCAATTGTGGTAAACCGTCATATTTTTCTGACATCTACAGCCAAGCCCGAATTGGCGGCTCCCATCAGCGGTACGTTCAGTGGCCAGGCTAATTCGACCCTCCGTTCAGAGCTAGTGTTTGTCTGAACAGGGCGCAGTAACTAGGGCGAGAGGGAACGTTGATATTGAGTCTTATCAGAGCTTATGGAGGGTTTTCCCTTTTGACCTTTCTCTAAAAACTTTGCTTTCTTCCACATAGTCCCCTTGCCCCTCGCCCCCTGCCCCGTATCTTTGTAAACAATACTAGCTTTTACCTGACCCATCACGTGGCATTAATTAAGTCTATTTCCGGGATTCGAGGAACGATTGGGGGGCGCAGCGGAGACGGACTGACACCCCTGGATGTGGTAAAATTTACAGCGGCTTTCGGGCAGTGGCTTCGACAACGTAACCCCAAGCAACAAACTGTGGTTATTGGGCGCGATGGGCGGCTATCGGGCGAAATGGTCTCGAAGTTAGTAGCAGCCACACTACAGGGCCTGGGACTTTCGGTCATTGATTTAGGTCTTTCTACAACACCCACGGTCGAGCTGGCGGTACCCGGCGAAGAAGCCGCTGGCGGTATTATCCTTACTGCTAGTCATAACCCTATTCAATGGAATGCCCTTAAGCTTCTCAATGAAGCTGGTGAGTTTATCTCCGGGCAGGATGGTGCCGAAGTACTGGCTATTGCCGAAGCGGAATCGTTTGACTTTGCGGAGGTTCGTAAACTCGGTAAATACCGTACCGACACGACCTGGCTGCAAAAGCACATCGACCAAATTCTGGCGCTGCCGCTGGTTGATCGACAAGCCATTGCCGGGCGAAATTTCCGGGTCGTTGTCGATGCCGTTAATTCAACGGGTGGTCTGGCCGTACCCATGCTTCTTGAAGCACTGGGCGTTGAACAGATAACCAAACTACACTGTGAACCAACGGGCAATTTTGCGCATAACCCTGAGCCGCTTCCCGAAAACCTACGCGACATTATCAAGGAGATTGAGAAAGGCAACTCCGACCTTGGTATTGTTGTCGACCCCGACGTAGACCGGCTGGCGTTGATTTGCGAAGATGGTTCTCCTTTTGGTGAAGAGTACACGCTCGTGGCCGTCGCCGATTACGTTCTCAAAAACGAACAGGCCAATACCAGTCAGGTGAACAATACGGTGTCGAACATGTCAAGTACGGTAGCTCTGCGTGATGTGACTAAACGATATGGCGGCCAGCATTTTGCATCGGCCGTTGGCGAAGTCAATGTAGTTGACATGATGAAGCAGCAGCAAGCCATTATCGGTGGCGAGGGTAACGGAGGCATTATTTATCCAGAGCTACACTATGGCCGCGATGCACTGGTGGGTATTGCGTTGTTCTTAAGCCATTTGGCTAAGTTCGGTAAGTCGGCGTCTATGCTCCGTCGGACGTACCCAAATTACTATATCTCCAAAAATAAGATTGAATTAACCCCTGATATTGACGTTGATGCGGTTCTACAACGGATTCAGGCTAAATACGCCCGTAACCCTATTAATACCATCGACGGTGTCAAAATAGAGTTTGATAAGGAATGGGTTCACCTGCGTAAGTCGAACACGGAACCAATTATTCGCATTTATTCGGAGTCCGACACGCTGGCCACGGCTGATCACCTGGCAGGCAAGCTTATTAATGACATTCGGGAAGTAATTTCGGAGAAACGTTAAACGGATTGATCCGGTCTTCGCAAAAAAAGCCTGATCTCATTGCGAGATCAGGCTTTTTTTAAACACTTACGCTACCGCTTACCGATTCGTGTAGGTCGTGTTTGTATCATCCGCGTCGTAGTCTGTCCGGGTAGTCACTGATGGGTCAGTTGTGTTCAGATTCTCAACTTCAACATCGGTGTTACGTACGGTATCCCGTACAGTTTCGACACGCTCATTTACGTCTTTGCCAACCGAAATCTCTTCAACGACGTTGGCCGTCTTAGATACTACGGGTACTTCGGCGTGCTCGGTCACCTCAATCTGACCTTCCTGAAACGCATTCAGATCAGCAGCTGTGGCTGGCCGGTTAACGGGAGTCCGTTGAACACGTACGCGCTCTTCGCGAAGGCGTAAGCTTTCTTCCACAGGGCGCTCAATGATACGGCTACGCACCCGAACACCACCCCGCTCTACCTCACGCTTACCTACTTCGAGGTTTTCCTGAATGACTTTAATGGTTTGATCGTTGTCAGCAAGGCGGTCGGTTGTACCGGTGTAGCCAGTTGTGGTATCAGTCAGGCCGGTTGTGCCAGTATATCCCGTTGTGGTGTCCGCGTAGCCAGTAGTAGTGTACTGTGCGGCCCGCTCGTCGATATCAACGGCGCCATACTCGTCAAGCAAGTCAGCAGCCCGTTCGGCTTCGTCTGATGATTGAGCGTGAACAGTTACAATTGACCCCCGTTGAGCTACGCTCGTATACTTACGGGTGTTGTCATCGTCATCACCGCCAAAGAGCGATCTAAAGAAACCACCAATACCACTGTCGTTGTCATCATCACGATCAGCATAGGTTGTGCTTGTGCTGTCGCTGTAATCCGAAGTAGTTTGAGCTGACAAGTCAATGCTGTCGCGTGAGAATCCGTTACTGACCAGTTGGTCTACTGCCCGCTGCGCTTCTGCTGCGCTGTCAAATACGCCGATTACTGTTTGCTGTGCCATTGTTGTGGTTTGTTAGTTTGAATTGAACACTTTACAACTTACTACTGTCTTCTCCTGCACCCGAAGTACGTTCGATGTGTACTTCTTCTTTTCGAAGAGTTACTTCCTGAGAAGTATTTTCCTGTACGCGCTGTTTAATGATGTGTACTTCCTCCACGAGCAGGAGTCGTTTCTCAGTAACAATCACCTCACGCAACACAGGCACAATCGTTGTGTCGCCTTCGTAGCGAACGCCGGGTGGCGAATCAACATACTGGTTGACAGCCACTCGCTCAACGACGACTTCTTCACGAATAGTCGGAATGTCTACTACTTCGTACTCTTCGTTTACCCGTTTCTGAATACGAACCACTCCCGTTTCAACAACTCTCTTATCGACACGGATCTGCTCTTCTACAACGAGAATCGGATTGCTTAACTCCGTTCGTTGTGCTTCGGAGAGAGGCTCGTCCCGATCCGGCTGTTGTGACTCGTTGGCTTCGTAATTCATTGATTGTTTAATCTGTGAAAGGTATTTTTTGTTTAAAATATCTTATCTATATTTTTTGTAGATTTATATTGCTTTGTAATAAATCGACCGTTACTTAACTTGTAAAGTACTGATGATCAAACACGTGTACAGCTTATGCTGACGTTACAAATTACCAGGCACATAACTGATAATTATTAAAAAGTGACGACTAAGGTTTTTCCGATAGCAAACAGGCTGGCTCAGTGCTATACCCTATCTGCGCAATTGGGTAGCAACCCGTTATCACTGACTTGCCTTCCATTGGAGCCTAGTTAGCGAAACGGCGTAATCAGTAAGTGAAGCAGTTGTGTTCGTGGATACAACCAGGCTTGCTACGGCAGACCGTGCCGGGGGGTTCAATTTATAGATTCACAAAAAGGCTGATACAGGATAGCCTACTTGAGGGCTACGGTTTAAATACGGCATAAACCGGGTCCAGCCACTTGCAGTAGTCCAGAAAATCATACCGGACTTCAAATGAGTACAGCGTCATCTCCAAGTGGTCAATCTCCTCAACCGCAAAGAACTGCCATCGACACTGTCCATTTCCATCTTGAGGAACAACGTCCCGGCAGTAGCCCCACAACCCGAGGCATTGGGTATCGCATCGTAGCCCGGTCATAAACGGTTCAACCGTTCGCCAGACACCTCTATGCTTAATCTGAATCACACAACGGTTGTTGATGGCAAAAGCCAAAGCGCTGAGTTGATTAGGCTTTATATTCTCGCCGATAACCATGAAACCAAGTGGTAAAGTTTTACTACATACCCTGAACAAAATAGTCTACTCATTAGCCTAACCGTTTACTTATCTTAATGTTTAGCGGTCTTTACTGGGCGGACAAACTAAAAATAGCCCTCATTTAGTTTACCATCACTAGTAAAAAGTAGCTATTTACTCAATAAGCCCAAATGAAGCAGACTCCAAGCTAGGCGACCGAGCAGCAGATTGACGTCTCTGTAGCTACATAATACCTTAGGATCAGGTCTGATCTCTTATAGATACTTGTCTTTCAGAAGATACTGTATCCGATGAGCTTCTTAACAGCTTTGCGAAACAACTGCAGGAATAGCTCTTTTTTGAGGTGGCAGAATCAGCCTTGTTTTATGCTCTGTTTCAGCCGTAAAGTTCAAGGGAGCCCAGGACGTACGCTGCTAATGATATTGGAAAGTTATCTGATTCTACTCCGGTGCCTATGATCATGTAATGCTTAAAATTGACGTAGCTATCCAACAATATCGCTTTACTACACGTTATTATGTAGCCAGTTTTTAACTTTACGGTTAATTAACTATAGCCTAGTAATGATAACAGAAGCAGAAAAGGACCATCTAAGTAGGTGAAGTATCTGATTTTCTGCCGGACTTAATCAGTAAACGCTATGAAAACAAACGTGAAAGTGGTGGCCTTGGCGAGCTTGTTGCTCACCGCGTTGTGTACCGTCGACTCAACCCCGGTCGAAGCGCAAGTTCCGGCGCCTAGAAGGGTGATCGTTATTCCTCGGGTCTCAGAAACACGCCAAGTATGGGTTCCAGGTCACTACGTCCGCCGAGGACGAGACTACATCTGGGTAAACGGCTATTATCAGACAGCCCCCGTTGAATACGTTACTTATTCAAAACCAGCCCGCTACAAAACCTGGAATCCCGGTTATTGGCGCCAAACCAACCGTGGACGAGTTTGGGTTGAGGGATATTGGAGTTATTAAAAACTGGCCAAAAACGTCCTGAGTGATCACTCAGGACGTTTTTTTTGTACATCATTGCCTAAAGTTGACATTCATTGAGCAGATCGTCATTCGTTCAGGGCTACTAGAGCGGTCAGATATTATCGCGGATATTATCTATCGAAACCAGATCCCGCCATTTAGTAACGAATAACTACTAATGGTAGTAGGTGGTCCAGTTTAGCGGCACACAGAATTGGTCAGATCTGTCAGATAGCCTTTAATCAAAACACCTGCTTTATGTGAGATACGAATTGTCTATCTTAGCGGTTTAACCGTTAACCAACCCTACTATGCTTACAAAAACTACCCTTAATCTACTCATGGCAGCGGCCCTGCTGTTAGTTGGCTACCTTACGGCTCAGGCAGCCGAGAAGCCTTCAACCGTCACCGTCTCCCAGCTTGTTACGGAGTGGCAGCGCGCTAAAGAATACACCAAAGAATACCTGGACGCTATGCCTGAAGATGGAGTTAGCTTTAAGCCGACGGCCGAGATCCGTAGCTTTGCCGAGCAGATGCTACACCTGGCCAACGGCAATTTCAATTTTGCTTCAGCAGCGAGTGGTAAAACCAATCCGTACCAGGGAAAGAATCTTGAAAAGCTGGATGAGTTCAAGACGAAAGCAGCCCTAACAAAAGTTGTTCTGGAAAGCTACGACTTCACCATCGATGCGCTCAAGGGAATGACCGACGCCCAACTGGCCGAAAACGTAAAAGTGTTCAACCGGGACATGACCCGCGAAACGGCGTTCGCCAAGGAGTTTGAGCACCAGACGCACCACCGCGGACAAACCACAATCTACATTCGCATGAAGGGCATCAAACCCCCGAATGAAAAGCTGTTTTAATTGTAACGTAGCCTGGACCGCTGGTACCGCACCACTGGTCCAGGCTACGTTACACAACAAGAAAATGCCCGACATTACGTAATGTCGGGCATTTTCTTGTTGTATTTTCTCCTACTCCCACTCAATAGTAGCGGGTGGTTTCGACGAAATATCGTACACGACCCGGTTGACACCTTTCACGCGGTTGATGATCTCGTTTGATACGTTGGCCAGGAATTCGTAGGGCAAATGCGCCCAGTCAGCCGTCATGCCGTCGACGCTCGTTACGGCCCGGAGGGCAACTACTCGCTCGTAGGTGCGTTCGTCGCCCATAACCCCAACGGATTGTACGGGCAACAACATGGCCCCTGCCTGCCAGACTTTATCGTACAGTCCGTCGCGTTTCAGGCCGTCGATGAACAACGCATCGACCTGTTGCAGAATTTCTACTTTTTCGGGGGTGACATCGCCCAGAATCCGAATGGCTAAGCCTGGTCCGGGAAATGGGTGACGACCCAGGATGGCCTCGGGCAACCCAAGCGTGCGGCCTACCGCCCGTACTTCATCTTTGAACAACGTATTGAGCGGCTCAACGACTTTCAGTTTCATGAAGTCGGGTAAACCGCCTACGTTGTGGTGCGACTTGATGGTTGCCGAAGGGCCTTTTACGGACACTGACTCGATAACGTCGGGGTAGATGGTCCCCTGCCCCAGCCATGACACGCCTTCAATGAGGTGCGCTTCGTGATCAAAAACGTCGATAAAGGTTTTACCAATGGCTTTCCGTTTGGCTTCCGGATCACTGAGTCCAGCCAGCGCGGTGTAGAACTGAGCTTTAGCATCGACGCCTTTTACGTTCAGTCCCAACGTCTTGTACGATTCTAATACGCCCGAAAACTCGTCTTTGCGGAGCACGCCGTTATCAACGAAGATGCAGTACAGGTTTTTGCCGATTGCCTGGTGGATCAGCATGGCTGCCACCGACGAATCGACGCCACCCGACAGGCCGAGTACCACTTTGTCGTCGCCAAGCTTTTCTTTGAGCTGAGCGACGGTTGTTTCAACAAACGACTCCGCTGTCCAATTTTGTGAGCAGCCACAAATATCAACTACGAAATTATGGAGCAGCATTTTGCCCTGCAACGAGTGCGTCACCTCGGGGTGAAACTGAATACCATACGTTGGCTCTCCTTCTACCTCGAAAGCGGCCACGTGAACGGTATCCGTAGAGGCTATCACCTTAAAATTTTCGGGAACACTCGTGATGGTATCGGCGTGTGACATCCAAACCTGCGAATGCTGGTCAAGGCCGTGCAGCAATGGATTCTCTGTGTTTACGGTACCTAGTTTAGCCCGACCATACTCACGGATAGCCGACGGCTGCACCTCTCCTCCACTAGTGTGCGCCATTAACTGGGCACCGTAGCATACGCCCAGAAGCGGCATTCTGCGCCGAAAAGCGGCCAGATGTACAGTGGGTGCATCGGCATCACGAACCGACGACGGACTACCCGATAAGATAACGCCCTTTACGTTAGCAGTGATTTCGGGGATGTGATTGTACGGATGGATTTCGCAGTAAACGTTCAGTTCGCGCACCCGACGGGCGATAAGTTGGGTGTATTGCGAGCCGAAATCCAGAATCAGAATTTGTTCGGTGGCCATGGATGGGTCTCTAAAATGCAAAGTTAGGGCATTTTTCGATACAGTGAAGTCCGTATTCTTACTTCAATAGCTGCTGATCCCCTACTTCTGTAGCTGCTGACACGCTGCACCACCCAGCACTACTGGCATTAGTTTATGGATAGCGCCATCCGATTAACATGAGATCATGTTTGCTAAAATAACTTTTTCATCGTGTTTTCTCCCCACTTGAGATTAATTTGTACTATTCTAATTTACATACCTCCTATTGGCCCCATTCTAAGCAAATTCTAAGAATTTTCTAAGCTGATATTTAGATTGTATTTCGTATTTGCAGCGTAGTGAAAACGGTAATTCTCTGACAGTCACCGGATACGCGACGAGTTCTAACATTCCATACTCATTCCGTTCTATGAAGTATTACCCGGGCATAAACGTATTACTCATAAGCACTGTGTTAGCTGGCTGTACCGCTAAAAGCGAAGACAAGCAACAGGTCGAGACGCAGGCGCTTCCTGTTATTCAGCTAACCAACCAAAATACAACCCTCGACCACGATTACGCCAGTACGCTGGAAGCGGTGCAGAATGTAGAAATTCGTGCTCGGGTAGCTGGTTATCTGGATAAAATTCTGGTTGATGAAGGGCAGGCCGTTCGGAAAGGCCAGCTTTTGTTTCAGCTCAACGCAGCCGAATATCAGGTGGAAGTAGCCAAAGCCCAAGCCAGTCTGGAGAGTGCCACTGCCCAGGCCAAGTCGGCCGACGTAGAGTTAGGCCGGGTAAAACTACTGGTCGACAAGAACGTCATTTCACCGTCTGAACTTAAACTGGCCAAAGCCAAGCTCGATGCTGCCCACGCAGCCATCGACGAAGCCAAAGCGGCCAGGGCAAATGCCCAACTGCGGGTTTCGCTGGCTACGATTAAAGCCCCATTTGACGGCGTCATCAACCGGTTGCCCTTCAAGCGAGGCAGTTTGATTGAAGAAGGGGCTTTGCTGACCACCGTCTCCGACATTCGGGAAATGTACGCGTATTTTAATGTATCGGAGAAAGAATACTTAGCCTTTATCAAAAAAAGACGAGACCCCAATAAGCCCAATACTCGGGAAGTTGATCTGCTGCTGGCCGACGATTCGCACTATCCGCACGAAGGCAAGATCGAAACAACCGAAACCATTTTTGAAGGCAACTCCGGTACCATTGCTTTCCGCGCCCGCTTCCCAAACCCGGATCGATTACTTCGGCACGGCGCTACCGGCAAAATTCGCCTGACTACCGACGTGGCCGACGCCTTGCTGGTGCCGCAGAAAGCCGTATTCGAAGTACAGGATAAAAACTTTGTCTATGTAGTCGACGCCAATAACAAGGTAAAGACCCGCAGCTTCATTCCTAAAAGCCGGGTTGACCAATTCTACATTGTTCAGTCGGGACTTCGGCCGGGCGAACGCGTGGTCTACGAAGGCATTCAAAACATCAAAGATGGCATGACCATCGTGCCGAAACCACTGCCTGCGGATAGTCTACGGGCACTGTACGCGTCGGTCCAGTAATGTCACTGAGGATCATTAATAGAGTCATTCGTGGGTATTAATTGCCTACCACAAATGACGACTGATGACCAGCAATGACCGCAAACAGAAGTCAGCCTAACCTAAAAAACTCAATTTCCATGTTCAACACCTTCATTAAAAGACCATTACTCTCCACAGTAATTTCGGTACTGATCGTTCTGTTGGGCGTGTTGTCTTTGATTAGTTTACCCGTTACTCAATTCCCAGACATTGTGCCGCCGTCGGTGACTGTCACCGCCAAGTATACGGGCGCCAACGCCGAAGTGAGCACCAAAGCGGTAACCACTCCGCTCGAACGGGCCATCAACGGCGTGCCTAATATGACCTACATGACCTCTATTGCGGGCAACGACGGGTCAACGCTTATCCAGGTCTTTTTCAAGGTTGGTACCGATCCTGACCTGGCTGCCGTCAACGTGCAAAACCGCGTAACAACCGTTTTGGATGAGTTGCCCGAAGAGGTGATCAAAGCCGGGGTTGTTACCGAAAAAGAGGTGAACAGTATGCTGTTGTACCTGAACATCGTAAGTGACGACCCTACCGTCGACGAAAAATTCATTTACAACTTCGCCGACATCAATGTACTGGCTGAGTTGAAACGCATTGACGGGGTGGGCTTTGCCGCCATCATGGGCAACCGCGACTATTCGATGCGGGTCTGGCTCAAACCCGACCGGATGACGGTCTACGAAATATCGGCCGAGGAGGTTATCGCTGGTATTCGCAAGCAGAATGTTGAAGCCGCTCCGGGAAAAGCCGGTGAGAGCGCCGACCGTGACCCGCAGGTGTTACAATACGTTTTGCGCTACACGGGTAAGTTTTTCGAGCCAGCTCAGTACGAGAACATCGTGCTTCGGGTGAATCAGGACGGGTCTTTGTTGCGCCTGAAAGACGTAGCCGACGTTGAATTCGGTTCCGTAGATTATGGCGTGCTGTCGAAGACAGACGGCAAACCTTCGGCGGCTATCATGCTCAAACAGCGCCCCGGCTCCAACGCCAGTGAGGTTATTGCCAACGTGAAAAAGCGCATGGCCGAACTAAAGGAAAGCTCCTTTCCCACGGGCATGACTTACAACTACGCCTATGACGTATCGCGGTTTCTGGACGCATCGATTCACGAAGTGGTACGTACGCTGATCGAAGCCTTCGTGCTGGTGTTCATCATTGTCTTTCTCTTTTTGCAGGACTGGCGTTCGACCCTCATCTGCGCACTGGCCGTACCGGTGGCGCTGGTTGGTACCTTTGCCTTTATGAGTGCCATCGGGTTTTCGATTAACCTGTTGACGCTCTTTGCGCTCGTATTGGCCATCGGTATTGTGGTCGATAACGCCATTGTGGTGGTGGAGGCCGTTCACGCTAAGATGACCGAAGACCATTTGTCGGCTCGGGCGGCTACCTTCGCAGCCATGGGCGACATTGCCGGGGCTATCGTTGCCATTACGTTGGTGATGTCGGCGGTGTTCGTTCCGGTGGCGTTTATGTCGGGACCGGTGGGTATCTTCTACCGTCAATTCTCGCTCACACTAGCTATTTCCATTGTCATCTCGGGGGTCAACGCCCTCACCCTTACCCCTGCCTTGTGCGCTCTGCTGCTCCGACCCAACCACGGTGAGCAAAAGGGACTGCTGGGCCGGTTTTTCGCCCGTTTTAACCGAAGCTACGAGTCGCTGGCGAACAAATACCAGGCCCTACTGAGCCGGATACTGAACCGGGGTATTGTTACGTGGGGGTTGCTGCTGGCGTTTGTTGCAGGCATCTGGGGCATCACGACCGTGTTACCCGGTGGTTTCATCCCGACCGAAGATCAGGGCATGATATACGTGAACGTAACGACACCCGCCGGAGCAACCGTCGATCGAACGGAAAAGGTATTGGACGCCATCGAGGCTATTGCGTCGGAGCACGAAGCAGTCGAAAACATATCGACGCTGGCCGGTTTCAGCCTGCTGACCGACGGAGCTGGCGCTTCATACGGGATGGGGATGATTAACCTCAAACCCTGGGATGAACGGAAGGTGTCGATGCAGGAATTGATTGCGATTCTGGAAGAGAAAACCAAAAACGTAACTGATGCCAGCATCCAGTTCTTCCCCCCGCCGACGGTACCCGGCTTTGGTAATTCAAGTGGTTTTGAGCTGCGGATGCTGGACCGGAACCGGAGCAACGATCTGCAAAAAACGGCGAAAGTGGCGCAGGATTTCATCGCTGCGCTGAAGAAACGGCCGGAGATTGGCAACGCCTTCACCAGCTTTGACCCCAGCTTTCCGCAGTATTTGTTGCACGTTGACCAGGAGAAAGCCGCGCAAAAAGGCGTCTCGATTGACAACGCCATGAGTACCCTGCAAACCCTGATGGGTAGCTATTATGCGTCGAATTTCATTCGCTTTGGCATGATGTATAAAGTGATGGTGCAGGCAGCCCCTAACTACCGCGCCAAGCCCGAAGACGTGCTCAACATGCGGGTTAAAAACGACCAGGGCGAAATGGTGCCTTATTCTAATTTCGTCAGTTTAGAGCGCGTGTACGGTCCTGAGCAGCTGACTCGCTATAATATGTACACCTCGGCCATGATTAACGGGGATGCTGCTCCTGGTTACAGTAGCGGAGACGCAATTAAAGCCATTCAGGAAGTTGCCAAAACAAATCTACCACGCGGATACGCCTACGAATGGTCGGGCATGACGCGGGAGGAGATCTTGTCGGGCGATCAGGCCATGTACATTTTTGCCATCTGTTTAGTGTTCGTGTACCTCTTGCTGGTCGCGCAGTACGAGAGCCTGTTCCTGCCGCTGCCGGTGCTTCTGTCGCTGCCCGCTGGCGTTTTTGGTTCCTTCGTCTTTTTGCAGCTGGCGGGCTTGCAGAATAATATCTACGCACAGGTAGCCTTGGTCATGCTGATCGGTCTGCTGGGTAAAAACGCCATTCTGATTGTGGAGTTTGCCAATCAGCGGCAGAAAGAAGGTTTATCCATTCTGGAAGCCGCCATGGAAGGGGCCGTATCTCGGCTACGCCCCATTCTGATGACCTCATTCGCCTTCATTGCAGGTCTTATTCCGCTTTGTATTGCGTCGGGTGCCGGTGCCATGGGGAACCGGTCCATCGGTACAGCCGCAGCCGGGGGTATGTTCACCGGTACCATTTTTGGCCTGGTGCTGGTACCGGGTCTCTACGTCGTGTTCGCTAAATTAGCCGAGCGGTTCAGCTCAGAACGGCCGACCGACGATAACGACGAAGACCCACGCCTGGCGAAGCACAACACCAAACAGGTTTTAGCATCCACCCAAAAGCACGTGAATGGTGCCGTCGTCCATGAATAGATTCCTGCCAACAGGCAGCTGTATTCTGCTGTCTGCCTTACTGTTCAGTAGCTGCCAGGTGTATAAACCCCTATCGCAGGCACCAACCCAGCCGTTGCCTGCTTCATTTACAAACAGCACCGATTCGAGCAGCATTGGTACCAAGAACTGGCGCACGTTTTTCGACGATCCGTTCTTGGTACGGCTGATCGATTCAGCTTTGGCGGGTAACGTAGACCTGCGGATAGCAACGCAACGTATTGAAACAGCCCGAGCGGCTTTTGAATACAGTCGGGGCTATTTAGTGCCTTCCGTAAACGCCGTTGTAGCGGCCGGGGTTGACCGGTATGGGCAATATACCCAAAATGGCGTGGGTAACTTTGATACCAATTTGTCGGAGAACGTTCGGGGAGACCGAAGAGTACCGAATCCTGTACCCGACTACTTTGTGGGCGCCCGCAGCACCTGGGAGGTCGACTTGTGGGGCAAGCTGAAGAACCAACGAAAAGCGGCTTATCTCAGGTTTCTGGCTTCTGAGCGCGGACGACATCTGGTGATCACGTCGCTTGTGGCCGAAGTAGCCCGGCACTACTACGCCTTGCTGGCGCTGGATGGCGAACTCGAAATTCTTCAGAAGAACATCAATTTCCAGCAAAACGCCGTTGACTTGGTCCGCATCCAGAAGCAGGCGGGTCGCGTAACCGAATTAGCCGTTCAGCAGTTCACGGCTCAGCTTATTAATACCCGCAGTCGGCAGGGGCAGGTTCAGCAACAGATCGTCGAAACCGAAAACCAACTGAATCGGCTCCTGGGTCGTTTCCCACAGCCTATTGCCCGAGGCAAGTCGCTTCAGGAACGGGAGCTTCCCGGCCAAGTGTCGGCGGGAGTGCCGACGCAGATGCTGGTCCGGCGACCTGACGTCCGGCAGGCCGAACTTCAACTCCAGGCCACCAACGTGGACGTTGACGTAGCACGGGCCGAATTTCTTCCGTCATTGAACCTCACAGCTTACCTGGGTCTGAATGCCTTTCGCACATCGGTACTGGTAAATCCGGGCTCGGTGGCGGCTGGTTTATTAGGTGGTTTATCAGCTCCAATATTGAACCGGCGCTTTCTGAAAGCTAACTATCGCCAGTCGGTAGCGCAAAGCCAGGAGGCCCTTTACAACTACCGGCAGACTATATTGACCGGTTTTGGCGAGGTCGTTTCGAGTTTGCGAGGAGTAGAAAACTATCGAACCGTAGCGGAGTTGCAAGCCCAGGAGGTGAATGTATTAGGACAGGCGGTTACGACTTCAAAGGATTTATTCGCGGGAGGTTACGCGACCTACCTGGAAGTGATCACGGCTCAACGTAGCGTGTTAGAAGCCGAATTAGCCCTGATAAACACCAAACGCGCACAGTTTCTGTCACTGACTGATTTGTATCGGGCATTAGGGGGCGGTTGGGAATAAGCAATCTTCTCGCCACAGCTGCATGGCCCGTATAATCAACCAGATAATACCTGACAAGTCTTTAAAGGTTTATAAATTCCTCCTTGATTTACGTCAGACCGTGTATATTTTGGCGTAAATCGGGAAGGCAAATTTTTGCTAAGCCATCTTTAACACTAACCTTGCTTTTTGGGTTATTAAAAAGCTATTAAAACCATTCATACTATGTCTTTGTACGAAAGCGTATTCCAGAACAACCGCGAATGGGTTGCTCAGCAATTACAGGAAGATCCTGAATGTTTCAATGAGATGGCCAAGGGGCAGGCACCCGAATTCTTATACATTGGGTGTTCAGATAGCCGCGTCCAGCCCGAGGATTTTATGGGTGTCAAGCCGGGACAAGTATTCGTGCACCGTAACATTGCCAATCTCATTCCTAACAACGACCTCAGTGCCGCATCGGTAATTCAGTATGCGGTGGAACACCTGGGCGTTAAACACATTATTGTCTGCGGACATTACGGTTGTGGAGGCATTAAGGCAGCCATGGCCAATAAAAGCCTGGGAACGCTGAACATGTGGATACGCAACATTGATGACGTTTATCGGTTGCATCGCTCCGAAATCGAGTCCCAGCCGGACGACGACGCTAAGTTCCGTCGGCTTGTCGAGTTAAACGTAGAGGAGCAGTGTCTGAACATTATGAAGTTTGAGTTTATTCAACGCGCCCGTCAAAACGGTGAATATCCTCGCATCCACGGTTGGGTATACGACATTGCCACCGGAAACGTCGTCGATAGAAAAGTTGACCTGAATAAATATCAGGAGGAACTAGAGTTATACAGACTCGACTAAAAAAGGCATTGAGTTGTTGTAACGCGGGTGAAAACCCGCGATCTAAGCCACAAATCGTAGGTTTCCACCCGCGCTACAGCAACTCAATGATTTTGTTTTACTGATATAACAAATACTTCTTTCGGGTCTGTTTGTAGGCGCTCAGGGCCGGTTCCCAGCTTTTGCGAATCTGGCTCTCGGGGACACCCGCTATCAGCTGCAGTCGGAGTTGGTCGCTACCATACAGCTTATCCATAAACGCCCCATTACCCAAAATGAACTTGTCCTTGTCAGCGGCCTTGTTATAAAAATCGATGACGTATTTCAAGGTAAATCCCTGCTTACGGGCGTCAATGCCGGACAAATCCAATCCATAGCAAAGCTGGCCTTTATTGGGTGGATTCATAGCCCCTGGCTTGTCGACGGGTGTAAATTGATAAGGGCCATTCTTAGGATTTGGCGAGCCAATTACCTGAAACTGCTTATCCGTTCCGCGACCCACACTAACGATTGTTCCCTCGAACAGGCAGATTGACGGATACAATAAAATTGCCTGCTGGTTAGGCAAGTTTGGTGAAGGCGGCACGGGCAAATCATAAGGCATCTGGTGGGTGTAGTTCTTAACCGGCACGACCGTCAGCGCAACGGTTTTTCCACCCCCCAGCCAGTTTTCTCCATTAATCATTCTCGCCAATTCGCCAACCGTCAGGCCGTGAACGATGGGAATGGGATGCATCCCAACAAACGACTTGAACTTGGGGTCCAGCACGGGCCCATCAATGTAGTGGCCGTTGGGGTTGGGTCGATCGAGCACAATTAGCGGTTTTCCCGTTTCGGCGCAGGCTTCCATCACGTAGTGCAGGGTACTGATGTACGTGTAAAACCGAACGCCCACGTCCTGAATGTCAAAAACAACCACGTCGAGTGAGTCGAGCTGAGCCGGGGTTGGTTTGTAGTTCTTACCGTAGAGCGAGATAATATTAATGCCAGTTTTGGGGTCACGGCTGTTGGCAATCTTGTCGCCAGCGCTTGCCTGCCCCCGGAAGCCATGTTCGGGCGCAAAAATGGTTTTAATCGTTACGCCCAGCGCGGTCAGGCTATCGACCGTATGCGTTTTATTGATGATGGAGGTCTGGTTAACCACCATACCCACGCGTTTGCCCGTCAGCGCAGGCAGGTACAGCGCCGTTTGCGATGCCCCCGTCTGGAGTTGGGCAACAGCGGCTTGGCTCATGAGGAGCGCAACAACAAGTAGTTTCTTCATATAAAGTCAGTGTGTAATAATTGATCGGTGTTTAGGCGGGCAATTTTACAACAAAGGAGGTCCCGGCTGCACCTGATGTTTCAAGAGCTAACGTTCCCTGGTGACCTTTTGTGATGATGTCATAACTTAATGACAAGCCCAGGCCGGTGCCCTGTCCGGTGGGTTTGGTCGTAAAAAATGGTTGAAATATCTTTTCCTTAACGCTGTCAGGCACACCCGAGCCATTGTCGCTGACCACGATCGCCACCGCATCCGCTAGTCGTTGAGTACGAACGCTAACGGTAGGCTTGTAGGTAGCTCCTTCCTTAACCGACCGCTCCTGAACGGCGTAAAAAGCGTTGTTAAACAGGTTCAGCAATACTCGGCCAACATCCTGCGGTGCTACGTTTATGATACCCGCTTCTGAGTCGAAGTTTGTCACCAGGTGAGCGTTGAAGCTTTTATCCTTGGCACGTAGTCCATGATAGGCCAGTCGTAAATATTCGTCAACCAGGGCGTTAATGTCGGTGGCTTCGCGCTGACCGCTGCTCACACGGGCGTGGTCGAGCATCCCGCGCACGATGCCCGCGGCCCGGTTACCATGCTGACTGATTTTCTGAAGATTCTGCTCCAGATCGCCCAGCAGTTCAATCTCCAGTTCTTCATCGCGGTTTTCGGCTTTATTGCGCTCTTCTTTCAGCTCTACCACTAACTCAGCTGATACGTCGGCGAAGTTGTTCACGAAGTTGAGCGGGTTCTGAATTTCGTGCGCAATACCTGCCGTAAGCTCACCCAGGCTGGCCATCTTTTCCTGTTGTATTAGCTGCTGCTGAGTCTGGCGTAGTTCCGTTAGCGACTTGGTCAGCTCGGCCGTTCGTTCGGCGACCTGCCGTTCGAGGGTTTCGTTCTGACGAGCCAGCAGTTGCTGCTTTTCCTGCTCCTGAATCAGTGCCTGAGCTGATAGCTGTTCGACCTGGTCAAGTTTTTGCCGAAGCGACAGGTACGTGCGGGCGTAGTCACGCACCAGCGACAACGACAAGCCCAACGGAACACTAAGCAACCCTACTAGCGACAGCAATATCATCGGAATCGTCATCCATTCTATGATATAACTTGCTTTCAGCATAGCAGCTAACAAGCTGAACAGGATGGCTACCGGAATCGTGGCCAACAGCGCGAAGAATGTTACTTTCAGCGAGTTCCAGGGCAACCGGGCGTCCCGATCAGGATTTCGGCGTTTAGCCAGCCAGCTCACCCGAACGTATTCTATCAGCACCAGGCCTAACGGAATCAGGAACAGGCTATCGGGCAACTCGCCGATCAGCACATTGTAGAACGCACACCCAGCCAGCAGTCCCACCAGCCCCCAGAACAGCCAGCCGGGGCGTCGGCCGAGGTACGTGTAGACGGCCAGAAGCAGTAAGGCAAAAGCCGCGCTGATACTGAACACCGCCACTGCCCCCCGTAATGAATCAGTCGTCAGCGTACCAGTGAAGTCTTCAGCTTGATCCATTAGAAAAGCCAGGGCAAAAGCCAGCATGGTCGCACTCAGCACCCGGTGTACAGGTTGTGTCGGATTGGCACGGTAAAACAGAAAATGCAGCAGGCTTAGCAGACTGAAAATACCAATCACCAGCCACTCAGTACCTGCTCCTGTGTGCTGTGCGTCCTGTAGCTCAAGAGGGGCATCGCTGGCTAGGTCAAAACTAAGTCGAAAGGGTTCTTTCCCAATTACTGCGCCGATCATCGGGTCGCGCCGGAAGGCATAGCGCACAGCCAGCGTATGCTGGTTTGTATCGGCGATCCGGATTGGCAGCAACGCCACAATCCGTTGTGATCCACCCGAGTCGTAGCGAGTGGGCTTTAGCACGGCCAGCCGCCGACCATCAAGATAGACCTCTGATTGTCCGAACTGGTGGATCGTCATGGTTACGTCTTTGCTTACCAAGCGTCGGAACCGGAACGTTTGCCGGAACCAACCCCGGCCCGCTTTCCATAATTCCGGGTTTTCGTCGAAATCAGTGCTGGGTTTAATATGGGTCCAATGGCGGTCATCGTAGGTCGGGCTCGCCCAGGCCGTACTATCACCGGCCCGAAACTGCCAGGCGTCCTCCTTTACGGTCACCCGGTCTTCAGACTGCCCTTCAAAAACGATAGCCTGAGCAGAGACTTCCATCACTCCGACAAGCATCATCAAAATATTCAGTAAGTACACAAGTCGCATCATCTGGCTAAATTACGTAACTGTCTAGCTATTGAACATACATTTTGTTGCTATATGTACGTATCCAGCTCTTTTCTTCGTAGTCCCAGGCGGGATACATAGCGGGCGAAATGGCCAAAACACGTAGTTTTGTCGTTAGTACGGTAAGCGCTTCTGCTACCCGTCAACGACTTCTGATCAACTCATTACTTTGAACGTTCCTATTTTTCTGGCCCGTAAGGTCCGTCATGCACCCCAGGGCAGTTTTTCGGCCACTGTCACCAAGATCGGAGTCGCCAGCATCGCCCTTGGCCTGGCCGTTCTGATTGTTTCGTTTGCCGTTCTATACGGCTTTAAATTCACCATTCAGCAGAAGATTTTCCTGTTCGGGGCGCATGTGCAGGTCGGCAAATTCACCAATAACTACTCGTATGCCGAATCACCCATAGCACTCAACACCCGGCTATACCGCGAACGCAACCAGATTCCGGGCGTGCGACACATTCAGGCCGTGGCGCTGAAAGCCGGCATTTTAAAAACGCAAGACGAACTGACGGGGGTTGTCCTGAAAGGAGTAGGCAATGATTACGACTGGGATTTATTACGTGGTTCGTTAATAGCGGGCACAATACCGGCCGTTGGTGCGGATACCGGCACCGGGTCAACGCAGTTACTGATTAGTCAGTACATGGCCAATCAGCTTCAGGTGAAGGTGGGGCAAAGTGTACCGCTGTATTTTCTGGGAAACCCACCCCGCGCCCGTAAGATGAACATTGTTGGCATCTACGAAACGGGCCTTGAAGAGGTTGACAAAACGATTGCCATCGGCGACATTCGGCTCATCCAGCGACTCAACAACTGGGGCCCCGATTCGGTCGGAAGCTACGAGATATTCGTCAACAACTTTGAACGTCTGGAGCCCACCGCAGCCACCATCTTTAACATCATGACGCCCGACATGCGCCTGACCCGGGTGACGGACCAGTACCGCCCCCTGTTCGACTGGATGGTGTTGCTTGACCGTAACATGATCATTCTGCTCACGCTGATTACGTTTGTGTCTTCGTTCAACATGGTATCGGTGCTGCTGGTACTCATGATGGAACGAACCCCCATGATTGGCCTGCTGAAGGCCCTCGGCGGCCCTGACCCACTCATCCGGCGTATGTTTGTATACGTCGGCCTGAACATGGTTGGCTGGGGCCTGCTGATTGGCAACGTCGTTGGTCTGGGCCTTTGTTTCTTACAGGATCGCTTCAAGCTGATTCCGCTCGACGCCAAGAACTATTTTATGAACTACGTTCCCATCGTCTGGGACTGGCCAACCATTCTGGCCTTAAATGGCGGAACGGTTCTGTTAATTGCCCTCGTGCTGTGGGCACCTACCTTCATTATCAGCCGAATTCAGCCCGTGAAGGCGCTGGCGTTTAAGAAGTAGAGCCGGAATTTAGCAGATTTATGGAGTAAACAGATTTTGCGAGTCGCCCACTTTAACAAAAACGAAATCCTGCCAATCCATAAATCTGCTAAATCCCGGTTCAGACATTACTCTACCGCCTTCACCGTGTACCCCTTCTTGCGTAACAAATTAATCACACCTTTTTCGTTGCCGAGGTGACCAGCGCCAAAGGCAAAAAACGTAGGCTTTTCTTTGGCGGCTTTTTCGATAACCGGAATCCAGTTGGCGTTACGTTCGCCGAGCAGGTTGTCTTCGTACTGGGCAAAGTCGCCACCGCTGAACTGGCTGGTTTTCATCATATTCATGAGCTTACTAACGTCTTTGGCTTTGTAGGCCGTCAATAAGTCGTTGAACTCCTTCTTAGCTTCCTCGGGTTTCTTGGCCATATCTACCAGCCCCTTCAGCTGCTCATCGACTGGTATTTTGTCCAGGGCCGCCAATTGCGCGTCGATTGTTTCCAGACCCAGTACTTCTTTCTTTTCCTTAGAAGCCATTTCGGCAAACGTCATGTCGTACGACGCGGGCTGGCAGGGCAATACGGTCATGTACATCAGCGACATAAGGCCAATAGGCTTTAACATGCCGACCTGCGCCAGGCCCATGTTCATTTTCTGCTTCAGGTAATTATCCAGCAGGGTGTAATCGTCGGGTTTCAGCAGGTCTTTCACATTTTTACCTCCGCCCATCACCATTGCCTGCTGCATTTTACCCATCATGGCCGGGTCGTCCATATCGATTTCCAGGTATACCTGTTGAGCGTCGCCGATGGCTTTTTTAGTAGCGTCGGTAATATTCAGATCCGTTGGGCAAACGAGGTGAAAAGTGCCGTACAGATACGAAGGTTTGGGCAGGCCGGGGCCGGTTACTTCATAAAGCAGGGCTTTGTCCTGCGCCTTGACGGTCGTAGTAAGAGACCCAAGAAGCATTAATCCAGCGGCAGCTAGTTTTTTCATGGTGAATTTTGTTTATGACGAGTGGTTATTGACTCAAAGCTACAAGCAGCTTCGTCCAAGAGCAACAAAATGAGGACAAGGGTCAGATTCCTGGGATGAAAGGCTAGCGTTATGGAATGGAAATGACTTGCCGTTTACTTCGTAACTTTGGTACGATTTTACGATACGACATCAACAAACGAATACTACGTCTCATTCTGTTATGATTGCTCAACCCACTAGACCCGAACCCCAGGCAGGTCCCGCCTGGAAACACAAGATACGTATCGTTACGGCAGCCTCCCTATTCGACGGCCACGACGCGGCCATTAACCTGATGCGCCGACTGATGCAGGCATCGGGGGCCGAAGTGATTCACCTCGGGCACAATCGGTCGGTCGCCGAAATTGTTGATTGCGCTATTCAGGAAGACGTCCAGGGAATTGCCGTGACGAGCTATCAGGGGGGCCACCTGGAGTTCTTTAAGTACATGTACGATCTACTTAACGAACGAGGAGCCGGTCATATTAAAATTTTCGGGGGGGGCGGGGGCACAATTTTACCATCGGAGATCGAAGAACTCCACAGGTACGGTATCACTCGCATTTACTCGCCCGACGATGGCCGGTCGATGGGCTTGCAGGGTATGATTGATAATTTGTTACAGCAATGCGATTTCGAATTGCCTGCTCCTGCCCTATCAGCCGAGCAATCGTTACGCGATGACCCCAACCTCATTGCCCGGCTGATCACAACGGCGGAAAACGACCCGGAAACGTATTCGTCCCCTGGTCCGAATGGAACCGGAGATGAAGGCAAGCAGCCTCCCGTTCTGGGCATTACTGGCACGGGAGGAGCAGGCAAATCATCACTGGTTGATGAACTCGTACTTCGCTTTCTGCGGCAGTTCCCCGACAAGACGCTGGCTATTATTTCGGTGGACCCGTCAAAGCGTAAAACGGGGGGCGCTCTACTGGGCGACCGGATTCGGATGAACGCCATAACTCCCCCCGCCGGTGCGCCGGTCCGAGTGTACATGCGCTCGCTGGCAACCCGGCAGTCGAACCTGGCCCTGAGCCGCCACGTGCAGGATGCTATAGATGTGTGCAAAGCGGCCCATTTTGACCTGATCATCGTCGAGACATCAGGCATTGGTCAGTCGGACACCGAGATAACGGAACACGCTGACAAAACGCTTTACGTGATGACGGCCGAGTACGGCGCGGCTACCCAGCTGGAAAAAATCGACATGCTTGACTTTGCCGATGTTATCGCGATCAACAAGTTCGACAAACGTGGCTCTTTGGACGCCCTCCGCGACGTTCGGAAGCAATACCGGCGCAACCACAACGTATGGGACAGTCCCGATGAGGAATTACCGATTCTGGGTACCATTGCCGCTCAGTTCAACGACTCGGGTATGAACGCTCTCTTTGACCGTCTGATGCAGAGTGTAGGGCTGGTGGGTGATGAGGGCTTAGGGTCTGGGGAACTGGAACGTAGTACTGAATCCCCCCAAGCCCTTAGCCCCCAGGCTACGAAAGCCATCATCCCTGCTGACCGGGTGCGTTATCTGGCTGAAATTGTTGAAGAAAGCCGTCGGTACGACGACTTTGTCAATGAGCAAACAGCGCTGGCCCGGCAACTGTACCAGATTGATGGTACGTTGAATGTGTTGGCAGACGGACCACTGAAAGATGAGCTACAACAACTCTACTCCAACCTCGAAAACCGACTGCATCCTGAATGCCGCACGTTGTTGCAACAATGGCCGGATATGCAAAAGCGCTACACGGCCGAGTTTTACGAGTTTAAAGTGCGCGACAAGGTCATCCGGCAGCCGTTGTATTCGGAAACACTCTCCCACCTGAAAATCCCGAAAGTTAGCTTACCCAAATACCACGATTGGGGCGACATTTTGCGCTGGCTGCTAACGGAGAACGTACCGGGCGAATTTCCGTATGCCGCGGGCGTGTTTCCGCTCAAACGCGAAGGTGAAGACCCAACCCGGATGTTTGCGGGTGAAGGTGGACCCGAGCGCACTAACCGGCGATTTCATTACGTATCGAAAGGCTTACCGGCCAAGCGGCTCTCAACGGCGTTCGACTCGGTGACGCTTTACGGCGAAGACCCCGCCATGCGACCCGACATTTTTGGCAAAGTAGGCAATTCGGGCGTGAGCATCTGTACATTGGATGATGCGAAGAAGTTATACTCCGGCTTCGATTTATGCGATCCGGCCACGTCGGTTTCCATGACCATCAACGGCCCCGCGCCGATGCTCCTTGGCTTCTTCCTCAACGCAGCCATTGATCAGCAATGCGAAAAATGGCTGAAAGAAGTAGGGCGGGTGGAAACCCACCAATCCGATACTGGCGCGGGTGGGAACCCGCGTTACAACGGCCCACTCCCCGACGGCAACGATGGGTTGGGGCTGATGCTGCTCGGCACAACCGGCGATAAAGTATTGCCGCGCGAGGTCTATGAGCAGATTAAAGCCGACACGCTACGTAAAGTGCGCGGAACCGTACAGGCTGATATTCTGAAGGAAGACCAGGCTCAGAATACCTGCATTTTTTCGACGGAGTTTGCGCTCAAAATGATGGGCGATATTCAGCAGTATTTTACCGACAACCGGGTTCAGAATTTCTATTCTGTTTCGATCTCGGGCTATCATATTGCCGAAGCCGGGGCTAATCCCATTTCGCAGTTGGCTTTCACGCTCTCCAACGGGTTCACATTTGTGGAATATTACCTCAGCCGGGGCATGAACGTGGATGATTTTGCCCCGAATCTGTCGTTCTTTTTTTCGAATGGCATGGACCCTGAATATACGGTGCTGGGTCGGGTGGCTCGGCGCATCTGGGCGAAGGCGATGAAACATAAGTACAAAGCCAACGATCGATCGCAGAAACTCAAATACCATATACAAACCTCGGGACGAAGCCTGCACGCGCAGGAAATTGCCTTCAACGACATCCGTACGACGCTGCAAGCCCTGCTGGCTATCTACGATAACTGTAACTCATTGCATACCAACGCATATGACGAAGCCATAACAACCCCAACTGAAGAATCGGTACGTCGGGCGATGGCCATTCAGCTGGTTATTAACCGCGAATTTGGGCTAACCAAAAATGAGAACCCCTTGCAAGGCTCTTTCGTAGTCGATGAGCTAACGGATCTGGTAGAAGAAGCCGTTTATCAGGAGTTTCTGGCTATTAACGAACGTGGGGGTGTTTTGGGGGCTATGGAGCGCATGTATCAGCGGAGTAAGATTCAGGAAGAGTCGATGTATTACGAAACGCTCAAGCATAACGGCCAGTTGCCTATCGTTGGCGTCAATACGTTCTTAGATCCGAACGGCTCACCAACCATCGTTCCGGCCGAGGTGATCCGCTCGACCGATGAGGAGAAACGGTACGCCGTTGACTCTTGCCGGGCGTTTCAGGAGCGAAACCGGAACGAAGCGGAAAGAGCCTTGGCCAATCTGCAAGCGGCTGCATTAACGAATGGTAATCTATTTGAGAGCCTAATGGAAGCTACCAAGGTTTGCTCGCTGGGGCAGTTGTCGAACGCACTGTATGCCGTGGGCGGAAAGTACCGCCGGAACATGTAAGTTTGTATGTGGCCGCAAAAGACATTTTTCACGAAACAGTCAGAAAAGCATTGGAAACAGACGGTTGGACAATCACCGATGATCCGTTGCTGTTACCGCTTGGCGAACGAAAACTATACGTCGATCTTGGTGCCGAAAAGCTATTGACAGCGAACAAAGAAGATCAATACATTGCCGTTGAAGTCAAAAGTTTTGTAGGTAACTCTATAATGTCGGAGCTTGAGAAAGCAGTTGGTCAATACACGCTGTATCGCCAGTCTTTACGGATTCAGCAGTCCAACCGGCAACTTTATTTAGCTATTCCAACAGACGCCTACGTAGAATTATCGACCGACAAACTGATTTCTATTATTCAGGAAGATTTAGGCATGAAGCTGCTTGTATATAACCCAACTACTAAACTGATCGAACTATGGCTTCCTTGACTGACTATTCCGGAATTGTTCAGCGGTTGCTAGACGAACGTAAGGCGTTCGTCGAACGAACAGGTTTGGATACTATTGAATCAATTCATGATACAGTTAATGACCGATACCTGCTTATAATCAACACCTGGAACGGAGAGAAGCGCTCCTATGGCGTTTTTATTCATATTGACATTGTCGACGGAAAAATATGGATTCAGCGCGACGGTACGGAAGATGGTGTTATTGATGATTTAATTAAGGCAGGAGTACCCAAAGAACATATTGTTCTGGCTTATCGCTCGCCTTTTGTCCGGCAATTTACGGGCTTTGCCGTGTCCTAAATTTAGAAAGCCTGATGGAAGCTACCAAGGTTTGCTCGCTGGGGCAGTTGTCGAACGCACTGTATGCCGTGAGCGGAAGGTATCGGCGCAATATGTAAAACAACAGCTAGTGAACCATACACTTGCCGTACATCCCTATATGAAATTACCAATTTCCTATCTAGTATCTGTTTGTTTTCTGACACTGGTGAGCGTATCCTGCCAGAAAAGTAAAGACGCCACCAGCGTATCCGAGAACCAGGCTAGGCCGCAGATAGCGATCCTTTCAAAGACGACTTATAATCTGGGAGACACCATCCCTTTGCAACTTAGCGAGCCACTGACCCAGGTGCGTGTCCAGATTGACTCCGTATCGGCTCTGGTTCTTCGACAAACGGCAGACTCATTGGCAGTTAGTACGTCGTCTGCTAAACAGATTGGTTTGCATCAGTTAATTGTTCAGGGCGTTAGGACGAACAACGCACCCTATTCGGATACCCTGGGGATCGAGTTATGGTCGGACGTCAGCCCTGCCCAACTCGATTATTCAGTAGTAAAAACGTACCCCCATCAGGCAAGTAGCTTTACGCAGGGACTTGAGTTTTATAAGGGCGCGTTGTACGAAAGTACGGGCTTAAATGGTCAGTCTAAACTCATGCAGGTTGATCTGCCTACCGGAGCCATCATCAAGTCTGTCCCTTTGGGCGAGCAATATTTCGGGGAAGGCATCACCATCGTCAACGATAAAATTTATCAGCTGACCTGGACCTCAAATACCTGCTTTCAGTATACCATGGACTTCGTGTTGGCAAAGACGTTCTCCTACCCTACCCAGGGCTGGGGCTTAACCCACCGCGACTCGACCCTGATTCTGAGCGACGGCTCCAACAGACTCTATTATTACACACCTGACTTTCGCAGAATCGGCGAAGTTGTGGTGTACGACGACAAAGGCCCAATCATGAATTTGAACGAACTGGAATACATTGACGGATACGTTTTTGCCAATATCTGGCAAACCAACCGCATTGTGCAGATTGATCTGGCATCGGGCAAAGTGGTGGGAAACCTTAACATGGAACGTATCCTGCCAACGAGCATCGACACAAAGACCAACGTGCTGAACGGTATTGCCTACCAACCTCAGGAGAAAGCGCTGTACGTCACCGGTAAGAATTGGCCAACTTTGTCAAAGATAAAGTTAAAGCAGCCGCTTAAGAAGCCCGAAACGCTCGTTGCATCCCGGTAAGATCGCGTTGGTCTGAGCCGTTGTATTCGTCTGCTCATGTTCAGAATTTTACGGGCATAAGTAATTATCGAGCCAGTCAGTAATCTACTTCTTTTATTTCGTAACAGCTCTCCGAATGCTGGTCAGTAGTGATTCGTAGCCGGGTATACGTTGCGAACGTCCAGTCATCCCGGAATTAGCCTCATCTTCTACTTGTCTAATCGCCTTTCGGTAAACTTGGCGTACTTTTGCGGGTTATTTAGCTATGACCCCAACTATCCGCGATATTGCTTACCAACTGCGACAGGGCCAACTCATTGCGCTTGCCGATGAGACGGGCTGGTCTGTTGCTGCCGATCCAGCCAACAACGCAGCCGTCGAAAAGCTGCTGACGCTGCAATCAGTCATGCCCAGTGGCTTACACCCAACCGTTGTTATCCAGAACACGGATCAGTTGGGTTTGTACGTCGCCAAAGTGCCGGACGTCGCCTATGATTTAGTCGAGTTTGCCGAAAACCCATTGACGGTCATCTACGAACAGGGTAAAAACGTTTCAACCGTTTTGTGGAGTTCAACCGATGCCAGCGTGTCAGCCGGAGCGCTTGCCGTTCGGCGGTCGTTGAACGCTGAGGTACAACGGCTCATTGGCAGTTTTGGCCGTGGCTTACTCACCATTCCCTTCGAATCGCTCCTGTTGCCACCGGCCGCCGAATCTTTAATCTGGGAGCGATTTGGGACACTTCCAGCCATGCCCAAACGGCCAAGAATCATGCAATTAGGTGTGGATGGAACGGTTAGTTTTATTAGAAAGTAGTGTTAATAGTATGGTAAACGGTTCATCTCTAGCTCAGGCATCAGTCTGTAGAAGAAACCGAAACCAGTGAATTATGAATTTCAGCGACACCTTACATAAAAACCCGGTCTTTGACCTAATCGCGCGTGAAGCCGACCAACTCGGTGTGCGGGCTTACGTCATCGGCGGATTCGTACGCGACCTGGTGCTAGGCCGACCTTCTAAAGACATCGACGTTGTTTGCATCGGTAGTGGTATTACGCTCGCCGAAGCGGTTGGCCGTGTGTTACATACTAAAGTGTCACAGTTCCCGAGCTTTGGAACGGCTATGCTACGAACCGAGCACGAGGGTCAGGACTGGGAAGTTGAATTTGTCGGCGCCCGTAAAGAGTCGTACCGAAGCGATTCACGCAAACCCATTGTAGAAGATGGTACACTGGAAGACGACCAGAACCGCCGTGATTTCACCATCAACGCCATGGGTATCAGTCTCAATCAGGCCGATTATGGCGAGCTGATTGACCCGTTCGGTGGTCTGAAAGATATTAAGCGTAAAATGATTCGCACTCCACTCGACCCGGCAATTACGTTTTCCGACGATCCTCTGCGGATGATGCGAGCCATTCGATTTGCTTCGCAGCTTAGCTTCGACATTGAGCCGGATACCTTTGACGCGATCGTACGCATGAACGAACGGATCAGCATCGTTTCAAGAGAGCGCGTCACGGATGAGTTGAACAAGATCATTCTGTCACCAACGCCTTCGTATGGGTTTAAGCTGCTTTATCACGCGGGTTTACTCGATCGCATTTTCCCCGAGCTGGTTGCCTTAAAAGGCGTTGAGACTATCGAAGGCAAGGGACATAAGGATAATTTTTATCATACGTTACAGGTACTCGACAACATTGCCAACCGTGCCGACAAATCGCCTGTTCTGCGCGAGAATGAATTGTGGTTACGCTGGTCGGCCTTGCTGCATGATATTGCCAAGCCCGCTACCAAACGCTTTGACCAAAAAGTGGGCTGGACATTTCACGGACATGAAGATTTAGGAGCCAAGTGGGTACCGGGTATTTTCCGAACCATGAAGCTCCCCCTCAACGAGCACATGCGTTTCGTGCAGAAGCTTGTACGGCTCCACCTCCGTCCTATTGCGCTCACCAAAGAACAGATTACCGATTCGGCCCTGCGCCGACTGCTAGTTGATGCTGGTGACGATCTGGACGGGCTGATGGCGCTTTGCCGGGCCGATATTACGTCGAAGAATTACGAAAAAGTACAGAAGCACCTGCGTAATTTCGACAAGGTTGAGCGAAAGCTGCACGACCTGGAAGAACGCGACAAGCTCCGCAACTTCCAGCCCGTAATTACGGGCGAATTGATTATGGCTGCCTTTAACCTTCCTCCCTCCAAAGAAGTTGGAGAGCTTAAAACAGTAATACGTGAGGCTATTCTGGATGGTATCGTACCGAATACGTTGGAAGGAGCCTATCCGTTTCTGGCTGAAGAAGGTAAAAAACGGGGCCTGACGGTATCGAAAAGTTTGGCCGAATTAAGCAGCCTCAGCGCTGTTCCAGTAGAAAACGAACATCTGTCTAACTGAATACATGGAGAATAATACCAATTTTCGGCGCTTCTTTGGCGCATCGCTCACCATCCTGGGCGTAGTTGTCGTTCTATTTGCTTTAGTGGCTTTCTTATCCGACGGTAAGCCCGTGCTCGGCATGAGCGTTTCAAAAGGCGAAGCGGCCGCTCCGTTCATCGTCGGCATGATCTTCCTCATTACCGGCGTCAACCTGGTCCGCGAGTCGTAAAAGGGGAGTTATAACGTCATAGAGTTGTAACGTTATAGAGAAAATGAAGCGTCAGCCAACTGTATAACTCTGTGACTCTACAACTTTATAAATACTTATTTCGACAGGCGGGCCGTGAGCAGCCATTCGTACGTATTGATAGGCTGTGGCAGGCCATCTGGCTTAATTTGCAGATACATTAAGTGCAGATGGGTTGGTGAGCGGGCTTTATAGGCATTATAACCGGTGCGCCCCATTTCAGCCAATTTCTGCCCGGCCTGCACCCATTGCCCCGGTGTTACGTCTACCTGGCTATTGTGTGCGTAGTAAAACAGTCCGTGGAGCATGGGGTCATACACCCAGATCCAATTACCCCCGCGGTATTCGGAGCCCGGTTTCCAGGCCGTTTCGATGCCTACGACTACGCCACTCGTCATGGCCAGTATGTCAACGGGTCCACCAGTGCGGTCATCGATGTTGTCCTGGTTTCGGTCGCTGATAAAAATATCCTGCGCCGGGTGACTCCCTCGTACGTTATAATCGAACAAGTCGAAACCAACGCTCCGATAGCCTTCACCGTGCGTGCCCCCAATTGAACTAGCGGTGTACCCTCGTAATGGAAAAACAAAGTATCTGCCGGTTCGACGCAAACTGTCGCGTTGGATAGAGTCTTGTTGGTAGCTTTCGTTGCTGCGGAATCGCTGCTGCAACCCATACATGATGCTGCTAAACTGTAATCGGGCGGAATCTGGGGGTATCCGTTGTTCTCGAATCTGCGTGTATAGCGTTTGAAATTTTTGACAATACGCGTAAACAGTTGGTTCGGTCGAATTGCTGATAACGACCTGCGATGAGGCTACATTGAGTCCCCCCACCACCAATGCTCCCATAATACCCGCTACACGCATGAACGAAGTTACGTCAATCTTCACTACTATCCTTCTTAGATTAATTAGCCAAAATTAAGCAAAGTCTTCTGACTAGAGTACGGATAGCCTGCATTCAGTGGGATTACGGCGTTTACTTGAGTAGCTGAGTGGCTTTAACGAAAGCTCGAAACATTGCCTGATCCGTGTCCGGCAAACAGTGGTTATTCTAACAATAAGATAGTTGAGCGGGTGTTGATGGAGGCTGTTGAGCGAAGTCTGCGACTTCGATCCAGTATTATCCGGTCTTTGACCGGAGTAAATCGACCCGTTGCCGTTGTGGTCTATGGCAGGAGTATTTTTTTGCTATTCCGGTCACAGACCGGCTAACGCCAGATCGAAGTTCTAAACTTCGCTCAACAGCCAACAGCACTACCGCAGCACTGGCTTAACCAGCATAATGACTTTACGGACAGAAGATTTTGTAGAACGTATAACTCACCGTCAATGCGGTATACGTGTAGCTGTCGCTGAGCGCAGGATTGCCCTGCCCTAATTTGTTTGTCGTCACCCCAAACGTTCGTTCGCCCAGGCCGTCCAGGTAGTCATTATTTGTAAAACGAGTACCGAACTCCAAGCCAACGCTCCATGGGCGTTTAATCTCGTACTTAAAGCCGACACCTAACGGGAAGTTCAGAATGCCTCTGGCCTTGATTACCTGATTCTTGAAGTTAGAGATTCCAACACCAGCAAACACGTAAGGTGTCCAGTTCCTTACTTTAGGCTGAAGCTTGTAATTAAAGAAATTGTACTCCACATCGGCGGTCGCTTCACCTAGCGTGGTGCGAAACGAATAGTTGCGCGCCTGACGGAGCGGGTCATTGCTCGCGCGATCTTCTCCACGTAGCCCACCAGCGGCAATACCTACCCGAAACGAGAACGACTTGGTGGCGTTGTAGCGGAAAAACAAGTTAGCCGCTGGCGAGTAAAAGCGCGGATTAAGCGCTGGCAAGACATCGCCTTTAGTGAGCATACCGCCCAAACCACCGCCAATCTCAATTTTTTGGGCTTGCGCACTGAGGCTGATAAAAAGCCCGGCTATCAGCAGCCGGGCCATCCTGATTCGTTGTCGACGCATAAATCGGCCAATCGCCTATTTACTTGATGGGTGGACACTTTATTTTACCTGGAATGATGTAATGAATCGAAAAGTTGGTGAGCAAGTAACCATCGTTTAAGATACCATCAGCTCCACGCTGTTGATTTGGTGACGTGAGTAAATCAGAAAGAGCAGCCTGCGTTGCAGCGTCGGAGGCTTGAAACTTTTGCACCAGAACATCATACCGATTAGGATGCTTCTTCGTACGGGCCGCAAACACTTCTTCACGACGGCTACCCAGTTGCTGGGCAAGTCCCTGCAATGCTCCGGCCGGCGCATAGCCGCCACCTACATCGTCCAGGTAATCAGTAAACGTATACCGGTAGCCGATTTCAACACCAACATTAAAGTTCTCGTTTATCATATAACGAAAACCAATACCTACCGGAATAGCCGCCGTAACGAGCGAGTAAGGTTTATCACGTCCAGGTTGACCCTGTCCTTCTGTATGTAAGGGTTGGAGCTTTACCCACCGCTGGGATGAATCAGCCGAGCTTTCATTGTAAGGTGTTCGAGCCTGGGGGCTGTGTGCCACCAGCGCTATACCGCCGAACAGGTACGGAGTGAATTTTGCCCGCACGTTGGAATTACGCCCATCTTCTATGAAATTATAGATACCAGTAAGGGCAAACTCTTTGATGTCGTTACGAAAGTGCAGATTACGAACGTAATAGATCAGATCCTCTTCAATAACGGGGCTATTCGAGATGGCGTTCTTGTTGTATTTATAGTCGTCACCCGTGATACGCGCCCAGGTAAACGCAGCCCGAGCGGCAAAGTGGGGAGTAAACTGCCGCGTGTACCCTATGCCAACGTTCCACCGGGGTAAGGTAAAGGTTGATTTTATTGGGTTACCGTAGCCAGCCAGATCACCGTAGTAGGTAGACGTTCCTACCCCAAAACTTACTGATGAATACGGAGCGAAGCGCGTATTGGGCCGTCGTTGTGCTAAACTTTCCGTAATCTGGCCCGCTAGCGCACATACTACCGCAGCCCCCGCCACGAGGTACTTATATTTCTTCATAGAGACTTTAATACGTGAATCAACCGCGACTGACCGCTAAGGCCAGCCAAATCCGAAACGGCCAGCACAATGCTTTTATTGGCAAAAGGCAGTAAAAATTATGTCAGGGGTGATAACTGGGCATTTCAACCCACAAATTCAATACAGCATATTCAATGCCATAAACCCTTTCTGGCAGTCTCTCAATTTCGAATATCCCACCCCCAGTTTAATTTGCTTCGGAGGGTATTCAAAAAATTGTCGTCTCTGAGTTTTACCAACCGCGCTTTAAAGGCTTCTTTTTGAACACTGATGCGCGCAGATGTATCGACGGTAAACGAACGGGAATCGAGCGCAGCCAGGAAATTGCCGCTGCGGCTTTCGACCTCAAAAGCCAGCTGACAGCTGTCCATCACAATCATCGGACGGACATTAAGGTTATGCGGACTGATGGGCGTAATGATAAAGTTGTTCGTCTGCGGAAGTAACACTGGCCCTCCGCAACTGAGCGAATAGCCAGTTGATCCCGAAGGCGTCGAAATAATCAGCCCATCAGCCCAGTAGGAATTCAGAAACTCCCCGTCCAGATACGTATGCACCGTAATCATAGACGATGTTTGCGTGCGGGTGATAGTGAAGTCGTTTAGTCCAAAAGGGAGTCCGCCGAAGATGTCGACATTGGAGCGAACACTAACCAAGGTTCGCTCGTCAATGCTGTACTGCTCGTTAAAGAGCGCGTCAATCATCAATCGTACCGAGGCAGGGGCCACCGTTGCCAGAAAGCCCAGTCGGCCAATGTTAATGCCAATGATTGGAATCTGACGCGCACCGACATGGGTAACGGCATCGAGCAGTGTACCATCGCCACCTAAGCTAAAAATGAAGTCGGCATTATCAACGCCTTCCGCAACGGTGTAAACGGCGTTGCTGTAATGAGCGACGCCCGCATTATCCAGAAAGTCTCGGTAATCCTGCGAAATTATTACTTCGGTCTGCCGTTTAGCCAGTTCTTCAAACATAGACTGGATATACGGCCGGGCCGATTCGGGGAAGTTACGCCCGTGAATGGCGATTTTCATAGAGGAGAGTTTACGGTTTATAGTTCACAGTTTTCTGTTAGCCATTCGGAAGACTTTACTTTGGTTAATTAACCGAAAACTGTGAACTATAAACCTCAAAACTAGGTGTTTAGATAACGAAGCAGCGAGTCGAGCCGCTCCTGGTCAATACTTTCGACGGGGGCATTGGCAAAGGCGGCTTCAATCTGATAACCAAACCGTTCGAGCGTCGAAATAACGGGGGTAATGTCGCGACGATTTAGCTTCAGGGTTAGTCGTGACTTATCTGGCATGCCATACGCGGCACTGGAAAAGTAACTGCTGACAACTTTTACGTTATTCGATTCGATCAGGCGGCTGATTTCCGCCATTGAATAATCGCGCTCATTAAGGCTCAGAATCAAAATAGCCCCAGCATCCTGCACGCCCAATTCCTGCGCAAACTGTTTCAGCAACTCGCTCGCCGATATGGTACCGGTAAATTCCTGCCCTTCATTAAGCACTGCCACAACGTCCATATGGTTCTGAATCACCAGTCCCAGAATCTCAAACAGATGTTGATCTTCGTAAACGAACGTCTGCTCAAACAGGCGCATCACATCCCCTAACGACCGCTCGTCGTCGGAAACGTCCATCAGCAGTTCTTCACTAACCACTCCCCGGTAATCGTTCTGATCGGTCAGTACGAGTTGCGTGACGCGGTGCTCCTGCATCCAATCTAAAGCCTGACCAACTGAGTCGGTGGGCTTTAGAGCCGGGAGCATGGGATCTATGAGTTCGGCAGCCAGCATACTTGTTGTTTTTTACGGAAACTGTATGGCAGAAAACTACGGAAATTCTACCATAGTTTCCAAAACTTAGTGAAAAACAGTAAACTGATTGGTTAGTAGCTCAGCAAATAGTTTACCAAAGAGCTACCGACAAACCAGATACTCAATTAACTCACCAGCTCTGCCAGGGGGTTCCGGACCAACCAGTTTTCTAGTAACTGGTTAAATCGCTCAGGACACTCCATCATGGGTGCATGGCAGCATTTGTCAATAAAATGCAGTTCTGAGTCGGCAATCAGGCGGTTAAACTCATGTCCTACTTCGGCGGGCGTAATGGTGTCATTCAGTCCCCATACCAGCAGCGTTGGCACCTGAATCTGATACAAATCTTTTGCCACGTTATTACGCTGAGCTGACTTAGCGATCGCTACAATGCTCATGCATTTAGGGATGCTGCTCGTAATCTCAAATACCTCATCAATCAACTCCTTTGAGGCTACCTTCGGGTCATAGAACGTATAAGCCACCCGCTCCGCAATGTAGTCGTAGCTACCCCGTTTCGGAAACGAGCCACCCATTCCGTTTTCAAACAAACCCGAACTTCCTGTCAACACTAACCGCCGAACCAGATCAGGATTTTTGAATGTATAAAGTATAGCTAAATGCCCGCCCAGCGAGTTACCAAGCAACGTCATGTCGTGCAACGACTTTTGAGCCACAAACTTTTCGATAAACGCCACCAACCCCTCCAGACTGGCCTGCCGAACCGGCATCTCATAAATTGGCAATAACGGAATGACAACCCGATAGCGGTCGCCAAATGTGTTGATAACGCTATCCCAGTTACTAAGCGCGCCAAACAGGCCGTGTAGTAGTAGCAATACTTCGCCCTGGCCCTCGTCTACATAGCGGAAACCCGCTTCTTCACGGATCTGATAGTTCATGCGTATTGAGCAGTTAATAAGGAGGAATCGGCTTTATTACCTATAAACACTGTAGAATTAATCCAGTTTTTTATGATTTGCAATCCGTTTTCGGTTAATGCCGCTTCCGGGTGAAATTGAACGCCCCGAATGGGTAGGGTTATATGACGCAAGGCCATTACTTCCTTTTGGTCAGTCTCGGCTAAACTTACCAGCGCGTCAGGCAAATCGGTTAATAGTAACGAATGATAACGCGTTACAGCAAACTTTTCAGGTACGTTATCCCACAACACATCGTCGGCTATCAGCTGCATAGTTGATACCTTACCGTGCATAGGCCGCTTTGCCACACTAAGTGTAGCCCCAAAGAATTCGCCAATCGCCTGATGCCCTAAACATACGCCCAGCATTGGCACTTTTTGATGATAATAATCAATTACGTTCATCAGGTGCCCAGCCTGCTGAGGTGTCCCTGGGCCTGGCGACAAGACGACCGCATCGACCGGCTCCTCAGTAAAACAACCGAACGATTGGTTATTCCGTACCACGCGACAATTGGCACCTGCCTGCCGCAGATAATCCACCAGCATGTACGTAAACGAATCGAAGTTATCTACTATCAGGAGATTCATGTAGCAAGAACGTAATCAATTTGGCAAATTTAACAGTTTCTCAAAAAAAGCAATAATTTATAATTTTTACCCATTGATTATCAACAGATTATTTATTTGTTAACTATGTTTAATACCAAAAATATAAAAAAAGTACTACATGTAGGCTAGGTATTGTGACCACGGGTTGGTATGACATTTAATTTTGGCGTTTATTCACAAGCTGATTTTTGAATTATTTATGTCTTTATCTATAGATTCGCCCGTAATCATTGTGGGAGCTGGCATGGCTGGCTTGACCTGCGCTGTTTATCTGAAACAAGTGGGTATTGATGCCCTGCTAATAGAAGCAGCCGATCATGTAGGCGGACGCGTTCGTACCGACGTGGTAGATGGTTTCCGACTCGACCGGGGCTTTCAGATCCTGTTAACGGCTTACCCCGAAGCGCAGCGGCTGCTCAATTATTCGGCTCTTGAGCTAAAACCGTTCCGATCGGGAGCGTTAATTCGTAGTAATAACGATTGGGTAACGTTTTTGAATCCATTTCAGGAGCCGTCGTCGGCGTTTCAGACACTCACCTCACCGATCGGCACATTAGGCGATAAACTCAGGATTGCCGGACTCATTCGCCAAACGCAAAGCCAAAGCATCGGCGAGTTGTTCCAGCAACCAGCCACAACTACCCTGGAATTTTTACACCAGTTTGGGTTCACCCCCCAAATCATCGACCAATTTTTCCGGCCTTTTTTTGGAGGGGTTTTTCTGGAAGATGCGCTGGTGACGTCGAGCAACTTCCTGGAGTTCTGCTTCCGAATGTTTTTCCTAGACGACGTAGCCGTGCCAGCACAGGGCATTGGGGCCATTCCTGATCAGTTGGCGGCTCGGCTTTCGAACGATCAAATCCGGCTGAAATCGGTCGTTAAGCACATTGATGGTAATCAAGTCATACTAGATACGGGTGAAGCGCTTACAGCTAACTCACTGGTATTAGCCGTCGATGCCGCTCAGGCGGCCCGTCTGCTGGGGCGCCCTGCTCCTATCGCGCAGTCATTCAATCATACGACGTGTACGTATTTTGCTACCCCTGCTGGAGCAGAATTAGTCCCTACTGGTAAGAAGCGGCTGCTGATGCTTAACCCTCAGCGAAGCTCCGCCGTACATAACCTGGCTATTATGACTGACGTTGCCCCGAGCTACGTGCTGACGGACGGCCGTCATGAACCACAAACGCTCATCTCCGTCAGTACCCAGGGGCTCGAAACAGTGAATGAAGCTTCGTTGACCGACCGGATCAAACAGGAACTGACCAATTGGTTTGGGAATGAGGTACATAAATGGCAGCATTTGCGTACCTATCACATTCCGCAGGCCCTACCCAGCTATGGTCCAGGCAGTACGCATCAACCGCTTCAGCTATCGCCCACGCTGTATCAATGTGGCGACCAAACGGCTTATCCGTCGCTCAACGCAGCTATGCAAACGGGGCGCGAGGTAGCTCAATTAATAATCAGTCATCGACTTAGTTAGCCCTTTTTAGAGCTCATTCATGTACGGTCTTTTTATGCTAAATTTGTTTAGAAGCATAATCAAAGATCGGGGTAATGAAAGCGGAGGTTGACGTAGCAATAATTGGCACCGGCTTTGCCGGGTTGACGGCTGCTGTGCGGTTAAAACAGCAACGTAATACATCGTTTATTTTATTCGAGCGGGCTGACGAAGTCGGTGGTACCTGGCGCGATAACGTGTATCCGGGCTGTGCCTGCGACGTACCCTCACACCTCTATTCTTTATCGTTCGCTCCCAATCCCGGCTGGTCACGCTTGTATTCGCCCCAGCCCGAAATTCTGGTTTACCTTAAAAACGTAGTTAGCCAGCACGGCCTGGCGCCCCATATTCATTACAACACCGAAATTATTCGCACCGAATTTTCGGAATCGAACGGTTTCTGGACACTTACCGATCGTCAGCAGAAGAGCTATACCGCGCGGGTGGTTATTGGCGCTCTCGGGCCACTCAATCGTCCGAGTATTCCCAGGTTAAACGGGCTTGACACATTCACCGGCCGAGCCTTTCATTCGTCGGCCTGGGATCACAGCTTCGACCTGACGGGCAAACGAGTAGCCGTAGTGGGTACGGGTGCCAGTGCCATTCAGATTATCCCGCAGATTGCCCCCAGCGTGTTTCAACTTACGGTTTTTCAGCGCACAGCCCCTTACGTAACGCCCCGGCTGGACCGTGCTGTCTCTCCGTTCGAGCAACGACTATTTCGCCATTTGCCCATCCTTCAGCAAACGTATCGCTCCTTTATCTACTGGCTTAATGAACTGCGTGGATTATCGTTTCTGGGCAACGAAACGTTCAATAAACTCGGCACAAAAGAAGCCATTAAGCATATCGAAGCTTCTATTGCTGACCCTGAGCTCCGGCGTAAGGTTACTCCGACCTATAAGCTGGGCTGTAAGCGCGTGTTAGTGTCGGATGACTACTATCCGGCCCTGAATCGACCAAACGTTGAGCTGGTTACCGATCGCATATCCGAAGTTAGAGCAACCTCTATAATCACAGCAGATGGTACCGAGCGACCAGTGGACGCCTTGATTTTCAGCACTGGCTTTGTGGCTGCCGATATCATCAGTGACCTCCAGATTATTGGTCGTGACGGACGTAATCTGTTTACTGAATGGCTGACAACCGGCGCAGAAGCTCACTACGGCATTACCGTGTCGGGCTATCCCAATCTATTATTTCTGGTCGGACCAAACACGGGCTTGGGTCATAATTCCATCGTCCACATGATTGAGTCGCAGGTTAATTATGTTCTGGATTACCTGAGGCTACTGGACGATGCCGGTGAGGGGGCCTATCTCGACGTAAAACCCGATGCTCAGGAAACCTATAATAAAATCCTTCAGCAGAAGTTGACCGGTACAGTCTGGGCATCGGGTTGCCAAAGTTGGTATCTGAACGCTCAAGGCAGGAACACTACCATCTGGCCAGGTCTCACTGCGTCTTACCGCAAGGCCACTCGTCGGGTGAAGCCCAGTGATTATACCGTAGTTCAAGCAGCAAGCACAACCCCACTGCTACAGAACGAGCTTTAAGCCTGCGCTACAACTCCATTAACGTTTGGGCCATTTTCAGGCCAGACGTAAAGGCATCCTCTACCCCTGCTCGTGCCTTGGCCAGGTTACCCTGACCGAAGCCATCTCCACCAAACAGAAGCGGAAACGAAGTTTGTGCCTTCAAGAAAGCACTAGGAAACCGCTCGCTCGCAAAGCTATACCGCCAGCGATGCACCTGATACGACTCGACCGAATCTATCGAAAAATACTCTTGCAACTGAGCAATCAGGGTCTGCCCTACGCTGTCCAGATCACCGTCTAGATGAGTCTGGCTAAAGGCGGAGCTTGCCTGAATAGTGACCGATGGTTGCTTTGGCGATATGCCTTTTTGCTGGTTGTCGGCAATCCATGCCACGTCGCCCTTCTCAAAACGAACGCCACCCGGCGCAGGAATACGGCTAGCCTGCTTGAGTGCAACCAGTACCGTAAGGCAAGGCTCGTATTTAATGGCGGCAAGGGCTGAGCGGTCTTCTGGCACAAGCACGATACCACTTTGGTCGAGGAGAGTTAAGGCTTGAGGAGCCGGGATTGTGATTATCACCGCATCGGCCCGATAAACGGTGCCCGCTTCTGTTTCAATTCCCCAACCGGTTGCTTCTTTTTCAAGATGTACAGCTTTCTCATTGGTACGAACAGTCAGGTCTTTGGCCAATTCTTTAGCTATTGTACTCATACCTTCTCTGCCCATGTAATATGGAGAAGTAGCCGAAGGTAAATTCACTTGTTTCAGATCCCATTCGGTCACGATGCCTTTCTGTACGAACTGCTCAACAAACTGCTGAAACGGAGTTGTATGCGCCAAAAAATATTGGGCACCGTGATCAGCCCGGGCATTCTCAAGACGTCGCGTAGCCATGCGTCCGCCAACACCACGGCCCTTGTCTACTACGGTAACATCCCAGCCGTAATGGGTTAATTCGCGGGCAGCGGTCAGACCAGCCATACCCGCGCCAATAATCAGTGAAGAAGGCACATCAAATAATGTTTTATGATTTATGGGCCAGAATGTAAGCCCATACGACTTACAATATTAAATTCAATCCTTCGTAATTCGTATCGTCCGGGGAGCCGGCTCGTAAATCGTAATTCCTTTGCGTTTGTTTCTGCGTTACGTACTGCCTTTTTTACTTGCACTACCGATTGGTTTTTTGCTGCTTTATCCGCATTTGTTGCGGTGTATGCGGATCGGTGAGTCGCCACAGTTTAGGCAGGTATCCATAATAGGCAAGGTCTATGTTAACCACACCGCAACGCGTCGTCAGCAGCAACAACTGCGAACCCATATCCAAACAGCACGCCAACGGATTCAACAGTTCTGGGGCGGCCAGCAAGGCCAGGCTACTATCATATATTGCCCTAAACAAGCTGATTACGAGCGTTATTGCATGGGTGGCGAAGGAGCAGGTTGTAGCATAGGAACGCCCTGGGGGGCATCGTATCTGATACTAGGCCCAGACGGCAATAATGCAGATGTTATTGCCCACGAACTTTGCCACGATGAGCTCTTCGCCCGACTTGGCTGGTGGCGGATTAAACGTCAGATACCCCAGTGGTTTAACGAAGGGCTGGCCTTAATGCTCGATTACCGTTTCAGCAACCCAGCGGTGTGGGAGCACCCAGACAATCTGGAAAATAACCCCTCCTTTTCTGAGGAAGAACATCGACAACCATTTGCTGAGCACCCGATGGTGAAATTATCGGACCTGGAAAGTACCCGTGATTTTTTTGGGGGTGACTACGGCCACGTTATGCTGGCTTACCAAACAGCCGCCGATGAGGTATCGCGGTGGCTAGCTGTGGTAGGGCGGGCGGGTGTTCCGGCTCTAACCAATGCCGTAGCAAACGGTAGCGATTTCGATGATGCTTATCTGGGGCTGGAGCGGGAGAAGCGGCACCCCAAAACTAAATAATTCAGCGTTGCGCTTCAGCATAAGATTACCTTGATGCGTTCGGAAGAACCTTTTGGTTACACTTCCGAACGACCAGGCATGAATTAAATCCGTAGCGCACAGATACGCTGTTTACTACAAACGCGGATAGAAAGCGGAAAGCATCTTTGTCTATTTTCAACTCAGCCTGAAAGTGTAAAAGAGGAAGATTAACATATGGCTTTTCGTTGCCCAAATGTCACTAGCTTTTACCAAAAAGTACTATCCAGTTTGGGACAATTACTATCCGATTTGGGACATTTTACCCGATTTGTTGACTTAGCGGTCGGTAGAATTCTCCAGGAGAAAATCTGTTGGCGTTTTGCCATACAATTCTTTAAAAACTTTGGCGAAATGCGACGGCGTTTTGAAACCTACTTTGTAAGCCGTTTCAGTAACGCTATGGCCTGTGCGCAGCAGATCAGCCGCTTTACGAAGCCGATATTGACGAATCAGTTCGTTAGGAGCAAGCTGGGTTACACCACCGATTTTTCGATACAGGGTTTTGCGGCTCATCGCCAACTTATCGGCCAGCCAGTCTACACTCAACGTAGTGTCTTCGAGCTGCTGGTCAAGTAACTCATAAATCTGACGCATAAACGGCGTCTGTTCCGACTCCAGCGGAGGTGGAGCATCAGGTCGGGTGAGTCGCTCACTATATTCCTCCCGTAATCGTTGCTGGCGATTGATCAGGTTACGCAATCGCAGATTGAGCTCGTGAAAGCTAAATGGTTTGGTCAGGTACTCATCGGCTCCGTGCAACAACCCTTCAATGCGGCTATCCTGGGCAGCTTTAGCCGTTAACAAGACGACCGCAATGTGATCAGTAGTAGGATCGTTTTTAATGAGCCGGGTTAGTTCATAACCGTCCATAACAGGCATCATTACATCGGAAATCACGATATCGGGCAATTCAACCTGGGTCAGCGCCCAGGCCTCTTCACCATTGACAGCGCTCAGTACCCGGTAAGAAACCGCCAGTTCGCTCGTCATAAACTCGCGTAGGTCGGTGTTATCTTCAACAACCAATAGTACCGGTTGCTCTGATTCATCAACCGGTGGCTCAGGCAGCACTGCAACGTCTACCTTTTCATTGGCTATGCCGAACCTTTCTTTATGGATCGTTTGAGTGACAGCTGCTACGGAAACATGAGTATCCTTCTGTACGATCTGGACCGGTAGCTTGAGTGTAAACACGGTACCTGAGTCCCGTTGGCTCTCTACTCCAATTGTTCCCTTCATTAATTCGGTAAGCTCTTTTACCAACGCTAACCCAATACCCGTTCCTTCATAAGCGCGGGTGCGCGAATCGTCTACCTGATAGAAGCGGTCAAAGACATGAGGCAGGTGTTCAGCGGGGATGCCGATACCCGTATCCGCGACAACAATTTGTACTTGTGGCTCTTCATCAGTAGGCGAAAAGAGCAAATGAGACGTAACCGTTATTTGTCCACCAGCGGGTGTGAATTTTAACGCATTCGACAACAAGTTCGTCAGAATTTTCCCCCATTTATCAGCATCAAACAGGTAGTCTTGCTTAAGTCCTGCTGCGGTATACGTCAGGGTTACACTTTTGTGCTCGGCGGCCTCCCGGAACGATTCAACAAGTGGCTCTACGTATTCGTCTATAGTACCCCGCTTCAATGAAGCTGTCATGCTACCTGCCTCCAGCTTCGACAAATCCAGTAACTGGTTAATGAGCTGAAGTAGCTGGTGAGCATTACGCTGCACTAACGATAACGTACGATACGTTGACGGCTCAAGTCGGCCACCTTGTAGTAATTTTTCAAGCGGAGAGACAATGAGCGATAAGGGCGTGCGAAATTCATGGGTGATGTTTGAGAAAAAGCGAGTCTTCACCTCATCAACGGCTTTCAATTGTTCGGCCTGCCGACGATTAAGCTCCATTTCCTGCCGCTGCCGGATGCGGCTGGTTTGAAAACGTATGAATGCCCAAACGGCTCCTCCAAACAACAAGGCATAGACGCTATATGCCCACCAGGTTGCCCACCAGGGTGGTTGAATGTGTATCTGGACTGCGGTTCCGGTATTGTTCCAGATGCCGTCGCTGTTCGCGGCCTTCACACGAAAGGTGTAGTTACCAGGCGGCAAATTCGGGTAGCTGGCAAAGCGACGGCTTCCGCTCTGTACCCATGTTTTGTCAATACCTACTAGCTGATAGGCATACTGATTTTTCTCGGGCAATAGGTAGGTAAGGGCCGCAAATTCAAACGCCAGAAAATTCTCGTCATACGGCAAATTGACCGACTCGCTTAATAACGGTCGGTTCTGATCCAGCACTTTAAAGCCAGTAATGCATACAGGAAACGGCCGTGTATCATCCCGGACACTATCTGGATCGAAATGTATGAGCCCATTCATCGTACCGAAATACAGCCGGCTGTTGTGCCGACAAACCGCATTTTCCGGAATTTCGTTGCTCGGCAAGCCATCGTTACTGTCATAATTACGAACCGCCTTTGTCCGCGGATCGAATCGGCAAAGCCCCCGACTCGTGCCTAACCACAACCGGCCACTCTTGTCGCTCACAATGGCCGAGATATGATTCGTCGGCAGCCCATCCTGCGTTGTGATATGGGTAAATACACCCGTCCGTGGGTCCAGGCGGTTCAATCCTCCCTGGTTCGTTCCTACCCAAATAATTCCCTGTTCATCTTCGTAAAAAGCCAGAACTTCGCTGTTGTTCAGCTGCCCTGCCCCTGTTCCGACTGGGTAATGGGTAAAACGGCCCGTTTTGGGGTTAAGTCGGCTAATGCCTTTTCCATTAACACCCACCCAAACATCACCGGTTCGGCTGGCCAGTATTGAATACACAAACTTATCGGGTAAGCCAGCGGTGTCTGCCGGGTTGTATTTATAGTACCTGTATTGGAGTGTATGCGGGTTAAACGACGCAATGCCACCTTCACCACCTATCCAGACATCGCCCGTTGAACCGCGCGAGAGAAACTGAGCGTGAATTTCAGACGGATAGCCGATGTATCGATTCTGTAAAGCGTCGAACCGATAGAGGCCATCCCAACTACCCAGCCATATGCCGGCCGATCCGTCGGCCAGAAACGAGGAAACCGAGTTTCCGTGCTGCCCTATAACGCCAAGCTGCTGAGACGGTACCACGTCGGGCTGGTTTTGTTGGGGGCTCATTCGGTAAACGACCTGCTGATTGCTGAGCCAGAGACGGCTCTCGTTATCTACTAGCACTACGTTAACTCTGTTTTGCGGCAGGTTGGCCGTTCCGGTAGCGGGTTCGATCTGATAGACCACAAAGGGCTTGGTATTCCTCACCTGCCGGTCAATCCCATTGTTGGTGCCGATCCATAACGTACCGGTACGATCGTGGTAAATGGCCTGCGCATCTTTACTGCTCAGGCCGGTTGAAGCAGTCGAATTAGGGCGATAGGTTGTAACCTGGTGCTTGTTTACGTCAACACGTTGCAATCCTTCAGTTGTGCCTACCCACAATACGCCCTGCGCATCGCGCTGAACGGCGTTCAAATAGACGTACCGATTTAGTTTACCCTCTGGGTTATAGCCTACAAGTTGTAGCGGCCGACGGCGTAGGTTAAGCTGGAATACACCATCGCTGGCGGAACCTAGCCAGAGCATATTCTGATCATCCAGATAAAACGAGTTAAAAACAGGCTGAATCGCCGTTGGCGCGGCTAATAGCGAAAACCGACCTGTTTTGCGATCGAACTGATATAATCCCTTAGCCGTCGCTACCCAAAGCCGACGCTGACGATCTTCAAAAACGCTTTTAACGGGGGTTTCGGGTTGGGGCGATGGGTAAAGTTGAAAGTGGTGCGTTTCGGGATTGTAGCGGGCCAGTCCATCATAGGCGCTAACCCACAGTATGCCCTGATGATCCTGATAAACCGATAATTGATTATTCCATCGGTTAGCGCGGTGCGTCTGAATCGGATGGGGTGTAACCTGACCCGTTTTTTTATTTATCTCGTGTAGCCCACCCCCTTCCGTAACCGCCCATAAGCGATTATCCCGGTCTTCGCATAAGCCCATGATGCGATTATTCAGGAAACTGCGCGCTGGATTGGTCGGGTCAGGCTGAAATACGGTGAACGTGTACCCGTCGTACTTATTGAGACCACTATGCGTTCCAAACCACATAAACCCCTCCCGGTCCTGGAGAATGCAGTTGACTGAACTATGAGAAAGGCCATCTTTTACCGACAGATGATCAAACGTATTGGCTATAGCCTGAGCCGAGGCCCCGGTTGAGTGGGTAACGAACGCCCAGCACAAACCAACGTAATAAACTAGTAGCCAACTACATGGCGCCAAATCCTTTCGGCGAACCCATGTACTTAGTATGTAATAAATTCCTCTGGTACACGTACCGAGGTTCTGAATACTCATGTAAACGTTAGGGTCGTATAGTTTCCGGTTTTAGTTGTCTCGTTTCATAGTAAGGCTTGGTAAGGCTTGTCAAAAAAGCCTGGATAGGTAGCGTGGTGAAAGATAAGGCTTTTTAATATCAATAATAAATCCTTATGCCATCTATCATATCCCACGGTTTAGTGCCACCAGCCGCCTTATAGCCTCACCAGCTTGTCCTGTTTCTCAGCACCGATCAGTTCGGCGGGAAGGTGCACCAAAATTTCGTGTTTGAGCGCATTGATCATCTTGCGCTTCAAGAAACTGCGGTGCATAACCAGACTCACCTCTCGTACGGGCTGTGGAGCCGCGAATGGCCGAAGCCGCGACCGACGGGCAGGGTCCATATCGAGTGTGGCCAGGTAAGGCAATAACGTAAAACCGTCCTGCCTGTCAATCAGCTTCATGAGCGTTTCGAGCGAGCCGGTTTCGTACTGGAGTGTCGGGCGCTGTACGGTTGGTGTGCCATTGGTAGGGCGGTCGGCCCCACACAGATTAATCACCTGATTACGAAAGCAATGACCTTCTGTCAGCAGCCATAATCCATCGGTTCGCAGGTCAGATGCGGTAACGACTGTTTTGGTCAATAAGTTGTGGGCATCGGCTGCATAGACAACAAACGGCTCGCGAAATAAGGGAATCTCGGTTATACCATTCTCGGCCAGCGGAGTCACCACCAAACCTACATCGATCAGACCATTTTTGAGCCGCTCCACGATTTGCTCGGTCATTAACTCCTGGATCTGCACCGATACGGCAGGGTACTTACCCACAAATTCACTGATGAAATACGGGAGCAGATAGGGTGCCAGTGTGGGAATGATTCCAATCTTGAGATCGCCCCGAAAATCGTCTTTTGATTCACTAACGATTTCGGGAATGCGCCGGGCCGCCCGCAATACATCCCGCGCCTGGGCCAGAATAGTTTGTCCGGTTTCAGTGGGTACCACGGGCTGCTTGGAGCGATCGAAAATCAGGACGCCCAGCTCATCTTCAAGCTTTTGAATTTGCATGCTCAATGTTGGCTGGGTAACGTGACAATTGTCGGCAGCGGTGGCAAAATGCCGGAATGTATCAATAGCCACTATATACTCAAGTTGGGAGAGCGTCATAACAATCTGCGCAGAGTAAGGCAAAAGCTCGCGGTTCTGGCTGAGTACAGAGGAACGTCTGACTCATGCACCACGAATATAACATCAATAATTTCTATACAAATCTAAATCTTATCAAACCAAACATAGCGCTACGTGTTCTACTTTTGTAAGTACAATCTACCGCATACATGAAGACACCTCAACTTTTTTTATATCTCTTGTTACTCAACGGCGCGGTCGCCTTTGCTCAGTCCGGAACAAATCCTAGTTCGTCTGCACCCAGTTTCGACAAGGCAGGTTCCGACGCTCGCGCGGTGCAAATTGCCGACCAGGTTATTAAGGCCATGGGCGGGCGTAAAGCGTGGGATGAAACCCATTTGATTTCCTGGAATTTCTTCGGGAATCGCCGACTCGTGTGGGACAAGTGGACAGGCAACGTACGGATCGATAATCTAAAGGACGATCAAACCATATTGCTGAATGTAAACAACGACCAGGGTCGCGTATTCCGAAAAGGCGAAGAGGTTACTGCCCCCGACTCCGTTACCAAGTATGTTAAGCAGGGCAAGGCTGCCTGGATTAACGACTCGTACTGGCTCGTTATGCCGTTCAAGCTCAAAGACGCTGGGGTTACGCTCAAATACATCGGGGAAGAAGCCACCAAAGAAGGAAAACCCGCCGACGTGATTCAGATGACGTTTAAAGGGGTTGGTCTAACGCCTGACAATAAATACCATATCTGGGTTGACAAACAATCGCACCTGGTAACGCAGTGGGCGCACTACCCCAAGTACACGGATGAGCAGCCCCGTTTTACGCTCCCGTGGGGCGATTATCAAAAACATGGTAAAATTCTGCTTTCGGGCGAACGAGGGGATCGCGACTTAACCGACATTATGGTTTTCACGGGCTTACCAGGCGAAGTGTTCAGCGATTTTACCCGCACTGACCTGAGCCGGTATCCGCAGGCGAAGTGAGTGGATCAAATACGGTAGTAAAGGCAATTAGTTGTGTGGCAGATCACTCCATCAGACTCATTTTACTTACTTCACCGCTCTACTTTTCTACTGGATCGTTCAGCAAACTAACTTTCAAAAATCACTGTTTTCCCATCATGGAAGCACCTGTTTTACAGCCGCCCATCGCCGGGTCGAAGCCCCTCGGCAAAACGGGCGTTTTGATTGTTAATCTCGGAACACCCGACAGCCCGGCCGTCCCGGATGTGCGCAAATATTTACGTGAATTTTTGATGGATGGCCGGGTGATTGATATTCCGCTTATCCCGCGTTTTTTGCTCGTTAACGGAATCATTGCGCCGTTTCGAGCCCCTAAATCAGCTAAAGTGTATAAGCAGCTCTGGGCCGAAACGGGCTCACCGTTGAAATACTACGGCGAGGTTGTCGAACGCGACTTACAACGGGCTCTGGGTGATGATTACGTTGTTAAACTGGCCATGCGTTACCAAAGCCCAAGCATTCAGGCTGGGCTAGCAGAGTTTCAGCGGCTTGGCCTGACCGACATTGTTGTCATTCCTTTCTTTCCGCAGTATGCGTCGGCCTCAACGGGTTCGGTGTACGAAAAGGTAATGGACATCGTCAAAGAGTGGCAGGTGATCCCGCAGATACGCTTTGTTAACCGCTTTCTCGACCATCCAAAGTTCATTGAAGGCTTCGCCCAGCTGGGCCGAAAGTATATGGCTCAACACGACTACGACCATTTCCTGTTCAGCTACCACGGTTTGCCAGAAAGCCAGATCCGGAAAGGCGACGTAACGAAAAGTGTGTGCCGGTTTGGTGAGTGCTGCGGAACACTAAACGCTATGAATCAGCATTGCTACCGGGCGCAGTGTTTCGAAACAACGCGTCGGTTAGTGCGGGCTCTGGGCATTCCGGAAGGCAAATACACGACCAGCTTCCAGTCTCGGTTAGGTAGCGATCCCTGGATTAAACCATACACCGACAATGTCATTCCTGAGCTAGTCGCTAAAGGAGCCAAGAGCGTGCTGGCGTTCTCGCCCGCTTTTGTAGCCGATTGTCTGGAAACGACCATTGAAGTAGGCGAAGAATACAAAGAGCTGTTCGAGAAAGCAGGCGGGCAACACTGGCAGTTGGTCGAGAGCCTCAACGACAGTCCCATCTGGATTGAAACCCTGGTTGACTTGGTCAAAACAGCGTAACGTTTCGTATCTTCATCTTAAGTAAAGAGCTGCAGTCGACTGGTCTGCCTGAGGCAAAAGAGACCAACATACAGCAATGAGTCTAACAAAAAGACCCGTAGCAGATTACTACGGGTCTTTTTGTTAAGGCACTTGGCTTTATTTCAATCAGCGTTCCGCTACCATACTCGCTTTAGGCGTAAACCGCTCCATCTTATTTTCAACCGGCTTCAGCGTGCGTAGGTAATCATAAATCGCGCCCAAGTCCTGATCGCTCATGTGTGCAAACATTGTCCAGGGCATGATAGAGTTCGCCTGCCCCTCGTGCACATCGGGTTGGGTCTCGCCATTAGCATAAGACCTAAACCGGGCGATGAACGTGTCACGGGTCCATGACTCAATACCCGACTTAGCCGCGGTTATATTCGCCGAACGTACGGTTCCCGTTGGCATCGGAAACTCGCGACCTCCGGCAAAATCCATTCCTGGCAAGGGTTGCCCTTGTTTATCAACGGGCGTATGGCATTCGGCACAAGCCGCAAACGTAGTCATATACCGCCCATAAGCGATACGGTCGCTCGGCGCTGGCCGTTTCCCTCCTTCACTTTTCGCGGGCAACGTATTGATGATGAAATTCATTGGAAAATCTGGCTCCGACGCTGGAATTGTGTTCTTAATGGGTTTGAGGCTTCGCAGATAAGCAATGATGTCTTTAATGTCATCGGGGTCCATCTGCGCGTAGTTTTTATAGGGCATCACCGGAAACAACGCCCGTCCGTCCCGACTGACACCTGTTGTGATGGCCTGATAAATCTCGCCATCTGTCCAGTCACCCAGATGAGTAGGGGTAAGATTCGGCGCGTAATAATTACCCGGGAAACCAGCCTCACGAAGGAACCCCTCTCCACCTTTCCCTTCCGTACCGGCTACCATAGGACCGGCCAGTTTTGAGAAGTCGCGAGTTGAATGGCAATCCATGCACGATGCCACATGGTTTGCTAAGTAGCGGCCGTGTTCAACCTGTTCTGCGGTAGGACGTATGGCAATGGTTGGTGGAGGGCCAACGTTAGGTAAGGCAAGCTTCACATAAGCCAGACTGGCAACGACAACAAGAGCCAGTAAACCAACGGCGAAGGCAGCAATTTGTAGTACACGTTTTTTCATAAGAGGAAGAAAAGGTTATGTTTCCCTCTAAAATAGGCTGGCGGTCAATAGGATAAGCGCATAATTTAATAAACGGTATCCTTACAAAACACGAAGTTCATGTCAGGTTAAGATGTGAACTTCATATACTACGTGCATAAACAACTGCCTTCAGTAAAAACAGCCAAAAACAAAAAGGCCAGCTCTTAAGCTGGCCAGGGTGTTGTCATTCGAAGTCCGTACTTAGGCAGCCATCCGCATTGACGGCTCCTCTTGCTGAGGCTCTATCATGGGGGCAATCACCGTGTTCATGCGCTCACGAACAAAGCTCTCTTGCAGATAAGATGGCAACTTGGCCACCAACTGCCGATAGGCGTTCATACCCATCGCTTTAGCAATATACGCTTCGTGAACGGCATTGACGTGAGCCACAATATTCACTAAGCTCTGGTGAAACAGTTTTACATCAATCTCCGAATCAACAAACCGCTCGATTTCCCGATTGGTCGATGAAATGCGTAACCGGCTCAGCATGTCGAAGTAGGTAGTATAACCGATTTGCTTCGCCAACTGCTTGTATTGCTCAACGCTAAACTTCTGCAGAATCTCACCTGTCTTCGGACTACGTAACGCCGTCTTGGGATTATTCTGGATGGCGTTACGTAACGCCTTCACGCGCTGATCGCGGGTTGTTTTCAGGAATTGGGCTAACTCAGCCTGCGCCGAACCAGACCGCGATGGCAACAATAAGTCGGTCTTAGCCGCCACACTAAACCGCTTCGCCATGGGCAAACGCTGAATACGATAGCTATTAATTGGACCAAGCGCATAATAGCCAATAGAAGCGGGATAATACCCACGCACCACCATGTTGCCGATCCGCTTGCGAATCAACTCCTCATTGCTAACGTTAACTCCCTGCACGGCCAGAAACGCACGTGCACTGAATAACGCGCTATAATATGCCTGCGGGAATGTCCAGTGAAGCGAACTCTGCAAATACTGCTCGTCATTAACAACGGGCGTAATGCGTAACGCATACTCGGCACTCCAGCTATTCAACAGTAACTTCTCCAGTGCCTTTCGACTTTCGTCAGTCACGCGCCCATAGAACTGCTGAAATATGGGAAATTTAGCGACATCGAAAAGATCGTTCTGGTGCTGGATATGGTAATCCATCGCAAAAAAATGGTTCAGAAACACCTGCGCCGGAATAGACTTTCGCCAGTTCTCATCAACCGGCGAATTGCCTGCAGGAGCCGGTACAAACGGTGTCTGAGCGTCCGGGGAATGCATCGTCACGTTGGTTCTCTGTGTCATACTTTACTAACGAAAAAGAGGGTTCCATGGTTCGATTTTTGTGAAATATTTCCACCCCTTAACACCGCTAATAATCAGCTACTTATAAGGTATTTTTATACCTAAAATCAGCACTTGACATGAGCTATTTATAAACCAGTGAAAGGCGCTATTTTTACGCATTTAAACGTACTTTTGGGGCAGTTTTCTACGTTGGCTGTATACGATGAAGTGGATAAAATATTTAGTAGTTTTTAGTTGTCTGGTCTTAGGTAGACCATTAGTTTCAACAAGCTGGGGGCAAGCCCGAACTTCGGCTCCGCCAACTGATGGAACTGCCTCGTTAGAAGGAACTGTGGTTGACGCGGCTACTCGGAAGCCTGTCGTTGGTGCTAAAATCAGTGTTAAAAGTCAGGCTGGAACAATGCGGGCACAGCAGGTTATTACAACCAATGGTGCGTTTCAATTCACCCTTGACCCGAAGCAACCGTATCTAATCTCATTCGAAGCTGAAGGCTACGAACCCCATAGCGAACAGCAAGGTTTTTCATCACCCAAAGCTACTTGGCTTCGCAGACAACCAACCTATCTATACCGCACCGGCACAAAGCCCGCCAGCACAACGCAGACAGCTCAGAACACGGTAGCCTCATCCTCGACTACTCCTGCCAGCCCACCGCCAACGGTATCATCGGCTCAGGTGGCGTCAACAAACCAGTCGGCTGCTGCACCAAGGGTAACCCCGCCCAAGACGCTCGATGCTAAAGTCGTTTATACGCCCCCCCTGGTGGTGGCTCCAACCGGTAAGGTTACCCAGCTACGCGCTATTCAGTTCGTGCAAAGCAAGGCTGAGTTGCTACCCGACGCCCAACCGGCATTGGAACAACTGCTCGAATTCATGAATAAGAATCCAACGGCAGAAATCGAATTAGCGGGCCACACAGACAACCAGGGTGATTTTGACGAAAACGTCCGCCTGTCTAAGCAACGGGTAGACTTAGTGAAAGAGTATCTGGTTAAGAGTGGTGTGGCAGCCAACCGCATTACAACGCGCGGCTACGGCCCAACGCGCCCCATTGCTAGTAACAACTTCGAATCGACTCGGCAACTGAACCGACGCGTTGAAATGACCGTACTGAAGCAGTAACCGAAACGCAACAGGCTTTAACAATACGTTCGTGGTTGAGTTTAGGAAATATGACGTCAGGTCAATTTTGGCGGCCTATACTTAACTCAACGTATTATGACGACGCGACGACCGAACACTGAAGAGCAAGCCCATGATGGCAGTTACGACCAGGCTCAAGGCCTACCAATGAACGACAACGAGGACAGTGATGCTCCGGTAGGCGACGTCATTGATTCGAACACAACTTTTGACGTATACGTCAGTTCAACCGGCTTTGTTACGGAGCTGTCCGACAGGGTAGATGCCATGGATGGCGCAGCGGTCGAAGTAGTCGACATTGTCAACCAAGCCGACGGCACCAACATTGAGCTAACCATTATCGAAGAGCCAACAGACAAACCGAATGTAAGTAGTGTCGATCGGTTCGTGGAAATCAAAGGTATTGGTCCTAACGTTGCCGACGTATTAATACAAGCTGGTATTGAACGCTTCTCCCAACTGGCCGAAACCCCTGTCGAGCGCATCCGGGAAATTCTTTCTGAGGCTGGTGCTCATTATCGCATCTACGACGCCACATCCTGGCCCGAACAGGCCAAACTTTTGGCTGAGAATAAGCAGCATGAACTTAATGCTCAACTGAAGACGCAACGTATCGGGCAAGCGTAATTGCAGTATAAACTTCGATCCGGGTAGCTGAAGCCAATGGAGTAGCTACTATTTTTTCCTGTAGTATTAGTCTGGAGGGCTACCCGGACGAGGCCGCTGGTCCCACACCGGCGGCCCGGCCAGGCTACTTTCTCCCCAGATATAACCCGCCGATCACTAAGCCCGTCCCAACGATGGTGTAAACCGTAATGGGTTCCCCCATAAGCAGGTAAGAATACAGAAAGCCAAAAATTGGGCAGAGAAACAGCCACAGGGAAGCCCGAACGGCGTCTTGCCGAACCAGGTAGAACCAGAGTTGCAGGGCCGCAACGGAAACGGGTAGAATCAGCCAGAGCACCGATAGCCAGAACCGTTCATCGTAGTGGGATGTCTTGAAATCGGCAAAGAACAGGGTAAATGGCAGGAGCAATATACCACCGATCAGCACCTGCCAGCCATTGATAACCAGATCAGGCAGCCGCCACTTAATGCGGGCGTAATAGACCGTTGCGGCCGAAACGGAAATCATGCCGCCGAGTAGAATCAGCAGTCCTTCAAGGGTAGCGTAACTATTTCCGAGAAGCGGATACGTAGCGATACCCACCCCAATAAGTCCTAAAAACAACCCTACTATCTCACTTATCCGTGGCATTCGACGCAGCCAGATTGCGGACAAAAGAGTAATAAACAACGGATTTGTCGCCGTCGATAAGCTACCAATCCCGGCAGATACCTGCTTAAGTGCCAGTACGAAGGTTCCGAGGTAAATGGTTGTATTCAGCAGCGCGAAAATGGTCAGCTGACGCCACTCAACACCAACTGGCCAAGCGTTCTTTGTCCGCTGAATACCATACGCAAACAGTAGCATGCCAAGCCCGGCAATGAAAAAGCGAACGTTAGCCAGAATAAGCGGATGCACCGATTGCACACCAAATTTAGTCGCAACAGAAGCTGAGGCCCAGAGGGCAGCAAAGAGAAGACCGGGGAGAAGTTGCTTCATTGTCCTCCCTGAGCGGTTATCTCTTCAGCAATAAAGTCATTAAAGAGCCTAATTCGCATGTAGCCTTTTGCTCTAAGTCCATCATACAGTGGTTTGTCCCGGGTAAGTAAAGTTGTCCCTAACTCTTCGTTAAGCGCAACATAGGCTACATCCTTAGGGTCAATATCCGCCACAAGCAATTCCGCACGGGTGTACGAATCTGGGGTAATGACATAATCAGGAACGACAACGATTCTTGAAAATAAAAAGAGAGTAAACTCTTTCAGATCCGTTCCCTTTACGGCTGATTTCTTAAGAAAAACTTTACGGTAATTATTCAATTCGGCTAATACAAAGTCAGGCGTATAATACTTGTCCTGATCAAACATAGCCCTGTAAATAGCCTTCTGACTCATGACGCCACTGAATAACACGTTAGCATCCAGTACATATTGATTCATGAGACCGACCTACGCTTCTGTAGGTATTCATCAAAAGCTTGCTGCCTTGCCTGCTCAAACTCATCTTCCCAGTTTATGTTCTCGGCCTGATGCATAGCCTCCTGGATACGTCCTTCAAGGAGTTTAAAGCGTTGATACGCTAACTCCTCTTCCAGTAACTGCCTGACCGCCCCTAAACCGAGTTCGTGAATAAGGTCGTCTTGTATATCTAGTTGAATCGTTGTCATAACTCCTTCAAGTTAGGCTGTTTTTATTAAAACCCAATCTTCCCTTTCCGGCTATCGCGCTTCTGACCAGCAGCCCACTCACGCATTTCAGCGAGTTCTTTCTCGAAACCACCCGACAAAATCGGGAAGCGGCACCAGGTGCGTGGGTCGAGGTTGTGGTCGTCGAGCATGAATGAAGGGGCATACCGTTCCCGCTTCCACTGGTTACGGCTCCAGAGTTTGAAGAAGCGCTCTACCCAGATCAATAATTTTTCCCGGTCGTGTCCCGGAACGCCGGCCCGGCCCGCGTAACGCACCTCTATAAGTTTAAGTACCTCAACTGGTGCCTGCTTGTCGCGAATGGCGGCTTCTTCAATTGAGTTCAGCACATCGTATGGCATCAGATCGTCTTCGTCGGTTTGCTTCTTGTCCAGTGGACGAAGCTCGGCGGTGGGTTGCAGATTATTGACCGCATGGAGCCCTTTGATTCGAATGAAATCGTCAGGCGATGTTGAGTTGACGGCCTCGCCCGTTCGGTCGGTGGGCGCTGGCGCATTTTTGACATTGAGTCCTACGTTCTCTAACCACCGCAACCAGCCGCGCAGAAAGTGCTTATCAATGCCCGTAATCGGTGAAATGCTACCCGCCGTATCGCCATCCATGGTCGCGTAACCGACAGCCGCTTCTGACCGGTTTGACGTGCTTAGCAGTAACGCATTGTTGATGTTAGCAATCATCCAGATGCTTGGTGCCCGTACCCGCGCCTGGATGTTCTGCAACGCCAGATCGTCGGTATCCCAGGATAGTTTACGACCCAGTTGCCCTTCAATTAATCCGCGGTACGTATCGACCAGGCCGTTGATATTGATGTTCAAGAACGTAGCTCCAATATCGTCGGCCAACTCTTTAGCTGAATTGAACGTATCGTCAGATGAGTTTTCGGTACCTTGGTACATTACCGTCAGCAACTTACCAACCATCTCTTCCGGTGCTTTAGAATCCTGAATCGCTTTGATGTAGCTTAGTTTCTTCTTGACGCCATCAATACCGATGTTTTCAACGGCCATGCGAATCATTAGAAAGACCGTTGCCGCAATAGCCGATGAGTCAGCCCCCCCGCTCAATGACAGCACGTAGCCCTGCGAGCGACTCTTTCGTAGATAATCAAATAAACCCAACGCCACCGCCCGCGCAAATTCCTCTTCTTTTAAGTAACCACCCCGCTCCCACGCTTCAAGTTCCGCTTTCTGAATAACCGGGGTTACCTCAGGCCACTCGAACCGTTCGGACACGCGCAGGTTTGGAAAGCTCAGGGCCAGATTACCTCGGTTTTGCACTTGGTTCAGGCGAGTATTATCAATGTCGATCACGGCGGGAACAATCACGAAATCTTCGTAGCTGAGTCGGTTTCCCGACACAAGCAGTTCGCCATTCATAGCGATCATGGCGTCGCCATCAAAGATCGTCCGACCGGCTTCGTTGCCCAGCATATTGGTGTAGATATACGAGACGCCAAACGCCCGCGACGCATCGACGACCAGCCGTTCGCGCACCTGCGATTTAAAGAACGCAAAATGGCTCGCACTCGGGTTCATGATAATGTCGACACCCCGCTCGTACAAGGCCCGACCCGGCCGGTTGGCAATCCAGGCGTCCTCACAAATTTCAAAGGCAACCCGTATTCCCGACAAGTCAAAAACCAGATCACCAAATGGGTAAGTAAACTCACCAATGTGTACATCATCGCGAAGCCCCTGTACCCACGGTTGGAACCACCGGAGTTCATAGTAAATGCTGTTATTGGGTAAGTACTGCTTCCCCACAAAACCAAGGATTCGCTTATTGGCGATTAGACAGGCCGTGTTGATTGTCCGGTTATTGTGCCGCATCGGCAGCCCTACCGATACGGCAATGTCACTCGTGTACGGGACAATATCCAGTAACGATGCAATAGACTGATCGATGGTGTTCTGGGCATAGAACGCATCTTCGCAGCCGTAGCCTGATATGCAAAGTTCGGGCAGGCACAGCAAGCTAATTTGCTGATCTTTGGCGGCTTCAATGGCGTTGATGATGTTTTGCTTATTGCTTTCCCACGCGAGCGGGGTTTGATTCAGGACACCGGCGGCTACTTTGAGTAATTTCATGTATAATGAGCGAAAGAGCGAGAGAGTGAAAGAGCGGTCTACATTAGCCTATGGCATTGCATAACTTCTCATTCAGTCTGACCTCAGGTTGTTTCTAGGAGATAACAAAGATGAGGGAGAAATGGGTTTGTTTGATAGTGATCGGGGCATAAAACCAGCCAGGTAGACGCCAGGCTACTGTAATTACAGGTTTACGTCGTGTCGGTAAAACGACGCGGTGCGTTACTTACTTAGTAAAGTGACCCATACTAATACATTGTGTATTTGGAGAAAGCGGAGAACCGCTTGTTGTTCAACCAGTCGCTATATGATGATATTGAAATCGGCCTTTGAACGCTGGGTCTAAATTTAGGTCAACCCGGGGTACTAGCACTAGATAAAGTACAATTGGTTCCTGCCATTCCTAGTGTAATCAAATATTTATACGATACATACGGAATAAAATTTATTCTGACGGGTTCATGTTCGTATTATCTCAAAAACCACTTCACCGAAAGTCTAGCCGGGCGTAAACGAATTTTCGAATTATATCCGCTTGACTTTAATGAGTATCTGGCTTTTCGAGGCTATAAACCAACGCCGAAGTGGTCAGGAGATTGCTTTTATCCTGGACCAGAAAATAGCCATAGAAGTAAAGAAAACACCTACGCCTTGAACGCATTAAAAGACAGAACCGTATCCATTGGCTTGCCGCAGCACTGGTTAGTCGGGCGTAAAGCTCCAGCGAGTACCTTCAGCGATTGGTACTAGGGTGGCAATTTAGTAGTGACGTGAGCTACTTGCAGACATCATGCATAGTTTAGTTGCATGTAAGTTTGGATCTGTTTGCACCGAGCGGTTCGGCTCCACGAAGCCCTCAAATGTTTATTCACTATTTCCGAAGCAATCGGCAAATCGATCAGCATTTAGGTCGTAGATGTGATTTAAAGCACTAACAATCGTCTAAAATACGTAAATCAACCTACACTAAATAAGACACTAATGTCATCGCGATTATTACTCACGAAGATGGAGCAGACATAGAGCTGCTGTCGGCGCTATTGGCCCGTATGAACGTTCCCGCTACAGTCATTTCTGAAGAGAATAAGGAAGAGTGGTAATCGTTCAAGTTGGGCGTTGGCGTCTCGTTCATCAGCTTTGTCAGGATTCATACGCTAAAGATAATAACGTGTGCCGTTGAGTTCACTGAGCCAATCAATAAAGCCAACGGCATATATACCAGTCGGCAGCGGATGTCAAGGGGGGCAGCTTCCTTCTTTCCAGGTTTTACGATCGTTGAATAAGGTGATCTGAACCGGCTGGTACGACAACGACAGAACGGATAATTCAACACCGGCTTCGGCTTTTATGCTAATGTCACCTTCCTGGCAAGCGGCCGTAAGTCCTCCGCCATAGGGTGGCTCAAAGACACTATACACGGCCGTATTAACCACCAGCGATGGCACCACTATACCCCCCAGAATTCTGAGCGATATCTTTGGAAATTCCAACCCAACGCCGAAACCAACAGCCTCGAAACCAGCACTGCCCGTTTTGCCGGTTAATAGATACAACGGATTACGTAATGCCGAACGCGATTCCGGTGCGCCATCTCGAACGGCAAATCCTAAATCGCTGTCGTAAGTAAGTTTGAAACTCCCTTCGCTGCTCGATTCACCAAACAGCTGTGGGATCACTTTGGCCACTAACCCGATGTTCAGCGACATAGGGATCGGCCCCACACGAATCGGGAACGACAGTTCCGCCGGAACCGATATGGTTGCCTGAACATTGCTAGCGTTCTGAACAGCCGCAAACTTTACTTCTATTTGACCTTTCAAGTTGCGGTTCTCGTGCACAAAGGACGTCAATTCGCCATTTTGAATCCGAATGTCAGTATGTTGTTGAAAGTTACTTAGCCACCCTTCAGCCCGCACAACGGCAGCATCCTGCCCGCCGACTTTCTTGACCAGCTTGAGATTAATCCTTAGCGTATCAGGCGTGGGCGTTAGTTTCATCTCTGTGTTCCAGCCAGCAATGGTTCCGCTGTATGTCAGTTCCCGGCTCCATTCCTGTACGCCAGCCGTTGCTCCAACACGTCCTCCAGCCTGTGCGCTTGTCCAACGAAAGTCCGTATCATAAGCAATGATGCCATTCTGAATCGCTTCGGTTAAAGCGGCCGGCTGGGTCTGCACCGTAACATCGCTACCTGACCGTTGCACGCTTGTCACCTTGCGGAGTGAATTACCCGAAAGAAGAACGATCTGACCAACCTCTAATTTGGTAACGGCTTCGGGCGGATTGCGAAACGTGTAAACACCAGTCGTTATGTCTGCCTTGGTCAGGGTTTTGACACCAGCGTCGTCGATGACGACCGTGTTGGCAGAATATTCAACCTGGTAAGTAGCCTGAACAGGCTGCTCGACATCGGGAGTAATGTCGTCGGTTTGTTTTTGGCTGCATTGCTGAAGTAACAAAGCCAACGTAATCAGGCCAGTAAGATATAGCTTCATAGACTGTAGCGTTAAATAAGTAGGTGTTCTCCTCGCTTTCTGTGGTGAGAAAGAACGACTTAGCACGTCGCACAAAACTATTGAAGCCTTATAGTCAGGTATTGTATAAAATCGTCAGCGCACAACCGTTCGCTCAAAGACGATTTTAGTACGTCTCGGAAGAAAGCCTTGCATAGCGCATCAGAGGTAACAGGAATTAGTAAGAAAGCGAGCAGAAGTTACTCAACAACCAGATGGCGGGTCGGCGTATCCTCTCCCCGAAATCGCCTTCTGAAATAGGCGAATGAAGCCACAACCAGCACACTGTATACCACTGCCAATATATACGCGCCGTTCATGAAGAACAGGCGATAGCTGATTTCACCCTGCCCGAAATTTTTGTAGAGCAACACGCCCACGCTGCCCAGATAGCCGTACCAGTCGGCCAGCGTGACGATAAAGCCGACGGTGCTCACGTATCGGAAGGCGGCAACCAATCGCTCGAAATACAGACCATTGCAGGGAACGTAGCCCATGTATAAGCCTAAGCCGGTCAGCAAAAACCAATTGCCCGGCGAGAGCACGCCAACCGAATAAGCCCAGGTGCTTACTCCAACTAATATACCACCCGCCAGCATGATGCCGTTGAGCAAGGCAAATGCGCGGAAGTTGTCGGTGACGCGCTGAAGCAGGGCCATTACAATCAGAATGCCGACGGCCACTAATGTCTCTGTTCGTGCGAAAACGCCCGCATTTTCTACTCCGGCGTCTTTCATAATCTCAGGACCGAAGTTGTCGCGGAAGTCGCGGAATGCGGTTAATAGCACGTATGACAAAATTAACAATACCAATCCCGGCTTAAAATTGCTAACAAAAGCCTGCCGTTCGGAGGTGTTCATTGGCTTACGCTCTGTCCGCAGCGCTCGGTCTTCGGCGGTGGGCGGAGGCAGTAGGGTCAACGCATACACCGAAATGAGCATAGGAACCACAAACAATGAACCCGTTACGAAGGGCAGCCAGAACTCCGACACGCCCCAGTCACTTTTGATCGTCAGCGCCACCGTTTTGACAAAACCCGACGCGAAGATAAACGAAGCCGTCAGTCCCGACACCATCGCATCGGTTTGACGACGGCCTTCCAGAAAACCCAGCATGACGCCGTAGACCATGCCCAGTGGTAGTCCGTTCAGAAACAGAAACCCAATGTTCCAGGGCGCGGGGACGAGCGCAAAAGCCAGTAACGCCAGTAACGCCACGCCAACAAACCCCAGCAGGCTAGCCGCCCGACGTCCCGGCGTCATTTCCGAAACAACCTTTATCCCAATACCTTTGGAAGCGGCATAGCCCATCACCTGCGCGGTAACCAGCCAAATCTTATAGTTGATACCAGCAAAGGCCATACCCTCGAAGGTAACAGCAGTAATGCCCTTGCGGAAGGCGTACATGCAGGCGTAGGTGCAGAAGGCAGCCGTAGCGCCGAAAAGCATCAATGATGTAGGGTGTCGGAGGAAAGCGGGTGATTTCACGGGTTATAGTTCGCCAATAGCGGTCAAAACTTCTTTAACGATCTTCGGATACGGACTCCTCCCGGCATGATACGGCAGAACTACGCCCGCTTCCTCTTTCTGATAAATACGATGCCCCCTTTTTGTCCGTATCCACAGGGAGCCATACTGGCAAAGAGTCTTTCTGCTTCTTTGGCGTCTAAAATTGGTAGTTCAGGCAACAGCTATTCCGAGCGATCAAGTGATAACGCTGACAGCCTTCTAACGCGGACAAAAAACGTAATACCCGTTTTCGTCTTTTTGTGAATTACGTTAACGTTGTACGTCATAAATCTACATTTTACGGCAAGATAAAACAAAACAGGCTTTATCGACTGCGCTTCGTTTTACGTTTCTTGCCGGCTTTTTCGCGGGCTTCGGCGTCATCTTCGGCCCGGCGCTTCTGCATGGTTTCGGTCCGGTCCAGCTCTTCGGATTCGGAGAAGGCTTTCCAATCGAACTTTTCGTCGAAAGGATCGAGTGCTTTCTGCGGATCGAACAGGCGTACATCGGCGGGTAGGGCGCGATAAGGCGTAAAATCAGGCTGATCGGTAAATAGGTCCGACATATCGGTTGCTCCAGCATCGTATTGGTTCAGGCACGGAATGCCCAGGATATTCCAGAACGTTTTGAACACGCTCCCGAAGCTGTAGTGAACATGGCCCACGTAGTTTCGCTTGACGTAAGGCGAAATAGCCAGCATCAGACTCCGGTGCGCATCCACGTGATCGACTCCGCCCTGCGGATCATCCTCGACCACAAAAATGGCCATATTCTTCCAGTAAGGCGTTTGAGAGAGAAACTCAACTGTGCGGCCCAGCGCCAGGTCATTATCAGCCATGTAGCTTTCCGTGAACGGAAAACCCGCTTTCGGACGAGGATTGGTGCCATGATCATTGGGTATCATCAGCGTGATGACAGGCGGCAGGGTATCTTTTCCCACCGACCCGTCGGACCGCAGCCACTTTTCCTTAAACTCCTTCATGAACACATCGGCCCGAAACTGGTCGGGTACAGCCATGTTGTAGGTGGGAAAGGTGCGCGACGAGCGGTCGAACAAGGGAGCGGGCAGTGGGTAATTGATGGTGTATTTTTCGCCGATGTACTTCATCGTGCTGTCGCTGTAAGCACCGGCCATTTCAACGCCAAAGCCAAAATTGAAGAAGTCTTTCTTCCAGCGTTCGAGATGGTCCCACATAGATCCACCTTCGTTGTAATCTTCGGGGTAGATTGATCCTGCCGAGCCGTAAAAACTCAGGTTGCCGGGGGCGTTGGAGGAATCGCGCATAGAACGTTTGCCGCCATAAGCCGCTGCGGTTCCCGTTTCGACCCACTCGTTCGGGTAGGTATTCACCAGCCAACGGTGCCCATCAGCCGATACATCAGAGTCGCAGTAGAAGTTGTCAGACATGGCAAAACGGCGAGCCAGCGCCAGATGATTGGGCATAACACTGGCTTTCTCAACCGTCTGATTCCCCCGCTTACTCTTCACTGTTACACCCACACCGTAGCGGGCTAGTGTCGAGTCGTTTTCGCCATTAGGCATTTGTCCGAACACTTCGTCATACGTCCGGTTTTCTTTAGCGATAAAGACAATGTGTTTAATAGGCGAAGCAGCGTTTCGGCTAAGAAAAGCTGGAATTGGATTGCTGGTTGGCTTCACGTCGGCAACCGGTCGAATCGTAAAGTTATTTTGCACCACCTGCTCCGTTTCGGCTTTCAGGTTTACATCGCCGGGAATGTCGATCACGGAGACGGTCCCGTTCATTAGGTTACCAATGTAGCTACCCTGAGCGCCCAGTTTGAACGTGCGCCCGCCGTTTGGGCCGCTGCCGTAGCCTTTGGCGTTAGCCACAATCAGCTTTGTATTATCGATGCTTACCTTCAATTTGGACGGAAACCAGCCCGTCGGGATGTGGCCCACCACGGCCAGCGTCGGTACGTCGATAACACCCACGGCGTTGATACCAGCTTCGGCTACGTAAAGCCGTTTGCTGTCGGGCGAGAGGGCCAATCCAAAAGGAATAACCCCGCGCAATTTTCCAAGCCGGGCATCGGGTGTGAGGGCAATATTTTTGACAACAGCGTTCGTTTTCACGTCGATCACCGATACGCAATCGTTGTTGCCATTGCTGACAAAGACATACTGATCCGTTGCTACTACCGAATTCGGGCTCGATCCACCCACGGCGGGAAAATCTTCGACCATTTGCCCAACCAGAAAACCTGTTTTAATCTTAGCCGTTACGCCTGGCGTTCCGGCAAGGCTAAAACTCCAGACCGAAAACGCTTCGGGTGCGTTGGGGTCGCCAAGGGCTGGAACACCTTTGGCGGCATCGCCTTCGCGCATTTCTTTCGAGCCGTATTTAGAAGCTGGGTAGTCATGAGCAGTCGTCTTGAGGTTTTTCCGGTCTAAATTCGTGAAAGTCTTATACTCAAAAACACCTACGTTCGCTACGTAAGCTACCTTTTCATCCGGCGACAGGGTGATGCCGAATGGGTAGCGACCGGTTGGTACGTTGTGCAGAATCTTTTTCGTGGCTACATCAATCACCAGCATTCGGAAGCCAATCTGATCGACAGCATACAACGTTTTACCATCGCGAGTCATTACCATATCGCCGATGTAGCCGTGCGAGAAATCGCTGGTAGCGGTTTTAACGCTGCAATTGATCGTTCCGGCAGGCTTACCCGTTGCCAGATCGAAGGCGAATATTTTATTGGTTTCGCCACCGGCCACGTACACGTTTTTGCCATCTGGGGTAATGGCCAGGCCCATGAAGCAGGCTTCCAGAATGCCGTTGTCGGTTTTGACTCCTTCGGGAATTTGCTGCACCGAGGGATTCGGGCCGACTACATTACGCAGAATGGATATCGAGAACGGATTAATACCTGAATTGGCCGTAACAACCGACTTACCATCGGGGCTAAGCACCAATCCGTACGGGTGCGGGGCGGTTTGAATCTGTCGGCCACGGGGGGTAATAAACCGACCATTGGGCAACACGGTCCGGCCCGCTTTGTCGATTTTCGTGTACTCGCTACCTGCCGGTGCCGTAATGACGTAGCGTTGAGTCGGCTGGGCGAAGATGCTGAGCGGCAGGAAGAGGAAAAGAAACGTTAGGCGCATGGTACGTTCAAAAGGTTGTTACACGGAGATTCACGGAGAATAAAAGAGTTACGCAGAGTCTCCGTGAATTTACCTTTGCTCTATGAATATCTGTGTAATAACTAAGCCATTAAAAGTTAACTAACACCGACAGCCACGCGCTTCGCCCCACGCCGTCCACTCCCGAGCCATGCGTTCGGTAAGCTTCGTTAGTCAGGTTTTGTAGTTCCGCGCTGACCGTCACGTTACGCCACCGGTAACCACCGTTCACGTTTATAACCTCCCAGGCAGGCGTTCCACCTTTGGCAATGCGGTTATCTGAGACGTCGCCTGCGGCCAGCCGGGTTTGCGCGCCGGCATAAAGCAATTCGGCCCGCGCCCACCAGCCCGTCGTTGGTTGATACGTTACCCCAAATCGTCCATTAAGGGGCGGAATCCGACGAAAAGGCTCATTAGCCGTGCTGTTTTGCCCATAGGTGTAGGTCATGCTACCGTACACTAACCAGCTACGGACCAGCTCGTATTCGGCTTCCGCTTCCAGGCCACGAATGAACGACTCGGCGCTGTTCTGCTTCAGAAATACCGGGTAACCCTGGATTGAGTCATTCCCTGCCCGCACCCGGCTAATGAAATTGCTTAATTTGTTGTGGTAAGCCAGGACCGTCGCCGAGAACCGCTCTGTCCTCACTTTTACGCCAGCCTCCTTATTCAACGACCGCTCGGGCTGTAAGCTACTGTTGGGCACTTCATAGCGAAAATCAACGATGCCGAGTGTACCCAGATCATCGACGTTGGGAGCCCGGAACGCCGATTGCACCGATGCAACTAACCGCACCGTTGGTACGATGGCGAATGATACTCCCAGATTACCGACCAAAGCCGATGGTCGAATGGTAGCTTCTCCCAGGGTTTGCTCTGGCGTACTGATCTGAAATGCGTTGTAGCGGCCACCGGCCGTCACCGTTAGCCGGTTAAAGGTGAGCGTATGCATGGAAAATACAGCCAGACTACTCATGCTAGCCCGGTCAGGGTACAAGCCACGCTTGATGGCTCCTACTCCCGTCTGTGTATTCACGTCCTCCCGATTACTACCCACCCGGTCGAAGTACCACTCAACCCCGTTCTGCATGCGCCAGAAACGCAGGGGTTCAGCAGTAGCCAGCAGCGTCAGGCCGTTAGTTGTTGTTTCGTCGCGTTCATAGATCGCCGTTAGATTCGCGTTCCGCTGGCTCTGGCGACCCTCGATCTGGCGTTGCCACGAAGCCGTCAGTTGAATTGAATGCAGGTAAGGCCGGTTATAAAACCCTTCCAGACGAGCGTAGGCCAGGTTACGGGTTTGCGGGTTAAACTGGTAGTAGGCGTAGTTTTCTAACCGCACCCGATGATAGACCGGTACGCTATCCTGCCGCAGACTTTGGTACGCCACCGTAGCGACAAACCGATCCGAAAGCCGGAACCGGGCTTTCACATCACCCGAAACCTGGTTATAGCCCGTTGGCGTCAGCTTTCCCAGCCCTTCGCCCGCTACCAGGTCACCGAACTTCCGATACGCCAGTCCACCCAGCACCGCTATGGTCGGCGATCGATAGCCCACTTCGGCCCGTCCGGTATATTCCATGCCCTGCGTAGCCGCTTTTAGAAAAACGTTGCCATTGAATCCGCGCTGGTCTGAGAATTGGGGGGTTTTAGTCAAGACGTTAATGACACCACCGATGGCGTCGCTACCGTAGGCCACTGAGCCAGTACTCCGCACCACTTCAATTTGCCCGACACTCTGCGGATCAATGGTGTTCAGGTATTGATTAGGACCCGAGCGGAACGTCGCGTTGTTGAGCCGGATTCCGTCTACTAACAACAACGTCTGTTGCCCCGTTAACCCCCGAACGAATGGCGAACCTCCCCCATGATTCGTCTTCTGTAAAAAGACGCCCGGTTGACCAAACAACGCTTCGGGCACGGAGCGGGGCGCACGCTGGCGGAGGTCGCGGCCAGTCAGCACGGTCGTTACTTCCGGCCGGACAAATTCAGGCGTTTCGGTACGCTGAACGGTCGTGACAGTTTGTTGATTGAGTTGAATAGCGGCCGGTTCAAGCGCAATGGTTGTATTTACTTCGCTGCCGTTTTTATAATCTACTGGTTTCTCTTCTGTTCGATACCCTACTGAGCTGACACGCAGTCGATAATTCCCATCTGGGACGTTGCTGAACGAAAAATACCCTTGCTGATCGGTCGACGTCCCCTTGACTGTAGGCACCAATTGTACAGTAACACCGGCTATAGGCGTGTTCGTACGGGCGTCGCGTACGAGACCCGTAATCGTTTGAGCAGAGCAAAGGGCGGTTAGACAACAAAATAAAAACGTACAGATCCGGATCATCCTTGAATAGTTGATTGAGTAAGACGGCAAAGTACGGTGCAGACGGGCCTACTACGCAGCAAAGGTTTGTTATGCTTTTATTATGTTCAATTTCCTTCGTTCTGTTGCCGGTAGTGGTCAGCCCGTTGGTCGGCCCGGTCGTCCATCTCCGGTCCCTTCTGAATTTTCCGCCAGTCAAAGTTCTTTTTATAGGGCTTCATGGCCTGCACCGGGTCGAATATCCGAACGTCGGGTAAGACGGCATCGTAAGGACGCAAATCAGGTTTATCCGTAAAGAAGTCCTGCAATAGTGAAGCTGTCTGATCGTACTGGTTGACGTACGGCACCCCAAGAACGTTGTAGATTACCTTCAGGATGGAGCCGAAATTAGCGTGCGTGTGCGAGACGTAACCCCGTTTCACATACGGCCCAGCCATCATCAGAATCGACCGGTGCGCGTCAATGTGATCAACGCCCCCCTGCGGATCATCTTCGGTGATAATGACGAGCATGTCCTTCCAATAGGGCGTCCGCGACAGGAAATTCAGCATTCGACCTACCGCCAGGTCGTTGTCGGCCATGTACGAGTGTAGATACGGGTAACCATCCTCGACCCGCACCCCCGCGCCGTGGTCGTTCGGTAACATGGCCGTGATCAGTTGGGGCAGTCGTTCTTTAGCTGGCTTTTTGCCGTTCGGCAACCATCGGGCCGTGAACTCGCGCTCGAACTGGTCCATCCGGAACTGGTCAGGAACATTGGTATTGTATCCGGCAAAGTTGCGGGACGTATGCCGGAAGGCCGCTGCGGGCATCGGAAACACCACGGGCTGAGCCGCGCCGAATGTGGTATCGAACTGCTCTTCATAGTTTCCGGCATATTCGTTGACTTGCCCGAAGTTATAGAACGATATTTTGCTTCGTTCGAGTGCCTCCCACAAGCCGCCAATCTCGTTATAATCCTCCGGGTCGATGGCTCCCGACGACTTAGGGAATCGCCGACCGGGCGCTTTGGAAAAAGCATCGAACCGTCCCGCCGACGCAGCATTGGCCTCAACCCATTCGTTTGGGATGGTACCCATCATCCAGTGGTGCCCATGGATACTGGCATCCGAATCGCAGTAAAAATTGTCTGAATACGCAAATTGCCGGGCGACGCGGGTGTGGTTAGGCATGATGTCGGCGGCCGTTACGGTCACCGTATCACCGGGCTGATCGGTTGTACGTCCCACAGCGCCCCGCTTGGTAGAAATCCGGCTTTTCACCGTTACCCCTACGCCAAACCGGGCTAATGTTGAATCGCCCTTACCGGTAGAGAGTTGGCCAAACACTTCGTCGTACGTCCGGTTTTCTTTCGTGATATAAACGATGTGTTTAATTGGGGATGTTCGGGTCCTGGGCAGAACGGGCACTGGATTTTTACCATTGTCGGTAACGGTGACAGCCTGGTACGTGTTGGCCAAAACCTGTTTGGTGTAGGTGGCTAACTGAGCGGCATCGGGGACGGGAATCGCCTGAAAAGTTGCCAGTTGAATGTCGCCGATATACGTCCCCTGAGGTGGCTTTACAAAGCCCTTACCGCCATTTGGGCCAGCCCCAAAGCCCCGCGCCGACGTAACATACAATGTTTTTCCCGGACCGTCGCCACGGTCCGGCGAAAGCGCCACCCGCGTGGGGCCCCAGCCGGTGGGAATCAGCCCCCGCACTTTGCGTGTCTGCACATCAACAACCGCCACGGCATTGAAAGCTAATAATGCTACGTAGAGCGTCTTTTGGTCTTTGGTCAAGGTCAGCCCAAACGGCATTAGTCCCCGATAGCGATCCAGCTTTGGATCTATTTTAAGCGGGATAGTACCTACTTCTTTCTTAGATCGGTAGTCTATAATTGAAATATTGTCGTTGGTAGCATTCGAGACATAGGCGTATCGGCTCCCAACGACAATAGAGTTCGGCGACGATCCGCCAACGACTTCCGCTTCTTCGATCATCCGGGCGCCGGTCCGATCCCCAATCTGCACCCCCGTTTTCAGCTTACTAACCACTTTATTCGTTGCTAAATCGACCAGCCAGACACTCATGGCTTCGTCAGCCAGCGGGCTTCCCAGACCCGGAATTTTGCGCCCTTCCACCTCCACGCCTTCCCGCGACTCTTTGGTGTGCGCTCCGTAAGCCGGGAACTTGAGCATCATCGTGTCTTTGTTAGTCGGCGTCACACCCGGCACTTTAGGGTACTCGTACAGACCAACGTTAGCCACAAAGGCCAGCTTCCGATCCGGACTAACGGCCAAACCAAACGGTTGCCGCCCGGTTGGGATAGATGCTTTGATTTGTTTGGTGGCTAGGTCAACGCGTACCAGCCGGAAATTGGCTCGATCGAGGACTAATAATTCTTTACCGTTCAGCAGCAGGTCCGAGGTAAAGCTGTCGGTGTAGCCGTTGCCATCTAGGGAAATGCTGTCTGTCGCCCGTAGCGTTTCGGTATCGAACACAATTACCCGGCCTTTGTCGCCATTACTCAGATAAGCCGTTCGGTTATCGGCTGCAAAGGCGACGCCCAGAAACGTTGCCCCACTGACCGGCGAAGGAATCTTACCCGCATAATCGGGAACGCGGGTGGCCTGTGTTCTACCGTTCAGCGCTAAAACTGTTAATACGCCATCATGCAGCGTAACGGCTTTCGTTCCGTCGGGCGAGAGGGCTAGCCCGAATGGGTCGTTGGTGATGCGGAGGCTTTGGCCCGCTGGCGTTACGTAGCGCCCACTGGGCAATACGGACCGGCCTGCGGTGTCTATCTTGCAGAACTCGGCTCGACCGGGTACCTGAAGGGTAATATAGTTTTTTTGGGAGAAAGCCGAAAGAGTGGTAAGTAGAAAGGCAACTAGGAGCAAAAGAACCTGCATAGCTCATTTTTGTCATGCTGACGAAGGAAGCATCTTCGTCGTGAGAAAAGCTATCGGCTCTTAACGAAGATGCTTCCTTCGTCAGCATGACAAAACTAAATCCTGGACACCCGCTCACTTAAGGTTATATAATAATCCATATCCGGCGTCGGCAAGCCGGGAATTTTAGCTTGTTCATCCCAGCCGCGTACCTGCAGAATTTCGTGAAAGTACGGGTTGGCTTCAAAGGCAGTGGCTTCCTCCGGCGTCATGGGACCACCCTGAAACTCTAGTGTTTTTAAACTGGCTTCTGACAGTCGGGCCATGTACTCAGGCTTCTTGAACACCAGATACCGCTTGGCATTCACATGATGCTCAATCAACTGCGCGACCTTCTCCGAAAATCCGCGTTCGCGCAGGTAATCAGCGCCGAGTTTTTCATGGTCAACCGTACCATAACCGTCCATGTAACCTCCGGCGAGCTCAGGCGGCAATAAGTGGCCAATGTCGTGCAGAAAAGCGGCTACAACGGTTTCTTCATCGGCTCCAGCCTTCTCGGCTAACTGGGCGCATTGCAACGCGTGCTCAAGCTGCGTAACCGGCTCACCATAGTAAGCGTCCTGACCACTCTGCGCGAAAAGATTAGTTATGGTTTCCATAAAAAGTGAATGAGTGTAATCAGACCGCCGAAACAGAGCGAAAGCGTGAATGAGCCACCACTCTTTCGCTCATTCACGCTTTCGCTCTTTAGTACTGCAAATACGTCCGTTCGACGGTGCCGTCGTCGTATAGGTCAATGAGCGCGTAGCCCGCTTTGGTTTGCTGATACGTGTCGCTGGTCCACCAGTTGCCGCTAACGGCTCCGTTGCAAAGATAAGCCACCCCATTATAATCGACCCGGTCGAGCAAATGCATGTGACCGCTCATGGCCGCTTTTACGTTTGGGTGCTGGTAAAACAACTCGATTAGCTCAACAGCGTCAGTATGGTTCCAACTGCCGGGAATCTGCCAGTTCCCGTTTTTCATGTTCTTCTTGTCGTAGAAAGCCGTGGCGCTCAGAATCGGGATGTGCGACAACACTAAAGTAGGTGTTTTTGCATCCGTTTTTGCTAAATCCTGCTTCAGCCAGTCCATCTGCTCCGGGTCGAGATGGCCGGTGTACCACTTACCTTCGGGCGTTGGCTGAACACTATCCAGAATTATGAAATGCCAGCCGTTCTTATCGAAGCTCCGGTAACGGCCGCTGATTTTCATTTGCTCAACAGCCCATTTCTTCCCGTACATCGGGTCATTTTTGGCATTCTCGAATCCCCATACATCGTGGTTGCCAATGCAATACTCAATGGGTAACGAGTTGTCGGCTTTAATGATCGTGTTCCAGGCATCCCACTGCTTCTGAACCTTGTCGCGGTCCTGGGCCAGGGCGTCCATGATGGTGTCGCCCCCGTGCATGATGAACTGGGGCTTATCGGCCTGATCCTGGGCGTGATGGAAACATTTAGCAATGGCCTGCATGGGCTTGGTGTCGGGCGTAATGTGCGTATCGCCGATGTAGGCAAAGCGAACGCTGCGTTTGCGGGCCGGATTGGGCGCAGCAATCAGTTCAGGCGCGTCCGCAAGGGGCAGCAGCCCGGCCGTTTTGAGGAGGGTTCTTCGGTTCATATGTATTTTATGACACAGAGATGCACGGCGCATAAAAGAGATACACAGAGACTATAAAAAGTCTCTGTGTATCTCTATGTCAAAATAATTCACTCATTATTTCAGAATCCACATAGTGGCATTAATGTCGTCGTTACCACCATATTGGCTGCCGATGGACGCGTTGTAATTGGCCGTATTGTAGGCAGATTCGGTGCTTGGGTATTGCCAACGTTTAGCGATTCGTTGGGTGTTACCCGTTCCCGGACCAATCAGAAACGTTGGAACGCCCGTCCGGCGCTGGTTGTAGAAAGCTTCCAGCCCCGAGTTCTGAGCGAAAGCTACGTACTTTTGGGTTAAAATCTCCTTCAACCCATCGGCATTATTACCAGCATACTTAACGGCGGGTTGCGTGTAATAATCATTAAAGCTAACGTTCACCTGATAGGTGTTGAACGTACGATACCCGCCATCCGCCGAGAAATAAACCGTATTGGCACCCTCTGTCAGGCCGTAGAAACTCCAGGATGCCTGAATTCCTTTCTTGTAATACTCTTCGGCATTGCCACTGCTCCAGCCCCGGTTGATCCCTTCTGCAATGTTAAACTGGAGTTCCGGATAACCAATAATGATGTAGGGCTCAGCGGTGTATGTGCTGTAATACCGCTTACGGTTCTGGAACGAATACTCACCATTGTTGGCCTTCGACGACATGGTTGCTAAATCCTCTCCCGACGATGCGCCAACAAACGCGCCGAAATCGGTCGGCTTCAGTCCAGCCGCTAGTTTAGCCGCGGCTGGTTCGGCTACCACAAACGTACGGGGATCATTCAGGCTGGTTAGTGTGCCGAGGTACGTAGCGGCCATGTTTTCCCGCGTGGCATTCTGGCCAAAATTATCCGGATTGCGGTTGTACTTGTTGTAGGTGCTGTTATACACGTATTGCAGGTTATCATCCGCGCTCGTCATCAACGGGTATTTCGTGGGGTTACTCAGTACTTCAGCAAACCGGGCTTTCACTTTCAAATCAGGGTCATCCTGCTTCTGACTCAGGTTAATCAAAATGCGCACCTTGAGCGTATTGACCACTTTTTGCCACTTGGTCAGGCTATTGCCGTAGTAGATATCACCTTGCAGGTTATTATCTGAACTGGTAATCAGCGTGGCTAGATCGTTATTAGCTTCGTCGAGCCAGGTGAGCACCTGTGCATACACTTCTTTCTGGGTGTTATACTTCGGCGTCAAACTATTCAGGCCTTGCAGCGCGTCGGTTAAAGGAATGTCGCCTACCCGCTTGGTCATGTTCTCAAAAAAGTACGCCCGGAAGAATTTACCCAGCGCCGAATACACGTTTACGGCGGGCAAACCGGCTCGCTTAGCCTCTTCTTCCATCTTCGCCACGTTTTTCAGCGTGGTATACTGCAACGACGTAGTTGTCCAGGCGTAATCGTTGGTAGCGTAGTAGTTATAGTTACTGGCATAAAACTGGTTCCAGCGTTGAAAGTCATTCCATCCGCCCCCTCCGGCAGTGTTGTACATGTCATTCAACACGCCGTTCAAGACCAGTGAGGCTGGTGCAGTTGCCGGGCGGTTGGGGTCCTGTTCGAGTTCGTCAAACGACTTTTCGCAGCCGGTCAGCGTCAGCCCGATGGCCAGAACGGAAAAAGCAATTTTATTAATCTTCATAGCTTTAGAGTCAAAAATCGGTCGATAGGGTCAATTCTGTTTAAACGCACTCTATTAGCCATATCGACCGATCAGTTTTAGAATGTCAGGTTCAGATTGATGCCATACCGACGGGTTGTCGGGGTTTGTAGGGTCGAAATACCCCCCGTTACAAACTGATCAAGGTCGAGGTCCTTGCGCTCGGCAAAATACAGGAGATTCCGTCCTACGACTGACACCGTGGCCTGCCGGACGCCCAGCCGGTTGAGCAACGTACTGGGCAGTGTATATCCAATAACCACTTCGCGTAGTTTGGCAAAACTGCGGCTGATCAGAAAAGCCTCTGTCTGACCATAGACTCGGGCCACGTAGTCCTGGGCGAACGTCTTAGTTTCGTTTGGCACAAACTGCAACTCGCTGTAGTTGGTGATGTTACCATTGGCATCATACCCAGCGATTCTACTTTCAGTACCCACAATTTGAACGCCTTCGCCGAGGTACGCTTTTACACCCTGTACGTCCTGTTTACGGGCTTCGCCCAAAGCTCCTTCAGCGGTTTCGATGTTTCGGCCGCCCTGGTACGTTTTCTGCTTAATGTAATCCCCGATAACACCCCCAACCCGACCGTCGAACTGGAAGCTAAAGTTGAAATTTTTGTAAGCAAAGCGATTATTGATCCCCCACACGAACTTCGGATTGACGTACCCCATGAACTGAGGCACCGTGTTGACGATCGGCCGGCCGCCCGCGTCATTAATAATCTGGCCATCGGTCGTGCGCAGAAATTTACCCGAATAAAAGCCATCAACCCGGTCGCCAACGTTGATGAACCGGCGGTTGCTGCTGTTACCGACGAAATAGTCGGACGAGAGCGTGTTGATACCGCCCTCCGGATATACCTCTTTAAGGCGTTCGGTGTAGGTGGAGTAGTTAGCAACAACATCCCAGCTCAGCCCACTGGAAGTTCGCAGGGCCTTACCCGTCACAGATACTTCTACCCCCTTCTTCTGCGTCCGAATGCCATTCACTAACCGACCCGTGTAACCAACTGCTTCCGAAACGGGTAAGGTAAAAATGCGCGGACCGTCGTTACTAACGAAGTAAGCTACATCCAACGCAATTCGATTACTCAGGAAGCGGGCGTCCATGCCAAGTTCAACCTGCGAGGTTGAATTAGGCTTCAGGTCTGGATTCGTGAGCGTGTTGGTATAGCTGGCGGCCGGTCTGTTGTTGTACAGCAAGGGCACCGAATACACACCCGAGTTCTGATACGTCGGTCCGCCGTAAGAGGAAGAATAGTTATCTCCGTAACCGAGCGGATTGGAGCCGTACCCTGAAAATGGATTCGTAGCGTTGTTGATTGTCGACTGTGTCAGGGCGTCTTTCACGTTGGCGTACGAACCGCGCAACTTCAAAAACGATACAGCACCCGGCAGTTTCACATAATCCGAAACAACCGTACTCAGTGCCACGGATGGATAAAAGTACGTATTGTTCTTGGCGGGCAGGGTAGACAGCTTGTCCATACGACCCGTTGTCGAGAGGGTTACGTAATCACGAAACGTGAAGTCGGCCGAATAATAGGCCGACAGCACCCGCATGTCAGCCTGATAGCTAGCGGCAATGGGCGAGTTCGCCGAGTTACCCAGGTTATATACACCCGGTACGTTCAGGTAGTTCGTGCTGGCATAGTCGGAATTGTAATTCAGTACCCGTAATTCGCCACCAGCCAGCGCATTAACGGCCAGGTTTGGCGTGACCTTCTTATCGTATTGTAGCAGCACCTGGTTAATGTTATCGAGCAGATTCCGCCGATCCTCACGGTAATCCCCCCGCGCTTCTTCGCGGCCATACACCGTTGCCGAATACGGAAATTTCTCCGTTCGCAGCAAGTTCCAGGTAGTCAGCTGCGCCTTACCGGTTAGCTGCAACCCATCAGCCAACTGATAACGCAGGGAGGTATACCCATACAAATCATTTTTATAATGACCACGTAACCAATACTCGGCCAGGAACCAGGGGTTATTATAACGCTGGTATTCGGCATAAATCTGCTGAAGACCCTCTTTACCCGGTTGCCAGATCTGCTTCATATCATCGACGTTCCAGTCGGCCCCACCCCAGATCGCGATGTTATAGATGAGCGAGTTTGGCCCGTAGTTCACGTCGGGGAAGTTAGGGGTCGACTGGCGGTTGAAATTGAGATTCGACTCAAACCGCAGTTTAGGCGAGAAGTTATAGCCCGCCGACATATTGAAGTTTGTAATGTTCAGCCGCGTGTTGGGCACCAGGCCACGCTGGTAGTTGTGCGACAGCGAAATACGGAGATCATGTTTTTCACCCGACGACGCAATGGCGATGTTGTTGGCTGAAAGAATTCCCGTCTGAATAAACCGTTGGAGGTTGTTGGCCCCGCGTGCTGTCCAGGGGGTGGGCTGCCGGTTGCTCTGGAACGTAGTGCCGTCATAAAACGTCGTTGTAAACGTTTGGCCGGGCACGACCGGGCTGTCATACTGGGGCAACAACCGGCCATCAAGCGGTGGTCCCCAGATGTCGTAATCGCCATCATTCCGGCCATTTCCACGCCCGTCGAAGAACGCGTATTTACCGTGATCGCCGGGCCCGTACTGGTCCTGCCCCTTCGGAATGGCAATGAATCCGTTGTCAAACTGCTGGCTGGTGTTTACTTCCACCGAAAAGCCGCGCTTGTCTTTAGAACCGCGCTTGGTGGTGATCAGAATGGCACCATTTTTACCCCGGAAACCGTACAGCGCCGATGCTGAGGCCCCTTTTAACACCGTGTACGTTTCAATATCGTCGTTGCTGATGTTCCACGTATCAGAGTTGATGGGTACCCCGTCCACTACGAATAGAACATCTGAGTTGCCACGCAGCACAACGGCCGGACGACCCAGTAGCTCAGCGCTGGCTCCAATGGTCAAACCCGCTACTTTACCCGCCAGATTATTGATGGGGTTGGGTTCGCGGGCTTTGATCAGCGAGGTTCCATCCACTGTTTGGATGGCAACACCCGTGTTACGAACGTCTTTCTTAATACCCAATGCCGTTACGACTACTTCGCTGAGTGTTGACGTGCCGGCTTTCAGCGATACGTCGAGCGTTGTGCGGTTTCCTACGACAATCTCCTGCGTTTCATAACCAATGAAGGAAAACGTCAGCGTTGCCTTCCCGTTGATGTTGTTGAGTGTGTAAGAGCCATCGGCGAGCGTGGTTGTACCCGTTGTTGTGCCTTTAACTAATACCGACACGCCCGGTAGTGGCTGGTTATCATCGGCGGCTACAACGCGACCCGTAATGGTTTGGGCCAGAGCGGCAAAGCCAGACAGAAGACAGAGCAAAAATGCTATCGACAGACCTCGCAATGCGTCAATCAATACAATTGAAGAACGTAAACTGTTTGTTTTCATACGTTTACAGGTTAGTACCAACTAGGTATTTCCTACAAAAGTACGCGGCCACTGTTACGCCAATATTGACTGATTGTCAACGGTTTGTGAATACATTTTTATAAAAGTTCATGTATGCTTAATATTTATTGATTATACGGCGGGCGTTTATGACGCCAAAAACGTATTTATTCAACCCCAACGCCCAGCCACTGCCGAACGCTGTCTTCCGCATAGCCCGCTCCCGAACTCATCCCTTTACCGCCGATGCCTGTCACGATACGAATGTGTTCGTCGGCATCGTGTTCAAAAATTTCGGCCTGGGTCTGGCTGTAGAAACCCGCCCACGTTTTTTTGATCGTTATTGGGAAGCTAACAATCCGACGAGCTTCGGCTATCATTAAGTCATTGATAAAATCCTGCGTGTGATAGCCCAGATCTTCGGCCTGCGTAGCGTTAGCGTACTCGTGCGAATCGCCAAGGATGATTGAGCCATCAATAGCCTGCTTGAACAGAATATGGATGCCCCATTTTTTCAGTTCAGCCAGCGAATCGGGCGTACTTATGCTGGCATAAGACGGACACTCCTGAAACGCTTCGTATCGACGTATAGTAAGTCCCGTTAGTATATTACCGGGCAGCAATAAACCCATGACGGGTTCAGCCAGCAGCATCTGTAACTTACTAACTACTAAGTTTGCTTCGGCCAGTACTTCGGGAAAGAGCAACCGGACTTCATGACCGCTGCAAATCAGCACCCGCCCCGCCTGGAAGCGCTGTCGGTTGGCCAGGGTTACGATGGCCCCATTGTAATTTGATTGGCAATCAATCACCGCTGAACCGGACCGATAATCAACCCTGTATTTCTTTTGAACGTAAGCAATCAGTCGATGAATCATCTGCTCCGGCTCCACGCTCAGCTCATCGGGGAAGAACAACCCACCCATTACGTAATTGGCTTGCAGAGTTGGGTATTTGGCCAGGCACTGCGTCTTGCTGAGTAATTCACTGGCGTAGCCCAGGCGTTGGTAACGGTCGTGCAGCTCATTGGCCAGCGTCCACTCATCGGCATCCGACGCAATGTATATGGTACCGTTCGCCCGGACAGTTATGTCGGTTTGCTGTTGAATGTCCCGATAGATTTCCAGGCTTCGCCGGCCGTAGTCGAACCACCGACCGGCTAATCCAGATGGCACCACCTGACCAAAGTTACGCACAGTTGCCCCTACAGGAAACCTATCTTTTTCGAGCAGTAATACGCGTTGGCCGGCCTTGGCTGCATGGTAAGCATGGAACGTACCGAGCGCCCCGGCACCAATGATAATCAAGTCGTACATAGTTGCAGTGAGCAGTGATTAAGGCGTTCACGAAGCGATAAGACTGCTGGCTGTTGGTCGTTTATTGATAATTGAAGGTAGCTCGGTGAGTGATGAGAGCAAATAATCATGGGGGTGAGCGTCGAGCTGGTCGCGCGAATGGGTCCCATTGGTAACGCCGAGGTTAAGCGCTACGCCTGCTGCCCGCCCCGACAGCAAATCGGAGGGCGTATCGCCGATATTAGCAACCACTTTGGGGTTACTAACGCCCAGCAAGTGCATAGCCCGCTCAATCATGAATGGGTAAGGCCGTCCGCGCTCGACTTCATCACTTGCAATCGACGCCTGAATAAGGCTTTCAGGTCCACCAACGCGCTGTCCGTTGAGGCCGTCCAGCCACCCAAGCTTCTTGAGGATAATGTCCGTGACGACCCGGTAAAAGCCAGTGGTGAGGGCAACAGAAATACCTCGCTCACGCAGATAGCTGAATACCTCCAGACAACCTTCTGTTGGAGTAGCTCCGTTGGTTAGGTAATGATTTTCAAGGATGCCCCGGAAGGTTGCATACGACGCATCTACCTGCCGGGAAACGTCAGGGTGCAGTTCACCCAACTGCTCTTTCCAGAGCGTCTCAAACACATACCGTTTAGCCAGTCCCTGCATGGCCAGAATTCGCTCGTCAGTAACGAAGAGGCCAGTTTGAGCAGCTGCCTGCGCGAAGCACCGCTCTACCTCGTGGTGGTCGGTCACGGTGGTGCCGGCCATGTCAAAAACCACTAATCTAATCGGTTGCATTGGTTAGAGAAGAAAGATCAGAAAAAACCCGAACGCCGGAGCGGGACGGTAAAGCAACGGAAAGTTTTGATACAAGCTGTTAGTTTCGTATTAAGAAATAGAGAAGAAACCAGAGCGGATCATTACTAATGTATCATATTGGTTTAGAACCGATTGCCTTTCCGACTAGCTTCGCCCTACTCTACTTAGTTCGGACCACGGTTAGTTTCTTCATCAGCTCTTTGCGGTTAGCCGCTGGAATTTGGAGTGGAGCAGCATGCCCGGTCAGATACAGATAATTACGCTCGATACGGGCCAGATACGTGAGGTTAATGAGTAGCGACCGCGACAGACGATAAAAGTTAGGGGTAGCGAAATACTGGGTTAAATGGCTCAGATTGGTACTAACATGGTAAGGCGTTTCCCGCGACGTTGTGAACACTTTTGCGTAAGCCCCATCGGCTCTTAAATAAAGAACATCGTTTGTGTCTACCCGTTCGTAGCCTTCATCATCGGGTAAGTACACGTATTGAGAACCGCTGAAATCACCCGCATTGATCGCATTGGCCTGCGAATAATACGCTAATTCCACTTGTAGCTTTAGCTCATCGTGCCGGAACGGTTTGAGCATGTATGCAGCTGGCAGCGTTTGTTTGGCCAATTGAAACGTTTCAGGCTCTGAATTAGCGGTCAGGTAAATAATGGGCATCCGACGGCGGGCTACTAACTCCTTCGCCGTGTCAATGCCATTCGCGATGGACCCGTCCAGCTGAATGTCAACCAGGGCCAGATCGGGCGAGTATTTTATAACGAATTCCAATGCCTGCTGAAAATTACGGGCAACTCCAACGACCGTATGTCCAGCCTCCTCCAGCGTCTCGCGGAGATCCATGGCCGTAATGGTTTCATCTTCTACAATCAAAATTTTTAACGAGGTCATCGACAGTTAAACAGTAAAGGTGAGGGTAAACACAGTGCCTTTGTTGGATGCAAACTGGTAGGTACCATGAAGCTGAATAACCTGTGCCCGAATCAGTTGCATACCGAAAGAATCTTTTCTGATAACGTCCCATCTATCGCTCGACTGGCCCTTACCCTCCAACCGAGCGTCGGTCCGACCCGAACTCTCCAGTCCGGGACCCTCCAGTCCGGGACCCTCCAGTCCGGGACCCTCCAGTCCGGGACCATTATCCGTTACGTTTAGATGAATAGTGTGTTTTTCCTGCCTACAGCCAATGAGATAAGACGGGTGTTGGGTCGTAGGGAAAGCGTATTTGCAGGCATTGGTCGTCAGTTCATTCAGAATTAGCCCCAGCGGAACGGCTTTGTCGGCCGGCAGCGTAATGTCATCGATCTCTAGCCGGGTATCAACCGAAGGAAACCCATAGGCTTTTAGCACCCCTTCCACCAGCTCTTGGATAAACTCCTCCAGATGCACCTGAGCCAGCCTGTCGCCGTCGTAGAGCCGCTGATGCAGAATAGCCATCGACTGCACCCGTAACCGGCTTTCCTCTACCGCTTTTTTGGCAGCTTCATCCGTCAGCCGTTTCGATTGGAGGCTCAAGAGACTCGACACCACTTGCAGGTTGTTCTTAACACGGTGGTTCTGCTCTTTTACCAGCTCCTGATTTTGTCGGCTAATTCGTTGATTTTTGCGATTGAGCCGAAAGAATACCAGACTCATTCCGGCCGTCATAACCAATAAGGCCGACGTAGCCATGGTAAATCGTTGCTGAGTACGTAGGTTTTCATCACGTAGCGCCAGTTCGCTTTTTTGTGCGTTTAGCAGCGCTTCTTTCTTTTGGGTTTCGTATTCTACGTTCAACCGGGCAATTGTCGCTTCCCGATCTGATAGCCATTCGCCCTTTTCGAGCGCGTTCATTTTCTTTAGATGCTCGAAGGCTTCTCTCCAATGACCAGTTGTCTGGTAATACAGAACATACTCGTTTTCTAAGCTGAGAGCGGTATCATATTCGTCCAGCTTGTTCTGGTTGTAAAGCTGCCCGGCTTTCTGAAGCGTCTGAAAGCCTAACTGGTGTTTGCCGAACACAAGATAAGCCGAAGCCAAATGCATCAACACATTTGGCTTTAGGTTTTCCCGATGAATCAGCTCCATCAAATGCAGCGACTTTTCCAGATAAGGGATGGCCCTTACGTCTTTAGCTTTGGTGAAGAGTGTGCCCAGTTGAAGATTGGCTTCTGCAACGCCTAACGTATCATTCAATGACCGGTAAATGGCTGCTCTTTTGTGGTAGTAATACAGGATGCTGTCATATACCGCGCTACCGTTGCGAACCTGGCCATTCCATTTGTTTTCATAGATTCCAGCCATAACCCCATAGGCAAGCCCCAGCGCCTTAGGAGAGCGAAGTCGCTGGGCAACGGCTAACGACAATTTTGCATAGCGTAATGCGTCGGCCGCTCGGCCCAGTCGGCCTTCGTTTTCGCTAAGCCGAACATAGATCCGGCTCAATTCGAACGAGTCGCCCCGTGGTTCGAGTAGTTGCAGTGATTTTAGAAAATAGCCCTGTGAAGCCTGGTAGTCACCCGCAAAGACGTATGTTCTTCCGTACAGGTAATACGCTTGAGCCAACCCAACGGAGTCCTTCTTCCGAATAGCTTCCTGCTCAGCTTCTTTTGCTTTCTGAAGTCGGTCAGGCTGCACCTTCAGCCGGGCTGCTTGCTGGGCGATACTAACGCCGGAGGTAAAGACCCACAACACGAAGAGACAGTTGAGGGTCAAAGATGAACGAGACATTAGGGTGTGGATCAGATGTGCGAGACAACTACGTCAAATATAATAATACTCAGAGCGTTCTATGCGTATTTTCTACAAGAAAAATATTTGTGTTTGTAAGAAAAAGCCTTGGGCTGGTAAAGCGCTGATTGCTAATGGTTACAAAATGAAACAAGTTTGAAGAAGATTAGCAAGCAAATGGCCATGTGATTGATTGTCTATTTCAATGTTTATGGGCTCCTGCTTTCTTAGTCTATATCTATCCACATCATTTTTTGTAATATGGTAAGACCTTTACGTCCCGTCTTACGGCTTTTTGCTTTTTTGTTTCTTATCGGTATCATGCTGGTTGAGTGCAAGAAGGGAGAAGACACACCTGTCACCCCTACTCCGCAACCTTCCACCCAGATCAAGCCCGGCGAGAATGTGGGACTCGGAGCCAACCTCCTCCCCAAAGAAGCCTACCAGGCCCTGCCCCTGCTCAAAGATCCCCTGGTGGGCGCTCGCATTGCCGCCGATAAGCTCCCTAACCTGCCCGCCACTTATGAGCTGACGGCCAACATGCCACCTGTTGACAACCAGGGAATGCAAGGCTCCTGCACCGCCTGGGCAGTAGCCTATGCCGCCCGTAGCTACTTCAACAAAGTAGCCAAACAAGCTAACTACACCGCCCCTGATGGCAAGCCCAACCAGGAGGCCCTCTTCAGCCCGGCCTTTGTCTACAACCAGGTCAAAGTAAACGGTTGTGCCAATGGCTCCTCCATCAAAGATGCTCTTGATCTGTTGCAGACGGCGGGCGTGTGCAGTCTGAAAGACATGCCCTACTCAGAGACTGACTGCTCGACCCAGCCCACGGCAGAGCAGAAGCAGAAGGCAGCCGCCTACAAGATCAAGAAGTGGGCGCGCATCAACATCAGCCCGGCTACCTTCCGGCGCTTTCTCTACTTCGACTACCCCATCATCTTTGCCTCCACGCTGGACAACAACTTCATGCGTCTGAAGGAGAAAGATGCCAGTGGGGACTACATCTGGAAGAGCTATGATGCTTCCTCGGCCAGTGGCGGCCATGCCATGGTGCTGGTGGGCTATGATGATCAGAAGAAAGCCTTCAAGCTGCAGAACTCCTGGAGTGACCGGTGGGCCAATAAGGGTTATCTGTGGCTTAGCTATGACATTGTGGAGAGAGCGGTGCAGGAGGCCTACGTGATGGTGGCCGGTGACAACGCTGACCTCAAAGTGCCAACTGTTGAAACAGGAACTGCTACAAAGATAAATGAGCAAAAGGTTGATATATCAGGATCAATAAAAGAGCTAGGTGGAGCTGCTGTCATTCGGTATGGAATTCAGATCGGGGTTGGCAATCTGACAGATCAATCTACTAAGATTGAAGCCGAAAAGGCTATATCAACGCTTCCATTTGCATTCACAGTCGTTTACGCGGGTACATCTGTGCCTACTCAATTCTCATACCGAGCATATATAGAAACACCGGAAGGAATATTTTATGGTCAAATAAAAGCTTATACTAACGGCAGCATTGATACTAAGTTTAATGTAATTTGTGATCCTTTGCCCCAAGAATTGGGTAGGGATGAAGGTCTTTACTACAACAATAATCTTCCTTTAAAAGCCCGTGTGATTAGTACTGGCCTAAACTCTTTCTTTTCTGACCATGGTTTTATTTTGGTTCAGCAATCGGCTAGACAAGAAGATACTAATCTACCTCTCGATAAATCACCCCGGTATAGCCTAGGTGCAATTAATAATCCAACCACCTTTCAAACGATAGCCAATAACCTAAAGCCGGCCATGGCTTATTTGGTGTATGCTTACCTAAAAACAAGCCAAGGCCAAGAATCAATATACGGTGTTGCAGACGGAAGCAGTACTAAAGGATGCCGCTACCAAACACCGCCCTCTATAATCTACTCAGGTAATTCAAGTGTCAGCACTGTTCTGCGGGGAGTATCTCAAGTCGCTGGGGCAGCTACGTATTCTTCTATCAATAAAACATTCTATTTGACGGATGGTGGCGGTGGAATCTACCAAATGAAGGATGGGCAAACCAGTAAGACCCTATTCGCGGGCATAAACGGATTCTCAACGAACGAAATCAAAGACGGCAAAGGAGAAGCCGCCCGATTTAAAGGGGTGTCAAAAATGGCTGCTGATAATCAAGGTAATATCTTTGTGGTTGATAACGGAGATTTGATTCGCCGGATAACAGTTGATGGAACGGTCACTACGATAGCTGGTGGGAAACGAATAACGAGCGGTAGTGACCCTGCAATTTTGGACGGGAAAGGAGATCAGGCCCGCTTCTCGACAATCGTTGATATGACGATTGATACACAAAATACATTATGGGTTATCGATTTATATACGATCCGAAAAATAACTCCGGACGGGGCAGTCACTACCTACTGTGGTAATCGAACCAGTCGTCAATACGCTGATGGCTCTCTTGCAACGGCCACCTTTTACAATCCCGTTTCAATTGCTGCTGATCAGACTAACAATTTATATGTACTGGACAAAAATCGAGTCCGAAAAATATCGTCCTCAGGAGTAACTTCCGTTGCTGGCCGGTCAATTTATACTCAATCCGACGGAAAAGATGTCATTCAGTTTGATCAGGAGAAGCCTGTTAGCCATTATGTTGACGGGCAACTTCCATCCGTAGATTTTTGGAATCCTACTCATCTACTCATCGATAGAACCGGTGTCTTATATGTTGTTGACCTATATAGGCCAGGAGGCTCAGGAGGAGTACTGAACGCCCCCCATTTTCTGCGACGAATTGACGCTGACGGACGCGTTACCACGTTAGCGGGTAAACCGGAATGGATCACGAGCGATGGTGTAGGTAAAAATGCTGGTCTGTTTCGCGTGGAAGATATGTTTTGGCATAATGATGAATTATATATCATCGATTACGGCGTGTTGAAGAAAGTAACATTGTAACGCGGTAAAAATTACACTAACACGCTATGTCATCCGTTCTTCGTTTTTTCGCGCTCTTCCTCTTATGCCTGCTACCGTTTAGCTGTAAAAAAGATTCTGAACCAGACGTTAAACCCGAACTCCCCCGCTTAGGCGACATAAAACCGGCTCAAATCATTCCCACTAAAGGGGCACCGACGCTGCGCACTACGGTTTACGTCATAGACGAAGAGACGGCGGCCAACATAGTTTCTATTAGTCCCAACCGAATTGTATTTAAAGCCGGTACACAACTCCGGGGTGGTCGTCAAGCAGCCCGACTCGCCGTAACCACCATCCAGCCAGGCAACATAATGATAGGTGGTGTAACGGCTGAAACGCCCAACGGCTATATGGCCAAAGCAACTCGTGTCAATCAAACTTCTAACGGAGTTGAAGTAGATACAGAGCCTGCTTCCTGGACTGATGTCTTCGATGACATTGAGTTTTCATTCGATGAATCTCTTGGCGAGTCCATGACGTATAGCCAAACATTCAACTTTGCCAGTGCGAATGGTGGTGCTCAGGGGCAAGTGACTGGTTGGGCAAAGGGGGGAATAAATTTTGTGTTCTCATTTGGTCTCAATATCAAACAAGCATCATTGAAAGATGCGTTGGCTAAAGTAACAATTACGCGCACAGCTAGTGCAGGGGCTTCAGCATCCGCAGAGGTGAGCGGTTCAGACGAGTTCCCCTTCCTAAAAAAGAAGTTTGTAATCACCCGCGTTGTCTTTGTTGGCCCTCTGCCTATACCCATTGTCATTACGCCAACTCTGACCTTAAAATTACGAGCGGCTGCTGGTTTGAAAGGGAAGGTAGAGGCTACGCTTGTTAACTGGCAGGATAGCTATGAGTATGGATTAGCTTATAATAATATTCAAGGCTTTACTAAAATTCAAAAGGACGATAGTCCACAAAACAATCCTTCATTTCAAGCAGAAATGGAAGGCTACATCGAATCAGGAGTCGTTAGCGAACTGAGCATTGGTTTCTACAATTCAGAAGCATTTGTATTTGGAGGTTCTCTTTACTTGTTTGGCCGATTGACGGCGGTTTGCTCAACGGAGAAAAAAGGGCTTTCCCTAACCCCATCGTACGGGCTGACAACTGAGTTGTTCGCTGGCATGGATATTTTCGGTGTAAAAGAACGGAAACCTATTTCCTGGATCTTAAGCAAGTCACTTGATGAGCGCATTATTCCAGGGGTTAAACTTTGCGAACCGGACTCCAACGAAGTGGACAGTACGTCCACCTCAACCAGCACGGGTGATCCTCACTTAACTACGTTTGACCGGAATCGATATAGCTTCATGGCTGCAGGTGAATTCACAGCAACACAATCGACCAATGACAACTTTGAAGTACAGGTCCGTCAGGAGCCGGTTAATAACTCAAAAACAGTGTCTGTAAATACAGGTCTGGCCGTTCGTACGGGTCAAAACATAGTGTGCTTTTACCCTCCAAACCGCTTATACGTTGACCGGCAGCCAGTTCCTGATGGTACCTCTCTGCTTCCATTAAGCAGTAACGGCACCATTAGCCGACAAACTCCGGGCAATTATTTCATTCGTACGGCTACTGGCGATAAAATAGAGATTCGAGCATTTGCGACCAGTTTTGATTATTACATTACCCCAAGCTCAAGTAGACGCTCAAAGTTACGTGGACTGCTAGGTAATTATGATCGGAACCCAGCAAACGATCTAACAAAAGCGAACGGACAATCTATTGGCAACTCATTCAAGGCATTCTACCCAGAATATGCCGACAGCTGGCGTATCACACAAACTGAGTCTATGTTTTTATATGACACTGGTAAAAATACGGATTCGTACACCGTCCGAGACTTCCCATTATTCGAAGTTCAGATTACGCAACAGGCCCGTGCAGACGCTGAGCGTATTTGCCGTCAAAGTGGGGTAACTGATCCCATTGTTTTAGAATACTGCATTACTGATGTAGCCTCTACAGGTAATGCGGAGTTTGCTCAACGGGCACTTCGTATGCAGGAGGTAAACCGATCAGTTGACAAGTTCTCTATTGATGACTTTGGTTTGTTTCGACTTGCTTTACTTATTTCCAACGGAGCCTCAACAACGACTGATGGCATTGATTTACTTCAGCTCAGCGGAAGCAATCAAGCCTCTGTTTTTTGGAAAGCGAATTCGTTTGATATTACGAACGGCTACGAAACCGCTTTCACAGTTTTGTCCACATCGCTTTCGCCCGAAGTTAATGTGGTATTCAATCGTGATGTAAATAATGTTTTCTCTCAAATTTCGTCCGTCAAACTATATAACAAACTCATTTATTACGGAAATACAACCTATTCTTTACCAATCGAACTATTCGATGGAAAGCCCCACCGTGTACGCTTGATTACAAAGCGGACTAGAAGCCAAAACTCAAATTCGTCTCGTGTCGAAATGATTGTTGATGACAAGTCTGTTCTCAACTTCGACTATCCAGATGGTTCTTCCGAAGAACGAGTAGTTGCTTACCCTGGCCTCACTGGATCAGGTGGAACCAACAAAAAAGTAACTATTACCGGCTGGTCTTTTCAGCCTTTGTAACGTATAACCTGACCTCTTGATCTCTCATGAAACATTTACTACGTCTGTCTTTTTGTCGGTTCCTCTCCTTTTTGTTATGTTTAGTACTTCCGCTGCTCTTCACGCTCAGCTGCAAGAAGGGAGAAGACACACCTGTCACCCCTACTCCGCAACCTTCCACCCAGATCAAGCCCGGCGAGAATGTGGGACTCGGAGCCAACCTGCTCTCCCAAGAAGCCTACCAGGCCCTGCCCCTGCTCAAAGATCCCCTGGTGGGCGCTCGTATTGCCGCCGATAAGCTCCCTAACCTGCCCGCCACTTATGAGCTGACGGCCAACATGCCACCTGTTGACAACCAGGGAATGCAAGGCTCCTGCACCGCCTGGGCAGTAGCCTATGCCGCCCGTAGCTACTTCAACAAAGTAGCCAAACAAGCTAACTACACCGCCCCTGATGGCAAGCCCAACCAGGAGGCCCTCTTCAGCCCAGCCTTTGTCTACAACCAGGTCAAAGTAAACGGTTGTGCCAATGGCTCCTCCATCAAAGATGCTCTTGATCTGTTGCAGACGGCGGGCGTGTGCAGTCTGAAAGACATGCCCTACTCAGAGACTGACTGCTCGACCCAGCCCACGGCAGAGCAGAAGCAGAAGGCAGCCGCCTACAAGATCAAGAAGTGGGCGCGCATCAACATCAGCCCGGCTACCTTCCGGCGCTTTCTCTACTTCGACTACCCCATCATCTTTGCCTCCACGCTGGACAACAACTTCATGCGTCTGAAGGAGAAAGATGCCAGTGGGGACTACATCTGGAAGAGCTATGATGCTTCCTCGGCCAGTGGCGGCCATGCCATGGTGCTGGTGGGCTATGATGATCAGAAGAAAGCCTTCAAGCTGCAGAACTCCTGGAGTGACCGGTGGGCCAATAAGGGTTATCTGTGGCTTAGCTATGACATTGTGGAGAGAGCGGTGCAGGAGGCCTACGTGATGGTGGCCGGTGACAACGCTGACCTCAAAGTGCCTACCGTTGAAACAGAAGTCGCCAGCGTAACGGCAAACGCACCGGTTGTGCTGAAGGCTACCATTAAAGATTTGGGCGGTGGTGCCATTATTCGATATGGGTTCTGTATATCCAAAACATCACTGCTACCAACCGAGCAAAGCGAAGTTGCAGGCAATATCACTCAAGTACCGTATTCATTTTCGTTGTCGGCAAATCAGTTAATGCCTAATCAAACGTATTACTATCGTGCTTTCGTTGAGACCCCTGATGCGGTCTATTATGGTGCAGCCAAGACAGTTAAGACTCCTGCTCAGGCAGCTTCTGACCCGACCCGGCAGGCAGGAACGCTCATTGTTCACACCCCTAAAAGCATCTACGCGGTCAACACCGCGACTGGCGATGTGAAATGGGAATTTAATCAATCGACTGATTTAGGTGAAGGCGGTGTCATCAGTCCTAATATTTATGACAATCGCTATTTCGTTGGGGCTCGTAATAACTTCTATGCTTTAAATCTCCAAGGCGGTCAAATCATGTGGCAGTCCACTGCAAAAACAAACCCTGGAACGATTCCTGTAGCTTACCATGGGTCCCAATTTTTAATTTATTCGGTTGATGGCAACACTGTTTACGCATTAGATTATTATGGGAACAAAAAATGGGAGTATGTCACGAGTAATAATACTAACAGCAGTATAACCGCTAATCTAACGGTATCGGGCAATCTGATATTTGTAACATCAAGCTTTAATAATAAAATTTTTGCGTTAGATGCTACAACCGGGCAGCTAAAGCGGGAGTTTAATGGTGGAAGCTCATCTGGAAATCCCGCCGTAGTCAGTAACACACTTTATACGATTACCACCTCTAAAGTGATAGCGTATGACATCGACACTGGAAATACAGTGTGGGATTACGCCGGTACTTTTGAAAAGGATCAGAGCCCAACAATTTATAAAAATACCATTCTCTTTACCACTGGTAGCGGTACAACTACTCCCAAGTTAGTAGCTGTAGAGGCTAATACAGGTAAGACTAAATGGACATATAGCGGTTATCAGGCTAATTCGAGCATTAGCGATCCTAACATTGAGAATGACATCGTTATAACTAAGAGTAAGACCTTCGATCCGCTTTACAGTGACGTGTACGCGCTGGATTTTGCGACTGGACAACTTAAGTGGAAAATGGGGAGCTACATTGCCACCGATCCAATTAATACTGGCAGCAACGTATTCGTCCTGAACACTCGTGCAGACGGCTCACGCCCGGGTAGCGTAACGGTTTACGACGCACAGGGCGGAAAAATAATCTGGCAAGTTGAAAATGTAAAATCCGCTGGTACGCTCTCCTTTGTGAACACCTTTGGCCAAATATTCTACATCACAAAATCTGGCATGAAGCAATAGTATTGCTTATGTTATTTCCGTAAATATCGTTAAACCAAATCCACACAATAATGAAAACGATTCGTATTAACACCGTTTGTTTGCTATTCTTATTGAGCTTTATTCTTACTCAATGCACAAAGGAAGACGCTACCCCTGTTACACCTAAGAGCTCCGCGAAAAGTTTGGATACGCCCGCGATAGAAGGCCTCACGGGAGCCTCCTCAACATTCGATGCTACGACTAACTCCTATACGATGACCGTACCGGGAGGCACTGATATAACGGCTATCAAATTCACTTTCGCACTACCAACTGGAGCGACAGCGAAACCGGCTTCGGGCAGCACGCAAAATTTCACGAAACCTGTAACATACACGGTTACTGCCGAAGACGGTAGTGCGCAAGCATTTACTGTGAATGTAGTCTATAAGAGCGCTTGGGTTACGAGTCAGGATCGGTATGATGCAATTCGTATAAAAGCGCAAAGGGTATCGGGGGTAGCCTTATCCTCTGCTATTCCGGCCTTTGCTGCCTTCGCGACGGGGGCTGTCGTGACGGATGCCGATGCAGCTTACATCATAAATACGGCAGATTTTGTTCGAAGCTATGAGGATTCTCAATACATAGTTTGGCAATCTTTAGATAAAACAAAGCTAGAATATTACTCAGTCGGCTTAACCAAAGCCAGCGGAGCCGTCGAAGTTAGAAAGGGTACCAACTTGACCCTTGATAAAAACGGCAACTTTGCTTCTTACAAACCAGGTTGGTACTTAGGTTATTCTAAATAACTACCCTTCTTACTTTATCTAGTGCGAATAAGAAAAACACTTTTCTTGTTCGCACCAAATTGTCACCCCTCCCGCAGCTTCAGAATCAGCTCGGTTTTCAGTTCGTGTAAACTTCTTTCCAGCCCCACTGGGTAGCTGTGCGGGTTCACGAATCGTTTCACGCCAGGGTGGAGCTGAGCAAGTTGCGTGTGCACCCGCGCCCGAATGTCGTGTATGTTTGGTTTATCATACACGCACTCCCCGTTCCTGAACACCGGTACGAGCAGATCTTCATAATCTTGATCGGCAGCGAATCTCCGGCGCTTGGTGAAGTCGAGCGGGTCGATCATGGTCACGTCGATGGAGCCATAGTTGTGGTTCTCGTCGGCGCCATGCGTTTGGCTTTGGTCGTAGATCATGTCAGCGAGGAAACCCCGCTCATCGCGGAACCGGCGCACCTGCTGAATGCCTGGGGTTGATGTCTTTACGGCCTGCTCCGATAATTTCATTTTGTAGTCCCACGCCAGCCCCGACGTATTGCCCCCATCGTTACGTAATGCAGCCAGCTTGTAAACCCCACCCAGCGCAGGCTGATCGTAAGCCGTAACGAGCTTAGTACCAACGCCCCATACGTCTATTTTTGCCCCCTGTTGCTTGAGGCTGTTGATGATGGTTTCGTCGAGGTCGTTGCTGGCCACGATGGACGTATCATCAAAACCGGCTTCGTCGAGCAGCTTACGGGCTTCGATGCTCAGGTAAGCCAAATCGCCGGAGTCGAGCCGGATACCCGATAGTTTATGCCCCTGCTCCCTAAGTCGCTTACCTGTTTCAATAGCGTGCCGGACGCCCTGCAGGGTGTCATACGTATCGACCAGCAGCGTTACGTTATTAGGCAACACATCAGCATACGTATTGAAGGCCGTTTGCTCATTTTCGAACGACATGACCCAGCTGTGAGCGTGCGTTCCACGAATAGGAATGTCGTAGAGTTTGCCAGCCAGCACGTTCGACGTTGCGTCGCAGCCCCCAATGTAAGCCGCCCGGCTAGCGGTCATGCCTCCATCAACCCCCTGCGCCCGACGCAGGCCAAATTCCAGTAACGTATCATTCCCGGCCACCAATCGTAGTCGGGCCGCTTTCGTCGCAATCAGCGACTCAAAATTGATCAGATTAAGCAAGGGCGTTTCCAGCAGCTGACATTGCAGAATGGGACCTTTCACCCGCACCAGCGGCTCGTTCGGAAACACGACGGTGCCCTCTGGAATGGCCTCAACATCGAGCGTTAGTTTGAGGTTAGCCAGATACTCAATAAACGCGGCTTCGAACATGGGCTGGCCATCGCTGCCAGTCAATGTTTCGAGATAGCGCAAATCTTTTTTCGATAGACCGAAGTTATCTATATAACCGATCACATTGGTGAGTCCGCAGGCGACCGTAAAACCGCCGGCAAACGGGTTCTTTCTGAAATACAGATTGAAAACTGCCTCTTTTTCTGAGGTTCCGGATTTCCAGTAGCCATAGGCCATCGTTACCTGATACAAGTCCGTCAGAAGACTCAACGACGTATCATAAAGCTTGTTTGTCATGGCTGCGAAGGTAGCACGCCGGGTGTTCACAGAAAATTTATGCAGGCAAAAACAATTAATTGATTAATTTGGTCTGATAATTGTGAGGGGCACTTTTGCTATCCAAACAACTGCTCAACGTAACCCATTAATGCTCAGCCCGCAGTACCACCAACCATGCAGAAGTTAAGCCTTTCCCAGTCCCTTCAGCAGAAACTGTCTCCGCAACAGATTCAGTTTATAAAGCTGCTGCAGATTCCTACGGCCGAATTAGATACTCGCATTGAAGAAGAGCTGGAGATTAACCCGGCGCTCGAAGAGGGTATGGATGAAGAGTATGACCAGAAAGAAGACGACCCTTACGACGAAGCCGACGATTATAAAGACCGCGACGACGAACTTGACATTGACAGCTACATTCAGGACGAGGATTACGCGGGCTATAAAATGCAGGGCGACGGCAACTATAACGAAGAAGAGCGGGATATGCCGCTGGCTACCAGCTCAAGTTTGATCGACTCACTGTTGCAACAGTTTGGGTACCTCAACCTCACCGACGAGCAACGTATCATTGGCGAACAGCTGATTGGGAGTATTGAAGCTGATGGCTACATCCGGCGCTCAATTCAGGCCATTGTAAACGATCTCGCATTCTCGCAGAACGTATTCACCGACGCCGACGAAGTGGAAGAGGTCTTGAAAAAGGTGCAGTCGTTCGACCCAGCTGGCATTGCTGCCCGTTCGCTTCAGGAGTGTTTGCTGTTGCAACTCCAGCGCAAAGACCAGTCCGATCCGTACAACGTACTGGCCATTCGCATCATCGACGATTTCTTCGATGAGTTCTCGAAAAAGCATTACGATAAAATTCAGCGACGGCTCAACATCAGCGATGAGTCACTCAAGAAAGTTATCGACATCATTATCCGGCTGAATCCCAAACCCGGTTCGGTTGAAGGCGAATCGGGCACGGCTCAGTACCTGATTCCCGATTTTATTCTGATCAATAATAACGGCAAGCTCGAACTGTCGCTGAACTCGAAAAATGCCCCCGAGCTACGCATCAGCCGGTCGTTTGCCGATATGCTCGATACCTACGACAAGAGCAGCAAGCAAAATAAGGCGCTTAAAGAAACCGTCTCGTTTGTGAAGCAGAAGCTTGATGCAGCCAAGTGGTTCATTGACGCCATCAAGCAACGCCAGCAGACGTTACTGAAAACGATGAACGCCATCGTGCGCTTCCAGTACGATTTCTTCCTGACCGGCGACGAGTCGAAGCTTCGCCCGATGATCCTGAAAGACATTGCGACCCTGATCGACATGGACGTATCGACGGTGTCGCGGGTGGCCAATAGCAAGGCCGTTCAGACGGAGTTTGGTATTTATCCCCTCAAGTACTTCTTCTCGGAAGGCATTTCGACCGACACGGGCGAAGATGTCAGCAGCCGGGAGGTAAAGAATATTCTGAAAGATCTGATCGACAGCGAGCCCAAACTCAACCCGTTGTCGGACGATAAACTCGAAAAAATCCTGAACGATCGGGGCTACAACATTGCCCGGCGTACAGTTGCCAAATACCGCGAGCAACTAAACATTCCCGTAGCCCGGCTCAGAAAGCAGTTATGAAAAGTTTTCGGTTTACGATTTTCAGTTATGCCATTCGGGTAAGTAATTTGTGAGACCAACCACCTTGTCAGTGCTACCCAAAACTGTAAACCGAATACTGTTCTCTTGAATACTGCTTTCGCCCGTTTTCTTTCTATCGTCTTCCATCCATTGCTCATGCCGACGCTTCTGTTCGGCATTTTGCTATTTCTGACCCCAGGACTGCTGGGCATGGATGCGTTTTCGAGTACGCTGCGGCTCAGCCTGCTCATTCTTATTTTTATTGGTACGTTCGCCGTTCCGTCGCTGCTGATTTATTACCTGTTTCGGAGCGGCTACGTCCGAAGCCTGCACCTCAACGACCTCGCCGACCGGCGGTTGCCTTACTTCCTGACGGCGCTGATCTACACCGTGCTGACGTTCTTATTTGCCTTTCGGATGCAGCTGGTTTCGACTGTTGCGCCTGAGATTGCTGTTCTGTTAGGGGGTATTTCGACGTCTATTCTGCTCGTTGGCTTAATCAGCTTATACTGGCAAATCAGCGCGCACAGCGTCGGCATGAGTGGTGTATTGGGCAGCATTGGCGGCCTGATGCTTAAATTCAGCACCGATGATCTGTTCATTCCCTTACTCCTGTTGGTACTCTTGACAGGATTTGTGGCTAGTGCCCGCCTGAAGCTCAATGCCCACACACCAGCCCAGATCGGAGCGGGTGTCGCCTTGGGATTAGGTGTCAGCCTGGTGACGGTCTTTTTGTTAGTCTAACGTTTTATAAACCGCATCGGCGGACCGACAGAGGAAAAGAGCTTGCACAGAGAACGCTAAATTTTACCAACCTTTCTTCTGTGTTTTCTCCGTAAAATCTCCGTATCTCTGTGTTTTCAATGCGAATTCCCATGTACGAAAACCTCCTCTACGAAATAACCGACGGCGTTTGCCGCATCACCCTCAACCGCCCGCAGGTATACAATGCGCTGAACCCCGGCCTGATTCAGGACATCACAAACGCCGTTGACGCAGCTAGTGCCGACGACACCGTTCGCGTTGTGGTGATCACTGGTGCGGGCGACAAAGCCTTTTGCTCGGGTGCTGATCTGAAAGAAGGCTTTGCAGCAGCCGCTTCTACAGGCGGTCAGCTAAATCTAGGCGAATCGCTACGTAGCGGCTACCACCCCATGATTCGGGCGATTCGCAATATTGAGAAGCCGGTTGTAGGTCGCATCAATGGCGTAGCGGCCGGGGCGGGTTGTTCGCTCGCGCTGGCTTGCGACGTGGTGATCTGCACCGACGACGCCTATTTCAGCCAGATCTTTGTTAACATCGGCCTCATGCCCGACGCTGGCTCTACGTTTTTCCTGCCCCGGCTTATTGGGCCACAGCGTGCGTTTGAACTGAGCAGCACCGGCCGACGCGTGTACGGCCCCGAAGCGGCCCAGATTGGCCTGGTCAGTCGTTCGGTAGCAGCTGCGGACTTAGATAGTGCCGTTGGTGACATTGTGGGTTATTACGCCAACGCGCCTACCAAAGCGATTGGTGCGCTGAAAAAAGTTTTGAATCAATCGCTCTATTCGGATCTTGATCACCAGTTGGAGCAGGAAGCTGAAAATCAAGATGCTTTAGGTAGCTCGGTCGACGCGGCAGAGGGAATTGGGGCGTTTCTGATGAAGCGCAAAGCAAATTTTTCGGGTAAATAGGTTGACAAAGGCCTTTATTCTACCTACTTTTGCACTCCCAATCAACGGGAAACGCCATAGAGCAATGCATTCGTACCGGGATGGTCAGCCACTGCGGTCGCGCTCGACATCAATTAGAAAGAGCACCTGACTACACTGCAGAATGACACGCATTCGTAGCTCAATTGGATAGAGCACCTGACTACGGATCAGGAGGTTTGGGGTTCGAATCCCTACGAGTGCACTGAAAATGAGCCACTTACGAGTCTATTCTTGTAAGTGGCTTTTTCTTTGCATACAGGTCATTTTATATCGCATCATTTTAAGAGCTGTTTAGTTCAGTAAAATATTATCGATTAGTATTCATATTATTTATATGAAGATCGCTGACAATCCTACCATACAATTGTTAAAAGAAAGGATTGCCATGCTTGAAAGTCAAGCAGTTACTCTCGAGCAGAAATCAAATCTTGCCAAGTTAAAGAAGGAGCTGGCAGAACTTGCCCCCGTTAGCGACGAGTTTAATGCGACGTTTAGTTCAAGTGGTTGGGCTGCATACGACAGTTTAAGTTTGCCTCTGATGAAGAAAGCTTTAACTATAGCAAAAACTAAAGGCGTTTCTCAGGCAAACAATTATTTAACTAGCATTTATGATCAGGGACTGGTTGAAGCTGGGATAACTCGCTTATGGGGGATTGAACCTTTCAGAAGCCGCTTGCATCTTATTAAGCTTGCATACGACGACTTTTTGTGTGGCCGGTATCATGCCTGCATTCCTGTATTACTTATGATGATTGATGGCGTGGTGGCTGATTCTGAAAAAAACCTTGGGTTCTTCTCAGAGAAGTCTGACGTTACAGCTTGGGATTCCATAGCAGGCCATCAAACCGGTTTGTCAACTATAAAGTCAATCTTTTATTCTTCTAGAGGTAAGACTGTAAAGAACAAGATTACTCTGCCTTTTCGAAATGGTATTATGCATGGAAGAGACTTAGGATACGCCAATAGAGAAGTGGCAGCTAAATGTTGGGCATTACTTTTTACAATTCGTGATGTACTAGAGGCAAAGCGTGACGAAGAAGTAAACAGAAGGAAGTATGAGATTGATAAAATTAAGTCGGCCGAAGATATCCGACGTGATATGAAATTACTGGAAGATGGCCTGCGAGAAGTGCTTGAAATGGATTCGTTTAAACGAATCCCTGTCACTCCTGGTATTGATATAGCGGTCACTGGATCTTCAAGTGATTATAGGGCCAACACGCCAGAAAAAGCATTAATTGAGTTCATTGAATTTTGGAAGAGGTCTGACTACGGAAAGATGGCAGACTGTATATACCGGTCCAGCCAAATTACAAAAAGCAAAATGGCTGGTAGACTGCGCCAAGTATTTGCCAACAAACTACCCGCTTATTTCTCATTAAATGAAATTCAAGACTTATCCTCTTGTAAATGCGATATAACCATCACAGTAGGCATAAACTATAAAAGTGATTACACCAGCGATTACCGCTTATTATTTAGATTACTTTATTCTGAAAAAGCTGGTACTGAACTAGTTGTAAATCCGACCAAAGAAGGCCAATGGAAAGTAGTAGAAAACTTCGCTACAATACATCAAATAGGTGGCATACTAGATTTGCCTGGGTTAGATGAAGAATAGTTCAGAACATTCTTAAGACTTTTTAGCCCTTATAAAATTACAAGCTATTGGGCTGATACTACTACTTGCCTTCTACACAGTGTAAACAGGCAGATTCACCGGCTCCTCAATCGGCCATCCCTACCCGTGATGACAACATGGCTGTGGGTAATGCTGATGGAACCAGCACCGACAGCCCCTTCGCTTTTCTGTTTTCCCGAATCAATAGCCCTACCTGCTCCGTAATTTCTGATGTGAACCTATCCGTTTGAGAGTGTAAAGTAAGCCGCGGGCAGTTTACACACGACATTGAGGTAGCAAACGGTAAAGCAACTGCAGTACGGTTTACTTGACAATAAATTTGTTGATAAATCTTACAATAAATTTGACAAATACGGTGTGATTCGCGTTACTTAGTAGTTCGTATAATGATCGTATTAGCACGCGGAATGATCTTTTTTGTTCGCAATTGCGCTGAAAATTAACAAGTAAAGGATTGGTTAAAGGGGAAGAGTTAAAGCAAATGGCTAAAGATCGGCTCGCAGAAGCGGAGTTGATGTGTAACCACAGCTTCTTCCAAGGGGCTTATTATATCGCTGGTTACGCGGTCGAGTTTTCACTCAAGGCATTGATATGTAAGCGACTGGGTGTTGATGTTTTTGCCCCCAGAGGACCCGGTGGCGAAGGCAGTCCCGCAGTTGTACGTAGTTCATTGCAAATACATGACCTACCCGCTTTGCTTGTTTTTGCCGGTCTACAGCCCGCATTGCGAGAAATTAAGGTAAACGACATTGATTTATTTAGGGCTTGGTCGAGCGTATCGGAATGGACTGAACAGCGTAGGTATCAACCTTTAGCCTGTAGCGAGCAAACGGTATTGAAGTTTTTAAAGTCGGTTAAAATTATAATCCAATGGGTGGAGAGTCACTATTAAACACACTTGCAGACCTGTTTAGGCATGAACGCCAATATGGGCTTCATGTAGACATGATAGGGTTAGCACAAGCCTATGACGGCATGGTCGGAGAATCCTATATTCTAGGTGTTAGTTCTCCTTCTTTAAGCAGGGTTAACGATTGCAGCGACAAGGCTGATACAATCATAGATTTGTTATTTGACAAGTTACCCGCTGAACAACGTGCCTTGATTGACAGAGTACGAGTTTACGACTCGTCCCAAGAATTAGAGCGGCACGCACGTTGTAACTTTGATGATTCTTACTGGGGGTACTGTGAAGCCCCTTTATCGGCTAGACCGCAAATTACCTCCGTATCTTAGTAGTACATTTGTAGTGAGAAGCCCCTCTATATCACTTAGTAAGGTGTCCTGAACCCTTCAAAGTGAGCCAGTGATAAGTAGAAAAAAAACTTAACTGCCACTGGCTCACTTTGAAGGGCTCAGGACACCTTTATTCGAGCCTGCCGATTTATTCTTAAAGTTTATCCAGTACAGCGCGGGTAAACCATTGAGGAATTAAGTCCGTCTTTAATTCAATGTCGGTGCCTTCAGTGATTTCAGCAATCCACACCTTTGTCTCACCGGAGTTATCAAAAATATAAGCTCGATTGGTAAGTCGCACAGCATCCAACAGCAGATCGAGCGAGCGGTAGTAGCGCTCAACTACCTTATCGTCCGGCACGTTATGACCACCCGTCCTAACACGGTGCCGAATGCGGCTGATGTTGATAAGCGGGTCTTCCGTAGCCACGTAGTACAGGTAATTGCGGAAACCGGCATCACGGGACTTTCGCAGCGTTTGCACTTTATCAGCCGACGACATCACAGTTTCAAACGTAAATGAGCGCCCCGCTTCAATCAGCTTCTGCCGCAGGAAATCGGTCAAAATGGAACTCAGGTACGAGTTAAAGCCTACGTTGGCGAAGTCAATGAACTCCTCCTGCACAAACTGAATCGCCTGCACAAAATCGGCATCGTCGGTGCGGCTGAGTAACGGGTGATTTTCAAAAAAGGCAATGATTTCCGGCTCCGACATCGGAAGGTTGAGACCACGCACGTCGTAATACCCATCCCGGTTTACCGCTTTCTCAATATCATCGGGATTCAGGTAGTAGCCCAGCATTCCGGGGTCAATTACTGACTTAACCGTACTCTTTCCTGACCCATTCGGACCGGCAAACATCCGCATCCGTTTAATCATGCTGTCGGGATACGGAAGTGCTTTTGCTGAATAGCTTTGGGCTTCTCAACGGCCTTTACGAAAGTCCGGGTACCGTCGGGCTTCACTTCCACGATCTGCCCGTTTTCGGCTACCAGTACGCTATCGCCGGAGGCCAGCGTTTGCCAATACGCCTGCCGCGTAGCAATGGCTGCCAGTTCAGGAATCTGTTGTTCTAAGTAGTCTACTGCTTTGTCGGAAAGTGCCATACGTTACTCGTTTCCCAAATATACCTAAAATCAGGCTTTGAGCCGTTTCACAATCACCTTCAAGTCCAGAATCACGGTCGGCCGCTGGAATATAGTCACGGCTATGAAGTACGTACTTGTCTCCGAACAGAGCCAGAAAGACCAAATTCTATTTTTTTAAAACCTCATCTGCTTTCATCTGTTTTGTGGGAGATAGTTCGCAAAAAACGAAACAGCTATGAAGACGGTTAGATGGTATGCGCCAGGGGGCGACGGAGATCAGGGAGGAAACAAGGCAAATGATAGGGAGTCGATTCTGCGTCAGGAAGGACCGCACGAACCAGGGGACACGCCCTTAGACGATCAGGAAGAGCTGCCCGGTGGATTTATTCATGGGCACGTCGACCAGGGCGAGGACGACGAATAAGCCTTTAGTTTTGGTAAAATGGCATTCGCGAAAGACCATTCTGCAAATTCAGAAACGATAGCCTGGTTTACTTCGGTAGGCCAGGCTATCGTTTTATATCGTTCACTACAAACTAGCCTCACTTATTTTCTACGTGCCACTCCTTCATCGACAACTTCGTAGATCATTACCGTATCAATCGGCAGGGTGGTCAGGCGATAAGGTAAGGCTTCGTAGGTGGCGGTGTAAAAACTGGCGTACTGGCCCGTCGAGATGAACGTCTGAAGCGTAGGATTCGGGATGATCTGCTTAACAACTCGGGTTTTTATTGCCCCGCTCAAGACCTGATGATCAATACCCACGGGGCAAACGACCCAATCGCCCGGCCGCAGCTGCGATGACTCGGCATCGTAGTGTAGCAGCCCCGCTTGTTTGGCGTACCACTGCCAGCCCCAATGTCCCAGCGACCACACCCGGCGCTCTTTGCTTACGTAGCTACTCATCTGAGTGGCCGTTTGCCGGTAAAAGTCGGCATAGCACCAATCGGACAGGGATAGCAGCAGGCCCAATCCAGCGGAGAACCCTAACGTAACGGTAGCCATGGTTAGGGATAAGCGATCGAGCCAGCGCCCACTCAGGAGCAGCAGTGGAGGCAACAGCAGCAGGATGTGCCGGGTAGCAACAAAAGGCGTAAACAGGACGATGAAGCCCCCAACGCACAAAAGCCAGCTAAACAGGATCAACGCTTGCTCACGTTGCTGGTCATGAGCTCGCCAAGCGCGCAGGCAACCCGGCAAGCGTTTGGCAGCTAACCCAATAGCCAGCGCTCCATTGCACAAAAAAAGACCGTACAACACCGAACGAGCACCCGCTTCCGAAATCAGCTGGCTCAACGTACCGACGGCAATACCGGCCAGCCCAAGTAACGACCCAACAACCAACTTCGTTTGTAGTGACTTATGGGTTGCGAGCAAGCCACTATAGAGCGCCAGCGTAAACGGCGAAACAGCCCCTAAGCAAATGATCAGCTTTCCGGTGATGTCTTCCAGCCGATGCCATGACGTAGGTAATTTGGGCCGGTCGAGGAGGTGAATGGAGCCGTATTCGAGGTAGTTGGCATATGACCACAGCCCCAGCACAGTCACCGGAATCAATAAAAAGACGACGTATTTACTATGCTTTCGGAGAACAAGAGCCGTAATGAACACGCCTACTAACGGCAAGGCGGAGTACTTGATCATCAGGCAGACACTCAGGACAGAAGCCGCCAGCAGATACCGACCGGCTGAGGACTGAATGCGGGGAGTCAGCAAAACGAAGCAGAAAGCCAGCATCAGCGCCACCAACGGCACGTCGACCATCAGGTTCTGATTGACCAGAAAGGCGGGTGAAAGCACAAAGAAGGCGGTCAATAGCCACGCCTTTCGAACGAGTAACAGCCGGGCAAGCTGGTGAAAGAAAAAGATGGCGCACAACGTAAAGAAGGCTTGTAACAGATGCAGACTCACTTCTGAATAGCCAAATAAACTGCCAACAAGGGCAATTAAGTAGAAGTACAGCGGTGGCTGGTTGAAATGGTGCAGCGGCTCCTGGTGCTGGTACCAGTTCACGTAGCCCGACATGGGCTTTAGGGGGTGGTGCTGTATCCACTGGGCAGCTTCCAGATGGAAAGCATCGTCGATGTGAAAAGCTTTAAACAAATTAACCGCCGTCGCCGTCAGGAAGAGCAACGTGCAGACAAAAACTGATGCCAGCGAGAACGTACGCTTTCGCTTTTGGTGGATGGCAAGCCGTTTGGTAACAATGGGTTCTTCTACAATGCCAATGTGCATATAGCTCCTGATTATAAAACCGTCGGGGCAGCATTTCCTTCGATCTGTACCGACCGTAGACTTTCTTGCGAGTCTGCCTAGACTATCTACCTTAAAGATTACCCTACCTGTCTATGTGCAAGGACTGTGCCGCATTTTAGCACGTGCCTGGCGGAGGTTGTATAGAAGCAAATAGTGGCTGTAAACTGAAGGACTTGACGGAACAGCCACTTGTCCGTAAGGAGTAAAACACGAGGTGACGACCACAAACCTATGCCGACGCAGCAGCCGTTTCAGACTCACCGTCAAACCTCATATTGTCATAAGTTGCCGGATAGCGACGCCAATATACTATTAATATTCAGGTTGGCTCTGGCTTAATCACTTAATTATCAAACGGTTTATAGAAAAGGAGGCTGTTTACGTAACAGCGTGCCATAAGTAAACGGCACATCTAGTGGACTGTCTATAAGGCTCATACGCTGATCAATGCCTAAAAGATACGGGGCGTAGTCGGCCGACTACGCCCCGTGAGGCACTGTACTCTATAGCTGTCTGAATAATCGATAAACGCTTCTTTTGAGTATCGGCTACAAGCAATTAGGCAAAGGTATTGTCTTAACAGCCAGACAAAGGGAAGGACGCCAGCTGCGGCCGAAGACGCTTTGTTTGCCGACGTGAAATGGTCAGCTGCCGATCGTGCGAGAGCTGCACAAACGGGCTTTCTACGTAGCGAGTCCGATAGCCCACAATGTGCGCCGGATTTACCAGCGTTCCTTTATGAATGCGGAGAAACGTCGGTAGCCGTTGCGAGAACTGTTTCAGCGTAATGGCCACAAGCATCGGCTTCTGACCAATCAGGTGTACGTTGGTGTAATTACCCACCGCTTCCAAATATTCGATGGTATCAATGGGGACGGAGCGTCTGGCAGTAAAGTGTGGTAAAAGGAGTGTGTCCATAGCTAGTTGTTGGTTTAGAGTTAAAACGCTTTTTGTTGCGTTGTTCACCTGTTAACAAAAATAGCAGGTCACACCCCAAGCGGAGCATTAACTAGTATCAGCTGCTGGAATAAGAGGTTGAACTGGGTGTTTTCCCTGATGAACTGCAAACGCTTCTGGTTAGCAATCACGTTGTTTTATCGTTTGGCATAGTCTCCAGACTATACCAAGGCGTTATCCGCCGGGCCGTCGTCGCGGTCTGTGACCGGTCTAAATGACTAACCAGGTATACCGGTCACAGACCAGACTGCGCGCTCATAAAAGACTATGCGAAACACCTACATAAGGCGAAACACTCACTTACCTAACTAAGCCGTCGCGACGGGCGCGGGCCCGGATTCGTTCTGCCCGGGTTTTACTATCGGGGTGGCTGGACATAAACGTAGTCAGCTTACCACCACCGTTTCCACCACTGAGCTTGGCGAGTTTTTCGAACGAGCTCGCCAGTGCCATTACATTGTAGCCGTTCCGTTTCAGAAAATCGTAGCTGTAGTCATCGGCTTCGGTCTCCTGGTCACGGCTAAACTTGGCCCCTACCAGATAATCGGCGGCACTGGCTAACTGGGATCGGGATAACTGACCGATCACCCCCGAGCTAGAAGCTCCCACGTTTCGGATAGCCGAGCGCTTTAGCGAACTCTTCATGGCGTCGCGGGAGTCGCGATTAATCACGTGCCCAATTTCGTGCCCCATAATGGCCAGTAATTCTTCGTCGGACATGATGTCCATTAAACCTTTGAACACCCGTACGCTACCATCGGCCGTAGCAAAGGCATTTACGTCGGGAATTTTGTAGACTTTATAATTGATGGGCAAACCGCTAACGGTACGGTGCCGACTTACGATTCGATTTAAGCGTAGTGTGTAAGGATCGTTGGGGCCAGCAATCGGATTTTTAGCGTCCATTTGCTGGACAGCCTGACGCGATAAAGTAGCTACCTGCGCGTCGGACAGTGTATATGCCTGCAGAGCGTCGATGCCGCCCTGCAGAAGATTTGGGTTAATTCGGATCTGAGCCGTTGCCCCTGTCGATAGGCCAACTACCAGCAAAAAAAGGCTTCCTATACGTTTCATATGTCAAATCGGTTGGATAAATACAGCACACGAGTTGTACGTGTCTTTATTCTATTGACTACTCAGGCAGTCTAAAAGTTTAATCTCACTAGACAATTCAAGGCGTCAATAGCACAAAATAATTATCTCTAGACATACGAAAGCCACTTACAAGGAAGTCCTCATAAGTGGCTTTTTTGTGGTACCGCTTATTCTCCTCTTTCGAAGATTTCCATCGCCTTATCAATCGTGTCGTCGTCAACGCCATCCACCGATAACGAATTATCGTCGGCTACGTCACTGACCACGGTTACCTTGTCCATGTCCAGGTTTGGGTCTACCAAAAACAGAGCGGCCCGAAAACGCTCTTCGATTCGGCGGTTGAGCGCTTCGTTGATGTCATGATTGAGCTCCTGCGCTATTTTTTCTTCTTTGATATTGGGTTCCATAAGTTAGTATAGTTCGATTACATGTTAAAGTAGCCCATGCTTGTATCTGGCCTTGTTGACACCATCCTTACCCAAAGGAAGCCTTTATAGATTGACTTCGAGCAAACAGCTATCCGTCAGGCTTTGGCGCCCTTCTCCTGATTGCTGGTCAACTTGGTCAGCTTAGTGGCATCGTAGTCCTGCTCGGTCGGGTTGTCTTCGTTACTATTCTCGCAGGTTACTGTCCGGCCGCCGTCCTTAACGGCTTTAACGGTCATTGGCGCGCTACCTTCCAGCAGGGTAACCTGATCGCCGGGTTGAAATTGTGTCGGGGTGTTTTCCATATCGTTCGTTGGTTTACAGACTGCGGTACGGATATACTATACTATACTATACCATAACAATCTGTGATCATGCTAGCCAAAAGTACAAAAATGCCCGTGTCATACGCGCCGAGTGGGCATATTCTTACTAAATAGCCTGCGGATAATTGCTGTATTCGTATGACCCAGTGGTTACACTCAGATTTGCAGCGATCTCCGTGTACCTCTTATTTTCTCGACCATTTCTCTGTGTAACAATCACTTTATTTATTACAGCTGCCCTAATGCGCTACATAGTCAGCGTAGGTGGCGCACTCGCGCAGCATTTCAGCCTGAAATTGAGTTTGTTTATAGTCCGTTTCTAACTTCGAGAAATAGCGGCCATATTGCTCACGTCGTAGCTTTTGAGTTAGAGCCGCCTGTTGTTTCTCATCAAAATCAGCATAGCCGCGTTTTACCTCCTCAATGGCCATATGTACAGCCAGTTCGTTTTGCTCACAACGGGCAGCCATAAAGCAGGCTTTGGCCGCCAGCTCAGGTTGACGGGCGTTCTTCAGTGCCTGATCGAAGAAGGCTTTCGCCGGAGCGGTTGAGTAATAGGAGTCATTCATCAGCCATCGTCCACGCTGGTCCAGTTCATTAGGCTTGTTAGTTCTGTAGAGCGACGTAAACAGTTCGGCCGAACTCCACGAGCGCTTGATCAGCACCCAGGCGTTGCCATACCAGCTGAGGTTGTAGGCCCCGCACCCCAACTCATAATAGGCTTTGGCGGCTTCGTCGCCGGTGAGTTGAGCAACCTGCTTCTGCAATTGGGCCATCCGTTGCGCAAACTGCAGGGGTGTGTACGGATTAGGCCCGGCCGTTTGCCGTTTTGTTGGAAGCAACTCGAACGGGTTTTGCCCAAAGTAAGACGTGAAGGGCTCGTTGTGCCAGACGGTATCGGCCACAGTCGAGAAGGCTTTAGCTGCTTCGGCGTAGCGATGTCCGGCCAACAATCGACGGCCAAGCAGGGTATTAAGGTAATTTCCGTCGAACCCAGTTAGCTTCAGCAGCCGTTTGTCGAAGTCACTAAGATCAGGCTTTTGCGCAAAGCTGACAACCTGCTGAACCGTGGCCGCCGATGAAGTATCTTCAATCACCAGCTGGTCGGTGTTGATATTCACATAAGCGCCACTCTTGTTCAACTCCGACGAGGTAAGCATCGTCAGCAGGAATGACTTGGCCACGGCAGCATCATTACCCAAACCCGATTTAGAACGACTGCATCCCGACAACCAACCTCCACCGGTATATTTACCGCCCCCGTCTGCGTATTTCCTGGCAAACTGCTGGCACACGGTCACGAACGCGTTGTTGAACCGGAAATTTTCAGTGTTGCCGAATGCTTCGAGGTAGCCGATCAGAGTGGATTCGGTTTCGGGCGTAATGGTTTCGGTTTGTGCCGCCAGCAGTAGCATTCGCTGGAGCGCCATTTGCTTTTTCAGATCAGCGTTGGCCGTTGATGCCTGAGCTGCCTTATCCAACGCAGCCTGCGAAGCTCCATAATCTTTACTCAAATACGCTACGTAGGCAGCGGCTGTGTACCAGAACGCCGGGTTGTTTAACTGTTCGTTGGTGGCGGCCTCCATCGCAAATTCGCGCAGCTGATCCGCGTAGGTCATCGATGTTTGCTTCCGGTTTTCAAAGGCCAGCGAGTCTTGCTTGCTGGATTCGTCGTACGGATAAATAGGATTCTGCTCCGACAGAAAGAAATACTCGTTCCGGTTGATTTCCCGCGCCATAATCAACTCGACGAGGGGATTTTTAGGCGTCAACTTGACAATTTCTTTGAGCAAGGGCAACGCATCCTGCTTGGGCTGAATAGCGCAAATAGCGTACACCGCTGCTTTCTCCCGGTCGGTTTGCGCCAACGCCAGCGCTTTTGACGTAAACCGAATGCCGTGAATACGTAGGCTGGCTTCGGCTTCGTGCCGTCGGGAGGGGCAACGATCAAATACTTGCGCAAATTCATAAATGGCCCGGGCCGTATCTTGATTCGACAACGTAGCCCCCGCATGGCGACACAAGGCCCAGTCGCTGATGAATGTCTTGCGCGGCAGGGGCGTAACGAGTTGATCGTATAAGGCCTGACACTGGTCGTAATTTCCAAGTTGGTCGGCTAGCTTCACTGCCTGAAACGCATACCGCTCTTTCAGAAAGGGGTCCGTTACCACGCTGTAGGCCGCCCGAACCTGATTGAGTAATTGAGTTAGTTGGGTGGTATCGGCCGGTTCGGGGTTCCACTGATCACCACCAGCACTGGCCTTATTGGCGGCATGAGCTAGCCTGAGGTAATCGAGGGCGGAGCTATGGTCACGTTGCAAGGCAGCCACAAAAGGATTCGTTAATTGCTCATCGGTTTCGTAAAGCGCCTGGCCTACGGCGGCTATCGGTACCTTCCTACCCACATAAGAGGCCCACGCTTCCATATTATCGTCGGCAATGAGTGTATCGTTACCTTCCTGGGCCATCGCCTGGGTGTAATCGTACAATTGTGGGGTAAAAAAGTAGAGCCGGTCCTGCGGCTGGGCGTTGCTGCTTTCCGGCATAAAGAAGCTCAGGAACTCGTTTTCGTCGAAGAAGCCCGGACCGCAGGCAAAAGTTAGCAAAATGCCCATGGAAAACACCGCCCTACGGAGCCGTCCGGAAAAGGGTTTGAAGGTAATCATGAGAATAAGGGGCAAGAACAGTACTGTCGAGGTGGTATAAAGCAAATGTAAGCGTTTGGTTAGAAAGGCGGTCGAGCAGTTGCCGACTGGCCTGGGTCAGATCTTCCGGGCGACAAGCTTCGGCCCGGAACAGATCGCCTTCCCGAACGGAAATGCCGAAAGCCGACGTATCTCGTGTGGCCACGAAACGGTTGGTATCGGCCTGCGGCTGAAGGAAAGAGCGGTTCACCAATTGGGACTGTCTTATCCCGTTTACAATGGTCAGGAAGCGCCCATTCCGGTACACCAGCGTCCAGCTGAACAGCGGCAGTACCACGTCCAGCGGCAGCGGGTACTTTTCCAGAAAGCCCGTGTACCGACTGGCTACATCCAGGTCCAGGATGGAGTTACGAGTTTTGGGGTCTTTCCAGTCGGCCATGTTATAAACCATCAGCATGCCCCGATCGACGGGCGGCACACCCGTCTGGTCGGCGTATTTAATCTGGTGCAGACGAATGCTAGCCGATATTGGCACCTGTAGTTGCCCTTTCATCGCTCTCAGTAACGTAAAATACCGATCACGGCTTCTGGGCGACCAGTCGCAGTCGAGCTGGACTTCATTGATCCGAATGTGGTTCTGTTGCGTAATCTGCGTAATCTTTTTAGTTATGTTTTTTGCCAGTTGTGGCACCGCCGATGCCGGTAGGTTAAGTATCGTCCGATTCGTGATGAATACCACCGGAACAACGGCTAGCCCAGTCGGCCGGTCCGCAAAGTGAATGACGGATACGGGCATCGGCTGCTGCCTGGACGTATTCCAATCCACGTCGAAGAAGCGAATGTAAAGCCGTTGAACACCGAGTCGTCGAAGAACTTCGTGTTCGGTTGGTTTAGGTTGATAAACGGCCTTCCAATGGTAAAAAGCGGGACTAAGCTGCTTTGGTGGCCGCGGCTTCTCGCAGGTGACCAGTAGCGCCCCGGCAAACAACAGAAACAGGAATGAAACAGACCGAGGCATGGGTTAACAGAGCAGTAGCTGTACGTAATGAACCGCTCAATTAGTTACAAAACTACCGCTTAACCGGCGAGTAGTCTAATGAAGCTAAGGTATGACAGTAACGGGCGCGCTCCGTTTATTGATACCTGTTCCGTTGTCCTCCGTAACGGCTCCGCTCTTGCCTATGAAAGCCATTGCATACTGATACCGTTCGTTGCCCCTTTGTTATCACTGACGGTAAGGACATACGAGGTCGTCGTGAATGTCGCTTTTTCGCTCGTTGTTACCAGCCCGAAACTCGCTGGAACAGATACGCCCGATATGAAACCAGCCGGTAGTCAACGCCTGCAATAGTGGTCTGATCAAACGTATCGCAGGACGGGGTTGCATTTTCTTCAGGACTTCAGGCTCCCCAAACTCCGACTATCAAATCAAACCTAATGAGCCGAAGAGCCGCCCGGATTGGGTAAGATAGTCTTTTGCATAGAGGTGTGACAGAAAACATACAGTGCCGAAATATGCCGCTAGTTTACGAGTAGTTGGTATGCTTTGTATTATACTTTAGAAGGGTGTATATGTGCTACCTTCATCGCCATTGATTTTGAATGTAAGGGAGTTTTGAGAGACAACTATATTCACTTCCTCAGTAACACACTTTTTCTGAGTGTCGAAAGCAGCAAAAAACATCTTATCTCTGCAAGAAGGTAAACACCATTTGTAATTCTCCGTAGGAAACGCTTCACGTGCCCCTGTTTTCCTGTACACTTTAACCCGATCAAATTGAACTGATCCATCTGTTTTAAACGTAAGTATTTCTTCCAAGGTGTTAATACTGCCATCTACGTCAGTGAATGAATCATAATTTATCCACCGTTTGGAACTCCCCCCTGTTAGCCAAGCGGATTTCTGGCAGGCGGCATTGTAACAGCCCTGGTCGCAGGTAATAGTTTCATTGACCGTACAGGAAGCATCTGAATTTTTCGTGAGCGTGTAGGCACTGGTAGCTAATACGTTTTCGTCCTGAAAGAGCAAAGTGCCACTGCCAGCACATAGTTCCAAGCTTCCAACTGCTTCGCCTGTCCCGAGCAGTGCCCCAGGGCCACGCCATTCCGGGCCACTCCCTGCCTGCCCATATAGCTTGCCAGGGTACGAGCGCAACAACTGGGCACCCGCCCCTCCCTGGCAGAAAGCCTGTCCTGATGCCTCTCGCAAACAGGAACTTCCCGATAAGTTATAGTTTCTGGCTTCATTTCTGGCCCCCGAAGCCGCATCCTGCGGATTGTAGTACTCAACGGCTGGATTCTTCTTAGGAAATTCAACAACACCCACCTTACCATCTTTGCCGGAAAATGCCCATTTCCCACCTATATCAACCAGCACATCCAGGTAAAGAGGATCACTTGAAACCGAACCTACCTGAGCCGAAATACTTGTAAAGCCCGGTTTCATCGCCCTAATTTGGCCATTACTGATTCCACTGGCTACCGTGGCCAACCCAACTTTTAGCTGGGTCGGCGTTTCCTGTGTAATACGGACAATATTGTTCAGAGAGGTGTAGCAGCTTCGCATTCGGATAACGTTCACTTTAAGGGGAGCCGACACTGAACCTGGAAGCATTTTTCGGGGGCAGTTTTGCATAGCTACGCTGGTAACTTTGAACGATGTGTCACAACTGCCCGAAGTAGCTGGCGGGTTATAGGCAATGATCGTTACCGCTCCGGATAGCGTGTCGGAAGTGACTCGGGCTGCGACAGTGAATACACCTGCTTTATTGACTGACACTGTTCCATTTGCTACCGAAAGATCACGATTCGCTGCGTTGGCAAAGAAATCAGCATTGCCTGATACGATCTGTCCTGACGCATTGGTTAACGAATAATCCAGCTTCTGGGTACCACCGACCGGCACCAGTAGAATTGGCCTGTCAAAAGATGCATTTACTGGTTTTACCGAAACAACTTCCGAGGGCTTGACCACGGTTACCAATACTTGGTTCGTGCCATGTTTTCCATCGGTCACTTCCAGCATTGTTGATCCTTCGCTCATACCTGTTATGGTTCCATCAGCAGCAACTTTTGCAATTGTTGGCTGCGATGAGACCCAGCTAAACACCGGCTGAGCAACGGCCCCACCCTGTGAGTCTACCAATTTTACAGGTACTTTAACAGAATTGCCAACTTTGATAATATACTGATTCTGAGTTACATAAATATAGCCGGGCAAAGACCCGTCGATAGCTGGTACCTCTGGAGTGGATGACTGAAAAATAATCACTTCTTTGTCGACAGCTGAATCAGATTTGCATTGTTGCATTATTAAAAGAGTACCAGCAATCAGAAATAAGCTATATAAGTTTTTCATGAGCATTCAACGAATTGTTTGTGACGGTTTGACGGTAGAGTAGCAATAAAGTCCGGAGATTCTTTCACAAAAATTATATTGCCTCATTACAATTGTACTTTCAGTGCGAAGGCACCTGGGGTATTCTTATAAGATCTGATTACGAATTTTTGTCGACTGAAGCCATCATTAACTTCAATATCAGGTGTACAGGGAGGGTTAGTACCTTCAGATATCGCGATGATTCCCAGCCAGCTCCGGGCACTTATATTAGTAAATGTATAAATCCTTTTATTGGCGTCTATCCTTAAATTCTGTACAACATTTTGTCCATTAAAAACCATTGTGACTATATCACCATCAATTAGACTACCACCATCCCAAACGCTTACCTGAATATTACGACTACGAACAGTGATAGTACCTTGATTATCATAATTCGATGGAATTGTTTGGCCTTGCAATTGATCACAAGAAATTTCCATCGTAGAACATTTTCCATTCTCTATTGCAAACGTGCCGGTAGCGGACGTACCAATATCTGATTTTATAGTTACGGAATATGTTCCTGCTCGCGAGGTGAAGCTAACCGCCGATTTATCATCGCATGATGCACCGTTGGTGTGATAGTTTTTGAGCGTCCCTACAAAGTTCCCATCAACAGATAGCGTCAGGTTACCAACTTTGCAGTCTTGCTTTGTGTAAAACGTGATTTTACCATTACCATCTCCAAATGGATTTTCAGGTTCAGTACTCGTAGGCTCACAGCCCAACACTGCTAATACTGCAACACTTATAATAATTTTAGGCCAGCGATTTACTACGTAAGTCATTTTGAAAATGGTGTTTATGTTACATTAAGAGCGATGTGCTTTAATGAATACTGTATGTGTAAAAACTTATGCCGTTGATTGGTGAACCCTGCAAATACAAACTGCTAAACGAGCCTCTCATTTAGCTATCTATATTGAAAAGTAAGAGGAATTTTATCAGGAGCCGGGAGCTGGTTTGAGGGTATACAATCTAATCGAACCGAACCAGATATCGGATTAATCGCATAATACCCAGATGAATTTGGGCAACACGAATTAGCGGATTCTATGGTGTAATTGAATGTTGTAGATTTGTCCACAATGCCTACCGGCATATTCACATCGGCGAACTGGGTTCGCTGAAGACCATTTCCTGGTGGATTAAGATTACATGCCTGAAAATATTTGACGGTGCCGTTCACTGTAATCTTTAAACAAAGAGAACCACTTTTCGTAACGGTGCCCGCTGCCGAGTAAGTCAGATCAAAATTTAAGGTTCTCTCCTGGCAGGCTTTGTTTGTGCCACCAACGATAGGATTATTACCTCCGGTAGAAGCTTGGCTCTCGACCGATATATCTCCGTAAAAGCTATCACCATTGGGTAACCTCATACCGTCTAGACTAACATCAATCTCAAATCTTTCTTCTGACCGAGTCAAGCTGTAACGCCCCAACTTTATATTTCCTTGCAGATAGGTATTTTGACCCGTCTGAGCATCGGTGTAAACAATGGTCGCTTCATTCAGCGGCACCTCTGCTGGAAGTGGAGATTGCTTTTTATTTGTGATAGGAACAGTAATATTCTCCCCTGTATCCAAGTGTAGACTTATTGTCAGCCAGCCTTTTCCTGGCATAATAAACGAACCACTCGTTCCAGCATTCATAAGTTGCAGCGTAAATACTTTATTACCACCACTGAATCTTGCCCTGGCTTCTAACCAGTTAACATTTTGGTTCGCCAATCCTCCGAAGCCGCTGACTGAGCAGTTGTTCGACGCCCACTCAATCGGGGGAAACGCATCAACTGAATCTTTATCACAACCCTGATGAGACATGGCGACAACTATCAATAGCAATGTTGCTACTGCTTTCGTAAACGTGTGTAACATAAGTTTTAAGGGGAAAATTATGGTGTATTGTGCAGGGTAAAACGTTGTAAAACCTGCACGGTAATTACTAATGTCTGCCCAAATCTTTAACCTATCTAATATACTCTGCCAACGAATTACTGGTGTTTTGAACCGCCCACCACAGTGTATCCAATTTGAGCGTTTAAAACTTTGGCAAAAGTTATGCTTACCTAAGCTATCAGCATAGACTTACTCACAGATCAAAATATTATCTGGTGTTGAGCCATATATATTGACCCACATGGTTATTTCAATGTTGCCTCAACTTTAAATCATTTAAAATTATCTTTCATATGCTCGTACATCATAGCTAAAAGGTGCATTACAAAAAAACGTTGTAGTTTTGTCGCCCGGCTTTAAAAGGAATTGATTTGATATTGATTTTTCGTAATCGCTTGATGGATTCTTTTTAGTCCAGATCTCAACTTTTACTTGGCTGTCACACCCATTATTAAGTGTAAATTCAATGCTGTCAATGCTACCACACCGGGTTCCTCTTGTTGTTGTGTAGGTGAAGCAGCCCGGATTCGTAACGGCTGAATCGTCGGGTACGGACGAGCGATTTACAAGGCCAAAGACGCCAGAAAAAAGGAGATACGTTAAATATTTCATGTTGTTTGTGGAGGTGTTTAGATCGTTAAAGCAGAAGGTTAAGTTCAAAAGCATTTAAAATTGCATTCTTAATACTAATCCAGCCGCTTGTTGACGAGGAGTGTAAAATGGTGTAAATGTTATCTGTTTTTTTATACCTTGACTTTCTAATCTGTCGAGTTCTTGCTTAAGAAATTTGTTTGTTCTTCGTAGTTTTTTAGCTTTCGGAAAAGAAGACAAGATGGGTGTTATAAAAATGGTAAATCCAACTCCAAAAGTTATCATTGAGGGGGCAATCTGGCTTTCGTCTCCGCTTTCATCCGCTGTTGCTACCATAGAAAGTCCCGCTGCTGTCATTCCGGCACCGATTAACAGACTTATTACTCCCTTAACCGTCTTACCACTCGCCCTACGTTGATTTTCACTTATATCTACCCGGAGTTTTCTCATTCTTTCGAAACTTGTCAACCTTTCCCGTTGAAGGATAGCCACAGAGTCCTCGCTTTTTTTCTTAACCCTCATCGCTTCACGCTCTTGCTCATCTTTCTTCATCTTTTCGACAAAGACTACACTTTTCACCATCTCCTCGTAACGAGCATCGCGAGCCTTTTCGGGCGTTACTTCAAAGTAAGATTTGAGTTCCGCATCGGCAGCGGAGTAGTCCTTCGCATCCATTAGGGTTTTCACCAACAGGTATTGAATTTTGGTGTTTGTCTTGCCCAGTAAATCGCGAGCTTGTTTGAGGTAATTAACAGCTTCCATGTAATTTCCTTTTTCATAGGCATCCGTAGCCGTCAGGTAAGCCGATTGGGCTTTTTCGTCTGTAGTTTGAGCGAAAGATGACCCACTAAGAAGCATACAGAGAAAACAGAGGTGTACAAATGATTTCATGCAAGTTGTAGTTAATTGTCCCAGAAAGAAGCTTTAGATTTAGGTTGTTGGAGCGGTTGTAGTTGGTTTGAAGGCGCTTTTTTCTCGCCCCAGAAGTCGGTAGACGTACTACTTCGTGCTTCAGCAGCGGTGGAGCCAAACATAAACGAATGCATTAGAAAGCCGGTCTCGTTAAGACTGCGAATCGTTATTTCTGTGCGAGCCATCTGGGCTTCTTCCAGCCGGGTGTAATAACCTGACAGTAGTAACGGTACCCCAGATACGTTGTAATCTTTTTGCAGTGCACGGTGAATTTGTGTTTCAATATCTCTCAATAGCGGCCAACTACCGTCAGTGTATCGGGTGATAGCAAATGGCTCGGCGGCTAACCAAATATGTGTCTCATCTAAAACGGCATAGGGCAAGTAATAAAGCACCCGTGTTTGGCTGTCGATCTGAGCCGATGGTAATTGTTTTTCCTTTGCCGGTGATAGAATGTAGTCGCGTTTTTGGCGAATTAATGCCAGCCGTCGCCGTTCCTCTTCGAGTCGTTCTTCTTCTGCCTGACGAGCCGCTTCGCGCTTTTCTGCCATACGTTCTTCATAAGCGGCTCGTCTTTCGGCTTGTTCTCTTTCCTGAGCCTGTCTTTGTCGTTTGGCTTCAAAAAGATTGAGGATAAGGCCGCCTACAGCCTCAACTCCCTGATTGATAGCCTGACTCTCTGCCTGTTGCTTACTAATGGTGTTATAGTAATCACGTTGCTGAGTAGGGTCTTTGATAGCTGTACCCAATTGCATTTGTTGTTCGTAAAGAGTTCGGCTGATTGGGTCGTTTGTGCTAGTAAAGCGTTCGCGAATCTGCTGTGTCGATGGATTTGACTCCACTTCCTGGCCTTCGCTGATTGCAGAAGATTGCTGATCATCGGCCGCACAATAGATGAGCTGCTGAGTCGGTTTAGGGCATTGGGCGGTAGAGCCAATGCGTAGTTGGTCAGCCAGGCATCTGTGATATTCAGCCTGAGCCGAATACACAATTCGATTCTCAGTACACTTGGTTTTACGAGCGGCCTCCTCATAGGCTAGTGCAGCTTTCACATACTGCTCTGCCATTTTTGATTCACCACCATCTCCCTGCACGACAGGGTATCCAGTATAACCCGGCCCCGTGGTTTTATTCACTGGTTTGGGAATCGGGGTCGGAGTCGGTTTCCAGGTGTTGTTGATGGTACCTGCCCGGTATCCTTGGCTAAAGGAAGCATGGCAAATAAAGGCTAGGAAGATTATAGCGGTAATGATAGATAAATGTAGTCTCATACTAAATGGTGGGTAAATAGAAACTCAAGTGCTGGACGCCGAAGCTTCGCAGAAGAAGATCATCAACCGTACTTCATAGTTTCTACACGACCAGATCAACTCTTTATCATCGTCAAAGGGCTGCTCTGTGCATAGTTAGTACTCGGTCTTAAATGGCGGTCTCTTCCTTGATTAGCCGCCTAATTTGTTCAGCCATCTCGGCGGTAACGTCCACTTGATGCACTTGATGAGCATGTTGAGCCGCTAGTTCAAGGACCTCGCTCTCACTTTCAGCGCGGATGATACCAGCGCATACAAAGCCGATATCACAACAATTCAGCGTTTTCATAATGATTTATATTTACCAATGTTGCTATTATGTATCAGCAAAAGTCTAATACCAAAGGCGGTAAGACTATACCACGAAAGGGGTATTTTTACTTAAGGGCAAACAGTATAAGTTTGTGTTATTCTGATTCTTTCATTTTTAATAGCTAGGTGTGTCGGTGAAATTCGCTCAGACACTGAGGGCGCTTCTTCACAGACCGTATTTTAGTTCATAATGAAGAACTACGTAAGACTTTACTTCTCGGGCCTTTTTTGGCTTAGTAGTTTACATAATATAATCTGTGCGCAATCTCATTTAATATATCCGGTCATTCCGCCTGAGCCGGTAAACTGGGTGCGGTTAACATCGATTACCCAGGATCGTCGAGGTTATATCTGGTTGGGTGGCATGGGCCTTTACCGCTTCGATGGGTATCGCTTCAAGGTTTACCTACATGATCCTACCAATCCGAACTCGTTGGGAGGAGACAAAGCAGAGGTGGTTTATTGTGATCGCCAAGGGTATATCTGGATCGGCTTGCTTGGCGAAGGACTGGACCGGCTTGATCCAACTACAGGAACATTTACACACTACCGACATGATCCGCGTAATCCTACCAGCCTCAGTCATGACGAAGTAACGGCTATTCTGGAAGATAAAAGTGGCCAGCTTTGGATTGGTACTCACGAGGGATTAAACCGAATGAATCGGCATACCGGGCAATTCGCCCGCTACCAGCATGATTCGGACAACCCAGCTACGTTAAGTAATAATCAGGTTCGGGTTTTATACGAAGACCGACAGGGAACGCTTTGGATCGGTACAGGCAGTGAATGGGGGCAGAGTTCGGTTGATGCCGGTGGGCTTAACCGCTTCGAGCCCACAACCCAGACATTCACTCGCTATTTACACCAAGCCGACAACCCGCACAGCCTGGTCAATAATAAGGTACGGGCTATACACGAGGACCGCCAGGGTCGGTTCTGGGTAGGAACTTACGGTGACGGACTACATACGATGGACCGAGGCAGCGGACAGTTTACGCGTTACCCGTACAATGAACTACACCCCGAACGATTGAGTCGCCCATTTCTGAAGAACAAGTCAAACCGCGAAGCTGATGGCGTCTCCTTCATTCAGGAGGATAAGCAAGGGGCTCTTTGGATTGGTGCCTATAAAAATGGCTTAAACCAGTACGACCCCGTCCGCCGTCTGATTAAGCATTGGGAAGCACAGCCGGGTCAACTTAATGCTTTCCAGGAAAATGGCCCCTGGGCTTTTTTCACCTCACGGGACGGCGTCCACTGGGTCACCACGTTTGATGGTGGTTTGTACCGCATTGTTCCTACTCAGTCGACGATTGCGTTCTCGACGGTGGGTACAACAACTCATGCCTTCTGGCAAGATAATCAGGGGAAGTTCTGGATTGGTACGGCGAAAGGGTTGATGTGTCAGGACCTTCAATCTGGCCGAGTCCGTTGGTTTAGGCATGATGCAGCCCAGCCAACCAGTTTAGGAGCCGATGATGTTAGGGAGATTTATCAAGACCGCCAGGGTACAATCTGGATTGGAACAAAAGGGGCAGGCCTTAACCGTTATCATGCGTCAACCCAAACTTTTTCTCAGTATCCTCATAGTAAAAGAAGCGCTACTTCGCTTATTACGGATAATGTGCATGTAATTCGTGAAGATCAGAACGGCAAGCTTTGGTTAGGTACTACGCAAGGCCTTGATGAGTTTGATCCTAGAACAGGCTACTTTATTCATCATCAGCACAATCCGCTGGACTCAACGACATTAAGTGACAATGGCATTCCTGTTTTACTGTTAGATCACAAGGGGGCGCTTTGGGCGGGTGGCTACTTTAAAGGAGGAGTTAACCGTTATGATCAGATTACAAACTCTTTCCGACGGTATCTGCCAGGTTTACGAGTTACGGGAATGATTGAGGACCAACATGGAGTGATTTGGGCAGGTGGGGTAGGCGGTCTGTTTCGCTACGATCAAACCAATGACCGATTTCTACCCGCGATGCCCAACGATCCTAATTCACCCGTCAACATTACCAGTCTACAACTGAGTAATGACAATAGTTTATGGATCAGCGATTTATCAGGTATATTACAGTACAATCCGGGCCGAAACGTAACCACCCGCTACGGTCGCTTACAAGGGGTTAACGGTCGAACTATGTGGGAGTTTTCGGGCTACAAAACACCGAATGACCAACTTTATTTTGGAGATCGGATGGGATACTATACGTTCCACCCGACTCAAGTTAAAAATCAGGTTTGGCCCGCCGAAGTTGTATTAACTGATATTCGCGTGAACGGGCAACCCCGCTTGGTCAGTTTCAGTTCATTGCCTGAAGGTGAGACAACGACTTATACTAAACCACAGTTGATTCTTAAACACGACGAAAATGAGCTCTCCTTCGCGTTCGCTTATCTGGACTACCGAAGTCCGGAACTAAACCGTCATCAGTTCAAGCTGGAAAATTATGATCAACATTGGCACCCATCCGGTCCAGAACGAACTGCTTCCTATTCTCACGTCCCGCCAGGCACTTACATCTTTAGAGTAAAAGGCGCTAACAATGACGTACCCTGGGCCGAACAACAATTAACCATTGTTATTCATCCTCCCTGGTGGCAAACAGTCTGGTTTCGAGTAAGCGCCTTACTGACAGGGCTGATAGTAGTTGTGCTGTTGGTCCGATACTATACGCTTTACAAGCTACGTCGACAACGGGCAGATCTCAAGCGCGTATTACAAGCACAAGAGGAAGAACGCCAGCGACTGGCCGCTGACCTGCATGATGATCTGGGGGCTACCTTAGCCACCATTAAAGTCCAAATGGAAACGGTACCTTGTTCGGAGCATGAGCTGCGAAAGTTCGTCAGCCTGATGGAAAAAGCGATCCGGGATCTTCGGCTCATCTCCCATAACCTGATGCCACCTGAGTTCAATAAGCTGGGCTTAACCGAAAACTTACGCGAGGTTATCCGTCGACTGGAAGTCAGTGACCATACCAAGTTTCTGTTTGTCACCTTCGGCCAAGAACGACGGTTAGAAGCTGAAGCTGAACTGGTTATCTACCGTATTGCGATTGAACTTATCAATAATGCACTGAAGCATGCCAAGGCTCGCACCATAACAATTCAATTACTTTTTCACCCTGAGATGGTGTCCTTAATGGTTGAAGATGATGGCTTAGGCAGTGCTGCGAAAGCAAGTATAGAAGCGGGCATTGGTCTGCGTAATGTTCGGTCCCGAGCTAATTATCTAGGTGCTGATTTAATGGTTGACGCCGGACATAAAGGCACAACAATCACCTTAACTGTTCCAATTGCACAACGGGCAAGTACCTATGGAAGCTAACAGGTTGACAAGCATTCTCATTGCTGATGACCATCAATTATTCAGCGATGGATTACGTACTTTATTGACAACAAATACCGAAACGTTTACGGTTGTTGGTCAGGTGTATGATGGTCGCGATGTTATTCCGGTCATTCACAAACTTCAACCGGATCTGGTCTTACTGGATATCAACCTTCCCCATCGCAACGGGCTTGATATCGCCCGCCAGATCCAGCGGGAGTTCATTCATGTGAGAACGGTAATCATTACGATGTATAACTACCAGAAGTTATACAGTGAACTTCGAGCCATCGGAGTAGCGGGTTACCTCCTGAAAAGTGCTTCCTCAGACCAATTGTTGACTTGTTTGAGAAGCGTAGCTAATGGCAAACCTTATTACGATTACTTGCCAAGTGAACAAGTTATTGACCCATATGGAGACGATAAGTTTATTAAACAGTTTAACCTGACTCCGCGTGAAGTCGAAATAATTAATTTAATCCGTAATAGTTTATCTAATTTACAGATTGCCAATAAACTCTTCTTGTCAGAAGAAACGGTCAAAACACACCGCAAAAACATCTATTACAAGCTTGGTATCAATAAACTATCAGAGTTAATTCAGTTCGCTAACCAGCAAGGCTTATAGTTGTGTAACAGGGTTCTTTTAACAGTATCCATTAGAAGAACCCCGTTTACCATCGTAGCGAACAGTATATTAATGCCCCTATCACTGATGAAAATGATGTTTACTAGCCTCTACTTTAATACTATTCCTAATCTGGCCGATCGTCCTGATTTAATGGATATCGATTAATCATTTTAACCCGGAGTCGGGATTCAGAGCCTGTTTAAAAACGGACTGATGAGCCTAAAAAAGTAGAATCAGCCTATCTTGTGGGTTAATCTGACCGCATCGGCCTTTAGGTTTGTGGCATGGTAAGAATCTAAGAATTAGCTAGCTTTCTAAAAACATCAGAGCGGGCTTCCCTATCGCGGTGGCTAGGTACGACCCATGGTCCGATTCAGGTCCCGCTCTGTCTTC
>NZ_JBHULN010000018.1:0-136320 GCF_042684525.1 Spirosoma soli | reverse complement strand
CTCATCGACAACAAGGTTTTCACAAGTTAAGATGGTATCCTTATAAAAGAGTGCGGTACGGAAATGTGCAATATAAGGTTGAAAGTCAGCTTTGTTCCCCTTTGTAAACCTATATCAGTAGCATACGCGAATTTTATACTAAATGAGATATATTTTTTGTGCATTATGCTTCTTAATCTTCCTTTTGTTTAATGCCTGTTATGAGACTAAACAGCCAAAATTCGGATGGGATTATAATCAGCAGAGAAAGAAATTAGACTTACCCTTACTACAAACCGGATGGCAGTTATCGAGTATAAGGCTTAATGAACAGGGGCAGGATACGGAAGTTTGGCGGACTCCAGGCGAGCTGACGTTTCCCTGCCATGAGATGAAGATAGTTTCATCAAGAAACGATACACTACAAGCTGAGACCGATTTTTATTATGGAGCAAACACATTCAATACGTTCGACGGGACCGTTCGAGAAAGATTAATCGTCCGTTTCAATTACGTTGATTGGAGGGAAGCTTCCCTGCTTCATAAAAAAGGATGGGAGTGTGAACTTACGACCGCTAGTAAGCAGTCGTATAAGAACGATCTACCCAGTCCTATTGGCCTCACTTTAATTCAGGCTGAGTCTGTTTTGAACGCTTGGCACATAAAGAGGCTTTAGCATAAACATTTAGTATTATTCCAATCGACCATAACGTTTGAGTCGTTTAGTATTACGAGTAAATTTCCCATAACATAATCTGTGTTATAGAACTGCTATAAAAATTATCTAAAAACTGACTTCACCTAGAGTGAGGGAAACCACTGTACTTTTCCATGAAAGCCGCAACCTTAATCCTCCGCCAGCGTCCGCGATATGTTCATGCGGTAAACGCCTAAAGCAGGCAAAGCAGCGGCTAATAAGCCGATGATCACCGCTACGCCTAATAGTCCCCACTCTTCGGGAAGTATCTCAAAAGCTGCCAGGTTATAGTGATACTCCGACGAAACTCTAGTCGAAAACAACCATAAGCCAACGCGGCTTAACAAAATGCCCAGCGTAAAGCCGATCAACGCCAGCACAAGTCCTTCCACTAGCAACATGCCAAACAACTGAACGCGGGTCGCACCCATCGACAGCATGAGCGCCATTTCGTAGCGTCGCTCCTTCAAGGAATTGTAGAGCGATACAAATACGCTAATGCCTGAAATCAGCATGATTACAATGGCCAGTCCACGCAGCGTTTCAACGCCCACACCCAACAAGGAGAATAGCCGGTTTACTTCAATGTTAGGCAAGGCTGCCTGTAGCTTCGAGTTGCTGTTGATGCCACGCGCCAGCATCATACCCAACGGATTTCTGAACTTCACCAGCATGCTCGTAATCTCCCTCGGCGCTTCTTCATGTTCTTCGCCTTCGTGAGCCTCTTCTTCATGAGCTTTCCCTTCTGCCTCGTGCTCCGCATGTTCGTGAATGGCCCACACACTCGACACAGGCGTTAATATAAGCTGATCGGCAACCGTACTAGTCGGGTTCAAAATACCCACAACCTTATACTTACTGTCGGCATGTTCTTCCCCTTCGGCATCAAGTCCGTGCGAACCGGCGAACGTATCACCCAGTTTCAACCCGGCCACTTCGGCCACACGCAGGCCAATAACGGTCTCCAGATCCTGCTGAAACAGTCGCCCTTGTCCAACCGTTGCCCCAAAGTGATCAAGGTATTTTTTGTTTGTGCCAACAATGCGGAACGAACGATAATTGTCGCCCATAGCCAGCGGAATGGCCGTCTGGATCATCGGGTTACGAGTTAACCGCTCGGCCTCATCGAGCGGAATGTTGCCTACCGGAGAGTCAATCTGATAAATACTCGATAGAATCAGTTGCAGCGGACTTCCCTTCGCTCCCAGCACCATGTCAACCCCTTTAATATTCTTCCGGAACTGATCATCCAGTTGTTTATTCAGCAGCAGGAGTAACGATATGATGGTAATACCGAATGTCATCAGCAGACCACTCAAAAAACTGCTTAGAGGCTTATCTTTCAGGTTACTCCAACTAATTCGGAACAGATTCATTGGGCGTTAAGAATCAACAGTGAATAAAAGATGCTCGTTTTTTAGGCAGCTAAATCGGCTATAAATCCAGCTTGAAATGATGCGAGGTTATATTGAACCGTTTGCTCAAATATAACCGATGCGCATCGTAGCGGGCGGGGTTCTGACCGGAATCTAGTGAAACGCATTGATAACTACCTTTACGAGCTTCGTCAACCACAAAATCCAGCAGAGCGCTGGCATATCCTTTCCCGCGAGCTTCGGCTATTGTAGAAAGATCATCAATGTACAGCGTTTTACCACTGTAGAGTAAATGCATCGTTCGATACCCAATCACAGCCGGAGCCCTCTCCCCACCGTCGTTGATAAACGCGAGCACAAAGCGTTCATGCTCCTGTTGAAAGCGAATCCGGCTGAATGCTTCGTCGGCGGTTAAGTGTGGACGTAGAAGCAGGAGCGCAGGCAGACACTGACGAATCTCCTGATCAGTTCGAGCAATGGTTACGACCATATCGAGCTGCGAATACGTTGCAACAACTCATCGCCCCCGCGTTCCAAAATACTTTCGGCCAACGAATGGCCCAGTAAAGTGCTCTCCGCCGGTGGTCCCGTGAAGGTTTCACGAATCAGCTCATTACCGTCCAGGCTAATTACTCCGCCGGTTATACTGATTGTTTGTTCGTCGCTCCAGTGGGCCAATGCAAACGTTGGAATACTGCATCCTCCTTCCAGACGTGCCAAAAAAGCCCGTTCAGCTCGTAGACAAATGGCCGTAGGTTCATGAGTTACGACACGCGTAATAGCATCACGGACATCACTGTTTAACGACGACGCAACCTCTATGGCTATGCTTCCCTGGCCAACGGCTGGTGTAAACTCAGCTACGGGCAGGTGTTCAACAATCAGGTCATCATAGCCCATGCGGTGGACACCAGCGTAGGCTAGTAAGAGCGCGTCGCACTGGCCTTCATCGAGTTTCCGAAGTCGAGTTTGCAGGTTTCCCCGCATGTCAACTGCGGTCAGATGCTCGCAGAAGTGCTTAAGCATAGCCACCCGACGCGTTGACGATGTACCAACTCTGAACTCCTCTCCTCCTTTCAGTGACAAGGCTTTGTTACGACTAACCAACACGTCATTGGCCTGCTCTCGCTCTGTGAACGCAATAATTTCTAAATCTGAAGGCAAGCTGGACGGTAAATCTTTAGCACTATGCACCGCAATATCAATACTACCGGCCCGTAACTGATCTTCCAGTTCCTGTGTAAATAGCCCCTTACTACCAATCTTAGCCAGCGACCGATCCAGCACCTGATCGCCTTTGGTTTCGATAAATACTAATTCTGAAGTCAGTTCAGCCGCGTGCAGAAGAGTCTGTACGTGTTCGGCCTGCCACACGGCTAATCGACTGCTGCGCGTTCCGATTCTAATATGCATGATACAACAAAGATACGGGCTTAACGCCACCAAAACCAGGTTACCTGTTTCTTCGATGGTGTGGTGTTTTGTGGAACAAAAACCCCACAAAGCCTACAAACCTCAACAATTTATTTTTGCTGATAATTAGCGTCAAAGTGATCTGGGAAAATAAAAAACACGTATATAAAGCGTCAAAACGGCATTATTGGCCAAAAATTAAAATTATTGGCTGACAGTTTGGCTGGGAAAAGCAAGCCATTTTGCTTAGGCACGGGGTTTGATTAGTAAGTAATACTTGAACAGTAAATAGCAACTCCTATGAAAGCGATAGAAAATGTGTTTCAAGGGACGGGTGGACAGATTGATTTGCTCAATACCCTTTACGGCGGTTCGAGCCAGACGACTATGAACGTCGAGCGCGAAGACGAACGTCTTATAATTACCCTGTCAGCTCCAGGTGTAAGTGCTAACTCTTTTAACGTATTGGTCGAAGGTAACAAGCTAGTTCTATATACATTATTAGTTAGTACATCAGTTAGCCAACAAGAAGACGGCGCCAGTCAGCGTTTAGCTGTACCTATGTTCTTACGTGTTTTAGACATCCCATCGTTTGTCGACGCCGATCAAATTGAAGCGGTACACGAGCATGGCCAGGTTATGGTGATGCTACCCTTTAAAGATGAAGAGCACCTACACCGCCGGATTGACATTAAAGATCTCTTCTAATTGCATTTCCATCCGGGGCCGTTCATTTGCCCTGTAGCCTATAGATCAGATTGCAGGTCGCTTCTACGGAAGTGGCCTTTTTGTTTTATGATTTTTCACAAAAAAAGCCCTGTCAACAATTGACAGGGCTTTTTTAATAATGTACCAGGAGCGGGAGTCGAACCCGCACGGGCTTGTGGCCCACAGGATTTTCGTACCAACTACCGTTTTCACGGCTTGCTGCCCAATGCAGCAATTTGTGGTCTGGACTTTCTCTTCACCCTCGTCTAAATCGTTAGGGTGCCGCCTATTAAGTCTCTACACCTTCCACACCAACCGTTTTGTTGGGGGCTTGGCTCGGGATTGCCAGTCAATTGCTTGATAAGGTTTCCCCGAATTTAAGCGGTTCTACATCGGCCGTTTCCAGCCGAGCACTCAATTTTTTAAGTCCGGCGTGTCTACCAATTCCACCATCCCGGCATTTACGAAAAAAGCACCGTCGGGCGGTGCCTTTTCGTGGAGCGAAAGACGGGGTTCGAACCCGCGACCTCGACCTTGGCAAGGTCGCGCTCTACCAGCTGAGCTACTTTCGCGTTACGTTTCGCCATATCATTAGCGAATTGTGGATGCAAATTTAGGGGGTTTTCGGCGTTTGTCAAGCCCCTTGGCCAAAAAAAATTATCGTTACGTGCGCATCTAACCGCTAAAATCTGACTACGAATGAGTTAAAACGGCTAGCAGTAGAAAAAAAATGTTCTGACAGGCGCCAGACGTCCACATCATTTGCATCGTTGTCCGGTAGTTGATCCAACGGTTATCGTGATAGACACGCCAGAACCATCTCAGGAAAAAGATGACTGCCGGTGACAGCAGCAGCAGATAGATAAAAAAGAAATAATTTCCTCCGAAATAAATGTAGAAAGCTATAATAGACAGCGAGAACATCAACATAGCACAAATAAACGTTCCACGAATGCCCAGCAGCCGACTAATGGTCATGTCTCCCCGGCGGGCATCTTCGGCATGTTGATAGACCTGCGTGACTGGGTACAGCGCTAATAAATTTAACGTCCCGAGTAAACCGCCAAAAAGAAGTTTAGGCTCCCCCACCGCTGATAGAGGTAAATTATTGATGGAAACGTAAATCATGATGTATGTGATGCCGCCTTGCAGCACGCTGATGAGCAACCAACTTAAGATAGGATACTTCTTAAGTCGGATTCGATCGTGGCTGTACGCTTTTGTGATGAAGCCATAAACGAGTAAATACACAACGAAAGCCCAGTTTACGAACGCTCCAATGATCAGCGCCAAAATATCAAGTGCCCACGATACCCAGTAAAGTGTCTTTGTCACGGGCGGGGGCTTTTCCAGTCCCCCAATACTGTCTTCATCTTTATCAAAATAGCTGTTGTAGGCATTGCTGGCGGGGTAAAGTAATAAGTGCACAACGAGAAACACGGTTATAGCTCGCCATGCATCAAGCTTAGGTGATTGACTAAGCGCGAACCAGAAAATAGGAAACATGAAGAACGAAAACGGCACGCGTAGGTGCAGCCAGATGGCGCGGGCATTCATTAGCTATTCGTTGATAAGGTGTGACCAAATTACAGAACTTTCAGTACAGGCTGTAGTTATATGATGTATACAGAGTTGTTCAGAAGTCAATAATCCGTTGCTACGGAATACCCACGAAATGCGAAAACAAGTAAGCGGTTACGTTAACGGCATTGGTACGGCTGTACCGGCCTATTCTTCTACGCAGCAGAAAGCGGCCGAGTTTATGGCCGATGTACTCCAATTGGATGAGCGCGACAGCCGGAGGCTTATGGCTTTATACCGCCACACACGTATCGACCAACGGCATTCAGTATTAGCGGATTACGTTCGGCCTAAAGGCGAATTTACGTTTTATGCAAATACACCAGGCATGGAACCTTTTCCAACGGTAAGTCAGCGAATGGGCGTCTATCGCCAGGAAGCGGTACCGTTGGCCTTACAAGCGATTGACGACTGTTTTCAGAGTTATCCCGATTTTAATCCGCAAACCATAACGCACCTCATTACCGTTAGCTGCACAGGGCTTTATGCGCCTGGTCCCGATATTGAGATTATCGAAGCGCTGGGCCTGCCAACCTCGACCCAACGACTTGCCATCAATTTTATGGGGTGCTATGGCGCGTTCAACGGCCTAAAAACCGCCGATTCAATCGTCCGGGCCGATCCTGACGCTAAGGTACTGGTGGTATGTGTAGAGCTCTGCACAATCCATTTTCAGAAGAAGACAGAAACAGATCACTTGCTATCTAACGCGCTGTTCGCCGACGGTTCAGCGGCCGTGTTAGTTGAAAGCCGTCCTCGACCGGATCAATCGTTTCGCCTGCGGTCGTTTTATTGCGATTTATTGCCCGAAGGTAAGGAAGCAATGGCCTGGCATGTGAGTGATTTTGGCTTCGAGATGACGTTAACGTCGCAGGTGCCAACATTTATCCAGCAGGGTATTGGTCAACTTATGGAGCGCCTGCTCGACCAGTGCAACCTGACGCTCGACGATATTGGCTATTATGCCCTGCATCCGGGCGGACGGCGCATTCTGGAAGTCATTGAAGAACAGTTAGGCATTACCGCTTACGACGACCGCTATGCGTACGAAGTGCTGCGCCAGAACGGGAACATGTCGTCGGCAACGGTACTGTTTGTTTTAAAAGAAATCTGGAATGATCTAACCGCTGGCGAAGCACAGCTTGATCCGGACCGACCCAACATTCTGAGTTGCGCATTTGGCCCCGGCCTAACGCTCGAGTCAATGGTACTAGAGTCAGTAGTAACTCAACCGGAGCTGGTTACTTTAGAATCTTCCAGCGCATTAGCCCAAGTTTTGTAAACATATAAAGCACCGACGTCCGCAAAACGCCGAGGCCGTAGATAGAACTGCGTCGGAAGTTGATTGACGACGCTTCTTCAAAATACTTGGTTGGACACGTCACTTCGCCGATTTCGTAGCCTTTATAAAAAATCTGAGCTATCATTTCATTGTCAAAAATGAAATCGTCGGAGTTATGAGTAAAATCTAAACTACGCAGCACCTCACCCGAAAACGCCCGATAACCCGTATGGTACTCGGAGAGCTTTTGATTCATAAGCAGATTTTGCGTAAATGTCAGAAATCGGTTCGCGATGTATTTATACATGGGCATCCCCCCCTTCAATGCACCTTTACCCAATATACGTGATGCAAACACGACCGGATATAGCCCGTTGCCAATAACGGAAATCATGGCTGGCAGCAGCAGGGGCGTGTATTGGTAGTCGGGGTGAAGCATAACCACAATATCAGCCCCCAGCTCAAGGGCTTTAGCGTAGCATGTTTTTTGGTTACCGCCGTAGCCTTTGTTTCTGTCGTGACGGATCACATGCCGGATGCCTAATTGACGGGCAACTTCGACTGTATTGTCGGGACTGGCATCGTCGACAAGAATAACATCGTCTACTAAATCGAATGGAATTTCACGGTAGGTACGCTCCAATGTCAGAGCGGCCCGGTAGGCGGGCATCACCACAATGACCTTTTTATTATTAAACATGGTTCAAAACTAAGGGATACGTAGCAGTATGCCAATATTTTGCCCAATCAACTCTGCTCGTTCAACAGATTGGGTGTAGTTTTACCTCTGAAATTTCAACTTTCAAGGCTGGGCAAGGTTAAGTTTATGTCTGTGCCGATAGCTTATGTTAACTAGCGAAACTACTTTCTTTTTGGCCTTCGCGGCTTTTGTTCTACTCATAATGGCGCTCGACCTTGGAGCATTCTCCAAGAAACAGAGCCACGTTGTTCATTTTAAAGAAGCCGCTTTCTGGAGTGCCATCTGGGTTGCACTGTCAATTGCGTTTTACTTTTTCCTGAAGAATTATGGTTACCTGGTGCATGGCATCACCGACATGGCCCGACTTGAGGAAGTACAAAGCAAGTATGCAAGCCATGTCGACCTTGTTTCAGGCAATTTTGCGGCCAGTCTGGAGCGTTTTCAGGCGAATATGGCGTTGGAGTACATCACCGGCTATTTGGTCGAATACTCATTGTCGGCCGATAATATTTTTGTTTTTATCTTAATATTCAATTCGTTTGGCGTTCGGGAACGCTATTACAAGAAGATTTTGGTTTGGGGAATTCTTGGTGCCATCGTCTTACGATTTGTTTTCATTTTCGTTGGCTCGGCATTGATTCAGCGATTCGAGTGGATCATGTACCTCTTCGGTGCCTTTCTGGTCTATACTGGTATTCAGCTGTTTTTCCAGAAAGAAGAAGATGAGAAAATTGACCCGAGTAGCCATCCAGTTGTACGGTTTGCCAGCAAATACCTGAATGTGTATAAGCGCAACGTAACCGACAATTTCTTCGTCCGACGCAAATCAGACCGGAAACTGTTTGTTACGCCGTTGTTTATCATTGTTATCGTTGTAGCCTTTACTGATTTAGTATTCGCCGTTGATTCTATCCCAGCTATATTCTCCATCACGAAAGACCCGTACATCGTTTTCTTTTCCAACGTTTTCGCCATCATGGGCCTACGCTCGATGTTCTTCTTCTTGTCGAGCATTATGAGCCAATTCCGCTTCCTGAAAGTAGGCCTGGCCGTACTATTAACATTTATTGGTGTTAAGATGCTGGCCGAGCATTGGCTGGAAGGCATCGGATTTAAACCCGTGTATTCGCTTTATATCATTGTTACGATTTTAGCCGTCAGTATTCTGGCCTCCTGGCTAATACCTGACAAGAGTGGAGAGCACTCCGCGAATCAGCCAAATTCATAAGTTTAGAAGATTGTCAGGATTTTTGGCTTATTGCGTTATACTCCTGGCAATCTTTCTAACACTGTGAAAATTCCGGTACAACCCTCCGTTCTTAAAACCTTTCGCCGACGTTTAACCAATCTTAGCAGCCGCAATCGGTCGCTGTTGCTGACGAGCCTGCCAGCGGATCAGTTTATAGACCTGCATGAAACGGATTTTCTACTTAACAGAGCTTCGTTTTCGGTAGTCGCCGATCTGATTGGGCGAAGACCGTCAGTTTCTCTTTGTGAAGTGCTCGATGCCCGGCAGGAACGCAGTAATGAGGTTAGCCGTAAACTCCGCCGGATCGACCGAACCGCCCGTTTTATTGAAGAAGAACGCGGTACAGAAGATTTATACGTCGGCTGGCCATTCGTACGGGGAAAATTTTTGGACGAGACCGTCATCCACGGGCCGCTGCTTTTTTTTCCCGTACAGATTGAACAGCAAGGTAAATTCTGGAAACTTAACCGACGGGGTGACGAACTGGCCTTTTTGAATCCAACCTTAGCGTTAGCCTACGGTCAGTTCAACCAGGTTAAACTACCGGATGAGGTCATTGAAAAAAACGTAGATGATTACGATAAAGACCCCTTAGTGTTTCGTACCCAGCTGTATGAATGGTTAAAAGAGAGCCCACTCGAAATCAATTTCAATCAGGATCTATTCAGCGACCGACTTCAGCTTTTCAACAAATTAACAGCTAAAGACCTCGGTCAACTAGAGCGTACCGGAGAGTTGAAGCTATATCCCGAAGCGGTTTTAGGCATCTTTCCCCAGGCCGGATCATATCTGGTGCCCGACTATGATGCTTTGATTGAGCGAATAGCCGAAAGTGATCGACTGTTCACCGATGACGTAGCGCCGGACGACTTCGATTTCCGCTCCTCTCCGGTTACTATCCTTGAGAGAAATTTACACACTCCCCTACTGATGGATGCCTCCCAGGAGGTGGCTATTCGAGCAGTCAAAGCTGGCCAATCGTTAGTAGTTCAGGGGCCACCCGGCACAGGTAAATCGCAGTTGATAGCAAACCTGATGGCCGACGCGGCTGCTTCTGGTAAACGCGTGTTGCTGGTGTGTCAGAAGCGAGCCGCACTCGACGTGGTGCAAAAGCGGCTGGAGGCAGTAGGCATGACCCCATTTGTGGCGCTCATTCACGACTTCCAGGAAGACCGACGGGCTGTATACAACCAGATTGCCAAACAGATTGAGCAAATTGATACCTATCGCCAGCAAAACAACAGTTTAAACACTGTATTGCTCGAACGTGATTTCGATATTGAGAGCCGCCAAATCGATGAAACGGTTACTTACCTGCAAACATTCAAAGACGCGTTATTTGATACCAGCGTTTGTGGCGTTTCGCCCAAAGAACTATACCTGACTAGTAATCCAAACGAGCCGGTCATTCCGCTGGACGATGTTTATCAACAACTCCACATGGCCACTGTGGATAACTTTGTTCGTCGGCTGGTTGATTACGCAATGTATCAGCAGCAGCTTGGGCCAACGCATTCGTGGAGTGATCGCGTTAATTTCGCGCCTTTCTCAAATTCTGATTTACCCAAAATTGACCAGACACTCGTTAACTGGGCACGCACCAGAACCATTACCAACGAGCAGTTGACTCATTTGTTAGGTCGTCCCCTCTCTCTCAATGAACTAGCCGACTGGCAACAGCATGACTGGGAATTAACAGCCTTGCTAACCTTGATCGATACTCCAGATGTCGCTGCTCTCTGGAGGCTGATCAAGCATTTCAGAGTCAACCCAGCGCATCCCGCCCTATCCGTTAGTGATGCTTACTACGAGCACGTAGCATCGTCATGGCAAACTACGCTGGCCGCTCCTGGCCCTGAACTTTCGCTGGCAACCGACGACGTCAGTAGTTTTAATACGTTGTTGAATGATGCCCTGGCTACCCGTCCATCCTGGATTCAGTGGAATTGGTGGCAACTCACCAACCCCGGCAAAATGCAACTTCAACGGGTAATAGCCGCCAACGGACTAACCCTGTCCGAAGGGGATCTGCACATACTCAAGAACAAGATTCAGAAACGCATTGTACTCGACACGGTTGAGCAGAAAGTTAAAGCTATCCTTGATGACCTGCCCCTGACCATTACGCCCGACAGCCTGGAGCTGCTGCGTCGAGCCCAGCACGTAATGGAGCGCATCAACGATTCACAGCCCTTACGCCATCTACCTGACTCACTTTATCAGACACCCCAGCAGTTTAGAGATGCTATAAACGTAATATTAGCTAGAGCTAAAGACTTACAGGAGCAACAATTGGTTAGTCAACAGTATCTAACTGATAGTCAAGTTACTTGTATCTGGCAAGACGATAGGTGCGTTCACGAGCTTCAGCAATCGTTACGGCGAGACTTTGATTTGCTCGTTGAAGCAGATTGCCTCCAGGAAGGCTTTTCAGTAGTCGAACGAACCGTACTTGAACGTTTGCTCGATAGGCCTCCTGCTAGCTGGAATGAACTGTTTCTGAATTCCCTTCGCTTAACGTGGCTCAATCATCTCGAACGTCAGCATCCGGAGCTCCGTAGTGTATCATCGCTTAAAATGAGTCAGTTGGAGCAGGCATTACAAACCAGCGTTGAGCGTAAGCAGATGTTGAGCCGTGATATTTTGCTTGTGAAATTACGTGAGCAAACGTACCGTAACCTCGCCTATAATCGGCTCAACAACGTAGTGACTTACCGAGATTTGCTGCATCAGACAACAAAGAAACGAAACGTCTGGCCCGTCCGTAAACTTCTTGAAGCATTTGCCAGTGAGCTATTCAAATTGGTTCCGTGCTGGCTGGCCTCTCCCGAATCAGTCTCTGCATTATTTCCGCTCCAGGATGATTTATTTGACTTGGTCATTTTCGACGAAGCCTCTCAGTGCTTTGCCGAAAATGGAGTACCGGCAATAGCACGGGGAAAACAAGTGGTTGTAACTGGCGATAATCAGCAGTTGCGGCCGAGTGATTTATACCGAACACGGCTAGGCGAACCAGAAGCAGACGACGAAACGCCAGCTGCTCTGGAAGCAGAATCACTACTGGAATTAGCGGCTCAATACCTACCACAAGTTTCGTTAACCGAGCATTATCGTAGTCGTTCGCTCGACCTGATTACATTCTCAAATCAACACTTTTACGGAAACAGACTATCCTTACTTCCGCACTACGACGACATTAATCACCATGAACCCGCTATTCGTTATCTGAACGTTAAAGGTACTTGGCAGCAAAACACGAATCGAGCGGAGGCCGAAGCTGTTCTAGAAATTCTCAGCCAATCGGCCACTGAGCTTCCAGGCCGTTCTGTAGGTATCGTTACGTTTAATTATCCGCAACAGCAGCTCATTCAGGATATGTTAGACGAATCGTTCAATAGTCAGGAAGGGCCTTTTTATAAACTATCTGTTGAAGAAGGGCTATTTGTAAAGAACATTGAGAACGTACAGGGAGATGAACGCGATATCATCATTTTTTCGATTGGTTATGCACCCGACGAACGTGGACGATTAGCCATGCAATTTGGTAGCCTAAATGCAGCTGGGGGCGGAAACCGCTTGAACGTAGCCATTACTAGAGCCCGCGAACGTATTTATGTTATTACAAGTCTGTGGCCCAACGAATTAACCGTTGATAATACAGCCAATGAAGGCCCCAAGCTCTTGAAAGCTTATTTGCATTATGCCCTTGACGTAGCTCAAGAACGGTTCGTTTTAAGGCCTAGACTTAACGCGACGTTGCCTTCTGCTTCGCTGCTGAAAGACAAACTTCGAATTAGTCATTCAAACTGGCAGCCAGAGCTTCCCTTTGCCGATTTAACTGTCAAAGACGCCAACAGTTATCGGTCTTTGATTTTGACTGATGATGACAGCTACTACCAGCAAAGTACGAAACAAGCTCATGCGTACTTACCGGTTTCTCTGCGTTCGCGCAAGTGGATGTTCCAACGCATCTGGAGCCGGGAGTTTTGGCGAAAAGCTGACATAAAAAAATAGCCCGGAAACATTTCCGGGCTATCTCTTACTCTTTCATCATTCCAACAAACTGATCAAACAAATACCTCGAATCGTGCGGTCCTGGAGATGACTCCGGGTGGTACTGTACGGAGAACGCGGGCTTATCTTTCCGACGAATTCCTTCAATAGTCTTATCATTCAGGTTTACGTGTGTTAGCTCAACGTTTGCGTGATCCAGCACTTCTTCCGCGCGAACGGCGAACCCGTGATTTTGCGATGTAATTTCACAATGACCAGTAATCAAATTCTTAACGGGATGGTTAAGGCCACGGTGTCCATTATGCATTTTATACGTTGAAATGCCACTAGCCAGCGATAAGATCTGATGGCCCAGGCAAATGCCAAATACAGGCTTTTCCTCGTCCAAGACTTGCTTAACCGTCTCAACCGCGTAAGGCATGGCAGCAGGGTCCCCTGGGCCATTGGCGATAAAATAGCCGTTAGGCTTCCAGTCCGCCAACTCATTGTATGGCGTACGAGCTGGGAAAACTTTACAGAACACCCCGCGCTCGTTAAAATTACTTAGAATACTACGCTTAACGCCCAGATCTAGTACAGCAACGCGTAATTTAGCTTCGGGATCTCCTTGCTCGTAAGACTCTTTGGTACAAACCTCCGACGATAATTCAAGCCCTTCCATATTAGGCACTTTTTGTAATTCAGCTAACAACACAGCAGGGTCAAGAATCTCCGATGAGATAATGCAGTTCATTACGCCCTTCGAGCGAATGTATCGAACAAGCTGCCGTGTGTCAACCCCGTGAATTCCCACAATATTCGCCCGTTCGAAGTAGTCTTGAAGAGAACCATCAGCCGTATAACGCGAATGGATGTTTGAGAAAAAATTACAAACCATTCCGCGGATTTTCACTCCACTTGACTCTTGTTCGGCGTTGTTTAGAACCCCGTAGTTACCAATGTGAGAGGTCGTATTAATAATAACTTGCCCGTAATACGAGGGGTCTGTGTAAATCTCCTGATAGCCGGTCATGCCGGTGTTAAAGCAGATTTCGCCACCAGCTGTACCAATCTTTCCAAGGGCCAGCCCTCGATACACCGAGCCATCTTGTAAAACCAGCAGAGCTTCGGGTTGCTGCGTATGTTTCATAAGTACGTTTTGACTAGAAAAGACTAAAAAAAAGGGCTAACCCATAACGGTTAACCCCAATTTTGTATGAACGACGACTTCGTCATTAGCTCTGCTTAGTTTCGTCGTCGGCCGATGCTTCAGGGGCAGATGGCGTTTCATCAGCAGGTGCTTCCGTTGTGGTATCTACAGCAACAGGAGCGGCCTCAGCAACAGGACTTTCTTCAGTTGTTGCTTCTACAGCAGGCGTAGCTTCTACTTCTGTAACTTCAGCAACAGGAGCAGCTTCAGTGGTCGTAGCAACGCCCTGGCGGCTTGCTGAACTACCGCGACGGCTTCGGCGCGTTTTGGTAGCAGCAGATGCTTTTTCGGCAGCAGCAGCAATCAGCACCTCGTTGAAGTCAACCAATTCGATGAGGCAGGTTTGGGCATTGTCACCCAAACGGTTACCTAATTTGATGATACGCGTGTAACCACCCGGACGACTGGCGATTTTATCGGCCACTGTTCCGAACAGTTCTTTCATCGTTTCTTTATCGTTCAACGACTGGAACACGACCCGACGATTCTGGTACGTATCGTCTTTGGCCCGAGTCAGAATAGGCTCCACAAACTTGCGGAGTTCTTTCGCCTTCGCAACTGTCGTCTCAATACGCTTATGCAGGATAAGCGACGACGCCATGTTCTGCAACATCGCTTCGCGGTGCGAGTGCGTCCGGCTTAGGTGGTTATCTTTTTTACCGTGTCTCATTGTTTTGGTTAATCAAAACCGGCGCGTGAATTTCACAACTGACGCGCCAGTCGATAGCGATTAATCTTCGTCTAGTCTATACTTAGCGACATCCATGCCGAACGTCAAATTCTTCTCAGCAACTAATTGCTCAAGCTCCGTCAGCGACTTCTTACCAAAGTTACGGAACTTCATCATGTCCGAAATCTCCAGGCGAACAAGGTCACCAAGTGTCCGAACATCTGCCGACTTAAGACAGTTGTAAGCACGAACCGACAGATCCAGATCAGCCAGCGACGTTTTCAGAAGTTTGCGCATGTGCAGTACTTCCTCATCCACCACATTTTCTTCCTCTGGCTTGGTCGTCTCAAAAGTCATCGTTTGATCCGAGAACAGCATGAAGTGCTGAATCAAGATATAAGCGGCACCCTTTAGAGCCTCTTCTGGGTGGATCGATCCATCCGTCTCAATATCTAGCAGCAAGCGCTCATAGTCCGTTTTCTGCTCAACCCGGGTATTTTCAACGCTGTATTTCACATTTTTGATAGGTGTGTAAATAGCGTCAATTGGGATGTGGCCAAACGGCAGCTCATTGGCTCGTGGTTCGTCAGCCGGAACATAGCCGCGGCCTTTTTCCACGAAAATTTCCATCTCTAAGTCACGCGTATCGTCGATGTGGCAGATCTCCAATTCAGGATTAAGCACTTCAAACGATGGCGAGAACTTAGATATATCACCGGCCTTCAGGACCGATTGCTTCTTAATATTTACCGTGATCTTGTTGTCAACCATGTCGTTGATCTTCTTAAAACGAACCATTTTCAGGTTCAAGATGATCTCCGTCACGTCTTCAACTACGCCCTCGATAGAAGAAAACTCGTGCAACACACCAGGAAACTTTACGCTTGTAATAGCGTAACCTTCCAATGATGACAGCAAAATACGCCGAAGCGCGTTACCGATTGTTACACCGTATCCTTTTTCAAGGGGTTTGAATTCAAACACCCCGTGAAAGTCGTCGGCTTTCTCCACTACGACTTTGTCGGGCATTTGGAACGCTAAAATTGACATACGTTTCGTATTGTTTACAGCAGTTCTCTGCCTTGGCGTGAAGACTCAAATATGAGTTTCCAGTTTTAGTTGAAAGTTTTCAGTTGGAAAAGCATCTATGTAAGCACTTCTAACCAAAAACTGAAAACGTAATAACCGTTAACTCTATAGTAAAGGCGGCAGAACCCAAGGAGTTCCGCCAGCCCGATTACTTCGAATACAATTCGACGATAGCCTGTTCATTGAAATTCTCTGGAATCTGATCCCGCTCAGGGTAGCTGATAAACTTACCCGTCATTTGCTGACCATCCCACTCAACCCAGTTATAACGCTTCGTGTTCCGGGCTGACAAGCTCGACGATACGGCTTCCAACGATTTAGATTTCTCACGGACGCCAATCAATTGACCAGGCTTCAATGAATACGAAGGAATATTCACTACTTCGCCATCCACAATAATGTGCTTGTGTGATACCAGCTGACGAGCAGCCCGACGTGACGAAGCGATACCTAAGCGGTATACGGTGTTATCTAAACGTGCTTCACACAATTTCAGCAGGTTTTCACCCGTAATACCTTCGCGAACCTGAGCACGATGGAATAAGGCACGGAACTGGCGCTCCAAAATGCCGTATGTATATTTTACTTTCTGCTTCTCGAGCAGTTGGAGGGCGTATTCAGACTGCTTCCGCTTACGGCCTCGACCGTGCATACCCGGTCCGTAGTTTTTCTTTTGTAGCGCTTTGCTGGGGCCTAAAACAGGCTCACCGAACTTACGCGAAATTTTGGCTTTTGGCCCAATATAACGTGCCATTCGTTCAATGAATGAATAATTGTGAAACATTGGACAGACACAACTTAATGTCGCCTGCCCCTATTCATGCCATCCGTAAATTATACGCGACGACGTTTTGGCGGCCGACACCCATTGTGCGGCAGCGGAGTAATGTCACGGATTGTGGTAACTTCGATACCTGAGTTCTGAATGGTACGGATGGCCGACTCACGGCCTGATCCTGGACCTTTCACAAACACTTCGGCTTTCCGCATACCCAAATCATGGGCAACGGTAGCACAGTTTTGAGCGGCTGTCTGGGCGGCATAAGGCGTGTTCTTTTTAGAACCACGGAAACCCATTTTACCAGCCGACGCCCAGGAAATAACCTGGCCGTTCATGTTGGTGATCGAAATGATAATATTGTTGAACGTAGCCCGGATGTGCACCTGGCCAACCGATTCAACAACTACTACCCGCTTTTTCGCTTTGTCTTTGCGTTTTGCTTGAGCCATTGTTTTTAGAGGTAATCGTCAAAATGATGTCGGCTTTCACTAGTTGTCACCTGTATAGTTAAGTGACTGCAAGTGCTCCTAACAACGCTGAACGACCAATTAATTACTTAGTTACTTTCTTCTTGTTAGCAACTGTCTTCCGCTTACCTTTCCGGGTACGGGAGTTGTTTTTAGTATGCTGACCACGAACTGGCAACCCTTTCCGGTGCCGGAGCCCACGGTAGCAACCAATGTCCATCAACCGTTTGATGCTCAACTGCACTTCTGAGCGTAGCTGACCCTCTACTTTGTATTCACTAGAGATGGCGTTACGTACAGCACTGGCTTCATCGTCTGACCACTCACTGGCTTTCTTATCAACGCTAATACCAGCATCGGTTAGAATTTTTTTAGCCCGGCTACGACCAATGCCGTAGATGTATGTCAGCGCAATCTCACCACGCTTCTTGTCTGGAATATCAACACCTGCAATACGTGCCATGCTTAACCTTGTCTTTGTTTGTAACGGGGATTCTTTTTATTGATCACGTACAGTTTCCCTTTCCGACGGATCACAATGCAGTCTTCGCTGCGCTTCTTAATCGACGCTTTGACTTTCATGGTTCCTTATGTTATTTATACCGATAAACAATCCTCGCCTTACTTAAATCATAAGGCGACATCTCTAACTTAACGCGATCTCCAGGTAAAATTTTGATGTAGTTCATCCGCATCTTACCCGAAATATGAGCAATTACTTCGTGCTTGTTTACCAGTTCAACCCGGAACATTGCATTCGATAATGCTTCCAAAATTACGCCATCCTGCTCTATAGAATTCTGCTTTGCCATGTTCGCTTTATGCTGCCATCAGTTCCGGTGTTTCGACCATCAGGCTCGTGTTCGCGGTGACTGCTTCTATATATTCAAAGGTTGTCAAAATCTCAGGCTTGCCTTTACGTACAGCCACCGTATGTTCAAAGTGAGCTGATGGCTTACGATCAACCGTACGGATTGTCCAGCCATCACGCTCCTGTACAATGCCTTTCTTGCCAAAGTTAATCATCGGCTCAATGGCCAGAATCATACCTTCACGTAATTTCGGACCTTGACCACGCTTCCCATAATTGGGTACTTCAGGTGCTTCGTGCAGGTTTTGACCAACCCCATGTCCCACTAATTCTCGAACCACTGAATAACCAAACTTCTCTGTATAGCTTTGAATGGCATAGCCAATATCCCCAATTCTGCCACCATCTACTGCCTTTTCCAAGCCAATGTAAAGTGACTCTTTAGTTCTTGTCAGCAACCGGCGTACGGCCGGACTTACATCCCCAACAGGGTATGTATATGCACTATCGCTATGGTACCCGTTTAACTTCACTCCGCAATCGATAGATATAATATCGCCATCGCGAAGCTCGTAGCGGCTAGGAAATCCATGAACTACTACATCGTTCACAGAGATACAAAGTGAAGCAGGAAATTTATTATAACCTAAGAAAGATGGAGAGCCACCGTTATCTTTAATAAACGTTTCGGCGACTGTATCAAGTTCCTTTGTTGTAACACCAGGCCGAATTAGTTTTGCAACTTCGGCATGTGCTTTTCCAAGTACCTGCGCACTGACCTTTATCAGAGCAATTTCCTCATCGCTTCTGACATAAATCATCTTATCTTTCTTATCAGAACCTGACATGCGAATTAAGCTGCTACTGTCTCATTTGTCCGACCTTGCACTCGACCAGATTTCATTAGCCCTTCGTAACGGCGCATGAGCAAGTAACTTTCAACCTGCTGTAACGTATCAAGCACCACACCAACCATAATCAACAACGACGTCCCACCAAAGAACTGGGCAAAGCCACTGGTCATTCCTAGTAAATTGGCGATAGCAGGTAAAATCGCAACGATAGCTAACATTATAGCGCCGGGTAACGTAATTCTGTCTAGCACAGTCCCAATGTATTCCGAAGTCTGGATACCTGGCTTCACTCCTGGAATAAAACCACCACTTCGCTTCATGTCATCAGCAATTTGGGTTGGATTCACCGAAATAGCTGTGTAGAAGAAAGTGAAGATTATAATCAGAAGTGCAAACAGTACATTATACTGCCATGTTGTGTAGCTCTGGAACACGTTTTGGACACTAGCTGCAAAATCGCTTTTCTCTGCGAAAAGACCAGCCACGTATGTTGGAATGAACATAAGGGCTTGTGCAAAAATAATTGGCATTACACCTGCAGCATTCAATTTCAAAGGCAAGTACTGACGCTGTCCCCCAACTACTTTATTACCTATAACTTGCTTAGCATACTGAATAGGGATACGTCGAACAGCTTGCGTCAGCACGACCGCTCCCATTACCACAAAGTACAGTCCTACTAACTCAAGTACGAAGATCAATATTCCTCCTGATCCTCTCGACTGTTGTTCACCAATAATGGCGCCTGGAAGCCGAGAAACGATACCGATCATAATAATCATTGAGATACCGTTACCAATACCTTTGTCGGTAATCCGTTCACCTAACCACATACAAAATATGGTACCAGAGGTAAGGATAAACAAAGATGAAATAGTGAACAGTCCTCGATCAATTAACAGAGCATCAGTAGGAATAGTCGTATTAATATACGTTACTGCCTGTACTGCTGTAACACCAATAGTAAGTACTCGTGTTATCTGGTTCAACCGTTTGCGCCCTGACTCACCTTCTTTCTGCATCTTTTGGAAATAAGGCAGAGCCAAAGTAAGTAACTGTATAGCGATCGATGCCGAAATGTAAGGCATGATGCCTAGAGCAAAAATCGACGCTTTACTGAATGCACCGCCTAAAAACGTATCTAATAAACCTAGTAACCCTTGCGGATTTAAGTTTAGTTTATTAGGATCAACGCCTGGCAATACAATAGCCGAGCCAAGACGAAACGCCGTAATAAATAACAGCGTGTTGAGGATTCGACTCCGCAACTCGTCAATTGCAAAAATATTCTTAAACGTGGTGATGAGTCGGTTCATAGGATAGGTCGGCTTTTGCCGTGCTCACAACTTAGTTAGCAGCTTCCTCTTTCGCTTGTTTGGTTGGCACAATTGCCTTACCTCCTGCTTTCTCAATCGCTTCTCTAGCGCTTGCAGAAAAAGCATGAGCATGAATCTCGACGGCCGAAGTTAACTCGCCCCGGCTCAAAACTTTCACCAAATCCTTTTTACTAACTAACCCATGCTGAAGCATGAAGTCCATATCTACCACAGTAACCTTAGTTTCGTCAACCAATGCCTGGATAGAATCAAGGTTCAAAGGCTTGTATTCGACGCGGTTAATATTCTTAAAGCCAAATTTAGGAACACGACGTTGTAACGGCATTTGACCACCTTCAAAGTGTGTTTTCTGGCTGTAACCTGAGCGCGATTGCGCTCCTTTGTGCCCCCGCGTGGATGTACCACCCATGCCTGAGCCTTGCCCGCGTCCGACTCGCTTGCGCTCTCTGACGGAACCTTTTGCCGGTCTAAGGTTGCTTAAATTCATTGTTGTATAGTTAAAAAGATGATTCTTTTGGCCTCTCAACTCAACGTAAACTCTTAGCTACGCTGGTATGATAACCAAAAGAATCGCAAAGATACTTAAATTTCTTCAACCTTTACTAAATGTTGTACCTTACTGATTGCTCCACGTAAGGCATCATTATATTCTAACTCAACACTCCGGTTGATTTTACCCAAGCCTAACGACTTGATAGCGTTCTTTTGTGTTTGCGGACGGTCAATGGTGCTTTTGACCTGCGTGATGCGTACTCGTGCCATGTCTTTTGCTCCTATTTTAACCGTTGAAAACCTTTGCCAAACTCACTTGACGCTGGAAAGCCACCTGATGAGGTAAGCGCATTTTCAGCAGGGCATCAAGCGTAGCTTTCACTACGTTGTGAGGATTTGACGAACCTTTAGATTTTGCCAATACGTCGCGGACGCCAGCAGATTCTAAAACAGCCCGCATAGCACCGCCAGCAATTACACCTGTACCCGGAGCAGCTGGCTTCAGCAGGACAAAGCCACCACTGAATTTACCTTCCATCTCATGAGGCACTGTGTGCTTCAATAAAGGAATCTGCACTAGATTTTTCTTAGCGTCTTCTACCCCTTTGGCAATTGCGTCGGTTACTTCGTTGGCCTTGCCCAACCCGTATCCAACAACACCATTTCCGTCGCCGACGACGACAATCGCCGAAAAACTAAACCGGCGACCACCCTTTACCACCTTCGCTACACGATTGATGGCCACCACCTTTTCTTTCAGGTCGGCTTCGTTAAACTTTGTCGGTCTTGCTGCGTTCGTGTTCATTGCTTAGAACTTAAGGCCACCCTCGCGGGCTGCGTCGGCCAATGCTTTTACTTTACCGTGATACAAATAGCCGTTGCGATCGAACACGACGGCGTCAATGTTCTTGGCAATCGCTTTTTCGGCTAGCCGCTGTCCAACTTTCTTCGCTGTTTCGACGGTGTTGCCTTCTACTTCGCTTTTCAATTCTACTGACGATGCCGATGCTAATGTGTTACCAGCGACATCATCAATGAGTTGAGCGTAGATCGCTTTGTTAGAGCGGAAAACTGATAGACGGGGCCGTTCAGCCGTACCAGATAGTTTGGCACGTATGCCGAATTTAATCCGCTGTCTTCTTGCTTTTTTATTCGTTGCCATCTTATTTGATTCCAACCAAATAGGCGATTTAAATTGTCATTGATTGTCATTCTTCGTCATTAATTGCCATCTGTTGTGATCAACGAATGATCACCTAATGACAATCAATGATAACCTGATGACCTTATTTCTTAGACGAAGATTTACCAGCTTTACGACGAACTTGCTCGCCAACAAAACGGATACCTTTGCCTTTGTATGGTTCAACTTTACGCAACGAGCGAATCTTTGCCGCTACATCACCTAAAAGCTGCTTGTCTGACCCTTCAAGGTAAACTTTGGGGTTTTGACCTTTTTCGGTTACCGCTGTTACTTTGATTTCAGACGGAACAGCTAAGTACACATTATGTGAGTAACCAAGCTGCAATTCAAGAACATTATTAGCTACAGATGCTTTATAACCAACCCCGATTACTTCAAGATCAAGCTTAAAGCCCTCGCTTACACCAGTCACCATATTGTTAACCAGTGACCGATAAAGACCATGCAGCGCTTTATGACGCTTCTGTTCAGTTGGGCGAGATACTTGAATCTGCCCGTCTTCGACTGCTACCGAAATATCCCGGTCAATCGTTTGGGTCAGCGTTCCTTTAGGTCCTTTTACCGTAACGACATTCTGGTCGTCTACAGACAACGTAACGTTGCTGGGCAGGACGATGGGTTTCTTACCTATGCGTGACATCGTTCAGTTCGGATTAATATACGTAACACAATACCTCACCACCGACATTCAACGTCTTTGCCTCTTTATCGGTCATTACACCTTTAGAGGTCGAGATGATAGCAACCCCTAATCCATTCAGGATACGTGGCAGGTTGTCGGCACCCCGATACTGGCGCAAACCTGGACGGCTGATGCGCTGTAAATCAACGATAGCTGGTTGCTTAGTCGTTGGGTTGTACTTCAGAGCGATTTTTATAATACCCTGTGGAGTGCTATCGTCAAACTTGTAGTTTTGGATGTATCCTTTGTCGTACAAAACCTTCGTAATTTCTTTCTTTATATTGGAAGCAGGAATTTCCACAACCCGGTGCTTGGCCCGGATAGCGTTTCTGATACGAGTCAGAAAATCTGCTATTGGATCTGTATTCATTCTTAGCGTTGCGTTACTTGCAAACCCCTGTTTCCAAGAAAGTTCGCAAAATTACGGAAACTGAATTACAAATTGAAATGATAAACTGGAACTTACCAGCTTGCCTTAGTTACGCCAGGAATCTTACCTGCTGATGCCATCTCACGGAAGGTAACCCGCGAAATACCGAACTTACGCATGTATCCTCTTGGACGACCCGTTAGCTTACAACGGTTATGCAGACGAACAGGTGATGCATTTTTGGGCAGTTTGTCAAGCCCAATGTAATCACCAGCGGCTTTCAGAGCAGCCCGCTTCGCAGCATATTTAGCTACTAACGCTTCACGTTTCCGCTCCCGTGCTTTAATTGATTCTTTTGCCATGTCTAACGCTTTTATAGGTTATTATTTGCCACTCTTGGCGAATGGCATACCCATTGCTTTCAGTAACTCATAGCTTTCGTTATCGGAATTGGCAGTCGTCACAAACGTGATATCCATTCCAGAAATCCGAGCTACTTTATCGATGCTGATCTCAGGGAAAATAATCTGCTCCTGGACACCAAATGTGTAGTTACCACGACCATCAAACCCTTTGTCACTAATGCCTTTGAAATCCCGAACCCGTGGCAGTGATACTGTCGTTAGGCGGTCAAGGAATTCATACATTTTCTCACCACGCAGAGTTACTTTAGCGCCAATAGGCATTTTCTCTCGTAGTTTGAAGTTCGATACAGCCTTTTTCGACAGTGTCGGAACAGCTTTCTGACCAGTAATGGTCGTTAACTCTTCGACACCTACATCTACCAGCTTTTTATCAGCTACAGCGGCTCCTATACCTTTGTTGATAACGATCTTGCTCAGACGCGGTACTTGCATAACCGACTTATACTGGAATCTATCTTTCAACTGAGGTACGACCTCGTTTAAGTATTTTTCTTTCAGTCTTGGCGTTGCCATTTTCTTAGACCTTTTCTGGTGTTACTTACGAATCTTAACGAAGACTCGGATCAGGGATAAAGTTGCCGGTCTTCTTCGAATACCGTTGCAACTTTCCTTTCTCGTTTAATTTACGGCCCGTGCGGGTAGGTTCACCAGTAGCAGGATCAATTACTTTCAGATTGCTGATGTGGATTGATCCTTCTGTTTTTTCCAGGCTTCCCTGCGGATTAGAAGCTGTTGGCTTCATGTGTTTGGTAATCATAGCTACGCCCTCAACGCGAGCACGATCTTTCTCTACGATCACTTCTTTCACCACACCGCGCTGACCCTTTGAGTTACCACCAATCACGACGACAGTGTCGCCTTTCTTGATATGGAACTTGTGTTTTGGCAGCGTTATTTTCTTTTCCATTGCTTACAGTACCTCTGGGGCTAACGATACAATTTTCATGAACTGCTTCTCGCGTAATTCACGGGCTACAGGCCCGAAAATCCGAGTACCGCGTGGCTCATCGTTGTTGTTTAGCAGCACGGCTGCATTATCTTCAAATCGAATATACGAACCGTCTTTACGGCGTATCTCTTTCTTCGTACGAACAACAACAGCTTTCGATACCGTACCTTTTTTCATGTTACTGGACGACAGCGCTTGCTTCACCGTCACGACAATCTTGTCACCGACTGACGCATAACGCTTGCCAGTACCGCCCAGGACGCGGATAACTAGTACTTCTTTCGCACCACTGTTATCGGCTACACCTAATCTCGATTCTTGCTGTACCATGTGTTATTTAGCCTTTTCGATGATTTCGACTAATCTCCAACGCTTATTCTTGCTCAACGGGCGTGTTTCCATCACACGAACCGTATCACCAATGTTACATTCGTTATTCTCATCGTGAACAGTAAGTTTCTTCGTTTTATGCTGAAACTTACCGTACAACGGGTGCTTCACTTTGCGGTCAATGGCTACAGTGATTGTCTTTTGCATTTTATTGCTGGTCACTTTACCAATACGCTCTTTACGTGCGTTCCGCTCCGACGTCGACTCTGAGCTACCTGCTGTTGAAGCTGGGGTAGCTGTTGCCTGCGGCTGTTCTGGTGCTACGACCGCTGGGGTTTCGGTTTCCGCCTGCGGTGCTGGTGCTTGTTGCTCTTCCATCGTCGTGTCTTATTAGGCTTGCCCTGATTTAGCCGTCAATTCCGTGTGCAGGCGAGCAATCCGTTTCCGACTCTCGCGAATGCGCATAGGGTTCTCAATAGGAGATACCGCATGGGCAAATTTCAGTTTCAGCAGACGGTCTTGTTCTACACCAATTTCAGTGCGCAATTCGTCAGCCGACAATCCTTTTAAATCTTCTTTTTTCATCTTGTTCGTCGCTTAAGGATACTACTCGTCACCTTGCTCCTGATAATCGCGCCGAACCACAAATTTGGTCCGAACGGGAAGTTTCTGAGCGGCAAGGCGCAGGGCCTCCATACCCGTTGCTAAATCAACGCCCGTTGCTTCGAACATAATCGTGCCGGGCTTCACTACAGCTACCCAATACTCGGGAGCCCCTTTACCTTTACCCATCCGTACTTCGGCTGGCTTCTTGGTAATTGGCTTGTCGGGGAAAATGCGAATCCAAACTTGGCCTTCACGTTTCATAGCCCGCGTTACAGATATACGAGCAGCTTCAATCTGGCGGGCGGTGATCCGACCTGGTTCCAATGATTTTATACCAAACGTACCGAAGGCGATTTCATGGCCGCGTGATGCAATACCTGGAATCCGCCCTTTATGTTGCTTACGGAATTTTGTTCTTTTTGGCTGTAACATCTTTGTAAGAAGTCTACAATTTGCAGTTCGGGGGCTTCAGTTTAACAAGCAATTGTCAAGAGAAATTCGACACTGCAAACTGAAAACCGAAAACTCGTTTATCGTCTTGGTCCTCCACCGCCACGGTTGCCACCCTGGCCACCACCGCGGTTATTACCACCACCACGGTTGCCACCCTGGCCACCGCCACGATTGTTACCGCCACGGTCATTTCCACCGCGATCACCACGTCCGCGTCCACCACGGTCGTTACCATCGCGATCACCACGTGGACCACGACGTTCACCACGATCGTTTGCGCTAGCAGTACGTTCGCCGGCTTGAGCCTGGCTCATCATAGCAGCTGGTGATAAATCACGCTTTCCGTATACTTCGCCTTTAAAGATCCACACCTTAATGCCGATTTTACCGTAGACGGTTTGCGCTTCCGAAATAGCGTAATCAATATCAGCACGGAGTGTATGAAGAGGAACACGACCTTCTTTGTACTGCTCCGAACGAGCGATTTCAGCCCCACCTAAACGGCCTGATACTTTCACTTTGATGCCTTGCGCACCTACACGAATCGCTGACTGGATAGCCTGCTTCATGGCACGGCGGAAGGAAATACGTGCCTGTAATTGCTGAGCAATCGCTTCTCCAACAAGTTTCGCATCGATTTCAGGACGCTTAATCTCGAAGATATTGATCTGGACATCTTTGCCCGTGATCTTCTTCAGCTCTTCTTTGATCTTGTCTACTTCACCACCGCCTTTACCAATCACAATACCCGGACGAGCTGTGTGAATAGTAAGTGTAACACGCTTCAGCGTACGCTCGATAACTACACGAGCAATAGCTCCTTTCGGAATACGAGCAGCTACGTATTTCCGGATTTTTTCGTCTTCAACGAGTTTATCCGAAAACTCTTTACCGCCGTACCAGCTCGATTCCCAGCCCCGAACAATGCCAAGTCGTAGGCCAACTGGATTTATTTTTTGTCCCATTTCTTATTGTTCGTTTTCAGGGGTGGTTTCTTCTACCTGAGTTAATGCAGACTGAGCCGCGCTATCAACCACAATTGTAATGTGATTTGACCGCTTACGAATCCGGTGACCACGCCCCTGAGGAGCCGGACGCAAACGCTTCAGCATCGGACCGCCATCCACAAAAATCGTTTTTACATATAAGTCAGCGTCTTCGATCCGCTCATCTTCATTTTTTTGTTGCCAGTTAGCAACTGCCGACAACAGCACTTTTTGCAATACGGCGGCACCGGCTTGCGGCTGATATTTCAATAAACCCAACGCCCGGCTAACGCGCTGACCACGAATTAAGTCGGCGATTAACCGCATCTTACGGGGCGACGTGGGCACATCTCTAAGTCTTGCTACTGCTTCCATTTTTTCAGTTATCACCGGGTCGCCGGTGCGATTAGGAGCGAACAGCTATCAGTTACCTATTGATAACTGTTGGCTGTTAGCTGATTTATCGTTTGCCCTTGTCTTTCTTTGCGGTGTGCCCCCGGAAGTTACGCGTTGGTGAAAACTCACCCAGTTTATGACCTACCATGTTTTCGGTGACGTAAACCGGGATGAACTTGTTGCCGTTATGAACAGCAAACGTGTGGCCTACGAAATCTGGCGAAATCATCGAACGACGCGACCAGGTTTTGATGACCGATTTCTTGCCCGATTCGTTTTGCGCCTGCACTTTGTTGTCCAGACGAAAATCAATATATGGGCCTTTTTTAAGTGAACGTGCCATTGTTATCTGTTACTTTTTGCGTCGGCTAATAATCATGCTGTTCGATGCCTTGTTCTTCTTACGGGTCTTTTGACCTTTAGCGAACTGGCCATTGCGCGAGCGTGGGTGACCACCAGATGCCCGGCCTTCACCACCACCCATTGGGTGATCGACAGGGTTCATCACAACAGCCCGTGTACGAGGGCGAATACCTAACCAACGGTTTCGGCCAGCTTTACCCATCACAACGTTCATGTGATCAGGGTTCGATACCGAACCTACTGTAGCAACGCATACGCTCAACACCCGGCGTGTCTCGCCTGAAGGAAGACGCAGAATAGCATACTTATCTTCACGACCTACTAACTGAGCATACGTACCAGCCGAGCGAGCCATAGCTCCACCTTTACCAGGCGTCAGTTCAATGTTGTGAACAATTGTACCGATTGGCATAGCATTTAACGGCATGGCGTTACCTACATCAGGTGTAGAACCTTCGCCAGACATAACGGTCTGACCAACGGTAATGCCCTGAGGAGCGATGATATAGCGCTTCTCACCATCAGCATACTGTACCAATGAGATACGAGCTGAACGGTTTGGATCGTACTCTACAGTCAAAACTTCGGCAGGTTGGCCGACTTTGTCGCGCTTGAAGTCAATGATGCGGTAGTGCCGCTTGTGACCTCCACCAATGTAGCGCATAGTGCGGTGACCTTCGTTGTTCCGGCCACCGGTTCTCTTGATGGGCTCCAGCAGGCTTTTTTCTGGCTTGGAGGCTGTTAGTTCCGCAAAGTCAGGTGCCACGCGGAAACGTGTACCTGGCGTTATCGGTCTTAGTTTTTTAACTCCCATGACTGAATAATTGGTAGAGCAATGTTGGTTTACAGGTCAGCGTAGATATCGATTACTTCGCCTTCTGCAACCGTTACGATTGCTTTCTTGGTAGTTGGGGTTTTCCCCGTTACAACGCGTCCGTTAATGTTCTTGCTACGCTTTTTGCCCAGCGACCGCAGTGTGTGCACAGACTCAACGTTAACACCGTACATTTTTTCGACGGCTTTACCGATTTCGAGCTTATTCGCTTTTAGCTCAACCTCAAAAGCATACTTCCCCTGCTTGTTAAGGCCCGTCATCTTTTCGGTGACGATTGGTCGTTTCAGTACGCTCATGATATTATTTGTCGAACAACGTTTGAATGGTTGACAAAGCTTCTTCGCTAATCAGCAGTTGGTCGGCGTTCATCAGATCATAGGTATTAACCTGTGAAGCGGTGGTAACCTTCGCTTTCTGCACATTCCGGCTAGATAAAACAACATTCGTGTTTACATCTGGCAGAATGAGAAGAGTTTTACGACCGGTTACATTCAGGTCACTCAAGAACTGGATGTAATCTTTCGTACGAGGAGCTTCTAGAGCGATGTTATCAATTACTGAGATGTTATTAGCCTGCGCTTTAACGGCGAAAGCTGATCTACGGGCCAGCGACTTAACCTTCTTGTTTAATTTGAAGCTGTAATCGCGGGGACGGGGACCGAAGATGGTGCCACCACCAACAAATACTGGCGACTTAGCGCTACCGGCGCGGGCACCACCTGTACCTTTTTGCTTCTTCAGTTTACGTGTCGAGTGCGCGTTTTCGGCCCGCTCTTTCGCCTTGTGCGTTCCCTGACGTTGGTTGGCCAGGTATTGTTTCACGTCGAGATAAATCGCGTGTTGGTTCGGCTCGATACCGAAAACCTCTTCCGGAAGGGTGACCTTCTTGCCTGTGTCTTCGCCCTTGCTGTTATATACGATTACTTCCATGGCCTATTTCTCAATAATAACGTATGAATTTTTGGCTCCTGGAATCGAACCGCTAACAACGAGCAGGTTTTGCTCAGGCATAACACGCAGAACGCGCAGGTTTTGCACTTTCACACGGTTGCCGCCCATGCGACCAGCCATGCGCAGACCTTTGAACACCCGCGAAGGGAACGAACAGGCACCAATCGAACCTGGGTGACGACCCCGGTTGTGCTGACCGTGCGTTTGACCGCCAACCCCGCCAAATCCATGACGCTTTACAACGCCTTGAAAACCGCGACCTTTGGCTGTTCCAACGACATCAACGAAATCTGCTTCGGCGAATACGTCGGCTACCGTAAGCGTTTCACCAAGGTTAAACTCTTTGTCGAATTCTTTGAACTCAACGAGTTTACGCTTAGGCGTGGTGCCAGCTTTTTTGAAGTGGCCTAGCTCCGGCTTGTTGGTGTGCTTTTCTTTCTTTTCGCCGAAACCCAGTTGCACAGCCGCGTAGCCATCCTTCTCGACGCTACGAACTTGAGTTACGACACAGGGACCTGTTTGAATCACTGTACATGCCAGAGCCTGCCCGTCCGCATTGTACACGCTGGTCATCCCGATTTTCTTGCCAATTAAACCAGACATTTGTGTTTGTTTAAAGTAAGCAGGTAATTAAGATAATGAACTCCCGTTCTCGGCTTTGCGGAAAACCTCGCATCGCCCAAATTGGGCCGCAAAGGTAAGGAGATTGTCGGACGATTCCTATATCTGCCTATTAATCAGGTCCAATAAACAACATAAAAAAGGTCGGGCGCACTGCACCTGACCTTAAATGGCGACAATACCTTTACGCTGCAAGGTTTGTTCACCGAAAAGTCAGATGTGGTTTCTACCAAGTCATATAGACCTCAGCGGACCTTCATCCTCGTATGTTGTTGTATTACACTCCGAGTTTGGGAGTGCAAAAGTAAGAATTACTTGTGAGAAATGAAAAATTTATTTTAAACTAATTTGCTTATTCTTTTGGTCTAACGTAAAAAGTGGTCAGCCTAGAGCTAATAGCTTTAAGCTGACCACTTTTACGTAGCTGCAAAGTCTTAGGGGTCTTACAGATTGAGGTACTACAAGTGAATTGCTTCTCCGTAAGCAGCTTCGGTTGCATCTTTTATAGCCTCCGACATAGTTGGGTGCGGGTGAACAGCTTTGAGTATTTCTTCGCCAGTGGTTTCGAGCTTGCGAGCAGCTACAACTTCGGCAATCATCTCCGTTACGTTGTTACCAATGAAGTGAGCTCCCAGAAACTCGCCGTATTTAGCGTCAAAGATTACCTTGACAAAGCCTTCTGGTGTACCCGATGCTTTTGCCTTACCCGAAGCGGTAAACGGAAACTTACCTACTTTAAGGTCATAACCTGCTTCGCGAGCTGCTTTCTCAGTGTACCCCACCGACGCAATTTCAGGTGTGCAATAGGTACAGCCGGGAATGTTGTTGTAATTAAGTGGCTCGACGTGCGGCAAACCAGCGATCTTCTCTATACAGATTATACCTTCGGCTGATGCTACGTGTGCCAACGCCTGTCCTTTGGTTACATCGCCAATAGCGTAATATCCTTCGATGTTAGTCCGGTAGTAATCATCAGTAACGATCTTGCCCCGGTCAACAGTTATACCGACCTCTTCCAGACCAATATTTTCGATATTAGCAACAATACCAGCGGCCGACAAGACGATATCAACATCAAAGGTTTTTTCGCCATCCTGCGTTTTAACGAATACTTTGCAGCCCTGGCCGCTCGTGTCCACTTTAGTTACCTCGGACTTGGTATAAATTTCGACGCCCAGCTTTTTGTATTGCTTGGCAAGTTCTTTCGAAATTTCTTCGTCCTCAATGGGCACAATGCTAGGCATGAACTCAACGATAGTTACTTTGGTACCCATGCTGGCGTAGACGTAAGCAAACTCAACGCCGATGGCTCCTGATCCAATCACGAGCATTGAGTTGGGCCGCTTTTCAAGCGTCATTGCCTTACGATATTCGATAATCTTTTCTCCGTCGTAAGGAGCAGCTGGCAGCTGACGAGCGCGGCTTCCGGTAGCAATGATGATGTGCTTCGCTTCATACTCAGTTGCTTTTCCATCGCCCCCGGTTACTTCAACTTTCTTACCGGGTTTAACTTTACCAACGCCGTTTATAACATCAATTTTGTTCTTTTTCATTAAGAACTGTACTCCCTTACTCATACTGTCGGCGACGCCCCGGCTCCGCTTAATAACAGCTCCAAAGTCAGCTTGTGACTCACCCTGGATAGTAATTCCATAGTCGGACGAGTGCTTAATGTATTCAAAAACCTGAGCTGATTTTAACAGGGCTTTGGTTGGAATACAACCCCAGTTTAGACAGATGCCGCCGAGGCTTTCGCGCTCAATAACGGCCGTTTTCATACCCAATTGCGACGCCCGGATCGCGGCTACGTAACCGCCTGGACCGCTACCCACAACGATTACATCGTACTGTGAAGCCATTTTTCGTTTTTAGTTAGTCATTAGGTAGCCATTGATCGTCAATAATGACAATCAATGACACTATTTAGAGAACGCAAAGGTAGACTGAAAAGTTGATACCGAAGCCAAACCTCTTACCCGCCTTCTTTTGTTCTATCTTTGCATTCTTTTATAATAAACTAGTATACGACAAGTTCATGACAACCGACCAGTTGAACGACTTGAGGGCCAGAGTAGAGGCCTTGAGGGGGTATCTTTGACTACGACACTAAGAAAGAACAGCTAGCCGAGCTTGAGCAACAAACGTTTCAGCCTGAATTCTGGAACGACCCTGCCCGTGCTGAAGGCGTAATGAAGCAGGTACGCGGTCTGAAAGGCTGGATTAGCGGCTTTGATAAATTGAACGGCCAGTTTGGCGACCTCGAAACACTATTTGAGTTCTATGAAGCGGGCGACGTAATTGAGGCAGAGGTGGAAGAGGAAGGTCGCAAAATGACCGATACATTAGAAGACCTTGAACTCAAAAAGATGCTTGGCAATGAAGAGGATCAGCTCAGTGCCGTGCTTGAAATAAACGCTGGAGCGGGCGGTACAGAGAGCCAGGATTGGGCCGACATGCTCTACCGTATGTATATGCGCTGGGCTGAAAGGCATGGCTACAGCCTTAAGCAGGTGGATTACCAGGAAGGCGACACAGCAGGCATAAAATCGGCCACAATCGAGGTGGATGGTCCGCTGGCGTATGGTTTTCTTAAATCTGAAAACGGAGTTCACCGGCTTGTCCGTGTATCACCTTTTGACTCAAATGCCCGGAGGCATACATCATTTGCTTCGGTATTTGCCTACCCATTAGTCGATGACACCATCGAGATTGAGGTTAATCCGGCTGATATCGATTGGGATACGTTCCGATCAGGGGGCGCTGGTGGCCAGAACGTGAACAAGGTAGAAACGGCCGTCCGGTTACGGCACCGCCCATCGGGTTTGATCATCGAGTGTCAGCAAGAACGCAGCCAGCTGCAAAACAAAGAAGTAGCGATGCGCCTGTTGAAATCAAAACTCTACGAAATAGAAGTGCAGAAGCGTAACGCAGCTCGTGCTGAAGTAGAAGCCGGTAAGCAGAAGATCGAATGGGGCTCGCAAATTCGGTCTTACGTGCTCGACGATCGGCGTGTGAAGGATCACCGAACGGGTTACCAAACGTCTAACACCGACGCCGTACTCGATGGTGATATTGATCCGTTTATCAAAGCGTTTTTGTTGGAGCAGGAATAGTCTGATTATCTGAGCAGGAATAGTCTGATTATCTGAACCGGGGTTTTAACAGGATTTAGAAGACTTACACGATCTTGTTTCAAGAATCTGATTTGAGTATGTAAACGTTTATGTAATCACAAACATTATGTAGATGCCTGTCAAATGAATCTTGTAAATCCTTTTAATCTCGTTAAAATCCTGGTTCAGACACTTCTCCTGGTCGCTTGTACCCAGCGCTCTGATGAGCCCATTATGATTATGAATCCGAATCCTAGTGCATCTAAGTATACCTTTCTTTCATTGGGGGATTCATACACGATAGGAGAAAGCGTATCAGCAAACGACCGTTGGAGCGTTCAACTGGCGGGTATGTTGCAGAAGGATGGTATTGACGTAAGTAGTCCAGACATTATTGCTAAGACCGGTTGGACAACGGCCGAGTTGCAGGATGCTATTAAAGCCAGCGGGAATAAAAAGACGTACGATTTAGTCTCTCTGCTTATTGGTGTGAATAACCAATATCGCGGGCAAAGTCAAGATCGTTACCGTACGGAGTTCAATCAACTACTACAAACGGCAATTGGCTTTGCGGGAGGTAAACCGGGACGCGTTTTTGTGCTGTCGATTCCTGATTGGGGCGTATCTCCGTTTGCACAAGGTCGAAACCAAAGGCAAATCTCTGGTGAGATCGACGCCTTTAATGCTATCGCTAAGGAAGAATCTCAGAAAGCGGGGGTTTCTTACGTCGACATTACTCCTTTAACGCGCAAAGCCGCTGGTGATAGCAAGCAATTTGCAGACGACGGATTACACTATTCGGGTCAGCAGATGCGACTATGGGCTGAAGCCGCCCTACCGATCGCGAAAACATTGCTCGAAAAATAATCAGCGGGGCGCACAAACCATTGCCAGATTCATACACGCTGACATTTGCCCAAACTTCTTCCACCGAGTCTGACTACCGTACTTGTACAGGTGCACAGCGCCAATAGACGGCATCGTAATAGGAATACCAAGGTAACTTCCTTTGCCCCCATAATTGACCCATTCGATACTTACCGCTACGTCGTCTGCCGCAAATACGTTATAAGGCCGCAGATCAACAGTAATCCATCCTTTCTGTGCTTTCTTCAAGTCGATGTATACTGGACGTTGCAGTAAGGAATTGCTGGGATAGTTACGACGTAAGCTGTACACATTGATGCGAAACCGGGTTGAGTCGAAGTTATTAGCGCTTACGTAGAAACGAAACTCTTCCAGATACGCCCCCTGCTTCGGAACACGAAAGACTCTACCAATTTCAGCACCCAAATTTTGCCTGGGTTTGTTTGACAGCGCAAAGTTGGTTTTCATCCTTGTGTCTACGTGATTATTACCGGTTTGTCGTACTTCCCAGTCTGCGGAGCGTACCGTTACTTCTCTTAGCCGAATCGACAAAGGAGTAAGCACAATAACGGGTTTAATGGCAAGCTTAGCTACGGCTACGTTAACTGGTAAGCTCAGGGCGGAATACCCTATTAAAGACACACGTAGCGTATCTGTTTGCCGAATGCCGTTCGTCAAATACAAGCTGAATCGTCCATTTTCATCAGCGACCGTACCTACTGTTGTATTCACAAGGCCCACACTGGCAAATGGTAGTGATGCGCCGGCCGTGTCAGTAACAACCCCTGTTAAAGTTGAAGGTAAACTTTGCCCCCAAACAAATGAGATTGATGCAAAGAGCATAAAAAAGGTTGCCCAATAAACCGTTTTCATTAGTGTACAATGAGTGATAGTTTGACTAAGCCAGTGTACTATTTGCTTTTGAAGCGAATTTGCTTTTGTAATACCATACGGTTCGGCTAATAATTAGCCCACCAATAATAGAGGGGGCAATCCAAGTAATCGTGCCAACCCACTCTGGAGAATTGGCGGGTGTAAGGCGGTTACCATTCGTAACAAGGGCGGCAGTGAACGTAGCGATGTAAGAGCCGCCCATCCGGGTTATGTGCTGGAAAAACCAATGCATTTTTTCTGCCGGCCGCTGAAAAAACTGATAATCTCGCCGGGCAAAAACAAACGTCAGAATGCCGAAAAACAGAAACGTAATGGCAAAAAAAGACGCTGATCTGGTGGATAAATACAGGCCGAATGCAATCATGCCAAGGCTCACGGCCATTGTCAGGTACGTAAGGCCACGATCAAATGCTGTACGTTCTCCATTCTTTTGTTTCGTTGCCCGCCAGCCTGTCACGCTTAAGTAGAAGCTTAGAACAGCTATCCCAGTCAGAAACAACCGCATCATTTTGAACGGTTGAAGAACGCACAGTAGCAAAGCTGTTACCGCCACTGCAATCATGCAATACACATAGACCAGCCCAGTACGATTATGTAGGCGGCTACCTTTTTTGGAGAACATAGGCACCAGGCCAATTAATAAGGCTGTGATACCCGCAGCGATGTGAGTAATGAGGAGCAGAACGATCAGCGTTTTCATGATTCCTTACGTTTAAGGTTCGCCATAACGACGAAACAAACGTACAGCGGCTAACCGGCTGAGCGCAAATTAAAGGGCTGAACAGAAGTGGTTTGGGGAGTTTGACAAACCGCTTGCCCGTTTGGCAAAGCTTGTGGGACGTTTTACAAAGCCTTAAGCTCAGCAACTAGTGTATCATTATACCGGCGGGCCACCGGCACCTGAAGTTGGCCGTCCAGTAGATGAAGCTTATAGCCCTGTGCGTTACCAGTTACCCGTTCAACCCTATCAAGGTTGACAATGTAAGAGCGATGGCATCGGACAATATATGGAACGTTGATCTGGCTTTCCAAACGGCTCAAACTACTTCGCAGTAACGGCTTTGCCTGCTGACCATTTTTCAGATAAACAACCGTGCAGTAGTTATCACTAGATTCAATACACAGCAAGTCCTGAGCTGGTAACGTAATAGTGTCCTTATCGTTGTCGGCAATGAGTGTTATCGATTCATGATTTGAGGCTATCTCATCAGGTTTGCCGTCACCAACCGATACCCTTTTCGGATAAATAGATACGCTGTTAGCGTGAACGCGAAGTTCGCCAGCAGCCTGGCTGTACTTCTTAAGTTGGGTAATGTAGCGGAGCAACACCAGGCCAGTTACGGGAAATACACTGACTAGAAATGTAACCAGGATCATGCTAATCCAGTCAAGGCCACCGTGCTCTCCTTCGCCCAAGTGCCACTCTAAATACAATCGGTTCCCAATGGCGATCAAAAGAATATTGAACGTTATGAGCAGAATTTGGCGTCCTACGGTCCAATGCTGATCAGAAAACTGTTTTGGAAAAAGCCGTTGCCAGAACAAAAAGTTAAACGCCGTAATGATAAAGGAAACTAGCCCAAACCCCATTATCTTCCAAAATCTGTTTGGCGTTTCCCAGCTATTTAATCCAAACGGCTGAAACGCAACGAGGAATAAGCCCACAAATAACCCAATGACAGCAGCTTTCCGTAATTGATGCCACGGGCGTTCTTCAGATGGATAGGGTTGGTTAAGTAACTTAATCATAGGTGTTCTACCGCCTGCCCATTAATTAACCTTAAAATAAGCGCCAACTAGCGATCTGTTCAATAAACTGTGGCAAAACGGTTGGATAAACAATAATCATGAACACTACTCCAAACAAGGCACCGTAGAAGTGGGCATCATGATTGACGTTATCACGACCCTGGCGTGACGAATAGTAGGAGTAAGCCAGATACAAACCGCCGAAAATGAAGCCTGGGATACACAGGGTGAAGTACAGACAGATATCAATCAGCGGGCGAAACAATATAGTTGCAAACAAAATGGCCGCTACCCCTCCCGACGCGCCTAACGAGTTGTAATTAGGGTTGTTACGGTGCTTCAAAAAACTTGGAATATCAGACACCAGAATGCCAACCAAATAGAAACCAATTAAATAGATAGGGCCGCTGGCACCAAACAATAGCGCAAACACTTGCTCAATAAAGCCTCCAAAAAAGTAAAGACTGAGCATATTAAACAGTAAGTGGCTCCAATCGGCGTGAAGAAATCCCGATGTCAGCAATCGGTAATACTGCCCCTGCCGACTCACTTGATACGGATTCATGATCCAGCGGTTCATCACGCTGTAGTCATTCCAGGCCCAAACGCTGATGCCGACCGTAACAAGAATAATTAATAAGGTTATGCTCATGAAAATGATTTTGATTTACGGTCTACGACGTACAGGTTAAATCGTGCATCGTAAGTTTTTAGCTTTCCCGTTCGACCAATTGCTTGGCGAACTGAATTAATAATGCTTTCCGGTCAGCATCCGCTCTAATTTCGTTAAAGTTGGCGAATCCGCGGGCAAAGTAATCGTTGATCCGCGATTCGGCAATCTGACGTATACCTAACTGGTCATAAATGGCCGTAACAGCCTGTACTTTCTCGGCCTTATCGAATTCTGTCCGGGTCAGCCAGCTATCCAGCTCATCTTTAACGGTCCCCTTGGCCTGTTCGAGGGCTTCAATAAGCAAAAAGGTCTTTTTATTCGCAATAATATCGCCCCCCACCTGCTTACCAAACTTCGCCGGATCGCCGTATACATCTAGTAAATCATCTTTCAACTGAAAGCCAATGCCAATGTTCATTCCTCCTTCGTAGAGATGTCGCGTAGTTACGTCATCAGCACCGGCAATGAGTCCACCTAATTCTAACGCGTAACCAAGCAATACTGACGTCTTAAGCCGGATCATCTCGATATATTCCGCTTCTGTTACGTCCCAGCGGGTCTCAAAATTCATGTCCATCTGCTGGCCTTCGCAGACTTCAGCGGCAGTGCGAGTGAAGCGGGCCATAATGGGCTTAATTTTATCAGCTTCAACATTCAGCAGAAGTTGATAAGCGTTCACCAGCATGACATCGCCGGATAAAATGGCAATATTATGATTCCATTTCTCATGCACAGTTGGATGCCCCCGGCGCAGCGGAGCCTGATCCATGATATCGTCGTGCATGAGTGTGAAGTTGTGGAAGACCTCAACTGCTAACGCGGGTCGAACGGCTTTTTGCCAGTCATCGGTGAAAAGATACGTAGCCATTAAGGTCAGTAAGGGACGCATCCGCTTACCTCCAAGGCTCATAATGTAGCGAATCGGATCGTACAGTTCGGGCGGGTGTTGCCCATATTGGGTAAGTTGAAGTTCGTTTTGAAGTTCGTCAATAAAAGCAGTTGGACTCATTCGACTAGGGCGGCATACCGCTGGTTTGGGGCCAAAAATAAGGCAAAAGCCCCCAAAAGCCTAACGGCCAATCATCCGTCGGTAACTACGCTGGCCAGGCGTAATCAAAATGAAGATCAGACGCCCAGATACAATAAAGTAACCGTCATTGCGATTACTGTTACCACGCTGTGCTCCTATGGAATTAGGCGTTTGTCCTATTTCTAATCGGCGGTCGGATAGAGCAGCGGCCAATGGTTCCATAGTTGTTCGGTCGGGATAAATCGTGCTGACATCATCTACATAATCACTCATTACGTGCGTGTAAGAGCCTTCTATATTAATCCGAAATCGCTCTGTCGCAACGACTGGCAGTCCCAGTCCATAACGGAACATCACTGGTAGGCGGTTGTATTCAACACTTTCGGTACGCAACGGAGCAAGACTATATGACTGACCTTTATAAGTGGCTTTCGGCGTAAGGTATGTCAGTCCAACTCCCGCAAATGCGTAGGGGATAGTCGCTCTATATGGATCATCGATGGGCCAGAAATCATATTGCAGGCCGGTCCAGACATCCGGATTTAAGCTATGAAACGAAAGGTTATTATACTCAATGCGGGTGTGCCGATGACTACCGTAGATGTAATAAAGCTGCGCTTCGGTCCGAAAGGTTAGTTTATAGGATAAACGGTAAGCAACACCCACGTTCAAAGCGGCTCCCAACCGCAGGTGAGATAGGTCGCCACGCTCGTTCATATCGCCGGCGTAGCGCGTGGTGCCTACTCCCGCGCTTAAGCACCATGTGCCGGGTTTTTCCTGCCAGATTTTATACCGCTGCGCCGAAGCACCTGCGGATAGCATAAGCCACGGCATGCCGACCAGCAGCACGCGTTGATACAAGTTCACAAGTTCAGTACGTTACGGTGTAATTCAAGCACGAAAAGTAACGTGTATACTAAACAAATGAAAGGTATCCGATTTTTAAGATTAGTTGATTAACAGATTTATTTCGTAAGCGGTCTATTACCTTCTAATCCAATAGAAATAAAGCTTACAATTCGCCAATATCTTCGTTCCAGAGCGTTGGCTTCTCGGCAATGAACTGGTTCATCATGTCGACGCACTCGGGCAGATCAAGGTCAATTACTTCAACGCCGTGCTGCTCCATAAATTCGCGTGCTCCGGTAAACGTCCGCGACTCGCCAACAATCACTTTAGGAATCTTAAACTGCACAATCGTACCGGCACACATATAACACGGCATGAGGGTCGAATAAATAACCGTATCGCGAAACGAGCCGACGCGTCCGGCATTGTTGAGACAGTCCATTTCGCCGTGCAAAATAGGATTATCTTCCTGCACGCGTTTATTGTGACCCGAAGCCACCAACTTACCATTCTTGATCAGCGCTGATCCGATGGGAATGCCACCTTCACTCAAACTCTTACGGGCCTGGCGGATGGCCTCCTGCATAAATTCGTCCATTGTAATGGGTTTAAAGCAAATTCATGGTTTCGTAATCACCTACTTCTTTTAGATACAAGAGGTGGCTCATGACACCGTGTATGTTCGGCACGAGCCGGTGCGCTTCGGGTAACGTAACAACGTGCAATTGCGTATGTTCATTCTCGCCCTCAGCCCCGGTCGATTGACCTTCAAATTGTTGAATGTCAGCTAGCGGCATCCGGCGTTCAAGATAGAAAAAGTGAAGCGCTTCGTCGCTGGTTGCCGTAGCTGAGAATAGCGGTTTGTTGAATAAAGGCTTCAAATCGCCTGGTTTAACCTCCAGTTTTGTTTCTTCACCCAGTTCACGCGCAGCAACCTCAACGGGCGAATCATCTTCTTCATCAATCATGCCCGCGGGATGTTCGTAGGTGTATGAGCCGTCGCAGATGCGCCGTTGCTTCACTAACAATACGTATTTGTCGTCGGTCTCTTCAGCAATCAAAATCACCAGTATTGATACAGCGTCGCCTTTGATGAAACCAATTGGATTCAGCTTAGTGCCTTCGGGCGTGTCGGCGTCTATATTGAGTAAGGCATACAATACGTTACCGTCTTTGTTGGCCCGATGAACGTACAGCTCCTGCACGTCATTAAGCTTAATTTTATTCTGCTCTAAATGATTGCGCCAGGTCTGGTATTTAGTAGCCTCGCTGAGTTTCTCTTGTTCTTCCATGATCGATTGGGTTGCACCAGAAATTCAACCCGCTCAAGCCGGAAGAGTTTGTGCCGATGAGGAAGCGCTTACAGTAGCTTCATTGTCTCGAAATCACCAACGTGCTTCAGATACAGAAAATGGAGCAGTAGTCCGTTTACATTATTGACCAGTTTATGCGCTTCGGGTAACGACGTAACACTGGTCGTGATACGCTCGAACTCCGACTGGTTGCCCATGTCTTTGTGATGAAACGCCATAATTTCCTCACGAGGCATCTCTCGCTCGATGAAGAAGAAATGCATACCTTCATCGCTGGTGCCCGTGCTTGGAAACCACAGCCGGGGGTTAAGCCGGATTAAGTCAGCAGCCGTAACGGCCAGGCCGATTTCTTCGCCTAATTCACGGGCGGCCACTTCGTCGGGCAAATCGCTCGAATCGACCATCCCAGCTGGGTGTTCGTAGGTATGCGAACCGTCGCAGATACGTCGCTGACGTACCAGAACCACAAATTTCTCTTTCGTGTCTTTGTCGATCAGACAAACCAGTACAGATACAGCATGGCCTTTCAGGAAACAAACCGGCGGAATCTTATCACCTTCTGGCGTGTCGGCGTCCACTTCAATCATGGCAAACAACACCTCGCCATTATGCCGCCGACGAATGAAGTGATCTTTCACCGCATTGATTACTAATCCATTACTTTCCATCTGACTTTTCCAGAACCGGAACTTTGGGGCATCCTGCAGCGCTTCTTCTTTTTTACTCATGTTAATTTATCGAATCAAGATTACATTACTTACCGGGCGTTCTCCGGTATGAATCCATTGTTTACTGTCGGATGGGTAATTAACGACGCCATTGTCTGCCTGGTTGGCGAGCCAAAGCGTGGTAGAACCGCCCCCGTCGAGATTGATAGCGTCGTGGCAGCCAAGCCAGCGCATCAGCTTAGTCAATTCGTGTAAGTTCATACCTTGTGCATTGGCATTACGTCCGTCTACAGTGGCCAGAATTAGCCGACGACGGGGACCGATGCACAGACAAGTTCGAGGGTGTCGGTTATCATTAAAAGCGTTTTTCAGCAACGGATGCGGCTTCCCATCCCGAAGCAACAACGGCCCGGTTGTCATTACGTTATCGCTGGCCAGCTTACGGTCCCAGCCCGGCTGGTTGCCGCCATAGACAATCTGAACTTGGTTGTGATCAATTGTGATGGCTGCTTGCTGGTGCTCGGACAGCCCTTTAGCAGACACCCGAGTTGTGTCAAAAACATACCCATCAATTTTAACAAAATCGACGGAGCCGCCATTTTTTGTGTCGAAGAACGTACCGTTTAACGCAACTAGCGCCCCAAATCGTTTGCCAAACCAGCTGGTCGGTTTCAAGCTGTCGCCAGCCGATGCCAGTGCCATAACAGGGCGCCGGCGCCGGTTCTTCAGGACAATCAAATTAATATTCTGCTTCGCCTGAAATAGACTATCAAAATGGGCTTCCTGCCAGACAATGTGCCTGGTAACCCGTGTCTTACGCCAATTGGCTTTCGCTACCTGTACGGAATCCGGTATAGACTGGGCATAAAGCGTAACAGAGATCATTACGCCTACTATCAGGAAAAGAAATTTTTGCATCGTCGTTAATAACCTGCCGTAAAAGTAAAACCCCACACGTTTCGTTAAAGCCGTGTGGGGTTTAAAATTATCGTTGTGACACGCCCTGGGCATCCGGGCCGACATATCGTTCAAAGAATTCGTAGATACGTAACAATCGATCTATTCGCTGCCGGACATTTCCTGACCGGCTTAGCTCATGAGTAGCCCCCGGCATCCTGACGTATTCGACGGGGCGGCCAAGTATCTTCAAGCTTTTGTACATCATTTCGCTTTGTATCACCCCTGTGCGAAGATCGTTTTCACCATGCTTGATGAGTAAGGGCGTTTTGATGTTTTCGACGAAGGTATATGGCGAGTTAGCATCCAGTACCTTTTGCGCTTCAGCTTGCCAGGGATACCCACCAAAGTAATTGGGCACGAGTCGCCAGGCATTGCCCTCGCCCATAAATGTCGTAAGATCGTAAACCCCACGCTGGGCAAAAGCAGCTTTGAAGCGGTTGTCGTGCCCAACGATCCAAGCGGTTAGGTAGCCAGCGTAGGAGCCACCTGTAATCACTTGGCGGCTTGTATCGACCCAGGGCTCTTTAGCGGCATCGGTAACTGCGGCCAATACGTCTTCGGCCGGACCGGTTCCCCAATCTTTTACGTTAGCTCGTTGGAAATTAGCACCGTAACCACCCGACCCACGAGGATTGGCGTACACCACGCCATAGCCTTGTGAACACATGTACTGAAACTCATGCCACATGGATGGTTCGCCAGGACCCCACATGGCGGTTGGACCACCGTGCATATTGAGCAGCAGCGGGTGTTTCTTGCTTTTGTCGGCCGCCGTAGACGCGTCCGTCACAGGCTTCATGATCCAGTAATCGACTGTCTGGCCGATAGAATTCTTGTACGTACGCTTTTCGGGGAAGCTCAGCTGCTTTTGGGCTACCCAATCATTGTGATTGCTCAGCTTGATCTGATTTTTAGCCGTTGCATCCGTCAGATACAGTTCCGACGGGTTGACCACTTCGGTCTTGCTGATAACCACCCGATTTGCGACAGCATCAAAGCTGGTAACCCCGTAGGTAAAGTCTGTTAGTTGCGTTACTTGCCGGGTGGCCGGATTAAGCCGGTACAGGGGCGTACCGCCGTTGGCCGGAGCCGTGAAGTAGATAGCGTAATCCGCTGCGGCTTTCTTACTGCCGGTCAACGTTGCCAAAGTCGTCCATTTTAGATTTCCGGCAGCCCGATCAAACGTAACAAGTTGCAGTCCGGCGGCCATTTTTCCGGTGAATGCCGCCAACCCAATTTGGGAAAACCCTACGCCTTCCGACGTACCAACTAAACAAGCCAATTGCTTGCCATCCGGCGAAATCTTCGGTGAACCAAAGCTTTTGCCCGCTTCAGCCAGCACGGTTGTGTATCTGCCAGAGCCATCAGCCGGAACCAACACAATGGCGTTATCTTCGTCGCGGTCAGGGTGTTTAAGCGAATCACGATCCGTTACGACCAATAGGGCCTGGCTGTTTGGAAGCCACTCGGCCGCTTGAAATGACGCAAAATTTCGGGTGAGCGGCTTCGGGGTTGCCCCTTCCCGGACATCTACGATGAATAGATGCGTGAAAGTTAGTTCAGGCTCAGTGGTCGACTCTCCCTGAAAATTGAGTCGGTTTATGACTTTGGCCTTTTTGTCGTCGACGTCTTTATTGAGGTAAGCGCGAATCTCAGCTAACGATCCATCCGGGTTGGGTTTAACCTTTTTGTCTGGTTTAATGAAGTTGTTGTTCGGGAAGCCGGGCTTTTCGAGCGACCACGACGGCGTTTTCTTACCAGGATTCAGGAGCGAATCCGTCAGCATCTGCGTCATCGTTACGCCCCCGGTGAAGGCCAGCCGTTTCCCATCTGGCGACCAGAGCGGATTGTAAGCGCCGTAGTTGCTGTTGGTTAGTTGCCAGGCTTCTCCCCCATCTAATGGCATGACAAAGATTTGGCTCTTTCCCTTCACCGACCGCACAAATGCGATGTGCTGCCCATCGGGTGCCCAAACCGCCTGCCGGGCTGATTCACTGCCACGGGTTAACGCTTTAGCATCGCCGGGTTTTAAATTGGTCAGATACACGTGGGTTTTGTAATCGTAATCCTCAGACTCGGTAGGCCGAAGTGGGCTGTCTGATTTTTGGTCCGAGGTAGGTTCAATGGTGGTAAGCGCGTAAATAGCCCGTTGCCCATCCGGCGCCAGTTCGATTCCTCCAATTTGCTTAATTCGGGTTAGGTCAGTAACGGTAACTTTTGATTTCGTCTGGGCGTAAACAACCTGCGTCGTTACGGCAATAAGTAGAATAATTCGTTTTAACATAGCTTGTTAATTTAACAGCAGTAAGTAACGCTCCCGAATAATATTAACGTGGTGAGTAGCATGCCCAACGAGTACGTAGCCCAAGGCCAATACTGAAATATTTTGGTTAAAGCAGACTCCGCTACGTAGCAACATTTCTTCGCTAAAGCTTTTGTAAAGCATAATGCTTGCCTGGCGGACAGCGGCATACTCGGCGTAGAGGTCAGCAATTGAACGCCGATCTGCCGCTGCAAACTGGGCCAGCAACTCTTCATCATAACCCGGTAATGGCGTCTGATCATTGCGGGAGAATCGCATGGCCCGGTACGTCATGATCCGTTCATTATCAATGATGTGTTGCAGAATGTCTTTAACCGTCCATTTACCGGGCGCATAGCGTAAGTCGCCGATCGCTTCCAGCGTATCGGCAGGAATTAGATCGTTGAATGAAGCCGATTGCGTAAGTGCGTCAACTATATCAGTGTTATCGGCAATGTTAATGTACCGATCGAAAAAGTTCGGCATCACTGGGATGTCAGATTTGGTCATGGGCAACTACGGTTTCATTGAAAACACAAACTCCCCGAAAGTACTGAAACTTTCGGGGAGTTTGTGCACTGAGTCAGACGTTTTATTGCCTACAAAGGCCGCTAAGGCTTATTTGCTTTGACGCCCAGGAGCTGTTGCTGGTGTGCGAGGGCGGGTTGCGCTGGTACTTGTAAGTTCGTTTACTAACCGGTCTGCCTTATAGATGTACCGCATGGCAGCCACAATGCCACCCGCGTGTACCGAAATGCTCCGATTAGCGTCGGGCACGAAGATGAACTCGCCCGGTAGGCTCTCAATATTACCGTCAAAAACTAGTCCTACGGCCTCCAGATTCTTATTAATCATTGGGCTGCCTGAGTTACCACCGATGATGTCATTCGTTGAAATAAAGCACATGGGTTGCTTTAATAACTCAGCGGGTGGATTTTTCCAGCGGGCGGGTAAGTTCCAGGGCGCTTTATCGCCAAACGAATAATTACGGTCGTACAGGCCCGCGAAAGTGGTAATAATGGGTGCTTTTGTGCCATTGTAGTCATAGCTCTTTACGACACCATCGTTAATACGCAATGAAAACGTGGCATCGGGTGGCACTGCCGTTCCATATACATCATACAGCATCCGGCCTAATTGTCCACGCAATACCTCTTGTCGCTGGCTGATTTGCCGAGCCTGACGAGCGGCCGCTACGTAGCGCGGAAAGCCAATGCGAGCCAATACCAGCAGCGGATCGTTCGATGAACTAACAGCCCCAACACGTGTAGATAGCTCGCTCACGAAAGCAGGGTTCGTCAGCTTTGTGTTTTTAATCAGGTAAGCTGCGGCTTCTTTGGGCGTTTTCAGGGTGGTACCCGAACCACCCAGCGCAGCTTTTACGTACGGATCGTCGTTTCCTAATCCTGCCTGGGCCTCGGCCAGGTGAGCGGCTAAATACGCTTCTTCTAACTTAAGATCTCTCACCTTAGGTGTCACAACCAGCGAGCGAGCGCGTTCGGCATCTTGCGGACGCGATGTTGATAGTTCGCCGAATTGAGTCAGCACATTGGCAAACGTCAGTAGTTCGCCCATTGTCCGTTCGCTCGGTCCCAGGTAGTTAGCGTCTTTGAATAAACTACGTAACTGGGCGGTGTTATCAGCAATATCATCCCAGGTTTTCAGCCGGTCGGCGGATAAGTTCTTGGCTTTCGCATCGGCCTTAAACTGGCTTTCGAACGAAGCTTTCCGAGCCATCAGATACGGGTCTCGTAAACCGGCCAATTGACCGTTATAAGCTTTAAGACTATTTTCGTAACTGAAAATTTCATTCAGAACACTGTCATTCTTCGCCGTTGCGTTGTATGCCTGCAACGCATCGGAACGATTACGGAGGAGTTGAATAGTGGCGGGGGTTTGTAAGTCGCGATCAAATTCCAGCTCGGCAACCGTTTTCAGTCGTTCGGTTTGTCCGGGGTTGCCAATCACGAAGATTGGCTCGCCATCGTGCACACCATTGGTGTTAAACTTGAAATAGTGGGTGGTTTGCAAAGGTTTTCCGCCGTCGTAAACCCGGAAAAACGAACAATCCAGCGCGTAGCGCGGGTAGGTAAAGTTGTCGTAATCGCCCCCAAAAAAGCCAAGTTGCAGTTCGGGCATAAATACCAGCCGCACATCGGTGTATCGTTTAAAGCCGTACAGCGCATACCGACCACCGTTATAGAACGTAATGGTCTGCAATTCGAGTCCTTCCCAGTCACTTTTGGTGCTATATTCCTGCTTTACGGCCGTGAACACCTGTTCGCGGGCTTGTAGTTGCGCCTGCTCTGACCCTCCGGCGCTCATGGCATCCTGCACCCGCTTTGTTATGTCTTCAATCTTCACCAGCTGATCAACAAATAACCCGTCAACTTTACGCTCTTCGGCCAGCGTTTTGGCAAAAAAGCCGGTTGCATTTAAATCTTCGCCTTTGCGGGCCACCCCCGTCCCTGATTCACGGGCGCAGTGGTGATTGGTCATAACCAGCCCATTCGCTGATACGAACGAAGCAGAGCAGTAGTCAGCAAAACGTAGTGAGGCTAAGCGCGACTCGTCGAACCATTTATCGTCTGGTGTGAACTTATACGTTTTCTGAAAATACTCTTTGGGCGGATTGTCGAAGGTCCACATCTTACCCATGTCGTATGGGCCAGCCTTCACAGTATCGACATTGACGGAGGTTGATTGCGACGATTGCGCCAATGTGGACCAGCTAAAGGCCGCCAACAACGCACCCGTTACAGCAGTCGAGCGGAGATTGATGTTCAGCATAGTTGGATAAAGTCAGATTGTAATGACATAGAAACGATGGTGGAGCCGGAATTGATGTGAAGGAACGACTTTGCTCTGTGGCGCTGCCATAAACAGCGAGGTCAATTAATTATAGTTCAGGCAGAACGCATAGCCGCTCGCCCAAAACTATAACCAATTGACCTACAGACCGTAACTAACGTCACGCAGTCTGATTTTTCAACATAATCTCTTCTGCCACTTTATCATCTTTTCGGATGTAAGGTCGGATAATCAAACGGGTGCCGCGCTGATACGTAAACAACCGATACATCCAGTTGCTGAATACAATCAGCTTACTACGGAAGCCCACCAGGTACCAGATATGCACGAACAACCAGGCCATCCAGGCAATAAATCCACCTAAGTGAATATTTCCCGGCAAATCGGCCACCGCCCGGCTCCGGCCAACGATAGCGAGCGAGCCTTTATCAAAATACTCAAACGGTTCCGTTGGCTCGTTTTTGAGGATTCGACGCAGGTTTTTAGCCAGATGATTTCCCTGCTGAATAGCTGGTTGAGCAACGCCAGGATGCCCTTTGGGCCATTTTTCGGTTTTCATGAACGCAATGTCACCGATGGCAAACACGTCGGTCAGCCCTTGCACGCGGTTGATCGGATCTACCAAGATTCGGCCCCGTTCGGTTGATTCGGCTGGAATTCCGTCAATCATGGCACCGGTTACGCCAGCTCCCCACACCAACGTTTGGGTTTTGATTTGCTCACCGCCTTTGAACGTCACGGTTTCGCCGTCGTAGTTTTCAACCAGCGTATTCAATTTTATAATGACGCCCAGCTCTTCCAGGTAGCGTTGCGATTTCTGCCCAGCTTCGTCCGACATGGGTGGTAACACCTTACCCATGCCTTCAACGACGTAGATTTTCATCTCGCTGAAGTCGAGCCCCGGATAGTCGGCGGGCAGGACGTGCTTACGCATTTCCGCCAGCGAACCGGCCATCTCGACGCCTGTGGGGCCAGCTCCAGCAATAACAAACGTTAGCAATCCCTGACGTTCGGCTGCATCGCGCGTGATGCTGGCCTGCTCGAAGCATTGCAGAAACTGACTGCGAATGTTTAGCGCTTCGGGCACTGTTTTGAGCGGGAACGAATATTTCTGAATCTGCTCATTGCCAAAGAAATTTGATTTCGATCCGGTGGCAATAACCAGATAATCATAATGCAGGTCGCCAATGAGCGTTGTAACGGTCTTCTCGGCTGGATTAATCTTATTGACGCGCACCATCCGAAAGTGGAAGTCCTCGTGCCCGTCGAACATCTTACGAAATGGCTCCGAGATCGCATCTGGTTCCAGCCCGGCCGTAGCCACTTGATACAGCAGCGGCCAAAAGCCATTGTAGTTCTGCTTATCGAATAGCACGACCTGTACACCGGTGTTACGCAGGCTCTTAGCTAAATTCATTCCGCCAAACCCACCGCCAATGATAACCACGCGGGGTTTGGTGGTGTCAGGTATATTCAGAGAAAGTTTATCGTATTGCAGCATGATTAATCAGGTGTTACATTCACAGTTCGCTCCCTCGTTTACTACCTTATAATCAAGTCTTTTGTTTGGACGCAAGCCCGAAAAGTAAGGAATCATGAACCTGGCCCCTTGTTTTGTTATATGATTCCTACGTTAAGAAATGTTAATACATTAATTAACGCGTCTTATCGTTCCAACTGTAGAGCTACCTTTTCGCTCTTTTACCTAAACCCTCACGTTATGCGGCTACGTTTATACTGTCTTTTCTTTCAATTAGTTACGATTAGCTCTTTACTTGCCCAAAACTCTCCGGCACGGTTCACAGTAAGTGGCTACGTTCGCGAAACAGGTAGCCAGGAGGCCCTTATTGGAGTAAACGTTTATTTGCCAGGCACTTCTACAGGGACAACCACTAATACGTACGGCTTTTATTCCATTACCTTACCCGTTCAGGACAGCACGCGTCTGGCCTTTTCATTCGTTGGATACGAGACTATTTCCCGAACCCTTAGCTTACGGGCTAACGCCACCCTGAACGTGTCGCTCACACCTGGTCGCGTTTTGTCGGAAGTTGAGGTAAAGGCAGGCCGAACGGACGAGAGAGTGAGCGAAAGCCCGCAGATGAGCCGAATAGACATACCAGTTACGCAGATTAAGAAGATTCCGGCTTTCTTGGGCGAGAAAGACGTATTGAAAGTGCTGCAGCTCATGCCGGGAGTCCAAAAGGGTTCGGAAGGGCAAACTGGTATCTACGTCCGGGGTGGTGGCCCCGACCAGAACCTGATCATTCTGGATGATGCCATTGTCTATAACGCCAACCATTTGTTTGGCTTCTTTTCAGTTTTCAACGGCGATGCGCTAAAGAGCGTAGAACTCACCAAAGGCGGTTTTCCTGCCCGGTTTGGCGGTCGATTATCATCGGTTATTGAGCTGAACATGAAAGATGGTAACCGCGAAAAACTACATGGCGAAGGAGGAATTGGCCTGATAGCCTCTCGTCTGGTGCTGGAAGGACCATTGACGAAGAACAAGAGGGGTTCTTTTCTCGTATCGGGCCGACGAACGTATTTAGATGTAGTGGCGGCTCCGCTCATTCGCGCCCAGACCGACGGCGAAACGAATGCCGGTTACTACTTCTATGACCTGAATGCAAAAGCAAACTATGATTTCGGCCAGAAAGACAAGGTGTATGTAAGTGGCTACTTCGGTCGGGACCGCTTCTATGCTCGTGATTCGGGAGAAGGTACGGATGTTGGACTAAGTTGGGGCAATGCAACCGGTACGCTACGCTGGAACCACCTATTCAACCAGAAACTCTTCTCGAACCTGTCCCTGATTTACAGCGACTACAAATTTCAGATTTCATCAGACGAGAAGAACAGCCGGGGAGAAGACAATTTTTCGCTTCGTTATAACTCCGGCATTCGGGATTTCTCGTTGAAGTACGACGTTGATTTTTACCCCACGCCCCAGCACTCGCTTCGCATGGGCCTCCAAAGCATTTATCACCGCTTCACCCCCAGCGCCGTTGTGCTGAAAAATGCGGACATCAACCAACTCCGGCTGGATGTTGAAAATATTGATGTGCTTGAATCGGGTCTGTACGCCGAAGACACCTGGCGCCCGTCTGACCGTTGGCGTATCAACGGGGGCCTACGCCTTAGTTACTTTCAGCAGAAAGAAGTCGGCTACCTACGACCGGAACCGCGTTTGTCAGCAGCGTACAACCTCAAGCCAGACCTATCGGTTAAGGCATCATACGCCCTAATGAATCAATACATTCATTTATTGTCAAATACCGGCATCGGTCTACCTACCGACCTTTGGGTGCCAACTACCGACCGCATTAAACCTCAGCAATCGCAACAGGTAGCCATTGGTATTGCCAAAGATTTCAGCGACAGAGGCTTGGCCCTAACCGTTGAAGGGTATTACAAAACGATGAACAACATCATCAACTACAAAGAAGGAGCCAGCTTCTTATTGATTGACGACCCGACTAGTGCCGAAGCCGTACGTTGGGAAGACAACGTAACATCGGGTCGGGGGTGGTCATACGGGGCGGAGTTTCTGTTGCAGAAGAAAGTAGGACGTTTTTCGGGTTGGGCCGGCTACACCCTCTCCTGGACTCAATGGCAGTTTCCGGAGCTGAACGGTGGTCGCCCGTTTTATCCGCGTTACGACCGCCGACACGACATCTCGCTGGTTGGCATCTATGAACTTAGTAAGCGGGTTACGCTATCAGCTACCTGGGTATATGGTACTGGTCAGGCGCTGACAGTACCCGTTGGACGGTACAACACCTATCAACCGGGAAGCAGCCCTTTTTATACGGGCTCCAATACGATTATTCAATCCCTGTTTCATAACTCACGACTGGTTGAAGATTACGGAACGCAGAAAAATAGCTTTCGCGCCGAAGCTTACCACCGATTTGACGTCGGCATTCAATTCCACAAACAGAAGAAGCATCATGAGCGTACCTGGGAATTTAGCTTATATAACGCCTACAATCGCCGGAATCCGTTCTTCTACCAGTTAGAATCGGTTTCTCAGGGGAATGGGCAACCATCCAGAACAGGGTTGTTTCGTTACTCGGTATTCCCGGTCGTTCCGGCATTCAGTTATAATTTTAAATTTTAGCTTTTCAGATTCAGCCGTTATGTTCCGCTCCTTATATACACAACTTAGTTTATGGATCGTCGGTCTGGTTTTGCTAACCAGTTGCGACAGCCTACGTCAGGAAGTTAATCCCGACCGTTTGAATCGTGAGTCAGCTAAATTAGTAGTGACCTGTTTTCTGTCTCCGCAGGATACGGTTCTAGCGGTAAAGGTCAGCCGGTCTCAGCCAGTACTAGGCGAAGAAACTGGGGGATTGTACACCGGCAATACAGTAGCGAATGCCACGGTGACCATATCGCAAGGAGGACAATCTGTTCAATTACCTTTTGTGAGTAGCCAGGCATACTACAAAATCGACGCAAAGCAACTACCAGTGCTGGCTGGCCAGACCTACACGCTTACCGTTCAGACGCCCAACGGCGAACAGGCCACCAGCCGCTGTATTATACCGGAGCCCGTTGTTATGACAAGCGTTACGTTTGATTCAATCGCTGATAATCAATTCGGACAACGACGTACGCGTTACTTTGTCCGGGCCCGATGGGATGATCCGGCGAATCAAGTCAATTATTATCAGCTAACAGGCTTATTTCAGGCAATTCAGAATTGCCTAGGCTGTGAGCGATCCCCTACGTATAAAGAGCAAGTACTGTATAACAATCTTTACTTCCGTGATAACTCTAACGGACTACTTACTGACCGTACTACCAACGGTGGCCCAATGATTTCGGACCGAGGCTTTCTGGGAGGTGGCTATACGTTCTTTAATGGCCAGCAAGTAGGCTTCACGAGCCAGTACAAAACGGCGAGTGTACAGGCCAATCTATTAAATACGGATCAGGCCTATTACTTGTATCAGGATGCCATTGCCCGGCAATCAGAGGTGTCAGGCAATCCGTTTGCCGAGCCGGTACCCGTGCCCACTAACCTTACAGGTGCTTTAGGCTGCTTTGCAGGTTATAATCGGTCGACGATCACGTTGAAAATAAAATAGCCCCCAGTTCTGTGAACTGAGGGCTATTTGCGTAGCCCGAACGTGACCGTTCGGGCTACATAAAAATTGACAGCGTTATAATTAAACGCCCTGCACAGAGCTATTCATCACTTCGGTTTGCTTGCGAATCGACTCCATGTGGATGATCTTGTAGATCTCCTCTACTAATTCAGGGTACAATCCCAATTTGCTACCCAACTCGGTGCGGGTTTTCAAAATCTCTTTCCAGCGGTCAGGCTGGAACAGCGTCACGTTGTTATCGCGCTTGTATTCAGCCAGCCGCTCAACAAGCGCCATCCGAGCCGCCAGCATTTCAACGATCTGCCGATCAACATTATCAATGCTACGCCGAGACTGCTCCATGAATCCCTGGAACTCCAGGTTTTGCGATTCAACCTGCCGAATTTGTAAGTGATCGAGCATCTCGCCAAAAGCCGCTGGTGTCAGTTGCTGAGCGGCATCACTCCACGCTTTATCGGGGTCGATATGTGACTCAACAATCAGACCATCGTAGTTGAGGTCCATGGCCATTTGCGCCAGTTCGTTGAGGTAAGCCCGTTTGCCTGCCATATGGCTCGGATCGCCAATAATTGGCAACTGCGGGAAAATCGACTTAAGCTCGATTGCCATCTGCCACATCGGTACGTTGCGGTACTTACTGGCTTCGCCCGTAGCAAAGCCACGGTGAATGGCACCTAACTTTTTAATACCAGCACCGGCAATGCGCTCAAACGCACCAACCCACAAAGCCAAATCTGGATTCACGGGATTTTTCACCAACACAGGAACGTCAACACCACGAAGCGCATCTGCAATTTCCTGAACATTGAATGGGTTTACTGTTGTGCGGGCACCAACCCACAAAATGTCAACGCCATACTTAAGGGCAAGCTCAATATGTTCGGGCGTAGCCACCTCAACGGCAAAGGGCAAACCAGTTTCTGCTTTGGCGCGCTGAATCCAGGGGAGAGCAGCTTCGCCCATGCCTTCAAAGCTACCGGGACGGGTGCGGGGCTTCCAAACGCCAGCACGAATAGCATGAACTGCGCCTAGTGCTTTTAACTGGCGGGCGGTTTCAACTAATTGATCTTCGGTTTCGGCACTACACGGGCCAGCGATGATCAGGGGCTTGCCGTTGGTCTCTATCCACGACCCAAGCGGCTCTACGGCTAATTCTACCTTCATAACAAACGCGTAATTGACGAGTAATACGTCTACTCTATGGGGAACTTTTAAATGCTATTTTGTGGTATATTTGCAGAGGGAATCAGCTGTTTTTCAAGCCGGTTCCTTCATTTGTCTAACGCTATTTATACTTTGTCAAACAAGCCGGGCCGGTAAGTTTAACTGATTGACCGAAATTTCGTTATATATTTCGGCCATGTTAACCGACACGCACCTAACGCTATGGAAGTAGCACCGCCCAAACGGAGCACTGATATGTCGAACCGAAGTAATCTAATGCCGGAGACCCTCCAGGGGCTTACAAACGTAAAACCCGTTTCATTTGAGGACACTTCGATTGCTTTTTCGTCCCAGTCGGATTTCAAACTTCGAAAAACCTACTGGTTATTTGCGTTGATGAATAAGGGATGGCTGGTAAATTTAGGGACTTTTTTCATAAAGATTGCCCTACGTCTCCATCTTCCCATTAAATTCCTCATTAAGAACACAATTTTTGACCAATTCTGTGGGGGCGAGAGCATCAAAGACTCTGAAAAGACGATTCAACAATTGCACAACGCCCACGTCGGAACCATCCTTGACTACTCAGTTGAAGGTGAGGAAAACGAAAAAAGTTTCGACGAGACTACACTTGAAATCCTGCGCACCATCGAACGCGCCAGCGAATCCTCCGATATTCCATTCTCCGTCTTCAAAATCACCGGTATTGCCTCTACTGACTTGCTCGAAGCAGTGCAGATTGGCGACTCTTTGGCGAAAGAACAGAAAGCAGAGTTTGATCGGGTGCTGAAGCGCGTGGACACGCTCTGCCGTCGTGCCTATGAACGGAATGTGCGGATCTTTATTGATGCCGAAGAAAGCTGGATTCAGGATACAATTGACACGCTAGCCTACGAGATGATGGATCGCTACAACCACGAGCGGCCCGTCGTTTATAATACGTACCAGATGTATCGCTGGGAAAGCCTCGACCACCTTCGGCGTGACACCGAAGAAGCTCGGGCCAAGGGTTACTACCTGGGTGCAAAGCTAGTTCGGGGCGCTTACCTAGAGAAAGAACGGCTGCGGGCACATGAGGGCGAATACCAAGACCCTATCCAGGCAACGAAAGAAGCAACCGACCACGATTTTAATGCGGCTATCGACTACTGCCTCGAAAACCGTGATACAGTCTCGATTTGTCTTGGTACCCACAATGAATACAGTTGTCAGTATTGCCTGCAGCAGATGAAGCGATTAGGCATTACGCCGAATGACTCGCACATTTATTTTGCGCAATTGCTGGGTATGAGTGATAACATTTCATACAACTTAGCCAACGCAGGGTATAACGTAGCGAAGTATGTGCCCTACGGCCCGGTTGAAGCAGTGATGCCTTATTTGTTCCGCCGAGCCGATGAAAACAAGTCGATCGCAGGGCAAAGCAGCCGGGAGTTTACTTTAGTTTGCAACGAATTGAAACGCCGGAAAGGCTGTCATAAATAATTACAAGGCCAGAACACGGACTACGCGGATGCCGCAGATGATAGACGGGTGTTCCCGTATCAATGCAGAATCTGTGTAGTCCGTGTTCTTTTTTATTACCTGTCTGCCGGGCGCTTTATCTTTGTACTATGATTCGTAAAAGTCCCTTTAAGTTTTTTGTACTTACCTTACTTCTTATCGCACTGGATCAGGGGGTGAAGTTAGCTGTACATTTTTACATGGCTCCTGGCTTCGCTGGTCAAATTAAACTGATTGGCGACTGGCTAAAACTGCACTATGTACTAAACCCTGGTATGGCGTTTGGTATGCAGTTAGGCTACGAATATGGTAAACTTCTGTTGAGTGTATTCCGGTTGTTTGCTATGGTTGGCATCGGTTATTATTTGGTGCATTTAGCGCACCGGGGAGCTCCCGATGGCCTTTTATGGGCGATGTCTATGATTCTGGCAGGGGCTGTGGGTAATGTGATCGATAGTACGTTCTACGGCGTTTTTCTCAATAATGCTCCTTATGGCTCGCCAACTCCCTGGTTTCACGGGCAGGTTATCGACATGATTTTTGTGGATTTGTGGGAAGGCTTCATTCCCGAATGGGTACCTGTTTGGGGTGGCCAATATTATTCTACGCCTATTTTCAATATTGCTGATTCGTGCATCTTTATTGGTGTCTGTCTGATTCTTTTCTTTCAGCGTCGCTTTTTTGGAGAGCAGCACATCGAGAATAGTATGCTCCCAGCCACTCCTGATGCAAACGAAGCAGCTGTCTTGCCTGCAGCTGAGTTTATGGGTGAAGAGCAAACGGAAAAACTAAGTAGCGATGAGCCTGCCGTTCAAAGTAGTGACGATTTACCATCGGCTTCGGCTACTCCGACTTCTACTGAATCAGAATCCGTTCTACCAAACGAGCATAAGCGTAGCGAATAAGTATTTGCCCATGTCTATAAAAAAGCTCCGGTTTGCACCGGAGCTTTTTTTATAGCAAGTCTTTAGACTAGACTATTTACTTACCAGCCTGTCCGTTTGAAAGCAGATTAAAGAACTGGTCAAGTTTCGGAGTAATGATGATCTCCGTCCGGCGGTTCTGCTGACGTCCGGTTGAAGTCGTGTTGTCATCTTTCGGAATGTACTCTGACCGGCCACCGGCTGTCATGCGCTCAGGCGCTACACCAAATTTACTTTGCAGCGTCCGTACAACCGACGTAGCCCGTAAAGCGCTCAAATCCCAGTTATCTTTAATTGACGCCGTTGAGATAGGCACTATATCCGTGTGGCCTTCTACCAGGATGTCTAATTCTTTGTGGTCATTCACTACTTTAGCCACTTTACCCAGCACCGTTTCGGCACGAGGGGTGATGTCGTAGCTACCTGACTTGAACAACAGCTTGTCAGAAATAGACACGTAAACAACACCTTTCTTCACTTCAACCTGCACGTCCTGGTCATTGATATCGTCCAGCGACCGCTTCAAGCTCATCACCAGCGCCAAGTTCAACGAATCTTTACGCTGTATGCTGGCGTTCAGATTATTGGTGTACTTGGTCTGCTCATTGAGTGTCTCCAACGATTTTTTGATACTTTCGGCACCTGACTTACTAACGATCGACAAATCAGACATCCGGTCGAGGAGATTTGTGTTTGTCTTTTTCAGATAATCAATCTGAGCTTGCAGATCGCCTACTTGCTTATCTTTTCCTTGCAGATCATTGTCTTTTGCGGAAAGCTGCGAACGTAAATCAGCCGTACGCTGGTCACAGTCGTTCAGAGAAGCTACGGCCTTGTCGCGGGCTTCTTGTAGAGATTTGATTTCAGCCAGGCGCTTTTTGCTGTTACAGGATGCAAGCATAGCCACGGCCGCAAATACAATAAGTATTCGTTTCATACTAGTAAGTGGAAATTTTATCGGTAACGAAAAGTTAGGCTTGAACGATACAGGCCATTAACCTATTCAATCATTTCACAAAAGTAAGTAGATTCTGGCTAACCGTTTTAACTACCTCATTCATCTGAGAAAAATTATATCAACATTTTTTTAATAACTACTTAAAATTTATTGGTAGATAGCCTGATTTGTTTGTACGCCAGCGTCTTCTATCTGTTAACTCACACAATAAACTAATTGGTTAGGGTATTATTTACGGTGTATTGATCTGACAAGTCCCTCAAAAATCCTAAGCAGATTGAATAGCTTTTCATTTGTGTTCTCGGTAGTTTATGCCGGATTTATGCTTACCAATACGACTTACTATAGCTCTTATGAACAAACTAGTTGCCAGTCTCTTCATTGTATCGCTTGGAATGAATGCACCTGCCACCGCTCAATCAGGTAAAGAAATTATGTATGTAGGCACCTACTCGGTTCGGGGTAGCGAAGGCATCTACGTGTTTGAGTTTGACCGAAAAGCTGGTACTATGCAGAAGCTGCAGTCCGTATCGAATGCAAAAAGCCCTTCATTTCTGGCCGTACATCCATCCGGTAATTATTTATATTCAGTTAACGAAGCCGCCGAAACAGGGCCTGGCAAAGCCGGAGCAGTTAGTTCGTATGCCGTGGATAAGGCTACAGGTAAGCTCAACTTTCTGAACACCCAATCATCGCTTGGCAGTGGTCCATGCCATATTAGCATCGATCAAACCGGCAAAACCGCGTTCGTCTCGAATTATGGCGGAGGAAGTTTAGCTGTTTTACCTATCAAAGCAGACGGTACGCTGGGCGCAGCCACCGACAGCGTCCAGAATTCAGGAACTGGCCCCAATACCCAGCGACAGGAAAAAGCACACGTTCATTCCGCAATTGTAGCCCCTGATAACCGTTTTGTGTATGTTTCTGACCTTGGAACAGACAAGTTGTACATATTCGAAACTGATGTAAAGGCAGGCACCGTAAAACCCGCCCAAAAGCCGTATGTAACAGTCAAACCCGGTTCTGGACCAAGGCACTTTACGTTTCATCCCAATGGCAAACATGCGTATCTGGTAGAAGAGCTTACCTCGTCTGTAGCCGTGTTTAGCCGCGACGCAAAAACGGGCACCTTGACACTGCTCGACGACGGAGTGAAAACGTTACCAACGGACTTTATTGGCCAAAACACGAGTGCAGACATACATATTGATCCAAGTGGCAAGTTTCTATATCAATCAAACCGAGGACGTAACGCCTTAGCGATTTTCGCTATTGGCATTGACGGTAAGCTGACAAAAGTTGGCGACCAATTAACCGAAGGCAAAACTCCACGCAACTTTTTGATTGACCCCAGAGGAGAATTCGTTTTTGTTGCCAACCAAGACACCGATGACATCACTATTTTCAGACGCGATGCCAAAACCGGCAAGTTGACCTACACTGGCCAATCGGTAAAAGTGCCCGCCCCTGTTTGCGTAATTATGGCGAACCGGTAAGCGTGCATTATTGTATACAAAGGGGCGACCAATGTTGGTCGCCCCTTTGTATGCAATAATGTATTGAAGTATATTTTACTGGGTGGCGCGTAACATTCTTTCCAAGTCTCCTTTTTTCTCGTAGCGCCGTCTGGATTTGCCCTTGCTAAATAACTCGTCCTGCGCGTTACTTGCTTCACAAAGCATACGTAGGCTGCTTAATAAACGCTCAATCTCGTTGTATTGCCACAGACGGTAATCCTGTTTACGCTGAGCCAGCTGGGTTACGTTCAGCTTAGTTAATGTCTGAAGCTTTTGTAGTTGACTCGGTGGGAGTTCCGTCAGTTGCTGAGATACACTATTCAGGTGATCAGCAAAGCGATTGGGCAATGATAGCATACTCGCCAGCTGCCCTAATTCATTAGGCCGCCATAAAGTTGCGTTACGTTGCCTTCCGCGAATCATGCTGACCGTTAAATCGGTAGCTTGGCAGATATATGGGCACGAAACTTGAGAGTTAGTTAACGTCCGTAGGACAACCAGGCGAGCATTGGTGTAAGATTGCAATAACTGTAGCAGTGATTCCATAGATAAGGCAGTAAGGGAAAGTAGTTGTTACTAAGGAGCGATATCTACGTACGAAAGGTACAACTGGATTTCATTCTATAAACTTTTTCAAACTTATCATACGCTTTTTTCACCTGAGGGCTTCGGCATGGTTATAACTATATGAATAAGAACACATAAACCGGCGTAGTATATTGCGATCGATAAAAGCTAAGAAACTATTGAAGCCGGGTAAGGCATTAATTCAATGCACTCAGCATTGAAAGGAAGAGGGTTCCAGTACTCATGAATAACTAAAGCCGCTCCTAACGCTGATGCCTGGGCTACCTTAGAGGCCCGTACCTGTAAGTGGGGATAGGCTTCGGCCAATAAGTGCATAAATACGTCATTACGGGAGAATCCTCCATCCACAAACAGTGTCTTTATAGCTGTCTGGCCAATGGCCAGTGACAGCGAGTCCACCTGTTGGGCGACCAAATCGAGCATAAACTGGCAATACGCTTCCTCATACGTTGCGTACTCGTTTAGATTCCGCTCGACAAACGGACTATCGCTTAAGTTGGTTACCTGCGTCTCAGCAGGCTTCTTAAATCGGCTACGCAACGATTGAATTAAGGTCCGGTCGTAGCGCACTTGCCGATAATAATCCAGGTTCTTGTGGAAATATTCGGCTAAGTGTCGAATCTGACGTTCGTGCTCGTTTCCGGCAAATAGTCGTGATGACTTAACTTGCCTACCTTCACAACTCAGGTAGCACAGGCAATCCTGGCGCAACTCATCGGGAGTAAGCGGTTCATCGTTGAATGGATTCATGCTAACGGCCCAGGTGCCCGTTGAAAGCAGCACAAAGGGTGAATCTGCCGAACCAGCACAGGCTTTTAGATATGGCACCAGGGCTGCCGACGAATCATGAATGCCGATTCCTGCATAGCAAGGCTCCTCCTGCGTAAGACTTGCCATCGGATACGCCGTCGCTGAAGGAAGGGGCGTCTGCCGTATGCTATGTAAGTTTTCGTTTAGCGTCCAGGAGTGGTAATCACGACGATTGAAATCCCAGAGCGCCGTATGACAACCAACACTCGTAATTTCGGAAACCGGCTGCCCCGTCAGTAAATAACTCACGTACTGCGGCAGATGCAACGAATGATGAATCTGGTTGGCGATGGCCGGCTTGGCGTGTTTAAGCCAGTAGAGCTGTAGGCCCGAGTTCAACATTCCCAGGTCAGGAGAAGCCGTTTGGACGCAGAATTCGTTGACGGGTCCGTATTGCTCAAAAAATTGGGCATGCAGGTCGCGAGGCAGATCGCGCAGATAGTTGTATAGAGGTGTAACCGGCTGGCCGTCTGCCCCCAAATGCACTAAGCTTGCTCCGTATGCCGATACGTTTACCGCCCGAATCGCTGAGCCATACGTATTCGTGAGTTCCTGGAAGGTATTGAGAACCCAATCAGTTAATCTGTTAAGATCGTCGCACCGAAAACCGTCATCGTCGGTAACCTCGTCGAATGGATTTTGCTTTTCGTGGATGACCTTATAGTGTTGATCAAACACCAATACCTTTTTGTTGGTCTTACCGACGTCAAATACTACGCAAAGTGGCACACTCATAGCCCTGTTGCTACCGTTTTGGCCCCGCGTTGGCTAATCAGCTTACGACGAACGTCTAACTGCCTAAATAAGGCGAGGGGATCTAAGGCGCCACCCGCCCGCAACCGTGCTTCGGCTACCAATGGCCGAACATCGGTGCGGAAGGCATCCTGCAGCAGTTCCTGCGCTTTTACTACGTCGTTTTCTTCACGAGCTTCTTCTAAAGCAGCCCGATCAACCAGCAAAGCCTGTGCGTAGGCGATCTGGATGGCTTCGACGCTCTGCAGCAGATCTTCGAGCGGGTCTTTAACGTTATGGCTGGCATCGATCATCCACCCCAAATCGGTAGCGTGATTCATACCCCGGGCATCCATACCATCTACCAGTTCGTTAAAAATGAGGAAGAGTTGATACGGTTTAATGCTTCCCGCCGTTAGGTCATCGTCACCGTATTTGGAGTCATTGAAATGAAAACCACCTAACTTCTCCTCCATCAGCAGAATGGCAACAATCTGCTCGATATTGGCATTAGGTAAATGGTGGCCTAAATCAACAAGAGTGTAGGCTTTAGGGCCGAGCTTACTGGCGTAGAGATAGCTACTGCCCCAGTCGCCAACGGTCATCGAATAAAAATTAGGCTCAAAGGCCTTATACTCTACGAACATCTTCCAGTCGTTGGGCAGCGCAGCATAGATTTCCTGAAGGCTTTCGAGCGTCCGCTGAAAGGCCTGGCGGAAATTTAATTGCCCAGGGAAACACGAGCCGTCGGATAGCCACACCGTAATGGCCTTTGAGCCAAGTGCTTCACCATGACGTATTACGTCAATGTTGTGGTCAATTGCCTGACGGCGAACGGTCGCATCGACATGCTGTAACGAACCAAACTTATACGATAGGTTTTGGTCGGCCTGATCCTGAAAGGTATTGGAATTGACCGCATCGAAAGCAAGTCCGTAGCTAGCAGCTCGCTGCTGAATGGCTTTAGCATCGGTTGGAATATCCCAGGGAATGTGCAACGAAATGGCACCACTGGCCCGGTTCAGCGTGTGCAATAAGCCAACGTCGTCAATCTTTTCTTCCAGACTGCGAGGCTCACCACCGCCCGGAAACCGCCCGAAGCGAGTGCCGCCCGTGCCGAGTGCCCAGCTAGGAATGGCAATCTGAAAGGCAACAAGTTTTTCGATAATGATTTCAGCATTCGCTACGTCGCCCGTCCAGGGAGCTAGTCGGCTCTGGTGGCGTTCTAGCCGTTGCTGATTATGTTGATCAAGGTGAAGAGAGTCAAGGAGCATGGTCAGGGAGTTTTATAGCAGACAACGATTGGCTTAACACAAGCCAATCGTTCTTCGCAACATATCTAGTTTTTAGCGTACAAACGCCATCGCTACTCCTCCGTCGACGTTTACGACGTTACCAGTAGACTTATTTAATAGTCCACCCACGAGGGCGAAGCAAGCATTTGCTATATCGTCGGGCAGAATGACTTCTCCAAGTAGCGTGCGTTTCGCGTAGTAAGCGGGTAACTCCTCAACGGATACGCCATACGCTTTAGCGCGCCCTTCAGCCCACGCTCCGGCCCATATTTTAGAGTCGGCGATGACAGCGTCGGGGTTAACGACATTAACGCGAATGTGATCTTTGCCTAGTTCAGCGGCATTCAGGCGACTTAAGTGCAGCTGAGCCGCTTTGGCTGAGCCGTAACCGGCGTTGTTGGGCCCAGAAACCAGGGCGTTTTTGCTAACAATATTAATTACGTCACCACCCGAATCTTGCTTGCGCATGACCTCGACACCAGCCTGGGTAACCATGAACTGGCCTTTAACTAATATGTCATAAAGCAGGTCCCAATCTTTTTCGGTATGCTCTTCCAGCGGTTTTGATATACTGATACCCGCGCAATTGACTACTAAATCGACCCCACCAAACGCTAAACTAGCCGCCTGATAGGCCGCCCGAATGCTGTCGCCCTGGGTAACGTCAATAGAGACTCCGGTATGGGTATCTTTACCGTATTGCTGGCGAAATTCATCATCAGCTTCGGTTAACCGCTCAGGATCGTTATCGGTGACAATGACGCAGGCTCCCTCATCAGCAAAGCGTTTGGCAATGGCCTTACCGATCCCACCGGCGCTACCAGTAATCAACGCTACACGACCCGAGAGTGGCTTCGGCTTAGGCATCCGTTGCAGTTTGGCTTCTTCCAGAAGCCAATATTCAATGTCGAACGCTTCCTGACGCGGCAAGGATGTATACTCCGAAATAGCTTCGGCACCCTTCATTACGTTGATGGCGTTAATGTAAAACTCGGCGGCTACCCGCGCCGTCTGCTTGTCTTTGGCGAAGGTGAACATGCCGACACCTGGATACAGCAGTACCACTGGGTTCGCATCGCGAATGGCCGGGCTGTTTGGGTGTTTACAAGTATCATAATATTCCCGATACATAGTCCGGTATTCTTCGAAGGCCGGATTTAGTCTTTCCTTCAAAGCCTGCGTATCAGATAAGTCGTCATTTGCCGAAAGCGGCAGCACAAGCGGGCTGATTTTAGTACGCAGGAAGTGGTCAGGGCAACTAGTACCCATCGGCGCTAATCGGCCAAGATCGTTAGAATTAATAAACTCCAGTACCCGCTCGTCGTCAGTGAAATGACCTACCATTCGAGTTTGTGACGAACACAAGCCCCGGAGCACCGGCGCCAGCTGGGCCGCCTGACTACGTCGCGCAGCGGGCTCCAGCGATTGCAAAGCGGCTCCTCCAAACACAGCCCGGGATGCCGTACCGTAGTTCTCTTCCAGGTATTCGGCGCACTTTTCAATTACTTCCAGCGTATTGATGTAGCTGTCATAAGCGGTGTCGCCCCAAGTGAACAAGCCATGCGAACCGAGCATGATACCCCGGATGCCTGGGTTCTCGCGCACGCACTGTTCTAACTTTAAGCCTAAGTCGAACCCTGGTCGCTGCCAGTCTACCCAGCCAATCTGGCCGTCAAACAGCTCCTGCGTAATGGCTTTGCCGTTTTTAGCAGCAGCAATCGCAATAGCAGCATCGGGGTGCAGGTGGTCAATATGTTTGTAGGGTAGGAAGGCATGCAGGGGCGTATCGATAGAAGGCGCTTTAGACGCTAGATCGTAGATGCAATGGTTGAACAGACCTACCATTTCGTCCTCAAATTCCAAACCCCGGTAAATACGCTTGAGGTTATTCAGGCGTTCCATATACAGAGCGGCCAGGCCACTACGTTTCATGGTACCTAAATCGCCACCGGACCCTTTCACCCACATAACTTCGGTAGACTGGCCGGTCAACGGATCGGGTGACATCACTTTGCAGGACGTATTGCCGCCCCCGTAGTTAGTAAGCCTAAGATCGGCCCCCAGCAGATTGGAGCGGTACACCAGCAGCGCGACCTCCCGATCGCTAGGGTCATCACTAGCCAATTCAGCGGCTTTGGCGTCATCCCATAAATAGCTGACGTGCTTGAACGTGGTGGGGTTTGGCGCAGAAATTTGCATTGGACTGATGAGATTTTGACTAAAATAGGTTTTATACAAAAGTACAGATTAACGGTCGGCTACCTTCCTACGGGTTACCACATGACGGTTAGTCGCTAAGTAATCCGTATTAACCAATTGATGGGTTATGCTCGTAATGAATCCAACTCTCCTACTCGACGCTGATGAGAACGCTGTTTCACTGAGTCAGATTAGAATAAACAGTCGCTCCGAGATACCAAAATACTGGCAGATCTATAATTCGATTATTGAAGGCATTGAGCAACAAAGTATTTTACCGGGTTATAAACTCCCATCCATACATGAAGTTAGTGGTGAATTCGACATATCGCACGGTACGGTAGAAAAAGCCTATCGACTGTTAAAAGCGAATAACATCATCAACTCCGTAAACGGTAAAGGATTCTACGTTTGCCATACGCCAATTGGTCATAAGCTTAAGGTGTTTTTGCTGTTCAACAAACTGAGCACGCATAAAAAAATCATTTACGATGCCCTGGTTGATAGCCTCGGCCCAGATGTATTCATCGACTTTCATATATATAACAACGACTTCCAGCGGTTTAGCGACCTCATTCAACGCGAAGACGGCGGTCATACGCATTACGTTATTATTCCGCACTTTTTTGACCAGGAAGACAAAGCCCGCGCTATTATCAATGCGTTACCCAAAGACAAGTTGTTGATCCTGGATAAGTTTGTTGAGGGCATTTCGGGTAAATATGCGGCTGTATACCAAAACTTTCAGGCCGATATTGAATACGCACTAACCGAAGCTTTGCCCCTACTGCGTAAATACCACACACTGAACATTCTGTTTCCGGCTTACACTTATCACCCTAAAGCCATTCTAAACGGCTTCTACTCATTCTGCCACGCCCATAACTTCAAGACACGGGTCGTGTATGACATTGATAATGAAGCAATTCGACCCGGCAATGCTTATATTAACCTGATGGAAGACGATCTGGTTACATTGGTAAAAAAGATAAAGCAAACCTCATTACGGCTGGGTCAGGACGTTGGCATTTTATCGTACAATGAAACGCCAGTGAAGGAGATTATTCTGGATGGCATTACTGTCATGTCCACTGACTTTGCCGAAATGGGGCGTATGGCGGCTCAATTAATTCGCGAGAACCGCCCAGCGCATATTGAGAACCCCTTCCGGCTGATTGTCCGGCACTCCTTGTAAGAATACAGATAGAAAAGCCCGTTATACCTTCAATGAGGTATAACGGGCTTCCATATATGAATCGAACCGAAAAGATAAGTTGCTCAAATACGCTGAATCAACTCAGCTACTTTATGCACTTCGCGGCCCATAATGTGGTCAATGATAGCCTGTGCGTGCTCACGACCGTTTTCAATGAATACCTTTTCGGTAAAAACACCCGCCAGCACTGTACCGCACACGTATAAACCAGGTATGTTGGTCTCAAAGGTTTCCTTATCAAAGACCGGAACTTGCGTAACAGGATCAAGCTCGATGCCGCAACGACGTAACAACTCGGCATCTGGAATGTACCCGGTCAGGATAAACACGAAATCGGCCGGGAGCTGGGTTTCTTCTCCCGTTTTAAGGTTATTGACGGTTATGTTTTTTTCGTCGATTTGGGTCACAACGGAGTCAAACACCGTTTTGATTTTCCCCTCCTTCACCCGATTCTTCACATCAGGTACGAGCCAGTATTTTACGGTGCTACGAAAATCTTCGCCCCGGTGAACGATGGTAATGTTAACATCGTGGCGATACAATTCCAGGGCCGCTTCGACCGCTGAGTTAGATGCGCCAATGATGACAACGTTCGTGAAAGAATACTTAAACGGCTCGTCGTAGTAATGCGACACGTGCGGCAAATCTTCGCCTGGAATTCCAAGCCAGCGAGGACGGGTGAAATAACCCGTGGCCATGATTACTTTACGTGCCTGATAGCGCTCGCCCGTTTTGGTGCTAACAATGAAAATATCATGCTCTTTTTCAACCTCCCAGACTTCCTGAAATAGTTTAAAATTGAGATTGTAATAAGCGGCTGCTTTACGGTAATACTGCAGGGCCTCATCACGGCCCGCCTTTACGCTTGAAATCGAGAAAGGCAGTCCGCCGATCTCAATATTTTCGGCGGTCGAGAAAAAGCGCATCCGACGCGGATACTGCCGGATCGACTCCGTTAAGCTTCCCATTTCCAGAATTAGATGGCTTAGACCAGCTTTAGCGGCTTCAATACCGGCAGCTAGTCCACAAGGTCCTCCCCCAACAATGATGACGTCGAATGTTTGCATGCTCTACTGAATATCTGTTGATGGTGTCTTCGCCGACCACCTGTTGCTGACAATGTCCTTCACCAGAAAAACCAAGAGTAGATAGCAAAGATTCCTGATACAGTTATTGATTAATGCGGCACTAGCTCAGTTCCAACCAGACAAATAAGCGTCGAAAGCTACTTACTCTATTTACAAAATAATTATTGTATACTTAGTAAAAACTACTTGCCAGGCAGTAAATTTATGATACGTAAAGCTATTTCTTTAAACACAACCATTCAATACATTTTTCTAAGTAATAAAGTGGTAACAAAATCTTAACCCAACGTTTTGGCGTATAAACCGCTTAGGAAAACTACTTATGCTTCAGGCAAATCTGCTTTGTTTAAACATACTTAGATAAAACGTTCGTAAACAACTTAAACTGTTTTCCGTTTTTCATCCCTGATCATTGATTGCTCACGCTTCAATTTACCTAATAAACTATCAACTCAATTATGAAAACAAACTATTACACTACCCTCTGCTGCTTGTCTATGATTGGCTTGCTAAGCTGTTCTCCAGAACAAACCGAAAAGGTTACCCCAGTTGTAGCTCCCGTCGTTCAGAGCAGCCAAACGGAAGAAGCCTTCCCTAATCAGTTGGGGACGCTGCAAAAGGCATACCTCAACCGACAAGCAATTAACTATCGGCTGATCAATGGCGAGGCTGTATTTGAGCGGGATATACTCTTATCACCTGATGATTTAGAACAACGGATTGATATACAAACGGAGGGAACTGGCCGTACAAGGGCATCGTCCCGCTGGCCTAACAAAATCGTGTATTACGCTCTTGATCCGGCTTTGCCTAACCAAGCCCGTGTGCTCGATGCCATTGCTCACTGGGAAGCCAATACGCCTATCCGATTTGTTCAGCGTACCACCCAGCGCGGCTACGTTCTCTTCAGAAAAGGAACCGGCTGCTCATCAAACATCGGTTACTCGGGCGGACTTCAATACGTAAACCTCGCCGATGGATGCACAACGGGAAACACCATCCACGAAATCGGCCATACAATAGGCCTCTGGCATGAGCACTCCCGGGCCGATCGTGATACCTATGTAACGGTTAACAAAGCCAACATTGTAGCCGGTGCAGAGAGCGATTTTCAGACGTACGCAGAACGAGGACTCGACGGGTTTGACTACAGTGGCGGTCTTGACTTCCAATCAATTATGATGTACGGTTCCTATTCTTTTTCGGCTAACGGTCAACCTACGCTTACCAGGAAAGATGGTTCAACTTTTGTAGGACAACGGAGCGGGTTATCGCCGACAGATGCCTTAACCGTGTCTTATATGTACCCGTAAGCGTACATCGCTACCCCTTAATGGAAAGTGGAGTATTATCTTTTAACTCTCTATTAATGGGTAGCGTTTTCTGGAAGGAAATGTATTCGTTTTACATAAAGGAATACACTACTTAAGTCGTACTATCTTAAAGGGAAGACAAGAAGGGCGTTTGTTGAGGCAGGGATCTTCCTGTTCTAACCCACGACTTCACATCAGCAGCTGTCGGCACCCGGGCGGGTGTGTCTACGAAAAGCCCGTATAGCTTACGGTCTTTCAGGTTAATGAAATACAACGCTTTATCGTCTTCCGACATGTCCATACCACCAAAACTAACTCACCCCATAGCACCCATCGCCCCTGGGTCAGTGCTAGCCTGTGTTTTATCGCCGACTAACCCGCTATGCGGATCATCGCCCGTGTCGATACCGATTGTTCTAACATCCAGAAAACTGGTTGTCGTACCCGTTTTCATGTCAGTTACGTAGATCCCCCCGGTACCTAGTGGGCCAAAGCTGGTATGGCGTTTGACGACGGCCCCACTAAACAGTTGCTTTGTCCGCCGTTAATACGGTAAGGCCCAGATTGCTCTGACCGGCCGTAGCCAAGTGATCTGCCGGAAAATTAGTTTGACTAATGACTCCACTTGCGTCATACCTAAACCCCACTAAGGCATCAGCTTTTGCGGCTTGCTTTGCATCGGGTATCGGGATTCCACCACCGTAATCAGCGCATCTTCATTCACATAACAAGGCATAACGATTCGGAGGTCTGTTCGCTGGCAGTAGCCAGATGGGTAATTGATGCCCAGGTTAACATCAGTGGCCGGGGCTTTTATAAACTGAACGCTTGTTCCGCTATTGGTGCCGTAAGGGCCTTCTTGGTCTCCGGTTGGCAGGTTACTGAACTCAATTCGTACGGGTCTGCCTGCTGGAACTTCGCTGCTGCTAAACGAGTACTTTCCTGTAGCATCCGTTGTTGTCGTGACGGGTGCTTTACTAAGGTCCACAAAGGCAAAAATTGTGATACCCGTTACACCCGTTTCGATGGGTAGCGTATCCGAACGAATGCCATTCAAATCATAGTCTCGAAACACAATTCCGCTTATCTGGGCATTCGCTTGAGAGAGAACTCCTAACAATAAAAAGGTGGCAAACCAGCTCTTCAATAGGCCAGTTTGAAAGGAGTAGATTTGCTTCACAGAATGAACAGGCGTGTCTGATATTATTGGTTAGTTTGTAGTATTTTGGCAGTTAACTTAATTGATGGCAAGGCCTGATTAGAACATAGGATACGTAGAAATACTTATCTAATGGTCTCGTCAGGCCGTCATAAGCAGGGTCCCATTAGGCAAAATCTTTGCCAGCAAGCAGCGCTTTGTCTGTATCTTTACCTGACTTCAGTTGAATTTGTGGAAAACCAGACTAATCAATTATTTTTTACCTCGGAAAGCGAAGAAGTGACATTCTTTGCCGATTTAATCTTACCCATTCCAGTCCCTAAACTATTTACTTATCGATTGCCCAGGGGGATGGCCCAGCTGGTCAAAATTGGTGCCAGAGTTATAGTACCATTTGGTAAAAACAACGGCCGGGTGCTCACCGCCATCGTAGCCAAGTTGCACACGTCGCCACCAAGCGGATATCAGGCGAGATATATTACTGAATTATTAGATGAGTACCCTGTAGTTAATAGCTATCAACTCGAACTTTTTCGATGGATGGCCGACTATTACATGTGTTGCATCGGCGACGTAATGAACGTTGCACTGCCTTCGGGACTCAAAATTTCGAGCCAGTCGAAGGTGCAGTTCAACCCCGATTTTGACTATCCAGAACTGCTTACCGACTTTGAGGAAACGTTGCTGGCAGAACTCAAAAAACACCCGGCTTTATCTTACGAAGAACTGGGTCGATTGGTAGGTCAGGGCGGTAATGTACCAGCGCTCATTAAGTCGCTGGTTGGCAAGAAAGCCGTTATTGTTTTCGAAGAAGTCAAGGAAAAGTACGTACCTAAAATGGTACGCAAAGTCCGGTTGCACCGCAACTACGAAGAGAAGGAACAACTTCTGGTATTACTCCAGCGACTAGAAAAGATCCCTAAACAGCAGGAAGTAGTTATGCGCTACCTGCGGCACGTTCCGATTCAGCACAATCCAGAATTAAATCAGAAAGGCCTGGACAAAACAATCTTAAATCAGGACGACGAGATTTCGCAGTCGTCGCTATCAACGCTCATCAAAAACCAGGTATTTGAGACATTCGAAATCATTCAGCCACGCTTTTCGGATAACTCTCCGGCAACACAAGCAGAGATTAAATTGACGGAAGCCCAGCGAACGGCTTCTCAACAAATCATGGCTCAGTTCGAGAGCCAGAACGTAGTACTGCTTCATGGCATTACGGGTAGTGGTAAGACGGAGGTTTACATTGACCTTATTCAGCAGGCGCTGGCTGGTGGCTCTCAAGTGTTGTATCTGTTGCCCGAAATTGCCTTAACGACCCAGATTGTCGTTCGTTTGCAACGGGTGTTCGGCGACAAGATGGGCATTTATCACTCCAAATTCTCCGATAACGAGCGGGTTGAAGTGTGGAAGGGCGTCGTCTCGGGCCAGTACCAGTTTGTGGTCGGCGTTCGCTCGGCCGTATTTCTACCATTTGACAACCTTGGTTTGGTGATCGTAGACGAAGAGCATGAAACGTCTTATAAGCAGCACGACCCGGCTCCTCGCTACCACGCCCGCGACGTAGCCATCATGCTGGCCCACTGGCAGCAGGCTAAAGTCTTGTTAGGCTCAGCGACGCCTTCCCTGGAAACCTATTACCAGGCGAAACAAGGCCGTTATGGGTTAGTGGAGCTTTTTCAACGGTTCGGCAATGCTACCTTACCCCAGATTGTGTTGGTCGACACGAAGCAGGAGAAGAGACAGAAAACAATGAAGAATGAGTTCTCATCGATTCTTCTCGAAGCGCTGGAAAACAATCTGGAGCGCAAAGAACAGAGTATTCTGTTTCAAAACCGCCGGGGTTATTCGCCTTACATGCAATGCGAAGATTGTGACTGGACGGCCGAATGTCCAAACTGCGCGGTTAGTTTGACCTATCACCAACGCGACGCTGAACTGCGCTGCCATTACTGCGGCCATAAAGAACACGTACCTCGCCTATGCCCGACCTGCGGCTCAACGAAGGTAAAGACGATTGGCTTTGGCACCGAAAAGCTGGAAGATCAATTACAAATCTTCTTCCCGGCCTCGCGGGTGTTACGTATGGATCTGGACACGACCCGAGCCAAAAATGCGTACCAGCAAATCATTCAAGAATTTGAAGCTGGGCAGGTCGACATGCTCGTGGGGACACAAATGATTACCAAAGGCCTTGACTTCGACAATGTCAGTCTGGTGGGTATTTTCGACGCCGACCGACTTATTCACTTCCCTGACTTCAGGGCGACGGAGCGATCGTTTCAAATGATTACCCAAGTAAGCGGTCGCGCCGGTCGGCGGGCGGGCCGACAGGGCACGGTATTGATTCAAACGAGTAATCCTCAGCAGACCATTCTCCAAAAAATTATTGAAAACGATTACAAAGGTCTTTACGAGGAAGAAATTCAGGAACGCGAGAACTTCAACTACCCACCTTTCTCCCGACTCATCAAACTGACGGTTCGCCATACCGATAAAGCCATTAGTCACCAGGCGGCTGAGCGGTTGGCCGCCGAGTTAACTGACGCCCTGGGCGGTAGCCGGGTGCTTGGTCCCGAAGAACCGTTAGTCGAGCGAATCCGTAATCAGTTCCTGTTCGATATTCTCATCAAAATTGAACGCGACAAGGTGAACGTTAAAGCGGTGAAAGCGTACATCCAGGACCGTATCAACGATATTTTAACGGACAAAGGCTTACGGCAAGTCAGCATCGTGGCCGATGTCGATTGTTTATAGCTGAATTTGTGTTATCTTAGAAAAAAGCCTCTAAAGCTATGTTAGCGACAGTAACCGGAACTTACGAAAACGGGCAGATTACGCTGGATGAAGATTTGCCGGTGAAAACGTCTAAAGCAAAAATCATCGTAACCCTTGTTGAGGAGATTGAAGAGGAATCTGATAAACCAAAGCGTATTCCTGGTATAATGAAAGGTTCCTTTTGGATAGCTGACGATTTCAATGAGCCGATAGATGATTTGAAAGACTATATGTAATGCAAATTTTACTAGACACTGAAGCGCTGGTTTGGTTCCTTGAAGACCATCCAAGACTATCCACACGTGCACTACAGGCTATACAAAGCGCAGCAACTGTTCATGTAAGCCCCATCAATTTTTATGAGATGGCAAACAAAATAAAGATTGGTAAAAGCATAGGTCTGAATCGCCCAATTAATGACGCTATTGCCTCAAGCCAACAATCAGGTTTTTTATGGCTACCTATTCAGGAGCACCACCTGGTGGCATACCAATCAGTTCCTTTATTCGACCATCATCGCGACCCTTTTGACAGGATGATTTTAGCAATAGCTCTTGCCGATGGATTAAGCGTTGTCTCGTCAGATCACAATTTTCCTCTTTATCACGAGCTAGTCTCAACCATCTGGTAACCTGCTCACTTCGTAAAATTTCTGCGAATACCACTGTATATTATTACAGCCGGTTATTTTTGCACCGGCTTTTGGCCGTTTTTGCCCAATTTTCCCGTCCCTCATGTCAAAAAAAACCAAGATCGTGGCCACCATTGGCCCGGCTTCCGAAACGAAAGAACAATTGCTGGCATTAGCCAAAGCCGGGGTTAACGTTTTCCGGCTAAATTTCTCCCACGGCACTCACGAAGATCACCTGATGCGTTTAACTCGCATTCGTGAAATTAATGCAGAATACAACCTGAACCTCTGTGTATTGCAAGACTTGCAGGGGCCTAAAATCCGCATTGGTAACGTAGAGAACAAAGACGGCGTCATGATCTTGCCAGGCAACCAGCTTGTCTTTACCAATGACGACATCATCGGAACCGCCGAGCGTGTCAGCACACCCTACAAAGACATGTACAAAGACGTACATCCGGGCGAACGCATTCTAATGGATGATGGCAAGCTAGAAGTGCGCGTTGTAGGGAAAGAAGGTACCGACGTAATAACGGAAGTGGTATATGGCGGGTCGATGAAATCAAAGAAAGGCGTAAACCTGCCCAACACGAAGGTATCAATGCCGGCCGTGACGGAGAAAGACTGGGCTGATCTTGAATTTGGTCTTGAACATGATGCCGAATGGATCGCATTATCGTTTGTCCGGGAAGCCTCTGAAATCATTGAGATTAAAGAATACATCAAATCGAAGGGCAAAAAAAGCCGGGTTATTGCTAAAATCGAGAAACCCGAAGCTATTCAGAACATCGATGAGATTATTGCTGCTACCGATGGGCTGATGGTCGCCCGGGGCGACCTCGGGGTAGAACTACCCGCCGAAGAGGTACCGATGATTCAAAAGATGCTTGTTGAGAAATGCAATCGAGCCGCTAAGCCGGTTATCGTGGCTACCCAGATGCTCGAAAGCATGATCGATGCTCCGCGCCCTACCCGCGCTGAAATCAACGACATCGCCAACTCTGTGATGGATGGAGCCGACGCCGTGATGCTTAGCGCCGAAACAGCATCGGGTAAATACCCAATCCTAGCCGTTGAGAGCATGGCCAACACCATCCGGCAGGTTGAAGCTAATACCGACAAAATTTATTACCGGTACCACGCTCACGTAAATGAGCAGCCAACCGAGAACGTAATAAACGACAACGTTGTGATGAGCGCGTGTCGACTAGCCCGCGATACCAAAGCGAAAGCGATTATTGGTATTACAAACTCTGGCTACACAGCCGTGCGACTGTCGCACCACCGTCCTAAGGCAAACCTGTTTGTTTTCTCGAACGATCCGCAGCTACGTAACACGCTGGGCTTATACTGGGGTGTTCAGGTACTGCCCTACGAACCAGACGTGAACCTTACGGTTGATCAAACCGTAGAAGGTATTAAGCAGACCCTTGTTGGTCAGGGCAAATTAGCCTCTGGTGATATTTTCATTAATACACTCAGTATGCCGCTAACACAAGCTCGCCGTACGAATACCGTGAAGTTGAGCACGGTGGATTGAGCAGGAGTCAAGACTTGTCAAGAGTATCCTTAACTATACCTGACAAGTCCTGACCATCATTGACGAGAACGTACATAAAGACTAAAAAGCCGCGAAACCAAGGGTCATCGCGGCTTTTCTGTTCTCACTGAAAATGGAGACTTTCGTTTGCGGTGCCAGAGTAGTTACTGCACTAGCACCACAAAAGTATTATTCGGTTGCGGCTTCTTCGGCCTTGGACTGATCTTGTGTCTCGGCAGGAGCCGTCTCTGCGGCATCGTCAGTTTCTGCAGTTACCTCGAACACTTCGGGGGCATATTGACGTAGGATGCTATACCACGTAATCAATTTCTTAATATCAGTAGCACGAACTCGCTCACGGTCATAGTTGGGTACAACCGTCGCCATGAACTCGGCTAACTCACTGTTTGAACCTTTCGGATCAACGGAAAGGGTATCGCCGTATTTTTCGCTAATCGCTAACAACACATCACCGAGCGGTATTGATTGCTCATCATCGTCATCAGCCACGTAAATCGATATATCGTTCAACACCGAGACGCGAGCCGTTGGCCCCATCATGGTCTTTGCTTTTTTATCATCTAATGACTCAACGATCACGCCCGCCCGTCCGGGTTTCAGGATGCGATACAGACCGCTATAGCCAGCCACATTGGCAATTTGTTTTAATGCTTCCATAGACACATTGTAAAATGGTAACGCCAGTTTTAGCTGGTGTATTGCTTTTTTAATTGGTAATTAATTGATTGTGTTCCTAATTAATAAATTCGATATCCTTGAGCACGTCGTTGTTCGTATGCGCAATCTACCGCTTAAACTGCTCATTCAGAGGGCGTATGAATGACAGGATATCTTCTCGCCCTGCCGACGTAACGGCCGACGTAACAAACATTTGCGGAGCTTCTTCCCAAGTTTCGAGTAGCTTGTTGCGGTAGGTATCCAAAGTAGCCTGGAGTTTTGTCGGACCAAGTTTCTCGGTCTTGGTAAATACGATCACGAATGGCAATCCTCGCTCGCCCAGGTTATCCATAAAATCCAGGTCAATTTTTTGGGGAGGGATGCGAGAATCGACCAAAACGAAAATGCATAATAGATTAGGGCGGCTCGTTAAGTACCCATCGATTAAGGCCGCAAATTTTTCACGCTCCGTTTTACTGACCTGCGCATATCCATACCCCGGCAAATCAACCAGATACCATTCATTGTCGATAACGAAGTGGTTAATTAACTGGGTTTTACCTGGCTTGCCCGAAATTTTAGCCAGCGACGCTCGACCGGTGAGCATATTAATTAACGATGATTTGCCAACGTTAGAGCGGCCGATGAACGCGTACTCGGGCCGATCGGGCTTTGGGCATTTGGCCGGGTCGGAGTTACTGACAAAAAATTCGGCTTGTTTAACAGGCATGGCATTACTGGCTAAAACGGGCGCAAAGTTCGGAAAGAATACCGACAATGGCACATGCTTTGTACGTATAATAAGAAGGCAGAATGGCTCGCTCAACGAGACGGAAGCCATTGGAGTAGACTCGTTCACTGTGTATACCATCAGACGTCTACCTACTTGCGATTCTTGACTATGTCCGCTAATTTGCCTCCGCAAAGAACTAGCCATAAGAAACGAAAGTTGCCTTTGAGTACGTTATAGTCATTGAAAAACCATAAAGACCGCCGGTACACCGGTTCAACTATGAAAAAAGTACTTTGGCTGCTGACTATCCTCTTTGTGGGGTTTGTCTTTATACCAACCAATGCCGCTCTTAATCTGACAGATTCAAATGGCCCCGCAGATAAGAAGCCTGCTGCGAAAGAAGGTCCCGACGGCATTCAATTCACCGAAGCCTCCTGGAAAGAAATTTTAAAGAAAGCGAAAGCGGAGAAGAAGATCATCTTCCTGGACGCTTACGCCAGCTGGTGCCAGCCTTGCAAGATGCTCCAGAAGCAAGTATTTACGAAGAAAGCCGTTGGGGATTTCTACAATGACAAATTCATCAACGTGAAAATGGATATGGAAAAAGGCGAAGGCCCAGCTTTGGCGCAGGTATATCCGCTCGAAGCCTATCCGACCCTGTTGTTCATTGATGGTAACGGCCGGGTACTGAAGAAAGTGTTAGGCTACCAATCGCCGGAGAATTTAATCTCAATTGGTAAAAGTATTCGGTTCACCCGCGAAATCTAGGGAACGATAAAACAAAAAAGGGAAGCTTCTGTAAGCTTCCCTTTTTTGTTTTATCAACAACGACTCATTATCTGCCGTTTCGCCAGCACATACGTTATGACCAGCGCACTCAGAACAAGCACAGCAGCCACCAGTTGAGTTGTTAAAGGACTATCGACAAGTAACAGGACCAGCCCATTAATACCTAGCTGTACTCCTGCGTATAGGGCCGAAACCCATAAATGCGGCCACTGCAACCGATGAACCAAAAGTTGAAACAGGTGCAGCCGATGCGCCCGAAAAATATTCTCTCCTAAACACAATCGGTGACCAATTGTCAGGACGCTATCGACCCCGTAAACCGCCAGTAGCAACACCGGCAGATACGTTTGCTGCTGATTGATAAGTTGCAGGAGCGCATACAAAATCACAAACGCAATAGACACGCTGCCAACGTCTCCCGCAAAACAAACAGCTTGCCGCCGAGCGTTGAAATACGTGAAGATTAGCAGCGCAATAGTCATGAAGGCAAATAATGAATCGTCGGGCTCAACCGCCGTCTGGCTTTGCCAGTACCAGATCGTCCCAACGGTAACCAGACTGTAGAAAGCCGTGATCCCGTTGATGCCATCCATGAAATTATAGGCGTTCAAAATACCTACTCCAACTACCAGCGCTACCAGCAACATCCAGTTCTCATTCGGAAAGACGCCGGTTTCGCGAAGTAGTAAGCTTACCGCTATAAACTGAATACCAATACGATATCGATTTGGTACCGAGTGGAGGTCGTCCAAAAAGCTAATGGCAGCCGCTAGTGTAAGGCCCAGGAAAAAGGAAGAGTATCCGTAATCAGTGTAAATGAATACGCCCAGGGCAGCCACCCAAAAGAGAATGCCGCCCCCCCGGATTGTGGTCAGGCTCGTGTGCGAGCTGCGCTCGTTGGGCACATCAATGATGCTAAAATGACGGGCCAGACGCAGATAAAGCAGTTCTGCACCGAGGAGGATTAAAGTTAAGAACAGGTAAAACGTTATATTCATAGAAACAGGTTTAGTACAGGACGAGGGTTCCAGTTTAGTTGTTGCCGCGCAGCTTCGTCGGAAAATGTTAACGAGCTGGTAAGCTTTTGATACGTACTTGAGTCGAACGGAAATCGACGACCGGTAACAGTCGCAATTCCATCACCGACTTTTCCAATCGTTTTTGCAACTGACAACGGCATATTGATCAAGTGACTTCGGCCAACCAATCGCATAAAAGCAGTTTCAATCTCCCAAACACTGGGATGATATCCATCGGTTAGGTTAAACGTACCGCCTTTCTCAGCCGCACGGATCATCACAGCAGCTACGTCATCAGCGCGGACCATGCTCCGGCGAGCCATGTTATTAGCAATGCGAACATAATAGCCACGGCGGATTGCATCCATCATAGCCGCCAGATTACCCGTCGGCTGTTCGGCTGCAACCAGCGGTAGTCGTAAAATTGTAATACGAACGCCCGTACGGTCACTCCATTGTCGTACTAACTGTTCGGCTTTTATCTTGCTTAGGCCATACACATCTTCGGCATTAAGTGGCGTATTCTCGTCAAGCAACTCACCTTCTGAGCGTCCATACACAAGTACTGTGCTGATGTGCACCAGCGCCTTGGGTAGCGTTGATGCCTTTTCTAACGCAGTTAACAACCGGGCAGTACCTTGTACGTTTATCCGCTCGTATTCGGTTCGGTCAGCGGCATTACGTGGCACAGCATGCGCCTTCCCAGCTGCATTAACCACTAAATCAATCGATTGCCTCGGTAAGATAGGCACTTGGTTAGATAAATCGCAAAAAATATGCTGGTCTTTAGCAGACGAGCTTTCATCCGCCGTTCGACCAAGCGTTGTAATGCTATGCTGCCGACGTAACCGAGCGTATATTCTACTACCCAGAAACCCCGATGCGCCGGTTAGTAAGACGTTCATACGGGATTGGCCGTTTGCAACATATGACGGACCATCATCTCTGCGATAGTTTTACGCTGAAATTGCAGCACAAAATCCGTTCTTATCCCGGTCGTATAAGGCATCTCTCGTAGCTGAACTACCAGACTATCGGCATCGCCAGGATCAAACAAAAGACTGTTGCCAAGATGTTGTCTAACGAAATGAGCGGCATATCCCGCTACCCCAGCCACAATTGGCTTATCCATGGCTCCATACTCGAACAGTTTTGAGGGAAGTACTCGCTTGAAAGCCTGATAATCATTAAGGTGAGCAAACAAATAGTCGGTTTTTTGATATTCGATAAGCAACTCTTTCCGAGCAACTGGATTCCGAACCTCGACGTTAGTGAGTCCTTCATGAGCAATCGCTTTTTCAAGTTTGGCTTTCGCCCCACCGTCGCCAATCACAATAAAGCGATAGTTGTTACCTAATTGTCGGGCCGCCTGAGGAATGATCTTATGCAAGCCTTGCCCTTCGCCAATATTACCAGCGTAAAGTAATGTTTTAACTTCAGGCTGTAATTCATTACATGCAGTACTCGCCGGTGAGGTCAAAAACTCCTCATCTATCCCGTTGGTGCAGTAGCTGTACGAAGCTTGCGTAAACGACGTAAAATATGGCTGAAAGCCCTCTGATACCAGATTAATGTGCTTTGCGTAACCAAATGTGTACCGTTCAACTGCTTGCAGGACGGGGTTCAACGTGAGCCGGATTGGCTGAGCGTACATAGGTCGATGCCTGAACATTTCGAGAATCGTTTCCCGAAACAGGTCACGGATGTCAAGGAACAGCGGAGCCGTTGTACGCCGGGCCAAGCGTGCGCCGACAAACGCGGTGAATAGTCGCGAGGACGAAGCGACTACCAGGTTATAGGCCTTGCCTTTGGTTAAGCGGTGGGCGATACGGTAATACGCAGCAAACGAGCGAATCTGATCAATTAAACCACTTGTGTGAGCGGGAACCGCAATCCTGTTGATAGTAACGCGGCAACCGGTGGTGCCAAAACGGCTTTCGTATTCCGGAGCCGTCTGTTTGAAAGAATCATACCGATTTGGTTGCGTCGTAACGACGTGAATTTCGTCGCCAGTATTCAGTTGCCTGGCTAGCTCATTAATTAAGGCAGTGTTACGGAACGATCCGGCACAAAGGTCAGGCTCAAAGTAAAAGGTTAGGTACAGTATTCTCATTCAACGATGGTTACGGTTGTTTGCAGTGAATGTATGAAAAAAACGTCAATGCACTGAGCAGGCCGTAATTGATTAAAACCGCTGGCCATTTCATAGTCGACCATTTTAATCGTTAGCTCAAATTCTCCGAGAAATACCATACCCAATGATCCAGCTTTTACCTTGTTATCATCGATAACCACTCTCACATCCGGATGAAAATGAAAGCGGGCAACACCTAATGCTTGCTCCTTTGTTAGTAATCGGTCGGTTATTCGAAGTTGCGTAGAGTCAACCAGCCATGTTCGTTCGTGAAGTACGCTCAGATGTTGATAACCGTCATGCCGGGCAGACAGTGAAGTTGGTGTATCTTCTAACACAGTTACTTGTGCTCGTCGTCCTACGCGAAAACTGCTCCAGACTTCAGACGAACTTTGCCCATTTACTTCAACGGTGTTATGAGCCGCCGTACTACGCTCCCAGGCCCGACGGTTACTGACTTCATAAGTCGATGTACCGCTATCCACAATTATTGGACAGTTATCCACAGATAAGACAAACGAGAACGTATCGGCATGAGCATGGCCGGGTTGATGGTCCGGCCCAATTGAGCCAACATCAGCCAAAAGTTCGTAACGGCCGGTCCGAAACATGCGGTATCCGCTTTCTTTTAACTGGCTTTGCACAGGCGTCACCCCAAACCTTTGTGCCTTTTTCAAAAGTTTTGCCGTTGTTGTTGCAATGCCAGATGCTGCATCATTCATCATCGGTATACTCCCGTTCGTGAAGGTTACACCCGCCAGCCAATCGATCATTTGCCCGGCTTTCCTGGCTATAAAATTTATAAAAGCCGCATTGCTATACCAGGAATGGTATTGCAGCACCAGCAACACATCCAGCAATCGGTCGAGTAACAGCTGATGATACATGGGACTCCGTTCATCATGCCCACCGTCATCCAAAATTTGCGTGCATAACTCTGCTTGGATGAGCGCAGCGGCTGTCTGCGTCCATTTCTCCTCTTGGAAATATAGGCCACCCATAAACAACGCGAAGCCATTTTCGAGCAAGTGATTTCCGCCCAGATGGTATTCTAACCGCCGACCCAACAAGTCTACCTGAGCAAATAAATGAGCGTTAATCAGATCGTCCTGAATTTTATTTCGGCTTAAGAAGTGCCCCCAATTGTTGATACGCAGCGACGTTGGATACGGCTCCAGACCATCTTTAATTGCGGATATCTTTTTGATAAAGTCATAGATAAACCTCAAGCCCTCTTCAGTTGATAAGCTGGGCTGATTGAGGAAATCAAAATACGTCAGGTTATACGTCCATAGCTTGCCGTTGGCTGAATAATTCCAGTCGATTTCATCTATGCTGTCTTTATCATCAGTACCGCCAAAACAAACCGATTGATTAAGAAATGTGAACGTTCCGTTTTTCCATGACACCGGTTTATCAGCTTCTGGCACATGAAGGAAATGCCCCGCTGGCGACAAGTTTGGGAAACATAGTTTAGCCGGTTTACGTAATCGATTAATAAGCTGATATGCTACCTGACGAGGTTTCAAGTGCCGTACGGTTCGCCAGATTACCCCTGGACTAGTCATGGCTTTCTGGCAAGACACGCCCTCCAATACTCGCAACATCCACCCATCGACCTTCCTGTAAGCTACGCATAGCCGCCAGTGTTACCTGAGTCGTGTTAACGATCTCACCAAATGGAATCAGCGGTTCACATAAAGCCTGCTCCCGATCGTTCAAACCTTCTGCCCGAATTAGTTGAACGAGCCGTTTTATCTGCTCCGTATGTCCTTTATCCTGCCGTCCGGATAGTGTCGAAAACCCACGGAAGCCATATGCGGTTAACTTCCGGAAGTTATCAAGAATCAACGTTCGTTCCTGCGAGTAAACTTCGACGCGCTCTTTGGCATAGGCTTTACTGCCGTTACTGAAATAATTGATAACCCCCATCGAGCCGTTTTCGTAACGGAGTAGCATCGATGCGGAATCCGTTGTCTCAGCCGGCTGTTGGCCCATAGCGTTCATGGAAACGCTCACTACCCGACTGCCGGTCAGAAAGGTAATCAGATCGACTAAGTGACAGGCTTCACCCAGAATGCGACCACCACCCACCCTACGATCGTGCACCCAGGAATCGGCCGGAATGAATCCCGCGTTCATGGTGGCGACTACGTTCATCGGTAGCTGATGGGACCGCTGGCCACCCAGCAACGCTTTCATCTTCTGGGCATAGGGCGAGAACCGACGGTTAAACCCGACCATTACGACGCGGCCCGATACCTGCTGGGCAGCTATAATTTGGGCTAATTCATGGTCGTAGATTGCCAATGGCTTTTCAACGAACACGTGCTTACCAGCTTGTAAGGCTTCGACGGTTAGCTGAGCGTGGCTGTTGTGTCGCGTGGTGATGATGCACAGGTTTATATCCGGATCATTAATGATCTGTTGATAATCTGTTGTGCTTTGTGTAATCCCGAATTTTTTGGCTAGCAACGTAGCATTCAACCCACCGGCACTCGCAATGATTTTTACGTCAGCTTTGGCAGCTCTCAATGCGGGAAGTAGTATGGCACCTGTGAAATTACCCGCCCCGATGATACCGACTGTTCCAGTATGTGATTGGTAGTGTGTTTCGCGAAGCACAATAGTTGGCGTCAGCTCAACCTCGCCGGAATAGCTCAGCAACGAAGCAATACCGTTATACTCACCGATGCGGCTATAAATTTTATCATAGTCCGCAAGTGGTACAATCTCTGTAATAAGCGGTTTTACGTCTAGACGTCCTTCCGACAGTTGTTGTAAAACTGTTTCGAAGTTGCGATTTTCGGTCCAGCGCACGTAAGGCAGTGGATAGTCATGCCCTTGTTGCTCATACGTATCGTCGTACCGACCGGGGCCATATGAGCATGACACCTGAAAAGTCTGCTCTTTTTTGTAGAAATCAGCCCGATTTATGTTCAGTCCAACTACGCCAACCAAAACAATCCGGCCCTGCTTACGGCACATCTGAGCCGATTGAGCAATGACAGTATCACCCTTTGTCGAAGCAGTAATAATGACCCCGTCGGCTCCATCAGCACCAGCCTGATTGGTCAGCGTCAAGACGGCTTTTACCGGATCTGTATGGTTAGAATTGAAGACCGTAATGCCCCGCTGTTGAGCTAGTTTTAGTTTTGTCTCGTCTACATCCAGCCCAATCACCCGGCAACCGTTCAACCGAAGTAATTCAGCCGTCAATAAGCCAATAAGTCCAAGGCCAATGACAACGACCGTCTCGCCAAACGTTGGGTTCACCCGCCGGATTCCGTGCAGCCCAATCGCTCCAACGACCGTAAAAACAGCCTCATCATCGCTTACGTTATTCGGAACTCTGGCTACCAGGTTTCGCGGAACGCAGACTACTTCAGCATGAGGTCCATTAGAGGCCACGCGGTCACCAACCCGAATATCAGTTACGTCCTGTCCTACGGCCAACACTGTTCCGACGTTGCAGTAACCAAGTGGTATGGGTTGATCTAGTTTCCGAAAAACAGCGTCAATCGTGGGGCGTATGCCATCCGCCTGCATTTTTTCGAACACCTGCTTCACCCTGCCAGGCTGCTGACGGACTTTATCAATCAAATTGGCCTTGCCAAACTCGACCAGCATCCGTTCGGTACCGAGTGACACCAACGACCGGCGCGTTTGAATCAACACCTGTCCACGACCTACTTGCGGAATAGGAATATCTTCCAGCAGGGTTTGGCCAGTTCTAAGGTTTTGTACTAGCTGTTTCATGAAGATTTTGATGAAACACAGAGTTTAGAGAGATTACTCTGTGCTCTCTGTGTTTAAGAAGATAGTCGCAATTCGCTCGGCGGCTTGCCCGTCCCACAAGGGTGGAATCTGCCCGGGTTTTACTTGCCCTGACAGTATTTTGTCTACAGCTCGTAGTAACGTTACAGGATTCAGATCGCTTATGAGCTGGTTTGTACCCAGTGTAATGGTCACCGGCCGTTCGGTTGTATCGCGGAAGGTTAGGCAGGGCACTTGCAGGTACGTGGTTTCCTCCTGAATTCCGCCCGAGTCGGTAATCACCAAGGCCGCATGCTCCAGTAGGTTCAGGCATTCGAGGTATCCCTGAGGCTCCAGCAACTGCACGTTTGGCATTGCCATCAATTGGTCGAGGAGATCAACCCGAACGAGGCTAGCCCGAGTACGTGGGTGTAGCAGAAACACGACCGTTTTTCGCTGGGCCATATCCTGAACAATTTGAATGATATTCGCTAAACCTTCCAGATGATCCACATTCGCCGGGCGGTGCATCGTTATTAGGGCGTAACTCCCAGCGGCTAACCCCAGCTTTCCAGGCACATTCAATGCCGTCGCCTGGGGTTGGTAGTACATCAACGAATCAATCATAACGTTGCCAACAAAGCGGATCTTTTCATTAGCAATGCCTTCTCGCCGTAGGTTGTCGATACCGGCCTGTTCTGTTACAAACAACAGGTTGGCAAGGTGATCGGTAACAATACGGTTCGTCTCTTCGGGCATCTGACGGTCGCCTGAACGCAATCCGGCTTCGACGTGGGCAAGGGGAATCCCCATTTTGTTGGCGACCAGGGCACAGGCAAGCGTACTCGTAACGTCGCCAACGACCAGCACCCAATCAGGGCGCTCAGCAGTCAAAACCTGTTCAAATCGGAGCATGATATCAGCGATTTGCGCGGTTTGTGTACCACTCCTGATACCCAAGTAATAATCCGGCGGGGGTAAATCGAGTTGGTTAAAAAACACGTCGCTCATACAAGCATCGTAGTGCTGCCCCGTATGAACAATCTTGGACTCAATGGGTGGACAGGCCAAAAACGCACGGTGCAACGGGGCCACTTTCATAAAGTTGGGCCGGGCACCAACAACACTAATAATCTTCATTTTGAACGGTGGGCACTACTTATTTCCGGCGAGTAAATGACAGGCTTCACTCGGCCAGATGCAGGTTACGGTATTAGCGCTTTAACTTACGATAGACTCCAACAAACAAGCTGTTGACGTAATAATCGGGCAATACATTTTTTAAGGACTTCGACAGCGGATCGCCACTTGAAAAGTACACTACACCCAGCGTCTCAAACCCTAGCTTATGCAGTTGCTGGCTCAGTAACGTTTCGGAAGAGACGTTACGAATGTGAGCGAAGTAGCGGGGGTAGCCAGTTAGCTGGAAAGCTAATCGCTCAATTCGTCGGTAAATGCTTCGCTTGTTAGGCATCGATACCATCACCAAGCCTCCTGGCTTTAGCAGGGACTGTGCTTGCTGTAACATAGCGCTCATATCATTCAGGTATTCCAGTACGCTCGATGCAATGATAACGTCTTGTTTCTGATAGCTGTCAGCATTATCCAAGGGTAGCAACTGCTTCACAAATTGCGCCGTTGGAACCGTTTTTGCCTGATTACAGAGATTAATCATTGCTTCCGAGCCGTCGATTCCCGTTACGATGCATCCTTTGCCAGCGAGGTAATTACTGAACACGCCCGATCCACACCCCATATCCATAACTCGATTCGTGGGCGCAACGTATCGCTCGAAAAGCCTCGTCCATACCTCAAACCGCTCCTGAAACGCCTTCGACACCTCGTATCGGTTGTGAAAGTCTGTGGCGATGGCGTTATGAAATTCTATCGCGTTCATGCGTAGGTGTGAGAGGAAACAGGAGTCGATACATTATTAAGCAATGACTCAATGGCATTCAGCCCCATTTGGGTAACCGTCGTCCAGTCCGGCATTTTAGCGGATTGTAATCGCCCTTTTTTCAGCTTTGCCAGTAGTTGCTCATTGTCTTTAAATCCAGCGTCGATAGTTGATAGAATATCCTCAGCCGAAAGCGGGTTAAAATAATAAGCGCAGTCACCACATACCTCTTCAGCAAAGTCCCGGCGCGAGGTGAAAATGGGCACGCCAAAGTGCATAGCGTCAACATAGGTACCGCTGAACGACTCAAGCAAGGTTGGCAACACTAGCCCATCAACTTGGGTATACAGCGCGGCTATACTGGTTGTCGGTACATTCCCAATCGTATAGATCACACTGTCTAGCCTTTCTTTCTGGATTCGCCTGAGCAGCCAGCGGGCTTTGTAGTGCTGTTCCGACTCAATTGTCAGCAATATTCGATATGGCATTTCCCGATGGGCAATCTGTTGCGCCACATCGACCAGCACCTCAATGTTTTTATGCGAATAATAGCGGGATAGGCACAACAGATAACGTATGCCGGGCTCCTTACTTCTCGGAAGTTTGTACGCTGTCTGGTGGCTGAGCTGGGTATAGGCATTCGGTAATAGTTCAACGGCAGGCAAGCTCGGGTAGACATGCCTGATTCGCGAACGCATAGTCTCAGTCTGAACCAGCAGCACATCTACGTATTTCAGGCGCATACCGAAGACCGCATTACGTACCGAGACATTCACGGCTTCGAGCCAGTCAAGGCGGTCTGTGACATCCCGTTGGTTAGGATAAGCCGGGTGCGGATATTGTGTTAGAAGGACCTGCGGCAGCGCGGTTGGCGTGGCAAAGTTGCCCATGGTAAAAACCGCGTCAGGTCGAATTTTCTTAAGTAAGTCGGGTATCCAGACGTAATCGATGTAGACTCGAGAAACCCAGACGTTAGGTCCGTCGGGTAACCAGACAAACTGCATGTTCGCGGATGCGAGTGGTTCATAGCCGCAGTTAGAAGGTGCCGCTACGTAAACCTCCAGGTCACCAGGTTGGTAATCGGTTAGACGTTCAAGAAAGTTCAACGTAACGTTCAGCCCTCCCGCCGACGACAGGTTGATGGCATTAATGAACAGCTTCATGTAGCGATAGGTTGGCGGTGGATTGAACTTCGGTGATGGTACGTAAGCGATTCCTGAGCAGCCATATCGGAATGAACAGGTAAACCAGATGATCAATAAACTGCGGGAAGTAGCCGCGGGTAATTAGCTGGAAAAGGGCTAGCGAAAGAGCGATCTGCTTCATGAGGCCGAGTGGAGTGGCCGACGGATTATGTCGGACGAAGTAGTTAATCCACAACCCCATCGCAAAGGGTAAACTAATGAAGCCAAGCCAGCCAAATCCCGCGTAGAAAGCTCCATAATGCAGGTTAGCCTCACCAATGCGGACCCAATGCCGCGGCAGCTCCAGCGACCGATCCAGTACGTCAATATATGGAGATGGGTACGGTTTTTCGCCACCGTCAAACAGTTGCTTCGGTATAACCCGAATGAGTACGTACCCGAACATAGAAACGCCATAATCATGAGCGGTCTCCGGGTTTTCGTCGTAGTAGCGTAGCAAGTTGAAGTCAGCCAGCGAACCGCGCGTTTGATCGAGAAACATACTGTAGTCGTAGTCAGCCGGGTTCACTGTCAGGCGGTCATAGGCTCCGGTAATAAAAAACCATCGATTGTAGGTAATTGTGAAGAGCACGTAGAGAAAGGCGATACCCATTGCTGCCCAGCGCCACACGTTGATTTTCAAGCCATCGCGCGTCAGATAGACGATCAAGAGGCCTAGCAGGGTTAAAATGATGCGATACCGAAAACCTAACAAGGCAAACAAAATAAACGCAGGTACAAGCAGTAGGCCCAACGTCAAACGCTTGCCGTCCAGGTAGGCATACAATACCAGTACAGTTATAATTGAGTCGGCAAAAGCGCGTAGATAATACGTATTGGTAACGCTTTGCGACGACATCAGGCTTTCTACCGACGCGCCGAGCAGTATATCCAGCACGTTGATACCACTCACAGCTATATCGCCAACGACAATAGCCATAAAAACGACATATAAGCGAACCACCAACCGGCGTAGGCAGGCTGCTGCATCAGCATCGGGTTCAATTCTGCTTGGCTCAGCGGGTATTTCACTGCGAGCAAATCCGGCAACGAAACAGATATTGGCTACCATGTAGGCCAGCATTCCCTCTTCATAGTACTCCAGGATGCTCTTCCCGACGAATTGAAACGCACCAATGTCACCCGTTACGGTTTCGCGGCAGATTAGGTAAAAAGCCATGGGAGTGACCAGACAATAGATCAGCAATAACGCCAGACAAAACACGAAGGGAATTACCTGCCGCATACCCACCCGACGAGCGTACTGAAGGCCCCACAACAATGTCAGCAAGTTCATAGTTGCGTACATCCAGATCATAGGCCTAAGTCGTTTAGAACTATCTCGTAGACCACTCGGGCGTACTGTTCGGAGCTGGTTTGCTGGCTCAACTGTTGATTGAAGGTAGCCTGCTGCTGACGTAGCGTTGGCTCATTCACTAGCTGCCGAATGGCATTGCGAAACCCATCAACATCGTCCGGAGGGCAGGTGAATCCATTAACACCGGGCTGAACCCACTGGCGGGTGGCCCCTACTGTTTCGCTGCTAATGATTGGTAAACCGGCGGCTATGGCTTCGTTGATAACCACGCCCCAACCGTCATAGCGGGATGCGAACACAAACGTATCGGCCCGGCGAAAATGATTGATCAGCTCCTCACCTTCTTTAAAACCGACTAACTCGATACGGTTGTCGTTACCAATCAGACGCTGCAATTCGGTACGTTCAATGCCTTCACCCACGATCTGCAACCGCAGGTGTTCATACCCTTGGCCAGTGAGCCCTTTAACCGCCCGAATGACCGTATCCATGCCTTTGCGGGGAATTAACGAACCCGCCGACAACAAAGTGAATGTGTCGGTTAACGACCGTTTAGTGGCATAACGAGATGTGTTGATGTTATAGGGCACAACCGTCATGGTCGCTTTAAGACCAAAAGTGCGGTAGGTGTCGGCAGCCTCCTGACCGACGGCAAATATGCGGCTGCATGAAATACGTAACGGCCATAGTAGAAACCGCTTCAGGACGGCCTTCCACCCTGTCGGTTCACCGGCTAAGCGCTCACCAAAGAAGGCAACTTCTTTACCCCGCCAACGTGCTACGAGCATGGCTACGATGGTATTGAGCATCCAGTAAGCGCCACTCACAATGACGTAATCAGCATTATCATTGAGGGCGACCCTTAGAATAGATCGGCTAAAGTGGTAACCATTTATCCAGCGTTGTAGCCAACGTGCCAGCTGGCTATCTTGTAGCCAGATGATAGTATAAGGTCGTGGCTCATCGGTAAGGCTCCAGAGACGATTGCGCTCGGTTTTCGCGTAGTAAATGACCGTCAGCGCGAAGTGCGCCGACAAGGCCGTGAAGAAATCGTTCTGATTCGGCGTTGGGATATTGGTGTAGAAACTAAGCTTTGGCCGGGTCATGACTCGCACGTTAATTGGTTTGCCATTTCCTCACGATATACCGAGACAATACCCGCCCGAAACCGCTCCCAGGTAAACAAACGAGCTTGTCGTGCCGCGGCCTGCCCCATCTCGAACCACTCATCCGGTCGGCACATGGCGGCTTCTAATTGCTCAGCAATACGTTGCGGATTACGAATGGGCACAATAGCTCCATGAACTCCATCATCTAGTACGTCGGGGGCACCTGTGTTAGCCGTTGTAATAATGGGTAGTCCAGCCGCCATCGCTTCCAGGATTACATGGCCAAACCCTTCGGCTAATGAGGGCAACACAAACACGTGACTCTGGTGCAATTCGCGTAGCAGTTGATCAGCCGATACCGCCCAGTGCAGCCGGATAGTCAGATCGCGGTACGCTTTTAGGATGTTTTTGTCAACGTAACCGCGTCCGCATAACACGACTTCCACTTTTTTGAATTGGAGTTGTCGAACCGCTTCGAGCAGATCAGCCAGTCCTTTCCGCTGGTTCATGCGACCCACGAAAATGACACGGAAGGCATCTGACGTTGGCGGCTGCAAACGAGCGGGAAACCGTGTCGAATCAACGCCATACGGTACTACCCGAATACGCGTAGCTGGAATACCTTGTTGAAGCAGCGTCTCCTGCGTAAACCGGCTGGCCGTTACACAGAGCGTAGCCATGGACGGCTCCACGGCAAGTGACTCCAACTGAGCAGGACGCAGGCGAAACTCATCTTCGTCGCGAATGGATTGTGCCGCAAACGGTACCCGTTCCATCTCTTCTTCCAGCAGTTGCCGAATGTTGTAAGGGTGTGGATGCAGTTGAAACAAGATTCGCTGGACAGGACTCTTGTCGAAAATGGCTTGCTGGAAAGCCGAGTGGGCGTAGTAGCTATACAGAAATAGATTAGCTTGAGCTTTAACGGCTACATTATAAGCCGCCCGGCTGATGGCCTGATCGACATGATGTAAATCGGTTTTTCGATCAATTCGGGCGGCAACCATTAAGCTCAAAGCTCTTGCCGAAATCGTCACCGACGAGAGCGATAAACCCGCACAATATCGTTTGCTAGCTATATCCGGCGCTATCCGATGCAACCAATCGGGTGTGTAGGCTTCCGTAACCAACTGTTCCAACAACCCTGCTTGCCGTAAGGCTAGACTAAGTTGATATTGGTCGCGGGCACCTACGTGCGCCGTTACGCATTTGGTTGTCGGGGGCATGGTGTCTGTTGTCTTCTGATGATCGTGAACAGTTATAGCCGCCAGTAATCAATTCCTGCTTCTGCATCAACTTGAAACAGCCCCTTTATATCAAGCAAAATGGGCGCGCCGTTCATAAGCGATTTAAAATAAGGTATATCGAGTATTTTGTATTCATCGTGGCCTACGGCTACAATTACAGCATCGTACTGGCTGGATGGTCGATCCATTAACGTCATATGGTATTCCTGCGCTACTTCGTTTGGCGACGCGTGCGGATCGACCAGATGCACGTTAATGGCGTATTTCATCAGCTCACGCACGAGGTCAGCTACCTTCGAGTTTCGAATGTCGGATACGTTCTCTTTGAAGGTCAGGCCCATCACCAGCACCTTCGTCTGGCGCAGATCCTTGTCTTTCTGCAATAGTTTCTGTACGAGCTTAGTAGCCACAAAAGCAGGCATCCCATCGTTGATACGCCGACCGGAGTTGATCACTTGCGGGTCGTAACCGAGCTGACGCGATTTATAGAGCAGGTAATACGGGTCAATACCGATGCAATGTCCCCCAACCAGACCGGGCGTAAAAGGCAGAAAATTCCATTTTGTCGATGCGGCTTTGATTACCTCCTGCGTATCTACGCCCATCTTATCAAAGATGATGGCCAGCTCGTTCATGAGCGAGATGTTCAGGTCGCGCTGAATATTTTCAATGACTTTGGCGGCTTCGGCTACTTTAATGGTCGGCGCTACGTAAACCCCAGCCGTAATGATGCTGCCATACACCTCCGCAATGGTCTGAGCGGCCTCCGCATCGTTACCAGCAACAACCTTCCGAATTGAAGACAACGGTCGAGATTTGTCGCCGGGATTAATCCGTTCGGGCGAATAGCCAAGCTTAAAATCTACGCCAAGCTTCAGGTTAGCATGTTCTTCCAGCAGTGGTAAGCAATCGTCCTCCGTACAGCCGGGATAGACCGTGGATTCATATACTACGTAATCGTCGGGTTTCAGCGCCCGCCCAATCGCTTCCGAAGCCCGTAGCAGTGGCTTTAAATCGGGGACCTTGTAGTCGTCAATGGGCGTCGGAACGGCGACTACGAAAAAATGGGCCTGTTGAAGATCGTCGGGGTTGGCCGTAAAGGTTATGTCAGCATCTTGAAAAGCCTCGGTCGGCATTTCGCGTGACGGGTCTTCTGCCCGCTGCAGCATGGCGATACGTTCAGCGTTGATGTCGAATCCTACCACACGAAATCGGGTAGCAAACGCCAGCGCAATAGGCAGTCCAACATAGCCTAAGCCGATGACCGCAATTTGCTTTTCTTTAGTTAGTAAGGCGTCGAACAAGGTGGATATCGGTTAAAGCGTATCGATCAAACTGCAACAGGCTCCTGATGCTCTTGCAGGAACGCTACGATTTTAGTTGGCAAGTCGGCTTGTTGAATCAGTAAATAGATCAACCCCACCAGGAATCCAGCCAGGGCGAACAACAAAATCAGTATCGTGCGTTTGGGCGATACTCGTTTTAAGGGCACTTGCGCCGGTTCGAGCACCTTGAACACCGGCGTTCGCTCCTGCACGTTCAACTTCGCCTGCTCATACTGTTTCGATAACTCAGTGTACACCGACTGAGCAATGGTCAACTCAGCCTCCATGCGTTGTTTGTCCATCGTGGCAGCCTGCACGACAAAATACTTGTGTTGGTCGTTGTAATGAAATACGTTGAATTGCGCTGTCTGGTACCGCTGCCGCGCTTCGCCAAACCGCTGGGTGTAAAATCGCAAATCCTGGCGTGCCTTCTCGGTACGGTAACTCGTTACGTATTCGGTAAGGTAGTTCATAGCCAGTTGTGCTACCGTCGCGGCTACGTGCGCATCGGGCATTTTAGCCGTTATGGTAATGATGCCCGACCGCGTGTCTAACTTCGCACTAACCCGCTGGCCAATATCCTCAACCAAATCTTTCTGCCGCGCTGTAAGCTGCACCGGGCCAGCCGCTTGTTTACTTGTGTTTTTTGCTTCACTCCTGCCTCCCTCATCAGTCAGCAATACCCGTTTCAAAGCAAATCTATCTGCCCGCAACAAAAACTCGCTTAAGGGCAGCTTCTCCCCTTTTTTTGTCGATACAGATTGGCTAAGTAGATGCAGGATGAACGGCGTACTCTGCAATACGTTTGGGTACAGGTCCGGGCGCACAGCGTCGATGCTCTCGGCGTCTGTAAAATTCATACCCGCTAATCCCGCTACCGAGGCTAACTGTTTGACCATATCGCCCGATCCATTGTTCATCTCAGGCATAATTTTGGCCTCAGAAACAAATTCCGACGGCGTCAACAAGGCCACAACGATGCCAATCCCCACAAAAACGGCGACGAACAACAGCAACCGCCTTCGACCCTGCCAGGCCGTTCGCAGTACACCTTCGGCAGACAAGTTGAGCCAGGATGTTCGAGTTGTTCTTGACGTAGACGGTGCTATCATATAAGTCGTTAGTTGATGAATAACCGTAAAGCTGTTAACACCACCGCAGCCCCCGACGCTACTACACTCAGCACCGCAACGCGCTCCGTCGACGAGAGCCGGGATTGTTCCTTGATGGGTTGCGCCGGAATAACGATCTCCATTCCGGGTTCGGGTTTGGGATAGGTTTTCAACCCCAGAAACGAATGCGTTGCCTTGATTTTACCATTAGCGGCAACAGCATAGACCTTATACTTTACCGCTTTTTGCGTGAAACCACCTGCTTCACTTATGTAGTCGCGGAATGACTTGGCCGGATCGAACTCCACCGTTGCGGGATTAAGCACTTCGCCACGCACTCTAACCAATTCGGCCCGACGCGGAATGGTCAAGACGTCGCCGTCTTCCAGCAGCAAGTTACCTGCTGCAGCCGGGTCGTTCATAATTTTCTTAATGGAAACCGAAACCACCTCGCCCTTGCGAGTAAAGCGAGCGGCAGGCAGGTAGGCGTCAGGCATTAACCCACCGGCTCGGACAATCAAGTCGGTAATGCGGTCACTTTTGGTACGAATGGCGTACGGGCCGGGATAGGGCACCTCGCCAGCTATTGTAGCCGCTTTCTGAACTTCATACCGGGGCGATTCGCGCACAAACACTTCATCGAACGGCTGGAGCGTCAGTTGTGCATCGGTTGAATTCAGCCGCAGGTTGTTATCGATTGAAAACGTAATTAACCGTACGTTCTGGCCAGTGCGCAATCCAGCGGTATCCTGTTTCACCCGACGGGCAATCTCCATCCGCGACGCAATGGCCGCGTCCGAAAAGCCACCCGCCAACACGACAAGATTAGCTACGGTCATGCTGTCCGCAAAATCGAACGTACCAGCTTGATTAACGGCTCCCCGTATCGACACGGTTCGTTTCTGGCGTAGTTCGCTTACGGTGCTGATCTGTACAACATCATCGCGCTGCAACGTAACGTCGGGGGTTTCGTTACGGAACAGTTTGCCCAGATCTACCGAAATCAGTTCAGGATCAAGGTTCTCCCGCAGTCGACGGATGGTGGCTCGATTCAGAAACGCATCTTCGCGGAGCCCTTCAGCGCTTTTTATGAGTTGACGAATGGTCAAGTTTTTCTGTAAGGCGTAATCACCCGGCCTAAAAACGGCTCCGTTAATACTTACCTTGTTATCAAGCCGATCAAGGACAGCTCCGATGTTGTACCGATCACCCGCTTTTGGTAAAAAATTACTAATCTCCGCATTAGCTATGGTAATTAATTGCTGCTCAGTAGATGTATTCCGACGTAGCTGGATAGATGCCGTATAAGCCCGGTCAGCAAACCCACCGGCAAAGGTAATGACATGCCTGAGCGTTTCACCCTTGCGGACTTCATAGAGGCCCGGTTGTCTCACTTGGCCCGCCAATTCAACGCGTGTATCGTAATGATCCACGAAAATAATATCCTGATCCTGCAAGCGAATGTTATCCTTTTGATCGGCCCGAAGGAGAAAATCATACATATCGAGCGTTCGAACGAGCCGATTGGCCCGATACACCCGAATATCACGAAACGAGCCCCGGTCGGGCGAAGGGCCGCCAGCCGCATAAAGCGCGTTAAAGACCGACGCCAGCGAAGAAAGAGTGTAAGTACCCGGTCGAACGACCTGCCCTAGTAACGTCACTTTGATACTCCGAACACTGCCCAGGGTTAGCTGCGCATGTACACCACTGCCGGTAGTACCGATGCCCTGATAAAGTAGGCGGAGCCGTGCGGTAATACGCTGTTCAGCCTGTTCAATGCTAAGCCCATTGACGTAAATGGGGCTTAAATTCTCAATGCGGATACTGCCTTCGGGACTTACTTTCGGGCGATACGTTTGCTGGGCGTTACCAAAGATATCGATGATGAGTTCGTCTTCCGGGCCAATTATATAATGGCGAGGAGTCGGAATGCGTAAGTTCGGCTCAAACGTCAGGTTGGCGTTCGTAAACAGCGATGCGCCAAAAACAGCTCGTTCCTGCGTATTATGACTAGCTGTAGCTGGGGATGAATGAGGTGGAACGGGTGTGGCAGGTTGCTCTCGAACTCTATCAACTTCAGTGGGCTGTAATTGAGTGGGTTTTGTGGTTGATGTTGCTAGCTGGCCAATTCGCTTGCGCATACTGGCAATATCTGTTGTTGTAAAGCCTCGGGTTCTGGCCAGTTCTTCAATCTGGGCTTCGGTCATACCGCTGGCCTGCGCCTGCTGAACAAACTGTTGCACCTGCTGCTCAGTAAGGTTTTCTACCTTCTGCGCTAAAGCTGGCTGGCACCACAGGCAGCCCATAAAAAGTAGCAGCCTGCCAAATTGCTGAATCTGGCAGGCCCGACTTAACGTTAAAAACACAATAGGTTAAGAATAAGTTACGGGGGCATCGCATTAAGTATAATGCGAGTTACAAATATAGGATTACCCGAAATAGTGTCTATATAAAAGACATTAAATTTTAGTAAAAATACTTAAGCATTGATGCAAGTATTTTTATCAACCTAACGCTAGCTATACTGATTATAGCCGTTGCATAAGCCTGACCACCATTTCATTCTTCCAGGAAACAAAATCACCGGCTTCGATATGGGCTCGCGCCTGACGAACCAGCCACAGATAAAACGTCAGGTTGTGTAGACTCGCGATTTGAGCCGCTAATATTTCTTCGGCTTTAAACAGATGTCGCAAGTAAGCTTTTGAGTAAAACGTACTGGCGTACCCACCCAAAGTGGCATCAATTGGGCTGAAGTCGCGGCTCCATTTTTCGTTCTTCAGGTTCATAATCCCCTGTGTCGTGAACAGAATCCCGTGGCGGGCGTTCCGCGTCGGCATTACGCAGTCAAACATGTCTACTCCCCGCGCAATCCCTTCCAGAATATTCGCCGGCGTACCTACACCCATCAGATAACGAGGCTTATCGGCAGGTAGAATCTCATTGACCAGCTCAATTGTCTTGTACATCTCTTCGGCGGGCTCACCCACGGCTAAGCCCCCAATGGCGTTCCCTTCCCGTTCTTTCGAGACAATAAACTCGGCCGATTGCCGACGAAGATCCGGATATGTACTTCCCTGCACAATTGGGAAAAGGGTTTGCTTGTAGCCATACTTCCCTTCCGTACCGTCGAAACGGGCAATGCAACGGTCGAGCCAGCGGTGCGTCATTTCCATAGATTGGCGAGCGTAGCCGTATTCACAGGGATAGGGCGTACATTCATCGAACGCCATAATGATGTCAGCGCCAATGGTCCGTTGAATGTCCATGACGCCCTCCGGGGTAAACATGTGTTTGGAGCCGTCGATGTGCGACTTGAACGTAACGCCCTCCTCCTTAATCTTACGCGTATCGGACAGCGAATACACCTGATAACCACCCGAGTCGGTCAAAATAGGTCGTTGCCAGCCATTGAAGCCGTGCAATCCGCCCGCTTGGCTGAGCACATCGAGACCAGGGCGCAGGTATAAATGGTATGTATTTCCCAGGATGATTTCGGCGTTGATGTCCGTTTCAAGTTCCCGCTGATGGACGGCCTTAACGGTACCTGCCGTTCCGACAGGCATAAAGATGGGCGTTTGTATAATCCCATGATCAGTCGTTAGCGTGCCGGTTCTGGCTTTCGACTGCGGATCATGGGCAGTAATAGAAAATGTCATACTTCTTCTAACGCGGCTTAACTTTCTCAAAGTTCAAACCAGCCACGCAGGTTTGCTAAACTTAATCGGGCAACAAGGATTATCTTTGCCACTCATTTAAAAATCAACCCGTAACGAGCCAACCTCTCCTTTCTTTGTGATCACCGCTTTACTGATAGCCTGGCTATGTATGGTCAGTGTACAGCTCATTTATGTTCTTTTTGTTTTCTCCAGAACCGCCTTCTATCGGCAACCCAACCCACCTGATTCGGTCCTGAACGCGGCTTCATCAGGAGTGACAGTCATTGTGTGCGCCCGTAACGAATTAGCTAATCTGACGGAGTTATTGCCGCTGCTTAATAGTCAGAACTATCCAACCTTTGAGGTGTTAGTTATGGACGACCGATCGACAGATGGCACTGATCGGTACCTGGAACACGAGATTGGCGACCTGAGCCAGGTTCGATTCATCCGCATTGATAAGGAACACGAGCACGTAACCTCTAAGAAATATGCCCTGACGATTGCGCTCAAAAAAGCCCTCTACCCTACCGTGTTGTTGACCGACGCCGATTGTCGACCAGCTTCCGCTGACTGGCTCACCACGATGGTTGCTCCCTTGGGAAATAACAAAAAGGAAATTGTGCTGGGTTTTTCGCCTTACGAGTCACAGCCGGGTTTGCTCAATTTGCTGATCCGGGCCGAAACATTGTTTACGGCTGTGCAGTATTTCTCTCTGGCGTTAGCCGGTAGACCGTACATGGGCGTCGGGCGAAATCTGGCGTATCGAAAACATCTTTTCTTTGCCAACCGTGGCTTCTACACACACATGAACGTACTGGGTGGCGACGACGATCTGTTTATCAACGAAGTGGCTACCCGGCGCAACACGGCGATCTGCCTTGACCCAGCTACGTTCACCTGGTCGAAGCCGAAAGAAACCTGGTCGGAATGGCGACGCCAAAAACGACGTCATTTAAGCGTCGGTAAACATTATAAACGAGGTAACAAGATACGGCTTGGTCTGCTAAGCGGTTCGCACGTGTTGACATGGTTGTTAGCCCTGGTAGTAGGTTTGGTTATCATCACCAAAGCGCTTTTACATGATCCACTTATGACGGACGAATGGCTACTTTTGCTGATTGCCACCGCCCTGTTCGCCTTCCGGTTACTGCTCTTTTGGGGTATCGTCGGGCGCATCAGCTACCGGCTTGCTCATACGATCCATTGGGCAACCATTCCATTTATTGACCTGATGCTGGCTACGTACTACGGGCTGGCAGGCTTGAAAACGCTGGCAACCCGACGTAACAAAGGATATCACTGGCGGTAGTGTAGCCGGGCCAGGCTGGCGTACCAGCGGCCACGTATCTATTTCGAATACCTCAAACGCCCGGACGTAGCCGTCCAGGCTACGTTATTATGAATGTCGAACTTATTCTAAAATACTTTCCAGATCTGACCGCCGAACAGCAGGAACGCTTTTCGGCCTTGGATGGCTTGTACCGCGACTGGAACGCTAAAATCAATGTTATCTCCCGGCAGGATATTGATGCCCTTTACGAAAAACATATCTTACATTCGTTAGGAATCGCCAAGATTGTGCAGTTCAAGCCGGGCACTGAAATTCTGGACGTAGGAACGGGCGGGGGCTTTCCTGGAATTCCATTGGCCATTATGTTTCCGATGGTCGACTTTCATCTGGTCGACAGTATTGGCAAGAAGATCAAGGTGGTGCAGGAGGTCGCAACGGCTCTGGGTCTGACCAATATAAAGGCCGAGCAGATCCGGGTTGAGCAATTAAAAACAACCTACGATTTTGTCATCAGCCGAGCCGTAACGCGTTTAAGCCCGTTTTTGGGCTGGGTCCGCTATAAGATCCACAAAAACGGCAACAACGACATACGCAATGGTGTTCTGTATCTCAAAGGCGGAGATTTGACGGAGGAACTGGCCGAAGTACCGGATCGATACCGAATCTATGACCTTTCCGATTATTTCGAAGAACCGTTTTTTGAAACCAAGAAGGTGATTTACATACCGAAAAAATAGGCGTTCAGTATACGGTTTACAAGTTTACGGCTTAACGACGGGCCGCTGAACATTGTAAACCGTATACCGTAAACCAACACGACAACTCTACATATAATGGCAAACGAGCGTTTTTCTTCCAGCAGCTTTAAAGACCCTATCCGGCAGGACGTAATTGAGTTCAACGACAAAGGCGTGACGTTCCGCGAGAAGAAGTTGATCGGCGGTACCGACAATTTCGTGTTCTACTCTGACATCTCAGGCGTTGAGATCGATAATGGACTATTTTTCTCGACGATACGCATCATCCCACGGGCCCGTCCGGAGATTGTTCTCAAGAATTTCACGAAAGGCGACGCCCGGCGGGTGAAGGAATTAATTCTAAACAACGTACCGAACAACCGCCCCGATGCCTTCGGTGGCCCAACCGGCGGCTTCTCAGGCCGTTAGTGGCTGAGGGCATTTTTTGCCCATATTTTTTTGGCTATACACTTGCGCAATTAGGTCACAGGTGCTACTTTTGCACCATGATTCCCGAATAGCTCAGTCGGTTAGAGCATCTGACTGTTAATCAGAGGGTCGCTGGTTCGAGCCCAGCTTCGGGAGCATTGAAAATCAAGCACTTACATACATTTTGTAAGTGCTTTTTTTTTGCACTTGCAATACAAGTTGCAATACATAAAGCGCGATTGTTAATAAACTCGACAAAACTTTCTGTAAAATGGACAATCTAAAAAAAGGTGATGTTTTAATTCGCCTTAGCGATAATTCAGAATGGGAGTTTTCAGAATATGCCCGTGGGTTAGTGACCACTCGCGCTGATAATCAGGAATTTAAAGGCAGATCAGGAATTATAAAATCTACAGTAATGGTAAGACCATTAGATCAAACAGGTAATAAACTTAGCAGCAAAAGTTTCAGAGGAATGCAAGCAAGCGAATTTAAAAAAGCTGATCTTGAATGATTTTTGTGATATAGTCTGGTTGATTGGCGCGTATTTGACTTATAAGCCGGTTAGCTAGCCATTAGTGCAGGGCTATGTTGACAACAGTTAGGGGAGTATCTTATCCAACCATTTTTTAAATATTATTACGAAATAATTGATCATTTGATACATAATTGCCTATTGTGTTGAAAATTACTGACCCAACTTATAGCTTACCCGTTGTTCATGCGCTCCAATACAAAGATGCGTTCGAGTCAGGAACAACGAATCCCATGTTAGTTCTTGGTGTTGACGAACGCAGCGGCCAGCGGGGAGATTACGTTGTTAAATGGTCACGGGGGCAGCGGATGACGACTGACTCTTGTTGCCGGGAATTACTGGGGGCTTGGATCGGCCAACAGTTAAACTTGCATGTTGCTGAACCTACCGTCGTTTCTATTTCACCGGAATTTGTTGAAACGCTCATCGGGGGACGTGGCTATCGTAACGCAGCGAGCAGCATCGGCTTAAACTTTGGTTCTACCTATGTACCAGGTTATATAGAGTTTGTCCGTAATCAGCGGCTAACGGATGGGCAACTAACTCAGGCGCAGGCTATTTTCGCACTGGATTTATTTCTCAACAATCCCGATCGTAGGGTAAACAATCCAAACCTATTAACCAAGGGTGACGACATCTTGCTGTTCGACCATGAACTAGCTTTTGCGTTTACGATGGACTTGCCATTTTTGCGGAATAAAACGCCGTGGGTGTTCCGTGACCAGGATAGAGAATGGGTTGAAAATCATTACTTTTATGCGTATCTTAGGCACAAACAAATTGATTTTTCGGCCTTTATCGAACGGCTGGCTTTAGTAGATGCGCAGTTCTGGAGACGCGCTAAACAATTACTACCTGTTGAATGGTTAAGTGAGCAGGTAAACGATATACAAGATTACTTGGCGGCTATCGTTACTCATCGTACTGAATTTTCAAATCAATTAACGCAGGTCTTACTCCAATGATGAAACCCTATCAATACCAGGTTCTTCGCTATACGCATGACCGGGGCACGGGCGAGTTCGTCAACGTGGGGGTAGTACTTTACGCGGCCGAAGACCGTTTTCTGAAAGCACTCGTAACAAATCGTTACGCACGCATATCTAACTTCTTCCCCCCAGCCAGTGGATTGACTCTGGTTCAGACACTACGACAGTTTAGGCGCGAAACGGAGCGCATTGCTCAGCAGTACGACGAGTTATTCCCGATGCCACCCAGCTTAGAGGCAATCACTAGTAGTATTTTACCTAAAGACGACAGTGCTTTGTGGTTAACGCCGATGGCGCGGGGTATCGATGTTGATCCGCAGATTGCCCTTGAGGATTTATATAACAGGCTGGTTGAGAAGTACGTGCCGGTAGACGAGACCACTTCACAAACCGACGAGGAAGCGTGGCGGCAAGTTTATAAAACATATTTTGACAAATACGGTATTACGAATCGCTTAGTCGAGCACGAGGTACAGACGCGCACCGATGCGTTTAAATTTGACAAAGCCTGGAAGAACAAAGTATGGCACTGTTACCAGCCGCTGTCACTCAACTTGTCTGATTGGAGTTCTGTTAAGTCAAAGGTTTATCGCTGGTCAGGTATATTACCAGAACTCGCCACCGCTGAGGAGGTGATCCATCTAACGTTTCTGTTGACGGGTTCAAGCGCATTTTCTGACGAAAACGGGTTCGTTGAAAGCAAGCTGACTTACGAATCAGAGAGTCTCCGGGTTGAGGTAGTAACGGAAGACAAAGCAGAAGCGGTTGCTCGCGAGGTAAAACAGGCACTAAAAATGCATGATGATGGATTAGAGCATTAGTTACTTCAACTTAATAATCACGAATTGAAGTGAAACGAAGCTGTCTGATACCTACTGGACAGCTTCGTTTTTTTAATGACACCTTTCTCTCAGCCTGTGTTTCCATACGGTGTGAACTAGATAGAAGCACAGAAGCGAGTGGTTGAGGAGTAAATTAGTATTGAAAGATTTATCTTAAGGCATAAGTTATTGACAATGATTGTATCCCTGTGAAAGATTCTAGTTAATTAGAACTTTTCTAATTAACCTTGATTGGCTAAATCGACATAAAACCACAATATTTATGATATATATTATATACAACTAACACAAATGACAGCAGTAATAGGCATATTAAACAAAACCGCAGTAGCAATTGCTGCTGACAGTGCAGTAACAGTTAGTAGTACAGGAGACAGCAGGCGAAAAGTTTATAACACAGCAAATAAGATATTCAAGCTATCCAAGCATCATCCTATTGGTATCGTTATTTACAACTCAGCGAGTTTTATCAAAACTCCTTGGGAAACAATTGTAAAAATGTATAGGAACCATATCACAAACAAGGCATTCGACTCTGTTGGTGAATACCGTGAATCATTGATAACGTATGTTAAGAGCCAAAACGCATTCTACTCTAACTTTGCCCAGAGATCGTGCATACGTCAGTTGGTGAGCAAACTAGTAAAAGATGTATTAGACGATACAGATGATAAATTACCTGCCGATATTGATACATTATCAGAAGCTGATCAGATTAAAGCCTTATTAGTATCCATAAAAGAAGTAGTAACCCAAAATATTGATATTTGCCGAAAGCACCCATCTACTACTGGAGAGTTTGACGATTTTACGCTATATGAACTTAAAACGCTGATTAATTGCGAAGTCGAGAAATGGATTGACTCAGAATTTGCTGATTTTTCCGACTCTTCACTTAACGATTTGTTCTTGGAATATTTATATGAGTACTTAAAAAGCGATTTACTATTTGGGTCGAATTACTCTGGTTTAGTTTTCACTGGGTTTGGGGAAAAGGATATATACCCTCAATGTGTGGCAGTTGAGGTTGCTGAAATAGTTAACGGAAGGCTTCGTTACTCATTAAAAGTAAAAGCCGAAATATCTGACGAAAAAACTTCTGCCATCCTTCCGTTTGCTCAACGAGACGTAATAGACACAGTTATTTATGGGGTTGCACCAGATTTGAAACGAGTTTATACTGGAACTTTTCTTGACCTACTTAAAAAGTACAATGATTCATTGATTGAAGTATTTGAACAAGCGGGCTTAAAACCTATTGCGGACATTATTCGCGGGGCCGATACTTTGCAGTATGCCAATAGATTTAACGAAATAATAAGAGATTACCAGCTTAAAGAGTACGAGATACCAACAAGATTCACTACAGCGTTACTGTCCAAGGAGGACCTTGCAGAAATGGCAGAAAGTCTGATATATCTCACATATTTAAAAAGAAGATTTACCTCACAAGAAGAAAGTGTTGGAGGCCCTGTAGATGTGGCTGTTATCTCTAAAGGTGATGGCTTTGTTTGGATCAAAAGAAAGTATTACTTTAAACCCGAATTAAACCCTCACTTCTTTCATACCTACTTTAGCGAATCAGAATAAGACTTTAAATTGCAAACCCTTTCAATCATAATCATGTTTATAATCTACAACCATCCTACTTCGTAAATTATGGACCTATTCGTAGTGGACACAGAAAAGCCCGAGAGAGGTAAGGCCCAAGAAGTTTTGGATCTTTATCGGCGCTCTAAGCATGATAGCTCAGAGATTCAGCAAGGAATGGACCCTAGTGAGGTCGCGGATATTGTATCCGATGCAATGATTGACATACTTCGCCGAGACTTACGCATGGACGAATGGCCAGCTATTATAGGTCATTATCAACATGCATAAGCGTAATTAGGGAATAATAATACGTCAAGCAAGAGCCTAGTCCAGACTAGGCTCTTTTTGTTGATAGCTAGTTCAATCGGATGGAAGCTATATTACATCAATGCCAATAAGGTGTATGTACCCAATCGGACCAAGCCGTATTGAGAATAAAAACACGAAGCAAATAAAAGCTATGATTTAATAAAACAGAACGCCCAACCTTAACGGAAGGGCGTTTGTGTTACTGGTGAGCTGGTCAGGTGCTCAGTTGCTGGCAGTCGCTGACACTGGCTGTTCTTCCCCTTGCGGTTCTCTATATAGGGCTAATGACTCCTTCAGCACGTCAATGTGCTTACGTAACGTATCGCAAGTGCATTCCCTACTATCCAATAACCGTTGCAGATGCTGTTTAACTGCCTGTTCCTGCTCCAGCTCTGACTTTAGCCTTTGATTTTCGTGTTGTAGGTTATACATATCTATCCCAGATGATAGTACGTTTTCGTTGGGACGGTCAACAATATCGTGAGCCCACTCGAACCTGTTTATAAAATACTGTAACCGTGTCATTCGCCAGGAGACAGATGCTCCGTATTCTTTTGTGGTTTTACGGTGGGTATTGATTATCCACTCGTAAAATATGTCACCAAGCATTTCATTCCATTCGGCTGCTGATCCTTCGTCAAAGAAATTATAGACTTCGCGGTTTACTCTCTGTAGGTCCTCTATGTAAGTTACGACCGGGCTGATTAATTGTTGTTTGGTTTCCATGTGTGAAATGATTAATAATTATGGGGATTAAATACTGAATTGTTGAACAATGATAGACAAAAGAACAATCATCGATACTAGGAATAGTTAAAATATATTTTAAGGTATATTATTGTATATCAGATGGTTATGTATTTTCACATAAAATAAATACCAAAAACATTGTATCTTCTGCTTAGTCTGGATTGAGCAGCTACCTCCGTTGTACCCCGTCTGCCGTCGGCATGGTGTACACCGTTTCATCCTAGGTAAAAAACCACTACCCGAAAGACAGCTAATGAATGGCGTTTACAATTCACCAAAGGCCAGGGGTAGAGGTAGGGGGAGGATGGCAGAAAACCGGCGCGAGCATGGAGGGGCGGACGGGGATAACCCCAGCTCCGTGTATGTAACCAAAACCGCCAGTATCGACAATGCAAATCCTTTTGTCTCCGAACCCTATGAAGGGGGGGGGTATACCATAGGGGGTGTTTTATACCGGGGTAGGTAAAGCACTGGTAACCGGGTAGATGCGTATATACAGGTACGCCCCCGGCTCTCCGTCAGCGTAGTTAGCCACGGGGTAGAAAACGGCTTACTGGTAGGGGTGTGATTACCTCAAAATTATCTGTGTAAAGCGTTGTTATATATATAATAAAATTATGTATATTAGCCTATCATTCAATTCACTTTAACCCACCAGCTACAAATGACAGCCGTAAGAGAATCCCGCAGGTACAATTCTAACCCGTATGTGACAGCAAAACAGGCGCATAGCCCTACGGTGTTTGGACCAGACGAATACTTGCTAAACCTCATGTGTTCGCTCCCTCCCGCTAGCCTTCGGATACTGATGATTATGGGCGCACGTATCAACCCGGCAACGGGCAAGGCCGAAGTAACCAACAAGGAGCTGCGTGACCTGTTAGGCGGTATACCGGCCAACATCAGCCGATCAAAAACCAGGTTGTTAAGCGCTAATCTCATCGCCAAGGCTGACCGACTCAATACGTATTTCGTTAATCCCAAAGTGTTCAGACCTATCAGTGTAATGCTCTAGTACTCTGACTATTCCTATCCCTTTTCAACCTATCCAACCCACCACACCATGAGAATCAACAAATGGGCGCTATTGCTCCGATACAAAGAATTGGAACGCGAGCGACTAGCCAGGGAGGCAGAAGCAGAAACCTTTGCCGATGGCGGTCCAGCCAAGCCTAAGAAACCCCTGCCTGTCAGTCCTGTAGTAGCAGCATCCTCGACAGCGACCACTACGCCCGCCAACCTCTTTCAGATGCGCCGGGACAACCTGGCGAGCATCCAGCAACAGACAGCGGCTAATCAACCGCAGTTAAAGCCAACGGGCTACGTACCTCAAGCAGTTAAGCAGGGATATGTAAAAAAACAGGCGTGGGAGGAGTTTGAGGATAAAGCCTTAAATATTGCGGATAAAGCTGCTTACGCTATGCCCATTCCTGTAGTCGGCGAAGTTATTGGTGGAATAAGTGCGGGGGTAATGGCTGGGATTAAAGGAGCTAGGACTTTACAGGATATAAAGCAGGGTGATTACGGATCAGCTGCCCTTAATTTAGGTGGTGTAGCATTTGCCACCGCTGGGGGGTTAGCCGCAAAACCGTTAACGACAATGCGCAAAATTGCTTTCCGTCCAACCTATGCTAATAACGTAGCTCAGGCAGAAGCAGACGCCGGGGGAGAGTGGGCGAGAAGCTGGTTTAAAGGGCGAGCAGAGGCATCAATGGGAGGGCTTACCCCGTCCGATGCTATAAAGAGTCAGGCGATAAAACGCCCTGTTGTGACAGACTCCAAGACGTGGCGAAATTTGTTACTATCAGAGAGAATAGATGGAGTGTATTCGCCTATTGGCAACTTTGCGGTCATTTCACCGAATACAACCTATCCCAAAAGTACTGCCGTTCACGAGGCTACACACCAGTTCCAAAACGCAATGAAGAGTAATTCCGCCATGAGGGAAGGGTTGGCCACAATTAAACGTGAAATACCGGTTAGGGATGGTCGAATGACAAGCTATGATAGGTACTGGACTAAGCCCGTTGAAGTCCATAGTAGACTAATGGAGTTGCGTCATGCGCTCGGGTATAAACCTAATGAGTTTATTACTAGTGAGCGGTTTGCTAAAGATGTAACAGATTATATGGGCAAAAGCACATCTTGGGATAACCCGGTGGCTGGATTTGATAATTTTATGTGGCAGAAGCAGGCGGTTAACTGGCTTAACAACGTACCGTCGGTAGCTCTCCCCGTAGCGGCTGGCTCCGTTGCAACAGGCGCGTATTACAACGCCAATAAGCGGCAGTAGTATAGGCGTTCAGTCTTTATCAAACAAAGGCTCCTTGGGTGGTTAGATCACGTCGGCAGGATTCGTCTGCCGGGGGTCTGCTAGCTCAAGAGCCTTTGTTTGTTTGCGCCCCGTTTTAGTGTAAGCTACCATCGTACGTGATTGGGTATTAATTCTGAAAATTTTACCAATTGTTACCCGTATGTTAATACTAATTAATTAATTGTGAATACTAAGTTTTACTAAAATAGGAATATTGATTAGGGCGTATACTTGTGTCTCAACTAAATAACTCAATTTTTATGAAACAGATTTTAACGTCAATGCTCATTATTACGGGTAGCCTAGCACTCAGTCATTGCAGCACAGATCGAGTAACCTCTGTGGCAACTCCTAAAGCACAGAAGGTTGGTAACAAGATTGGCGATGGCCTATCAGGTCGGTATGTGGTACTTGACACTGTAAATCAAACGTTTAGCGTGTTAAGCAAAAGTGCGAATGGAAGACAATCAGCCGATGGTGAAATTAGAGGGGTGCCATATGACCGAGTTGAACTGCCTTGCAATGCTACTTGTCGGAACGGAGACCAGAACGGAAATGAATACACATATACTGGCCCTAATGCAGTATTGTATACTTTTAATTTTGATTGTCCTGAATTTCCGGGTGTTCTCGCCGATGTTATGGCTATGACGTGCAATTCTGACCTTGGAACACAGGTTTCTCTTCTACGCAATTATGAAGAATTGGTTACTACAACAACTAGTGCAGGCTGCGAAGATAATTCAAAAGCATCGGCTAGTCTATACGGTACCACTAAGGCTGGGCAATGGGCTATACTAGTTTTTAGAGATAGCTACCCATCCCCCGCTGGTGCTATTAGGACAAAGATTTACACTTCACCAACAGGTTTTACACAGTGCGGTGATTTTTGGCCGTAGATTTTAATGATAGCACTTACTAACACAACCGGATGGTGTAGTATACCATCCGGTTGTTACGTTTCAAAGACATATTGATTAAAAGATAGAGCATAGCCAGAGTGCCTTTTTGATTAATCTAATGTCTCGTGCCATTTACAAACGCGAGTATCATGCCAATTAAAAAGCCCGCCATATAGCGGGCTTGTCTGTTGTGTGCCTGTGCAATGCGTTTGTACTTATTTGCCTGCTGTTCTTCCGACAGATACGTTTTGAACGGCGTTTTGGATAGCGGTCAATGCAATGGCTTTGAAGGCGGTTCTAAACCACTGTGGATCAATACCCGGTACAGGTCCATCAACTGCTACAATCGGCTCGAATATTTGCAGGAACACAAAATTAAGGGATGCTTGGAACGCGAATTTCATGGTATGAGGTCGTTAAAGTTTGTAGCCTGTTAGTCGTAAGCATTGCCCGCCAGGGGAACAACTTCACCCTTCGCAACCAGCGGGGATTACTGCCCATTGAATGAATCGGCGTACACTATCAGCGTCCCATGAATAAGGCGGCTGTACAAACAGGCTGTTCCAGGTTGTGACGCTGGTCATGCTATTAGGAGCCGGTTCCCAGTCTGCCGGGTAAGTATCGCAAGGGTCTACCGGTAATCGTTCAATAGCCGACTCGGGCGGGCGTAAGATGGTGCCCGGTTCCCAATCTTCTAAACGGGTTACTATATACGCCGACGGGGGACGTATCCTATTATCTCTGTGGGCTTCGCTAACGGGCTGTCTTGTGGGCGTAGGTAGGCCGTACTGCTGACTCAGCTCGTGTAGTGCTTGGGCGTAGGTTAAGCCGTGCTTTTGTGCATATGCATTGACTGGGAACCAAGTTTGATTCTCTGAGTAATTATGGATACTAGGTTTACCCGTTTTGCCTGAGAGATAGAATTTCTCGGCTGAATGGGTTGTCGTATCAAAAAGGCGTGTTACCTGTCCATTGTGGGTCAGGGCTTCACCTACTAAATCCGATAGAATGGCCTGTCCGTATTGGCGTTCTAGCTCGTCTGCATCAATAAAACCTTCATGTGCATATAGGGCGGGATTGCCGCTCCTTCGTGGCGGTACGTATGGTGCCGCTGGCTTGGGCGTATACGTTTTGTCCATCACTGTAGCATTCTCATTGATATACGGCTCAGGATCGTAGCTAACGAATCGCAGGTGGGTCGGATTGCCGCCTTTGGTGCTATCGAGTATAACGCCGAAATATGTGCTAAATAGCTTTTGTACGTATCGAAAGTGAGCCGCCAGCGTTTCGGGCGTCTGGTGGTCAGGAAGGCGCACAACAAACCATAGCCCTCCCCGTACAGAATAGGCGCAAGTCAACACATACGTTAACCGGGATATGCATTTTTTAAGCTCTGCCATATCGACCGAAGGGTTATCCTTCTTGTCAACGTCGCCCATCAACATAGGCCATTGTTGTCTTACCCTTTCGTCAAACGTTGTATCCCGCTTACGGTGGCGAAGCCAGGCCGCAGGGGTAAAACCGGGAAGTTGTTTTTTTAGCTCTTTCTGTCTCTCCTCGTCTGGTTCGAGCCGGATAGATTCAACTATTTGCCGGTAAAAAGCAGTGGTGGCCATTCGGCGCAACGTAGTCGTTTGAGTAGGGACATTGGCGAAGCGTTCGTGGCTTCTGTTGTACTCGAAAAAACTGATGGGTACGTCTAAAGGTGTAGGACGGTGCTGCTCGTTAACCATGCTTTTGAAACGGGTAAACACTCACTGACAAAACCGACAAAAAGGGTTATGTCAGTTTTGTCAGTGGGTCATACTGGGATTATGAACGTATTTTTGGGTTTACCAAGTAGTATGGGTCTTCGGGGCGACCTCCTTTTGTTTGGAGCGCTGGCGGAGCAACTTCGGTTAAATAATGGCGTTCTATTAGCTCATTTATTGCCGACCTAACCTGTTCATTAGTGGTTAAGTGTGTCCACTGTTTACGGTATACGTCCCGAACCTTGAAACCGTCCGTGAGGTCGCTTTCTTTTAGATGCCTTAACAGCTCTTTCGCTGACTCAATACTAGCCGTATCCAAAAGGCCGTAAATTCTTCTAGCATGACTCATTAAATACTCACACCAGTGGATGCCCATAGTAACGGCCTCAACTGTTACCAGTCGCTTGTGGGGAGGAGGCAATGGCGCAAGGTCCACACAGTTAACGACATGAAAAATAAGGGACAATGAAGCTAGCAGGGAGGGGTATTTGGCAAAATGTGCTTCTAGCAATTCATTGTTCTTCTCGGAGGGAATTACCTCTAACTCCCACTTAGTCAACCACTGCTTAAAAATTTCCTGAGCATCGGCGTCAAAACGAGTGTATGGGAATCGTTCGTACTCATCGGTACTGTAGCTGATGCTTGAAAAATCAGATTCGTTTATGGACTTGATTAACTTGAAAGCCCTGGCTCGTGCATCCTTGTCAGGATAATCATCTACATATTCCCATGCTGGTTTATCTGGATAAACAGCAACCTGCAAACGCTGAACAAATCCGTCATTCTCATATCCCGTTGCGGCTCGGAGGTATCCTAACAACTTACCGGGCTGAATACCACCCAAGAGAGAAACGCATATCAATTCCGCACTGACATGACCACGCCCTATCCGGTCGTCGTCTTTTGATCCGTTACCGTTCCACGCTTCCAGGTAAAAGGCTCTATCCCCCTCCCGACCTGGCCTGTCCCATCCTGATAATAAGCCCATCAACTCATCACGAAACTGTAAAAGGCCAGTGGGATTTTCATTTAGTAATTCCACTAGCTTTTCAGTGGTTGCGTCGTTGGTCATGTAGCGTTTCTTGGCTGGTTTCCTGGGCGGCTCGGGCCATTCAACGTCAACCTGGACAGGCTCCCCTTTTAGTCGCTTTTGCTCCAGGTTTTGATATACTTTTTTCTGGGCTTCATAAGTCGCCAATTCAGCTTCATAGCGTTTCATTTCCTGGCTGAATTGCTCATTTGATTCGCTTATCAGCCGTTTCAGCGGACTTAGGACCTCCATTGCTGAGGGTGTTTTCTTAATGGATGGGCCTCCAATAAGCGCTCCCCATAGATTGGGTACTACCGTCCAGTCGTCACGTCGTTTAGGCTTAATTGTTAGTCTGGTTCCAATCAGGGAGGATAACATTACAACCGCTGTGGTTGCTACAAAATCTAACGGACACTTCATTCTATGAGCTATGTCCGTTAACCAGCCTCGTAATTGCTCAGGAATCATACTTGGGGTCACTGACAAAACTGACAAAAGGTGCGACTCAATGGCTACGGGCTGAGGCCACTCTATGCTTTCGGAGTCGGCAGTGTCTCCCTCGGTGCTAGTCCCGGAGGTCGCTTTGAATCCGTTGTTTGTCTCATGGGGATTAGCTTCACGCTCCTCTTCGCCATCAAAATCAGGCAGCTCATTTAACCTCTCCTCTGTCATATCTAACATTGGCGGACGCTGGCCCATATCGGGAGCCGTACTATGTTCCCCCTGATGGCTTGCCGGGTCAGTTGCTTCTTCGGCTTGTTGCCGTTCGGATTTCAACGCATCTAATAACGAGTCAGGGCCAAATTTACCAGTCGATCCCAGCCCTGAATCTTGCTCGTCGGCTACCGGTTCTTTTAATTGAGTTGATGGATTAATGCGGACTTTTTTGGGGAACGGATGGGTATAAACGTTTTTCAGGCTACTCAACCTAATCAGTGAATACGGGTTTGACCCGTTCATAGATAGTTCATCATCTGTCAGTGCGTGTTCGGCTTGTAGCAGATGTACAGTAGCCTCGCAGTAAGCTAGATATTCTATTTCATTACAAGGGGTGGCCTCGGTTTGCAGTATTACGTACAGAACGTTACTGTCAAGGATGTTAGCGACTAAACAGGCAAAGGGGTCGGTCTCCAACTGTTGGCGAACAACGTTTACACGGTCAGGGATAAGTTTTATTCGTATACCTATATAGCCCGTATAGGAACCTATCGTTTTCTTGTCGAGTAGTGAAGCGGCCACACAAATCCAGGGGGTACTTTCCGCACTGGTAGACGGATCTTTTGCGCGTAGTTGCTCACGCTGTGAAATGGCATCGGACAGCTCTTTAAGTGTAATGCCTCTATCTGGACTTTGTTGCTGAACGTTTTCAAAGTACGACATTCGCAACTCGCCGATTTGTATTTCTGGCTGAAAATCAATATCTTTGGTAGTCATTTTAACGGAATTTTTATAAACGGGTAGCTTGCCGTGGTGGGTGGGGCTACCTGTTTTTGTTGGTGGATACGGTAGGAATTGATTGAAGCCAAAGCCGGAGATTATCAACGTCAGTAAAGACGTGCAAGAGGCTATTCGTTTCTGGACCAGGTGACACAGGCTGTTTTGCGGGCATGACTATACGTAGGAACTCTCGGCCAAATCTTGCGCGAATTGTGAAGCCCGCTTCCTCATTGTTCAACGCCCATACCTCTGCCCCAGCTTCTTTGAGTGCAGTGTTGATAGTATTTATCATCATTCCGCTCCTCCGTTTAAATAAGCACGTAAGTCAGAAGGATAGAAATACAGTCGACCAAAACGCTTTGTATGTTTTATCTTCTTCGCGTTCTGATACAGGGTTTGCTTAGCTATACCAAAACGTTTAGCGGCTTCGTCGGTACTGACGGGGGCTTCGTCAATGGCGGCTGTTTGAATGGCTGTGCTGCGTAGTAGTTGCAGCGTCTCAGCCTGTTGCGCTTTAATTAGCTCAAGCTCTCGCGCAATTGTTGCAAATGGGTTTTCTGTAAACATAAATACCTGTCGTTATAATGACAGGTACAAAAGACTACGAAATTAAATATCCCGATCAAGATGCGGGATAGAAACGGGATAGAAAATACCTTATTGATATTGTGCGAATCCTTTGCCTTTCAAGTAATTAAGAATGGTTGGCTCTGAAAATTCTTTAACTGTGCCGTTCTCAACACGTCGAAAATTTTGACAGATCCATTTAGCTAATTTGGTTTTATCCGATTGTATCAGCCTATCTGTTTTGTCAGGGTGTTTTACTTGATTGTAAAATATTTCTCCCAATATAACTTGTTGACAATTAAGTCCTATTGGCACATCAATGGGGTTGCCATCTATTAAGCTTGCTAGCTCATCTTGCCTTTCTTCCTCAACATAAATCAGTAGTTGATTCAATAGACTCAAGCGTCCCGATTTAATTACAAATACCGAAAGATGATCATTTGCCTTAGTTACTGCATTCGGCTTAGCAGCTGCACCTGCCCTAATTGTTGCTGCGTCTATCAGATAATGAACAGCACTAATTTTTTTACCTATATGCCAAGTAAATAAATTGTAGAAGTTACGCCTGAGATGAATTTTGTTACTCCCATAGGGTATATTTTTAGTGATGATTTTCTGATCCTTGAGCCACTCATCGAAATAACTTAGTCTAAATCCTTGCACCAGATCAAACGCATCGTGTAATACAGAGTAATCAGATTGAATACCAGTATATCCGTTATTCCCCCATAAGCGAATTAGATTCGACAGTCGATCAATCTGCGCCTGCCTCTGCTCGTTGGGTAAGCAAAAAAGGTCAGAAAGTGCGTACTGTGTTAATTCAACAGATGGCTCTTTGGGAGATCCCCCCTGAAACGCTTGCGTGTACTCTGTCCCTATTTCTGTTTTTGAAAAAGAGCTAAAAACAGCAGTAGCCCAATCTATATCTATTCTCCAGGTATTGATGCCAACCTGCGTTTTTGTTTCGTTTACCATTTCAACCACCTCCATCGTATTGGCAAAATCGCTGTAATCAACTGTTAATATATTCGCGATAAATGCATTTAAGTTGTCCATTGTTGATACGATGTTATCTGATTACAAAGCATTTAGGAACTGTTTAGCTTCCTCATCGTCAAATGAGCCGAGATAGCTTTCGGTCGTTTTCAAGTTGGTATGGCCCAGTGACTTGGATATAAAAGCTAGGGGGGCTTTACTCTTTAGCAAGCTAGTAGCAAATGAATGCCGGGCTGAATACGTATTTACGTCTCCCTCGATCCCTAACTGTTCTGCAATCTTACCCATCCATTTATTAGTCATCTTCACCACTTGATGAATCACTTGTTTCTTCTGCTGGTCGGTCATTTCAATAGTAAGGAACGGAAAAACGTAGCTGTTAGCCCGTCGTTCAGATGTCCCCCAGCGCTCAATAATAGCAAAGGTCTCTGGCCTCAAATGGGCCACAATAGGCGTTTGACTCTGCTTCTTACTCCTAGCTGTCTTTTGCCGAATAAAAGTTAACTTCCCCTCCTTTATGTTAACCCGGCTCCAAGTCAACCTGCAAATATCAGTTAGGTTAGCCCCGTTGCAGAAGTAGGAAAACAACCATAGGTCATGGCTACGCTGTTCAGTTGTACCCGCTACTGGCTGATATGCTTTTAGCTTCTCAATATCTGCTTTAGGTAGGGCTTTCTTTACATTGGCTCCGGCTGGTATAACGTACCGATTGCGCCCGAATGGGTAAGTATCCCGGCTCATTAACCCGGATTCGATAGCATCATTGACAACGGCCCGCACGTGCCGTAAGTAAATGCCTACGGTGGTCAGGCTTGCCCCCGTTGCGGCTTTTAGCTTGCTCTGTGGGGCTTTACCATAGTGCTGCATCCACTGTTCGTAGGTAGTCAGGAAGTCGGGCGTAAGGTGGCTGTATTGCAGCGTAGCAACGGGGCGCGGCTGGTTCGACTTGCGGGGAATGGGAATGTTCAAAAACTCTTTCCGTTCCCCATCGGTGAATGAGTCTACAAAACGACGTAACGATTTTGCGGCCAACTCATAATTAATAGCATTACCGATACGTCCGGCGTTGCTCATGTTTTTGGCTTTTGCCAGTAGCGCAGCTATCAGATCGGTTTGCACGGCTGGCTTTTCAATCTCTTTACCATAGTTAGCAATGGCATCGGCGAAGGCATCAAAGGTAAACCGCCCGTCTAATTGCCCAATGATTGTTTGCGCTCGTCTTAGATAGCTTGTTTCCGTTTTGCCTGTCAGTGCATCCCGAAACGATTCTCCGTACATCTCATGCCAGAGCCGGATCTTACTTTCGTCCTTGATTCGATTATCCAGCCTGCCTTTGCTGTCTTGTAGAAACTGCCATTCCGCGAGTGTAATCTTTCGCCCGGTGCTAAAAAGGCGTTGCTTTCTATCCAAACAGACAAGCCATTTGATTACCCCCTCCCCTTCTTTGCTGGCTCGTTTGTCGAAGAACAGATTGACCGTCGCTTTGCTCATTTGTATTGCAAGCTGGCATTAGTTGCAATACAACTTGCAATACAAAAATATAAAATCAACGCATAAAAGCAATAAGAAGCGATAAGAGTACACGAGCTAACAGACTGTATAACAGCGCATTTAACTATATCTTATAAATAGAAGCAATACAGAAATAATAGGCATGGCTACGACTGTTAATCAGAGGGTCGCTGGTTCGAGCCCAGCTTCGGGAGCAAAACAAAAAAGACCACGTGAAAGCGTGGTCTTTTTTGTTTTTGATATACGTAAGCCTTTATCTAATGTATGTTGTAAGTATGAAACCTCTGTTTCTTTGCACAGGCTTGCTTACCTCATAGACTCTCCTCCCTTAAGATATTGATCTAATTGGTCCAGCACCTGGCTGTCATACTGGGGTTCAAACTTGCGGGCGAAGAACTTGCCTGAGCTAAGCATGGCCGGTAACTCACTCGTCGAGATGGGTATTACGTAACTTCCTGGTGGTCGGTCCCACTGCATAAAGGTCATCCGGTGGTTATAGATGGTGGCCCGAATGGCGTCGGGCGCATTGAGTAATATGGTTTGAAAGAAAATTTCTTCGGGTACGTAGGTCGTGCGGAAAAACTGGACATAGTGTGGATTAGCCTGGCAAAAATCAAGTATATAACGAGCCGCCAGAGGTTTGAGTTGAAACCAGTTCGTGCCGAAATATAATTGATGGTTCAGGGGCATCTGACGAGGCAGCGGAAATAAGCCACTTCGGCGTAACACACTGTTAAATAGCCGTTTCTTTCGCTTGTCTGGATTCGGGTGAGGGTATACCAGGATGCGGTGGGGTGTGGTGGACAGATAGTATCGTTCCACTCGATCCAGAATATCAGGCAGTGCATCGGTGATCATCACGTGATCCAGAATCGTTTGCTCACTGTGTCGAGAAAGCCAATCATGTAAGACGTCATGGGTAGCAATGGGGTAATCCTGCCCGCTGAGGGTAATGATAAAATCGGGTTGAAGGCGTTGCTCTAAAATAGTTTGAAAGCCAGTCAGGTAGGCTGCGGACAGGGAGAAGTCGCCCCAGGAAACGGCCTTTCGTTTTGCCAGCCATACTACACTGTCTGCTGGTATGTCGTTGATGGCTGCCCGAAACGGGTCCAAATTTGTTTTAGCATCAACGTGGATAAAGAACGAACATCCCGGTGCATATAGCCGCTTTAGTAAACGCCCTAATTGAGCCGGATTCTTATGAACAAAGATTAAGTAAGCGAGTCGTAATGGGATTGCCATGAGATTGATGACCAATGTATGGCTCTGTTGTGATCGTTGAGCGATATAAGAATAGGCATGCCTAGTTCAATATACTAATTAAATAGATAGTCGATGGTCAGGCATTGCAAGTCATTGACTGGCAATACGCTAGCACTCTTGACCATGCCTGACTATTTTTGACCATAGACGTAATGACCCAATCGTTGCGGCAACTCGTATCAAAAAGGTGGCGGTGAGTACCCCATAAATAACCCCCAAACGGGCCTTCGAGAAGGGTATATCCGCCTGGGGGTTTACAAAGCACCGTTAGTATGTCCTGCCCTGAATGCTGATAGCCAGCATAACCAAACGCAGCTAGTTGACGACGTTCAGCCTATAGGAAAACGGCGAGCTGAAGAAAGCTCCTCCGGTGATGTTAGCGCCTGTGTTAGCCGCCGAAAATGATTTTCCGTTCGTTAGTTTCAGCGTACCGTTGATTTCAAAGCGGTCTCCGTTGCTGATGGTAGCCTCCGTTAGTTTAGTAGCCGCAAGGGCCTCGGCACCCGTAACGGTGATGGTAGCGCGCGGGTAGCCGGTGGTCGCATCTTTGGTAAACGCAGAGGCCGGAAGCGATTTCAGCGGAACGCTGGTAGTCGTTGACGTACCGTTTGCGGGTGTTGCGTCAACGAACCGGATGGTCAGGTCATACGACGCGAACAAGGTTCCCTGATTGGGCGTAACGGCTTCCGCTACAAACTCCATTTTGGTGCCTCCCATGTTGGCTTTACTGACGCTGAAGGTTGTATTGCCAACGGGATACGGAGTGACAGTACGCATATAACCTCCGTTTTCCATTTCCGACTCATCGATCCGGCTGACCATGTCGGTCTTACACCCCAGTGCGAGTAGGTTCAGTAAGGCAAAAATCAAACAATTTTTCATTACAACTTATGTTTTTCGAATAGTTCATAATTCAACGCATAGCTCCAATAACAGCCTATCTTAATAGTCCGGCTGTGTTGTTATCCCAGAATACGGGAATCGTCAGACTCGTTTTTTGCTTGGCATTGGCATTACGGATGATGTACGTCGACGGGTAATAATAGGAGCGCGGAAAAGCGCCGGGGTTGGCGTCGAGGGCGGGTTGCAGGTTAGCAGGCTTGCCCGTACGCCGGTACAGATTGTAAGACTCGATTCCATTCCCGTGAAGAGCCAGCCAGTACTCCGTAGCGATAATGTTTAGCTTAGCGTCGGTCGTGGCGGCTGCGTCATAATCGGCCAGTACTTTGGTGACGTACCGGGTCACCTGGTCGGCCCATACGAGATTATTGGCCGCTTCGAATGTACTTATTTTGCCGCTCTCAATAGTACCCAGGGCCAGGGCCCGTACGTCGGCCATTGACTTTTCAACGGCTGACTTGAGCAGATCTTTTGCCACTCCAGTTGTACTAAGTGTCAGAGCAGATTCGGCCAGCATGAAATCGATAAACGAACGCATCATGATCGGATGAATGCCCGCTCCTCCGGCACCAGCCCCCAATGACACCGGAACCCCAGCGTCATTGTCGTATAAGCCTCCGGCTGGATAAACTCCCCAGGCCGTTCTCAGCAGTCCATCCGGTGGAATACCTTCGTTGCTGAGGTGATCCCGGCCCCAATACCCAACACTAGAAGGCAGACAGAAAACATCGGCATCCGAATAATGAGCGGGCTTGGTGTTTGTAATGCAGCGTAATACGTTTACATCCGTTGGATTTCTAACCGTCTGCCGGTAGAAATAATACCGAATACGAGGGTCTGGAAAGCCTTTCGACGAATAAAGCGCTCCCATATACGCGTTGGCTTGATAGTCGCCACCACCCGTTGGCGAATACTGACCCGCGTAGCGCGGATGGCGTGTGTCGGGGTTGGTCAGGTTCGAACCAAACCGAAAGGCAAAGTTCTGCGTAGCGGTCGAGATCAATTTATTACCGGCTACCAAAGCGTTGATGGCCGTAGTAGCTCCGGATTTGTCAATCAGTCGGCGATTCAGGTAAGCTTTTAACTTCAGCGAGTTCGCTAAGCGGGTCCAGTTGTCAACGTTACCGCCATAGATCAGATCGCTGGTAGCCCCCGACTTGGACGTAGCCGCAAAATTGGCAATTGCTTTATCGAGCTCAGCCAGGGCGGTTTCGTAGCTAGTCTGCGCCTGGTCGACACCAGGATTAAAATTGGTGGCGTCAATGGCCTGTGTATAGGGCACATCGCCAAAACCATCAACCAGATTGAGCAGCACAGAGGCTCTCAACGTACGGGCGATACCGGCATGAACGAATAATTCGCTCGATTCGGCCAGTGGGATCAGCGTTTTGGCGTCGGTCATCAGACCGGCATAAGCCGTTTCCCAGGCACCATCGAAGTTGCTGGGCGAAACGGCATTGTCGTAGATGGCCGAGCCCTGGTTTAACATGCGCGTCAGACGCATACCCGGATCGCTCATCTGGTTGAAATGCGTCCGGTAGTTCAACTCAATGGAATTGAGTAAGTAATTAATATCGGTATTGCTGGTCGTTACGGCATTCGGATTGTCGAGTAAATCCAGCTTACACGAACTGACCATGACCACACATATTAGCAATGCGCTTAGTTTCTTTATCATCTTGAACAGATTTTAAAACAAGGACCGTGAATGCCGCAAGTGTGCATCCAACGTAGTGCCTTGGGTTTAGAATGTAATCTTTAGCGTGCCTCCTAATCGCCGGGCACTGGGTCCGGTCAGGAATTCGAAGCCGAGGCCATTGCCAACGCCCAACCCTAAGTTGTCCGTGTCGAAATTTAATCCTTTGGGGAAGTACAGGGCTCGGTACCAAAGGTTGTTCCCGAACAAAGAAATTGACGCTCCTTTTACGGATAGTTTGCTCAGGAATTTCTTAGGCAGTTGATACGCCAGCGACACTTCCTGAAGCCGAATCGTTGAACCGTCATAAATCCGGCCTTCATCGCCAAAGAAGTAATAGTTGTTAAAGTAGAAGTCCGACGAGGTGATCTGGATGTCGTTAGGCGCACCATCGGCGTTTTTAACCCCAGGAATAATGACGGTCTGCGATCGGTCAGTTCCGGCCAATTGGCCATTGTCGGTAGCGACTAACCCCCGGCCCAGCAACGCCCCGGCCGTAGTTGAATACATGGCGCCCCCATGCCGATACGAAAGCATTACGCTGAGCGATAGCCCTCTGTACCGAAATTCGTTGATCAAACTGGATGTGAAAGCGGGGTTAGGATTACCCAGCACAACGGGGGACGTAGTGGCCAGTAAATAGCCTTGCCCATCGATTAGGTATTGCCCATTTTCGTTGCGCCGGAATCCTGTTCCTTTGATAACGTTAAAGGGCTGCCCAACCACGGCATAGTTACCCAACGCCCCGCCAAAGCCAGCTATTTGTACTTCCTGGAGCGTCCCGCCCAAATCCAGTACTTTCGGTACATTACGTGAGAAAACACCAGTTAGGTCCCACGTGAAGTCCCCGCTCTTGGCGGCCGTACCCGATACGCTGATTTCTACGCCTTCGTTCCGAATTTTTCCGATGTTGATCGTTGTGGCCGTGTAGCCTGTCGAGGCATCCAGCGGAGTTCGGGTAATCAGATCGCGGGTATTCCGCTGATAAGCCGTAATGTCAAAGTTGAGCCGGTTGTTGAACAGCCGTCCTTCAATGCCAAACTCGACTTCGGTGTGTAGCTCAGGTTTCAGATTCGGGTTACCCAGTACGTTATCCACCGAGTGGGTCTGCACCGTAGCGCCCGACGAATTCAGCCAGCCCCGGGCGCTCTGGTTCAAAACGCTGCGGGTGCTGTACGGATTGGGGAAGCCAGCCGATGTACCAATGCCTGCTCTGAGTTTCAAGAAGTTCAGAATCCTGCTGCCCTGTAAGCCTCCAAACGCCGAAGTAGGTACGAACGAAACACTAGCCGACGGGTAGAAAATCTGGCGGTTAGCGATTTCTACCGTTGATGTCCAGTCGTTCCGGGCCGCTACGTTCAGGAATAAATAGTCGTTTACATCCGCTGTAATCTCGCCAAATACCCCAATGCGGGTTTGCTCTACCTCGCCGTTTGAGGCAACGTTATCAATGAAATTATTATGGCGGAACAGATTTCTGGCTAGCTGGTTCTGACTCGTAACAGCAATGCTATTAGTCTTGTCATTCCGCATATTTCCGCCGAGCCTACCCGATATGGTAAGCCGCTCGCCAAGGGGTTTTGTATACGATACAATCAGGCTGTTATCCCAGATTGTATTTTTTATGTCGTAGGTGTTATAGAAACCATTGACAAAGTCGACACCCCCTTTGTTAAATTTATACTCCTGATTTTCGGTATAAGTATCCAGACCTGCTTTGTACAACAACACCAGATCTTTGGCAATGTCGTAGGTCAGACTGGTTGTCGTGAAAAAACGATTGACAACGCCGTTCGTTTTGTAATTCGCCAGAATCCAGCGCGGGTTCGGAATATCGTTTCCCGACCGGAAGTACACTGTACCTCCATCAACTGGATTCTCGTAGGGCCAGCCCATCAAATCAACCTGACGAGGTGTAAACAGTACGTTTGCCAGCACAGATGGGAAGCCACCCAGCGAGTTGTTGCCCTGACCTGCGCTCAGCGGGGGCGAATATTGATCGGTATTCGCATAATTGAACGACGTGACAATACTTAGCTTTGGGGTCAATTGCGCCCGAACGCCGACGCCCAGATTCAAGCGGGTCAACCCATTTTCTGGAATGTACCCCTGCTCTTTGTTGTAGCCAACTGAGAGATTGTAGCCAACCCGCTCGCTGCCACCAGACAGGTTCAGCGACGTATTAGAAATGATCCCGGTACGAAAGAAATTCTTGACGTTGTCGGGGTATACCTGCATCTGATAGGGGCTGACCGAGGCTACGTAAGGAGCCATGGCTGACTTCAACGCAGTATTGGTAAAGAAGGCATAGGGGTGTTGCGTTAAGGCCGTATTGGTGTTCTGCGACGGATACGCCAGCGCTTCGGTAAGCGTCGGGCCAAAGTTGCTAAAAAAGTACCCCAGGTTCTGTTGGAACCCGCCGACGTAGTCGTTCTGGTAGCGGGGTAAGTGAGCTGTGTTGGTAAAGACCGACTGCGTCAGCGTCAGTTCGGTTGGCCGGGCTTTTTTGCTACCGTTTTTGGTCGTTACCAGAATCACGCCGTTTCGGCCCTGGTCGCCATACGTAACCGTAGCTGCTAAGCCTTTTAGCACACTTATATTTTCGATGTTATTGGGATCAATATCCAGAAAGCGACTGGATGCCGACTGACCACCGCCCGTGAAGCCATCCCGCGAGTTAGTACTGGAGTTGAACGGTACGCCATCGACGACAAACAACGGCTGAGTCGAGCCAGTAATGGATGAGAAACCCCGTATGTTAATGCTCGTACCGGTGCCCGAAACGCCCGATGTGGCCGTAATATTGACACCAGGAATTTTACCCTGTAGGATTCGGCCGACATCGGCCTGAGGGCGATCTTCAATTAATTTATTATCTAGCGTCGTGACGGCATAGCCCAGCGCTTTCTTCTCACGGACAATGCCCTGTGCCGTCACAACAACCTCCTGCAGGCTTTTGGCGTCGGCCACCAGACGTACATCAATTTGAGTGCGATTCCCAATTTCGATTTCCTGGGTAGCTGTACCGACAAAACTAACTACCAGAACGCTGCTGCCGGTTGGTACAACAATCGAATACATACCCTCCGTATCGGTATTAGCCCCTTTCGACGTGCCCTTTAGCACGACCGAAGCGCCGGGGATCGGGCTGCCGTCTTCGGCGTCAGTAACCCTACCCTTAATCGTTCGTTCCTGGGCATAACAAGTGCCCAAAAATGAGTATAACATGAGTATACTCACCAGTAGTCTTTGCATCATGTACACATTAAATTTAGGTTAAAAAAACGATTTTAATCAAATATATAAATACTAAATTATTCTGCAATATTAATTTCCTTAAAATTTTATATTGCTTTAAGATTTTTAATTAAAATATTATACTGATAATATCTATTAAATATATTTATTAAATTATTTTATTATTTCAAGAGATACTCTATTAAACAGGTAAGCACATAAGTATTCCTCACAAATCAATTAGACTGATTTTTGCTTTTGAAATAATAGAATGAGTTTGTCTCGGAAACCAGTTGAGTCGTTAAAGTGACCAGTTATCAGAGAAACTGGTATGCCCTGTTCCTCTCTGACTGTGCACTACCAAGTTTTGTTACCCGCGCGGTTTCTTCTCCGATACATTCTCTACATTGGCAGATTGCGCCGAAGACTTCAGCTCGTAGAATCGCCACTTCGTCTTGAAATTTTTAGGAAGTTTCTGGTCCGTCAGGATAGCACGGATCATTTCAACAGGCATGGCATTGATCTGCAACACGGCATCGTGAAACTGCTTGTACGTCATGCGGCCACTATCGACCAGCTCTTTCTTGAGCGCCAGAAACTGAAACCCGCCCGTCATGTAGGCCAGCTGATACAGTGGTGGATAGCCCCCGATAAACGACCGCCGGACTTCACCTTCGGCATTGGCCCGTTCGTGCCCTACCCGATCAACCAGAAAGTCGATGCACTGTTGAGGCCCCCACTTACCCAGGTGATAATTGAGCGAAAAAATGATGCGAGCGCAACGGTGCATCCGCCAGAACAACATCCCAATCCGGTCTTCGGGCGATTGCGGAAAGCCCTGCTCCCAGAGTAGCATTTCCCAGTATAAAGCCCATCCCTCCGTCCAGAAGGGCGTATCGAAGTGGCGGTACACTTTGTATCGGTTATTCATGAATCCTTGCAAGTGATGCCCCGCAATAAGTTCGTGGTGGACCGTCGCCCGCGAAAAATGCGGATTGTTACCACGCATGCTCATGAGCTTATCGGGGTGCTCCATAGTCTCCGTGGGATAGGAAATCTGAATGGCTTCGCCCCCTAGAAAAAACGGATTGACCAATTGCCGCTCCGGCGACATCATGGTCATGCGCCAGGTTTCTTCGGCAATGGCCGGAATCGTGATCAGGTCTTTAGCCTTCAGGAATGCCACCGATTCGTTGAACAGCCGCAAGATCAGTTCGGGCTGACGACCCGCGGGCACATAACTATTCTTAACTTTTTCCTGCGCGGCTTTCCAGTTGTCGCCAAAGCCCATTTCGCGCGATGCTTTCAGTAATTCCCGGTCGCACCAGGCAAACTCTTTGTTAGCCATATCGATCAGCTCTTCGGGCGAATACGGAATCATTTCTATCTGCAACTGCCGGAGTAGCTCCTCACGCCCAACGGCCACCCCCGTGATCCCGCTGCCATCGTCCTTAACCGGGGCGGCTTCGCGACTTTTCCGACGTAATAACGAGGTATAGGCCGTCAGCAAACTATCGACTTTCTGGTAGGGCTGCGGCACCCACCACGAAAAGCCTGGCTCGTAGTGATTATAAAATGAGTATACACTCCTGAGTGCCGTTTGCAACCCCTCCGCGGTCGATATAGCTCGCAGAATAAGCGTTGGATTGAGCTTGGTTTCTTTTTTCAACTCCCCCTGCAACTTGCTGATCTGCTGATCCATATCAGTCAGATTTTTGGCGAACTGTTCGGGGCGGAGTACCTGCCCCCGGCGACGGCGTTTTTCGACAGCGTACACGGAATCGGCAAAGGGAAACCACGCTTTGATCTGCTCCCGCTCGCTGGCTTCATCAGTCAGCTTGTTGATCTGCTCCTGCAAATCGCGCTGAAACAGCAGGTAGTCGACCCGGCTGTCGGTATTCATCCGCTCAAAATCCAGCTGCTCCAGCCGTTTCAGGTAATCGCCATAAAATTGTTGAAAGCGTATCCGGCGTTCGGGCGAACCCGTTACGGTATAGAACCTGGTAAGACTGCCCCGATCAGCGTAGAATTGCGTCATCAAATGATGCACACTGCTCGTCTGCGGGTCAATGCCGCTGAGCAGGCTGGAGTTAGTTTGCGCCAGGCCCGACAGGCCGCTGGTTAACAACAGATTGGCGCACAAAAGTGTGGTTAGAAGGTAACGTGTACGCATACGGCGGTAGTTTTAGATGTCGAATTAAGGATGTGTCAGGGCAGCAGTACGGGTTAGGGTGGGGTAATATCCGGAGGACAAGCACGAGAGACCAACGAACAGCACAAATCTGCCCGTTCACTTCGGCCGTCTAATAAGCCAGTAATAGATTGGAATACCGGCCACAATAATTCCCAGGCCAGGTAGGGTGTATCGTGTCTCAAAAAAAAGCAATAGTACCGCCAACGCCAGGGCAATCGCTACATATACAGCGGGTAGAAACGGATAACCAAGCGCTCGGTACGGTCGGGGCAGATCAGGTTGTAGTCGACGCAGGCGATAAATACCCAGAATGGTCAGAATGTAAAAAATCAGCACCCCAAAAATAACCAGCGCCAGCAGGTTATTGTATTCGCCAGTCAGGCATAAAATACTAGCCCACAGGCATTGCATCCAGAGACTGTAGCCCGGTACGCCGTTTTGGTTGAGCCGGGCCGCTTTCTGGAAGAATAACCCATCCTTTGCCATAATGTAATATACCCTCGCCCCCGACAGAATCAGACCGTTGTTGCAGCCAAACGTAGAAATCATAACCATGATGGCCATGATGATGGTACCGTTGCTGCCGAAAATGTAATCAGCAGCCACAACCCCTACCCGATCGCTGGGGGCAAACGCGATATTTTTGAGCGGCACGACTGCCAGATACATCAGGTTGGTGAGCACATAAATCACTGTCACGACCAACGTACCCAGCACCAGGCTTAGCCCAATGTTTCGCTGGGGTCGCTTTACCTCCCCGGCAATCGACGTAATACTGTGCCAGGAGTCGCTCGAAAACAGGGTTCCTTTCATGGCAACTGCAATGGCTCCGAAAGCCCCCAAGCCCGAAAGTGTCGTGTACGAAAGCTGACCACCGTCCAGTGCTAGGCTCGACAGCTTCCAGGCATTTTGCCAGTTGGCGTTCCAGACATCCACCTTTGCCCCCCAGATAAAGCCGCATAGGATGAGTCCGAACAGCGACACCAGCTTCACAATAGTCAGAAAGGTTTGTAGCGCAGCTCCGTCTTTTACACCCCGGCTGTTGATATATGTTAACAGAACAATGACGAATATTGATACCAGCTGGGCGGCCGACAGCCGGAAGAAACCCGCTTCAAGCAGCACATTGGTATCACCGAAGGCTGGGATCAGGTAGGCTGTAAATTTGGCGAACGCTACGCCCACGGCCGCAATGGTGCCGGTTTGGATGACCGCAAAAAACGACCATCCGTACAAAAATCCGACCAGTGGGTTGTAGGCTTCGCGCAGGTACACGTACTGACCACCCGCCCGTGGAAACATGGCCGCCAGCTCACCATAGCTGACGGCGGCAATAACGGTCACCAGCCCGGCCAATAGCCACATGGCCAGCATCCAGCCCGCCCCGCCCACACTACGCGTCACCTCCGCAGCGACGATAAAAATGCCGGACCCTATCATGGAACCAGCCACGATCATCGTCGCGTCGAGCAGCCCCAGACGGGGTACGAATTCTTTTACGGGTTTAATTACCGTTTCCGTGGTCATATCATTGCCGGTAAACGTACTACACAGATTGGATGAACATTCAGTCTATTAATCCATTACTTAATAAGCTCAATAAGTCAGGCAAACGCAACATTAAAAAACCGTTTCCTGCGGAATAAATCATTGCTTTACGCGAATCTAACCAAAGAATGTAAGGCAATAAAGCGATTTTCAATCACATCCAATGATCAGCACTCTCCACTTGTTAAAAAAGTATCAGCACTCGTGAATCACTGCATAAAACAGAGCTATTATGGCCTGTATCTTCGTATTGTCACGCTCTTGTAGTTACCACCACACACCAGCCTTTTTTAGGTTTTCATCCTGATTGACAAGCCAGAAGCATTCTTAGGCATATGACCCTTGTGAGTAGGGTCTATCCGCATGTCAATTAGTAGTTTTTGGTGCTGATACTATTTTACTGGTATGTCATTACGTTTCTCATGCGAACTCTCATAAGTAAGAGCCTCCTGATTTTAGCTTACACCGGGTTGGTGGGGATAAGCTATGGTCAGCCCGGATCGGGTGGCGACTACCCCATTCAGCCGGTACCGTTCACCGCGGTTAAAGTGACCGATCAGTTCTGGGCACCACGCATCCGGCGCAACCATGACGTAACGATTCCCATTGCTCTCAAGCATTGCTACAGTACCGGCCGGGTCGATAATTTCCTGGTGGCCGGGCATCTTAAGGCGGGCAATAAGTTCTGCACCGAATTCCCGTTCGATGATACGGATATCTATAAAATCATTGAAGGAGCCAGCTATTCTCTGCAAACGTTTCCTGATAAAAAGCTCGAAGCGCAAATCGACACGCTGATTGGGTATGTGGCCAGCGCACAGGAACCCAACGGCTACCTATACACGGCTCGTACCATCGACCCGGCCCATCCGCACCCCTGGTCGGGGCTCAAACGGTGGGAGAAAGAATCGGATCTTAGTCACGAACTTTACAACAGCGGTCACCTCTTCGAGGCTGCCGTTGCGCATTACCAGGCCACGGGTAAGAAGTCGCTGCTGACGATAGCCCTCAAAAACGCTGATCTGTTGGTGAAAGAATTCGGCCCCGGCAAACTACGCCACGCGCCCGGCCATCAAATCGTTGAGATGGGACTGGTGAAGCTCTACCGCACGACGGGCAAAAAAGAATACCTGAACCTGGCTAAATTTCTGCTGGATGTGCGCGGTAAGGGAAAAGAGTACAGCCAGGATCATAAGCCGGTTACGGAACAAACTGAAGCCGTTGGACACGCGGTGCGGGCCACCTATATGTACTCGGGCATGGCCGATGTGGCAGCCATTACCGGCGATAAGGCCTACGTAACGGCCATCGATAAAATCTGGCACAATATCGTCGACGAAAAGTATTACATCACGGGCGGCATTGGAGCCGAGGGAGGACATGAAGGATTCGGCCCTGCTTACAACCTGCCCAATATGTCGGCCTACAACGAGACCTGCGCAGCAATCGGTACTATTTACTGGAACCAGCGGCTGTTTCTGCTCCACGGCGACGCTAAGTATTACGACGTACTGGAGCGAACACTCTACAACGGCATGCTGTCGGGCGTGTCGCTCAGTGGCGACCGTTTCTTTTATCCGAATCCGCTCCAGTCGCAGGGGCAGCACGCCCGCTCGGCCTGGTTTGGCTGTGCCTGTTGTCCTAGTAATGTGTGTCGGTTTATTCCGTCGATGCCCGGTTATGTGTATGCCCAGCGCGGCAACCGGCTTTACGCTAATTTATTCGTTAACAGCACGGCCAACGTAACCCTTGCCGGAACGAACATTAATGTGGTTCAGGAAACAACCTATCCCTGGGCGGGCAACATTACGTTTACGTTGAATCCGGCTCAACCAAAACCCTTTGAACTAGCCATCCGAATACCGGGCTGGGCGCAAAATCAGCCCGTACCTGGCAATCTATATGCGTTTGCCGATCAGGTTAGTAGCCCCGTAACAATCACCATTAATGGAAAAAAGGTCGATTATACCCTGGCCGATGGGTACGCCATTTTGAGTCAGACCTGGAATAAGGGCGATGTAGTTCAGCTGTCACTCCCGATGGACGTTCGGCGCATACGGGCAAATGATCAGGTCAAAGCCGATCAGGATAAAGTGGCGCTGGCCCGTGGTCCGATCGTGTATTGTGCCGAGTGGCCCGATGCGCCCGATGGTCATGTACTTGATTACATCCTGCCCCAGCAAAATCGCTTTCAGGCCACCTATAATCCAACGCTATTTGATGGGGCAGCCGTTATTACCGGTGAGGCACAGAAAGTAAAACGCACGACCGACAACTTGCTAAAAACCAGCCCGGCGCGCTTTACGGCTATTCCGTATTACGCCTGGGCAAACCGTGGCAACGGAGAGATGGCTGTTTGGCTGGCCACCAAATCCTCGGCCGCTAAGCCAATGCCCGCTCCAACGATTGCCTCAACCAGTACCATCACGGCTTCGCTCACAACCAAGGCCCTGGTAGCCCTGAATGATCAGGATACGCCTAAGAACTCCAACGACCACGACAACATTTACTACCATTGGTGGCCTAAAAAAGACACGGTGCAGTGGGTGCAATACACCTTTGCGAAGCCCGCTACGGTATCGTCGGCTAAGGTATACTGGTTCGATGATGGCCCGTGGGGCGGTTGCCGCATTCCCGCATCCTGGAAGCTACTCTACCAGACAACGGGCGGTGACTGGCAGCCAGTAAAAACTAAAACGCCCTACGCAGTCAGTAAAGACAACTACGACGAAGTCACGTTTGAGCCGGTGCAAACCAGCGCTCTTCGCATGGAGGTCCAGTTGCCCAAAGAAGCGTCCAGCGGCATTCTGGAGTGGGCGGTTTATTAAAGATATGAACGAATCTGCCTTGCGGTACCACTTTGTCGGGAAGGCGTGGGTAGGTATCAATGAGATTTTATCTCAACATGACATCCGTAATTTTGATGCGGAACAGGCCGCTGGTGAACCGAGCCGTCCCCGACATGCCATTTTGAAGACGGTTGTAAACACTGGTATCCTCACTGAACGTAACGGCAAAACGGCCTTCTACCATCCCCGTCGCTTTGTTAAACTTCGTTACCTTGATAAAACCAGGTTTTAGTCCCCGGTAAACATAGCGTTTAGTCAACCCGCCGGAGTTACTTATGTAGGAAAGGTTGGCGTACTCCTGCTTTAGTTTGCTCCGTTTGTCCAGCTTAGTCATAGATGTACGGCTTTTTTTCAACGGGATATTGTAAATCACTAACGCCTGCGTTCTGGTGCACTCAGGGTCTACACAACCGTTATGAGTATTAGGATTTGATCCGCTACTCATGCCGGGGTAAGCAATGTCAGTGTAGACCAATAAGTTGAACTGGCGAACATTGTCAAGTTGTTGACCCGGTTCTTTCAAGCGCAATACTTTACCGGTGCCGTACCAAACGGAGTCGTTAAGAGTACTGGTTACATTAAAAGTACTGTTCGCAGGTAGGGAAGGTTGACGGACACATCCTACACAACCAAGGAGCCAGATCAAGTAATAGCAGAAAGCTTTCATAACTGTTTCTTTTCTTTCGAAAAGAAATAGTCAACAGAAAACTAATTATCTAGTTAATCATTTAACAGGATCTCTTGGTGAGTTACCTGACCCTAACAGTTTGAAAGCCAGACAATAGATCATCCGCTCGGTAGTCCGGTTCTTATCTAATTGATTATTGACGTTAAAACCGGTCTGGACTAAAGGCTGAAATCTCCATACTACTGACTTTATCGGCCACTACTTCACTTACCAGCTGCCCGGTAGCTGGCCCCAAACTTAAGCCCATCATACCATGCCCCGTTGCCAGCACAACGTTATCAAACCGCGCCGTGCGACCAATGTACGGTAAGCCGTCGGGTGAGCAGGGACGTAACCCACGCCATACTTTATCAACCGGCGGCATGTCGACGGCAATGTCGGGATAGTATTGATTGATGGCTTGAACGATACCTTTTACACGACTCATGTTCACCGTCATGTCGGTACCTGCCACTTCGAGCGTACCGGCAAAGCGCAGATCCGACCCCATGGGGGTGGCTGTGGCGCGGGCCTCCAGCATAATGGCCGGAATACGTACGTTGTTTGTTACGTTACGAAGCATGAAGCTATATCCCTTTCCCCCCTGTAGCGACAGATCAAGTCTCAGTTGGCGGGCCATACCGGGCGACCAGGCACCTCCGGCAATAACTATCGTATCGACGTCATAATCTTCCTGGGCGGTTTGTATCGACCGAATGCGTTGGCCACACTTCACAAATCCGGTTACGGGTGTGTTCTCCAGGATAAGCACCCCTTCCCGGCGCAGATAGCTCACCAGCGACTTAATTAGTTCATTCGGATTCAGATGGGCATCGCCCGGATAAAGAATGCCCCCCCGCACATCGACGCGGGTGTTAGGCTCCAGCGCCTGCACCTGCTGGCCATCCAGTATCCGCGCTTCGATGCCCGCCCGGTTCGCCACTTCAGCTTCTTCAGCCATTTCGTGTTCGGCGGCAGCGGTTTTATAAAGCATAAACAGGCCCCGCTCCTGCCATTCAAACGTAAGATCACCGTTGGCCGCCAGGTCCTGATAGAGCGTTTTGCTGAGCAGGCTCAGGTCGCGCAATACCGGAATGGAGCGCTGTACGTGTTCGTTGTTGGCATGACGGTAGAATAACCAGCCCCAACGCGCCAGATCGAGGTTCAGGCGCGGCTTGACGTAGAACGGGCTTGTCGATTTGAGCATCCAACGCATGCCTTTGGCGATCATGCCCGGTTGAGCCAGCGGAATAATGTGACTGGGCACGATCATACCCGCATTGCCAAACGAACAGCCGTCCGAAATAGGGTTCTGATCGAACAGAGTCACTTTATGCCCGGACTTATGCAGGTAATAGGCCGAACACAATCCAATAATACCTCCGCCAACAATACCAACTTGTGCCATAGTCTAATGAGTGAAATCGGGAAAGGGCAAACGAGTGGATCAAGCAATAAACGCTTATTCACTCGTTTACCCTTTCATTCATTATATAACCTGAAACCCGTGAACATACGGATCATCGTCGTCCAGCATCAGGTGGTTGTAACCGTAAATCCGCGCCCAGCCTTCAATACTCGGCACGATAGCCGGCTTACCAGCCAGTTCGGCTTCGGCCTCGATACGACCGTTGAAAATGGACCCAATGATGCTTTCATGGACAAATACGTCGTCGGGCTTCATTAACCCTTTGGCATACCGCTGTGCCATACGGGCCGAGGTACCGGTGCCGCAAGGAGAGCGATCAATGGCTTTATCGCCGTAAAATACAGCATTGCGGGCCGTAGAGGTGGCTTTTAACGGTTTTCCGGCCCAAAGGATGTGGCTTAACCCGTTGATGGTTGGGTTCTCAGGATGGACAAACGAGTACGTCTCGTTCATCCGTTGCCGCATCACCCGTGCCCAGGCTACCAACTGTTCCGCTTTGTAGTGTTCGAGTCCGGGGAAATTCGGCTGGGTGTCGACAATGGCGTAAAAATTTCCTCCGTAGGCTACGTCAACGGTTAGCTCGCCCAGGTCCGGGCATTCGACGGTCAGGGCTTCGGCGGCCAGGTACGATTTGATATTCGTAATCTTTACCGACGTTACTTTGTTTCCAGCCAGTACGTATTCTGCTCGTACGAGTCCGGCAGGCACTTCCAGATGCAGGACACCCGGCGTTTTAGGGCGAATCAGGTTTTGTTCGATGGCCACCGTCACGGTCCCAATCGTCCCATGGCCGCACATGGGCAGGCAACCGGATGTTTCAATGAACAGTACGCCCGCGTCGTTGACCGGGTCGATAGGCGGGTAGAGGATACTCCCCGACATCATATCGTGGCCACGGGGCTCAAACATCAGCCCTGTACGAATCCAGTCGTATTCGCGCAGAAAATGCTGCCGTTTTTCGCTCATTGATGCCCCCTGCAAAAAGGGAATACTGCCGCCCGTAACGACTCGAACGGGATTACCGCAGGTGTGGGCATCGATGCAGAAAAAATGGGACTCAGCCATACTTAGTTGACAGATGTCAGTGCCGGCCGTTTGGCCAGGGCAGTTTCAATGATAGAGAGCACTTGCTCCCGTTCGGCACCAACCAGCGGCAGTCGCGGTGCCCGCACGTGTTCGGAGCCGATACCGGTTGCCTGAGCCGCCAGTTTGATGTATTGCACCAGTTTGGGGTGAATATCGAGCTCGAGCAGTGGCATGAACCAGCGGTAGATGTCCAGCGCTTCGGCGATCTGCCCCGCCTTGGCTAACTCATAAATCGCCACCGTTTCGTTCGGGAACGCATCTACCAGGCCACCCACCCAGCCATCGCAGCCGAGCAGTAGTGCTTCCAGCGCCAGCGTGTCGACTCCACCCATTAACTTGAAGCGGTCGCCAAACGCATTCCGCATCCGGGTCACATTGGTCAGGTCGCGGGTCGATTCCTTCACGGCCTGAATGTTGGGCAGCTCGGCCAGTTCCTCAAACATGGCTACGGTGGTCATGATCTTGTAATCATACGGGTTATTATAGATCATAATCGGTAGCGACGTTCCCTTAGCAACGGACTTGAAGAACGTTACCGTTTCGCGGGCATCGGCGGGGTAGCGCATGGGTGGCAAGAGCATCAGCCCGTCGGCTCCGTTCGCTTCAGCCTCCTGAGCGCAGGCAATGGCTTGTCGGGTAGCCTGTTCGGCGATGTTGATAAGCACCGGCACTTTACCAGCGCACACGGCCAGGGCCGATGGCAGCATCGCCATTTTCTCATGATTCAGCAGTGTGCTGGCTTCGCCCAGCGAACCGCCGATGATGAAGCCATGCACACCAGCTTCCAGCTGCGCATACAGGTTTTTTTCGAACAGCGGCAGATCAACCTGGTCATCCGCCGTGAACGGGGTCAGAAGCGCGGGATAAACACCTTCCCACCGGACAGTAACGTTCATAATAATAAGCTGGGTTGTTGAACTTAGTATAACAATGTAAAGTTACCAGACCTCTTCAAGCTGTATTTGCAGTATTTAATGAACAATGGTACTATATTCACTACTTTGACTACCCGTACGGAAAAAATCGTGAAAAAATGTATCAATGAAGCCACTGTTGTTTAAAGTACTTGCCCGAGATGACCGCTCGTTCCGAATAGAGCAAGACAGCTTTCCTTATTTTTATAAGCTACTGCATTTTCATCCGGAAATACAACTTACGCTTATTCAGGAAGGCGAGGGTACGTTGATCGTTGGCGATAAAATTGACCGTTTCGCGCCAAATGATGTACTGATGCTAGGGTCAAATCTGCCTCATGTGCTACGCAGCGACCCTGACTATTTTCAACCAGGTTCATCCCTGCGCTCCACCTCCATCTCTGCCCTATTCCGGCCCGAACACCTGGAGCCAACCGTCCTGAACATTCCCGAAACGAGACACTTACAACAGCTTTTGGCAGAATCGCAGTATGGCATACGACTCCGTTGCCGAATAGGGCATCCACTGACCAGTCAGTTTGAGAAATTACCGTCACAGCGCCCATTTGAGCAACTGGTAACCTTGCTGAGCATCCTGGATTTTCTGGCGACGACCGCAACCCGTGAGATTCTTTCGGCCACCGCGTTTACGCATCCTCAGCGGCCGGAAAATCAACAGCGTCTGGAACGGGTATTCTCTTTTATTTTAGATCAATATCATTCGCCAATTTCGTTAGAAGACGTGGCCAATGTAGCGAATCTAACACCAGGGGCTTTTTGCCGCTTCTTTCGTCAGCACACCCGTAAAACGTTCTCTACCCTGCTTAATGAAGTGCGAATTGAACACGCCTGTCGCTATTTACGCGAGTCAAACGAAACAATAAGCCAGATTGCCTTTTCATGCGGATACACGAACCTGTCTAACTTTAATCGTCAGTTTAAGGAAATCACCGGAATGTCTCCGGGGCTATACATACGGAACTACAACAGTTCACCTCAGTAGCGTCAGGCCATAATTAGATAGATGTGATTGGGTGTTATCAGACCTGGTCATTCTTAGCGAGGAGCCTTACAAGACAACTCTATAGTTGACAAGGTCTGACAACATTTGATAATCTACTTAAAACAGCAAAACCCCGGCAACATATCGCCGGGGTTTTGTTTTATCATGTTCTCTCTGTCTTATTTGAGAGCAGTACGGCCCGTTTTTGTTTTCTGAATCACAAACGGTACGCACTTCGGTGCTGGGCAATCACATGGTATGTTCAGCAAGGTTACGTTACGCTCTACAAAACAGCCCGCTGCGTTGTAAACACGAACCACGTAGGTCTCTTGTATACCTGTGCGAGTGATGTTCGGTACGATAACGCCACCCGCTGGGATTGGCTTCGCCTGAGCGTAACTGGTAGCTCCACTGTACACACCGCCCGTTGATACGTCGTAACGATCGTCCGGACCAGCGTTGATGATAGTCACTTGGCCATCCGTACCTGGGGTACCATTCGTGCAGCTAGCTTCTTTAGCCACTAAGCTAAAGCTATCTGGTAGCGCGTTCACTACAGCCGTCACCGCCGTTGTGCTTGGGCAACCTGTCGCCAGATCAGTCACGGTTACGGTATACGAACCACTGTTCGCCGTCGTCGCATTCGGAATGCTTACGGTAGCTCCTGTGGCCGTAAAGTTATTCGGACCGCTCCAGGCGTACGTAGCAGCTGTTGTCGATGTTGACGCCGTTAACGTTAACGAATTGCCGGCGCAGATTTCAGGCGCAGTGGCTACAATCGATAGTGACACTATGTTGCTGAGAACACTCGTGGTCGTCGATGCTGTAGCTCCGTTCTGGGCCGTCACTGTCACCGAGTAAGCACCCGCTACGCTCACTGAGATGCTTGGCGTGGTCGCCCCCGTGCTCCACAAGTAAGTCACTCCTGGGCTGGCTGTCGTTGAGATCGTCGCCGTTAGAGCCGTGCAGCTGAGCTCGTTGCTCACCACCGCCGTTACACTTGGCAACGCCGTATCACTCACCACTGTAGTGGTCGTCGTAGCCGTGCAGCCATTGGCGCTAGTCACTGTCACCGAGTAGGTACCCGCACTGTTAACCACAATGCTTGGCGTGCTCTCGCCCGTGCTCCACAGGTAGCTCACCCCCGGTGAGGCCGTGGTCGAGATGGTCGCCGTGGGCTGAGCCACCGTCAGGGTGTTGCTTACCGAGGCCGTCACCGTTGGTGTGGCCGTATCGCTGATTACGGTAGTCGTCGTCACCGCCGTGCAGCCGTTAGCACCCGTCACCGTCACCGAGTAAGCACCCGCTGCGCTCACTGAGATGCTCGAAGTCGTCGCCCCCGTGCTCCACAGGTAGCTTACGCCTTCACTAGCCGTCGTTGAGATCGTGGCTGTTGGCTCGGCGCAGGTCAAAGTGTTGCTTACACTGGCCGTTACCTCAGGTACCGCCGTGTCACTGAAGACCGTCGTGGTCACCGACGCCTTGGCTCCGTTCTGGGCTGTCACCGTCACCGAGTAAGCACCCGCTACGCTCACTGAGATGCTTGGTGTGGTCGCCCCCGTGCTCCACAGGTAGCTCACCCCGGGTGTGGCTGTGGTGCTGATGGTCGCCGTCAGAGCCGTGCAGCTGAGCTCGTTGCTCACCACCGCCGTCACACTTGGCAACGCTGTATCACTCACCACCGTCGTGGTCGTGGTGGCCGTGCAGCCATTGGCCCCCGTCACTGTCACCGAGTAGGTACCCGCACTGTTAACCACAATGCTTGGCGTGTTCTCACCCGTGCTCCACAGGTAGCTTATGCCCGGCGTAGCCGTCGTTGAGATCGTCGCCGTTGGTTGAGCTACCGTCAAAGTGTTGCTTACCGAGGCCGTCACCGTTGGTGTGGCGGTATCGCTGATTACGGTAGTCGTCGTTACCGCCGTGCAGCCGTTAGCACCCGTCACCGTTACTGAGTATGGACCAGCCGCACTCACTACGATGCTTGGCGTGCTCTCACCCGTGCCCCACAGGTAGGTAGACCCGGGGGTGGCCGTGGTGCTGATGGTGGCCGTGGGCTCAGCACAGGTCAGGGTGTTGCTCACACTGGCCGTTACCTGCGGTACCACCGTGTTACTCACTACTGTGGTGCTGGTGGTAGCCGTAGCCCCGTTAGCTGACGTCACCGTCACCGAGTACGCCCCCGCTACGCTCACCGAGATGCTGGCTGTCGTCGCCCCCGTGCTCCACACGTAGCTCACCCCGGGTGTGGCCGTCGTTGAGATCGTCGCCGTCAGGGCTGTGCAGCTCAACTCGTTGCTCACCACCGCCGTTACACTTGGCAACGCCGTATCACTCACCACCGTCGTCGTCGTGGTGGCCGTGCAGCCATTGGCGCTAGTCACTGTCACCGAGTAGGTACCCGCACTGTTGACCACAATGCTTGGACTAACCTCGCCCGTGCTCCACAGGTAGCTTACACCCGGCGTAGCCGTCGTTGAGATCGTCGCCGTTGGTTGAGCTACCGTCAAAGTGTTGCTTACTGAAGCCGTTACTGTCGGCACCGCTGTATCGCTCACTACGTTGGTCGTCGTTACCGCTGTACAACCGTTGGCCGAAGTAACCGTCACCGAGTATGGACCAGCCGCACTTACCGAGATGCTCGAAGTCGTCGCCCCCGTGCTCCACAGGTAGGTAGACCCGGGGGTGGCTGTCGTTGAGATGGTCGCCGTGGGCTCAGCGCAGGTCAAAGTGTTGCTCACACTGGCTGTTACCTCAGGTACCGCCGTGTCACTGAAGACCGTCGTGGTCACCGACGCCTTGGCTCCGTTCTGGGCTGTCACCGTCACCGAGTAAGCACCCGCTACGCTCACTGAGATGCTTGGCGTGCTCTCGCCCGTGCTCCACAGGTAGCTCACCCCGGGTGAGGCCGTCGTTGAGATCGTTGCCGTCAGAGCCGTGCAGCTCAACTCGTTGCTCACCACCGCCGTTACACTTGGCAACGCCGTATCACTCACCACTGTAGTGGTCGTCGTAGCCGTGCAGCCATTGGCGCTAGTCACTGTCACCGAGTAGGTACCCGCACTGTTGACCACAATGCTTGGACTAACCTCGCCCGTGCTCCACAGGTAGCTTACACCCGGCGTAGCCGTCGTTGAGATCGTCGCCGTTGGTTGAGCTACCGTCAAAGTGTTGCTTACCGAGGCCGTCACCGTTGGTGTGGCCGTATCGCTGATTACGGTAGTCGTCGTCACCGCCGTGCAGCCGTTAGCACCCGTCACCGTCACCGAGTAAGCACCCGCTGCGCTCACCGAGATGCTCGAAGTCGTCGCCCCCGTGCTCCACAGGTAAGTAGACCCGGGGGTGGCTGTCGTTGAGATGGTGGCCGTGGGCTCAGCACAGGTCAAAGTGTTGCTCACACTGGCCGTTACTGTCGGCACCGCCGTGTCACTGAAGACCGTCGTGGTCACCGACGCCTTGGCCCCGTTCTGGGCTGTCACCGTTACCGAGTAGGTGCCTGCGGCACTCACCGAGATGCTTGGCGTGGTCGCCCCCGTGCTCCACAGGTAGCTCACCCCGGGTGTGGCCGTCGTTGAGATCGTTGCCGTCAGAGCCGTGCAGCTGAGCTCGTTGCTCACCACCGCCGTTACACTCGGCAACGCCGTGTCACTCACCACCGTCGTGGTCGTGGTGGCCGTGCAGCCATTGGCGCTAGTCACCGTCACCGAGTACGTACCTGCACTGTTAACCACAATGCTTGGACTAACCTCGCCCGTGCTCCACAGGTAGCTTACGCCCGGCGTAGCCGTCGTTGAGATCGTCGCCGTGGGCTGAGTCACCGTCAAGGTGTTGCTCACACTAGCCGTTACTGTCGGCAGGGCCGTATCGCTCACTACGTTGGTCGTCGTTACCGCTGTGCAACCGTTGGCCGAAGTAACCGTTACTGAGTATGGACCAGCCGCACTCACTACGATGCTTGGCGTGCTCT
>NZ_JBHULN010000017.1:0-156076 GCF_042684525.1 Spirosoma soli | reverse complement strand
CAGCTCGAAACACTTCGACGACCTTTCGTTTGAAGGGAATCGACTTTCTATTTTTCTTATTTCGTTGTAATACGCTAATATACATAAGCTTACTGATTTACTGTACACAGAAATCAGCAGCATACGTAATGTTGTATAATCTGGTTTATGTTAACTTCATACCTAAGATAGCAAAAAAGCCCTTCAATTTGAAGGGCTTTTTATTTGTGCTTTACTGAAAACTTTACCCCTGAACGTTATCTGAGGTCAGCTTCGCTCCCAAGTACTCACGGTTCATGCGGGCGATGTGATCGAGCGAAATAGATTTTGGACACTCGACTGAGCAGGCACCCGTGAACGAACAAGCACCAAACCCTTCGGAGTCCATTTGCGCTACCATGCGTTCAGCCCGCTGCTGGCGTTCCGCTTGTCCTTGTGGCAACACCGCAAAATGCGATACTTTAGCCGCCACATACAACATAGCCGATGCGTTTTTGCAGGCCGCCACACAGGCGCCACAGGCAATACACTGGGCTGCGTCCATCGCTTCATCAGCTATACCACGAGGAACGGGAATTTCGTTGGCGTCAGGTGCCGAACCCGTGTTCACTGAAATATAGCCACCAGCCTGGGCTACGCGGTCGAAGGCTGAGCGGTCTACCATCAAATCTTTGATAACTGGGAACGCCCGTGCCCGCCAGGGCTCAACCACAATTGTATCACCGTCGTTAAACGAACGCATGTGCAGCTGACAGGTAGTAGCGCCCGTTTGTGGACCGTGGGCCCGACCGTTAATAAACATAGCGCACGAACCGCAGATACCTTCGCGGCAATCGTGGTCAAAGGCAATGATTTCTTCGCCTTTTTTGGTCAGTTCACCGTTCAGCACGTCAAACATCTCCAGAAAGGACATGTCTGGTGATATGTTGTCTAACTGATATTCGACTAATTTGCCCGGCGTACTATTATTTTTTTGTCTCCAGACTTTCAGTGTAACTTTCATCTCTCAAGAAGTTCTAAAGTCGTAGGGTTGTAAAGCTGCCTAGCTCAAGTAGAATCACTTCAAAACCAGGCAACCTCACAACCGTATAACTTCTATTTGTAACTGCGCTGTGTCAGTTTTACATTTTCAAACTCTAATATTTCCTTATTTAAAATCTCAGGTTTATTTTCTCCCTGATATTCCCACGCGGCTACGTACGTGAAATCGGCGTCGTTCCGTAGCGCTTCGCCTTCTTCGGTTTGGTACTCCTCGCGGAAGTGACCACCGCAGGATTCTTCCCGATGTAGCGCGTCATCTACCATAAGTTCGCCCAGTTCAATGAAATCGGCTACACGCCCGGCATGTTCAAGCGACTGGTTCATCTCTTCAGCGTCGCCCATTACGCGCACGTTACTCCAGAACTCTTTGCGCAGTTCCTGAATCATCGTCTTGGCTTTCTTCAGACCTTCGGCGTTACGCGACATACCGCAGTAATCCCACATGATATGGCCTAACTGCTTATGGAATTCATCGACGGTCTTAGTGCCTTTGATTGACAACAAACGATTGTTCATTTCCTGGATGCGCTGCTCTGCCTCACGGAACGCCGGATGGTCAACCGGAATTTTATCAGCAGGACCAATCGTCGCCAGGTAATCACCGACCGTGTAAGGAATTACAAAATAACCGTCGGCTAGTCCCTGCATTAACGCTGACGCACCTAAGCGGTTGGCGCCATGATCGGAGAAGTTAGCTTCACCTAGGGCATACAAGCCAGGAACAGACGTCATCAGGTTATAATCAACCCACAGGCCACCCATCGTATAGTGAACGGCTGGATAAATCATCATGGGCGTTTCGTACGGATTGTCGTCGACGATCTTTTCGTACATCTCGAAAAGGTTACCGTACTTAGCTTCAATCGTCTTACGACCGTCACGCTTGATGGCATCAGCAAAGTCGAGGTAAACAGCCAGACCCGTTGGGGCAACACCACGGCCCTCGTCGCAAACGTACTTGGCGTTACGCGACGCTACGTCACGGGGCACCAGGTTACCAAACGACGGATAACGACGCTCCAGGAAGTAGTCCCGATCTTCTTCGGCAATGTCATTGGCTTTTTTCTTACCCTGCCGAATCAGCTCGGCATCTTCCTTCGTCTTCGGCACCCAAACACGGCCGTCGTTACGTAACGACTCCGACATCAGCGTCAGCTTGGACTGATAATCGCCTTTAACGGGAATGCAGGTTGGGTGAATCTGCGTGTAGCATGGATTACTAAAGAAAGCGCCTTTTTTGTGTGCCCGCCATGCTGCCGTAGCGTTCGAGTTCATCGCGTTGGTAGACAGGTAAAACACGTTACCATAACCACCGGTACAGAGTAATACCGCATGCGCCGAGTGCGACTCGATCTTACCCGTTATCAGGTTCCGGGTGATAATACCCCGCGCCTTACCGTCAACGACAACCAGGTCGAGCATTTCGGTACGCGTAATCAGTTTCACTTTACCCGTTGTAACTTGACGGCTCAAGGCGTGGTACGCTCCTAACAGCAACTGCTGCCCGGTCTGACCCCGTGCGTAGAACGTACGAGACACCTGTGCGCCCCCAAACGAACGGTTAGCCAACAAACCACCGTATTCACGAGCAAAAGGAACACCTTGCGCTACGCATTGGTCAATAATATTGACACTAACCTCAGCTAGTCGGTATACATTTCCTTCGCGCGCCCGGTAGTCACCCCCTTTAATCGTATCGTAGAACAGCCGGAACACGCTGTCACCGTCGTTCTGATAGTTTTTAGCGGCATTAATACCACCCTGGGCCGCAATCGAGTGCGCCCGACGGGGGCTATCGTGGAAGGTAAATGCTTTTACGTTATAGCCCAGTTCAGCCAGTGACGCAGCCGCCGATGCGCCCGCCAGACCTGTCCCGACAATGATAATATCGTATTTACGCTTGTTCGCCGGGTTGACCAGCTTCAAGCCGAATTTATGCCGCGCCCACTTTTCGGCTAACGGTCCCTCGGGGATCTTTGAATCTAGTTTCATAATCTTTTGAAGAGTTAATGAGAGACAGAGCAACTACAGTTTAAGTGCTCTTCTACTCTTTAAATTATCCCGTGAACTTGCAAAAACACATAAATCGGCATAGCAGCGAATGCAGCCGGAATGATAATAGCAAAGAAGTAACGCCCTACAAACTCAATAATAGGCGTGTACTTCGGGTGACGAATGCCAAGCGACTGAAAACCGCTCTGGAATCCGTGTGCCAAGTGATACCCTACCGCTACCATCGACAGCACATAGAGCAGCACGTACCACCATTGCGAAAAAGCCTCTTTCACGACAGCATACAAGTCCTTGTACTGTTTGCCATCATACTCGGCCATGGGTACCGAACCAAAGTGCATTTCATACCAGAATGTCCGCATGTGAATAATGATGAACACCAGTAGAATCGTTCCTAAGATTCCCATGTTGCGCGACGACCAGGGACTGTTTGCCTCTGGTCGGGTGTAAGCGTACTTAACCGGCCGTGACGATTGGTTGTGACGCGTCAGGACGAAAGCCATCAGCGAATGCACCAGAATAGACGTGTAAAGCAGGTACGATACGGTAAGAATAAGAGGATTATGCGTCATGAAGTACGTATATTCATTAAACGCCCGTCCGTTGTCGCCCTTAAAAAGCTGAAGATTACCAGCCATATGAACGATCAAAAACGTACTCAGAAATAGACCCGTCAGCGACATGATAACTTTGCGACCGAGGGAGCTGGATAGTGTTTGTGTTACCCAAGCCATATAGTGAACGACACGAAATTTTAGTGGTAAACTATTGAAAAAAAGCCGGTTTAAACGGCGCATCAAAACTAAAGCACAAACCCGATGGAAACAAGGTTAGTTGTTTTTTTAAACCGGTTTGTGTCTAATTTTTAGCCACAAAAGATTAGACAATTCTGCTGTTTTCGTAACAGAATGTATGAAGTTTTTGTTTGCCTTTCTGCTTATTATTGAGGCCTAATTTTGTTGGTCCGGCGCGTCATTACGTTCGCCTGTAAGTCTCTCCTACATCTGTAGATAAAGCTTCTCATTCTTAATAACTTAAGAGATCCGTAGACAATTCTATTTGAAGAAACGTGTTTATCCCGCTTACTTTGCCCTTCTACTGGCTTAATTCACCAGTGAATTCTTTATGAAAGCATATGTTTTTCCTGGACAAGGTTCACAGTTCCGGGGTATGGGTCTTGACCTCTACCAACATTCGGATGCCGCTCGCCAACTCTTCAACCAAGCCAATGAGGTGCTGGGCTATAATCTAACCAGCATTATGTTTGAGGGAAGTGAAGAAGACCTTAAACAAACAATTTATACGCAACCGGCGGTTTTTCTGCACGGCGTAGTACTTGCATTAACAACTGATTCATTTGCGCCCGACATGGTTGCCGGGCATTCACTCGGTGAATTGTCAGCGCTGACCGCGGCTGGTGTACTCTCGTTTGAAGATGGATTGCGCCTGGCTTCTGTTCGGGCAACCGCCATGCAACGTGCCTGCGAGCTGGTTTCTTCAACGATGGCAGCTGTACTTGGGCTAGCCGACGATGCCATTGAACGCGTTTGTGCAGAAATAACGGAGGAAGTTGTTGTTCCGGCAAATTACAACTGCCCTGGTCAGGTAGTTATATCTGGTAGTGTCGAGGGCATAAAACTAGCCGAAGATCGTCTTAAAGCTGCGGGGGCAAAGCGGGTTGTTCAGTTGGCAGTTGGGGGGGCGTTTCATTCTCCTTTTATGGAACCAGCCCGCGACGAGTTTGCCGATGCTGTTGAGCTTATGCCATTTAATGCCCCGCGCTGCCCAGTTTACCAAAATGTGAATGCACAGCCGACTACCGATCCGCAAGTTATTAAAGAAAACTTAATCGCCCAGCTCACCTCGCCTGTTCGCTGGACACAATCGGTGGAACGGATGGTAGCCGATGGAGCCGTCGATTTTTATGAGTGCGGGCCTGGTAAAGTACTGCAGGGGTTGATCAAAAAAATTAGTCCCGACAAAAATATCGCAAGTATTTAGCCAGCTATGAGTGGTTGTAAATCAGGGCTAACCACAACAGAAAACCCCTGAAGGCTGTTTTTTTCAGATTTGCATTTGCTTTTCACGCTCCTTATCTGTTATCTTTGCACTCGCAATTGCCCGATCGTCTAAGGGTAGGACGACAGATTTTGGTTCTGTTTGTGGAGGTTCGAATCCTTCTCGGGCAACTAGTAAAGCCGCTTGATGTTCATCAAGCGGCTTTTTCTATTTACGAAGAATACTACATATTATTTGGCTTTTTAGTAATTTTTTACCAGAAAATCATACTTTTTTTTTGCTCAAAATATAAAAAGAACTTCCTTTGTTAAATATAACTTTAAGGTGACTTATAGTGATTATTAATGTCATTTAATTGCATTGATTGTACAATCACTAGTATTCATTTCGTTTAGTTAATACTACTTAATAGTTCACAGTATTGTGCCTAGCCTGCCGGCGTTGATTGACAGATTAGGGTTCATTAGAGTGACTCTCAACGCTAATTGTAGTCAAATAAGGTAACTACTTGAATTATAACGGAAGCATTTAATATGGAGAAAGACGAGAAAGTAAGGCGCAATCGTGCAAAAACAACGCAGCGTATCGTTGAAGCGTTAGAAGAAGTAATTGCTGAGCGTGGGCTGGAAGGCGTTGGTGTGAACCGAGTAGCCGAAAAAGCTAATGTCAGTAAAGTACTTATCTACCGGTATTTCGGCGGTATGGAAGGATTACTGGAGTATTATGTGAAGATGGGAAAGCTGTTTCCAGTGTTCAATCCTGCTGTATTAGACCAAATTCGCCCCTTACATGAATCGGATGTGGCTCGAATCTGGTACCGACAAGTTATTCAAACATACCGCTATTTCCGCACGTTTAAAGCCGCTCGTGAAATATTAAAAGCAAGCGTTATTGAGAATGACTCAATTGCTGAGACAACAGCTAGAGCGCAGGATGAAGAAATGACCCGTCTTGTTAGTCAGCTCTCATTTGTAAAGGGAGCCGATACGCAAGCCATTTCGGCGGTAGTTCTTGGTGCTATGACTTACCTGACAATTATGGCTCAGAATGACCGGACTATGATCAGCATCGATTTGCGGAGCGAAGAAGGTTGGAAACGCATTGAAAACGCTATCAAAGCGATTTACATAGCGTTGAACAAGATGGCTATCGGTTCGAAAGATGTTCAGCTAGAACTTCAGTCGGCTAATCTGCCGATGGCCCAATGGTAAAATTGAGTGGGCGTATCAGCACAGACAACTCTCACCGGTTATCTGTACTGATACGCCCACTTATTTATTGCACCTGGACAGTGCGCTTTTGTGGTCCAACTCCTTTTATTGTTAACGACTTCCACTTTTTAGGTAGCTTCGTTTTAAGCTGTGTAATACCGCTTCCATTAATATCTAGGCCGCCAAAACCATTCAGGACGGCTTGTAACATTCCTCCGGCACCAGTTGCGAAATAAGGGTTCGTTCCTCCAGCGGTCTCAGCTAGCACGCCAAACGGCGGTACCTCATTAGGTTTATAACTTTTCACGAACCAGTCAAACGCTTTATCGGGCTCGTTCAATCGTGCGTGTAAGGTTGCCAATACTGACCAACCCATTGCTGGTCCCTCCGGAGAGTACCGTGGTTCATAATATGACAAATCTTTCCGAACGGCAGCCTCATCAGTCACAACTGTGAGCGGATAAGCCAGTAAGTTTACATCGGCCTGTTTAATGGGAACACCATCGTACGTACGGTTCTCTCTTGTGGTACCATCCGGAAATTTCAAGATTGGAATGTTGTCACTCACAACTTGCCAATCAGCATTAGGGGTAATCCCTAACTCTTGTGCAGCCTGAATAGCGTATTGTAACGACGTCTTTGCCATACCATTTGTAAAGGCATTATCATCAATATTCTCCTGCCATTCATTTGCCCCGATTACGTTATTAATGTGGTACTTCCCGGGTGCTTCGCGCTCGACACGACTGGCCCAGAAGTCGGCCACCTCTTTCAACATTGGATAGCCACGAGTTCTTAACCACTCTTTGTCTTTGGTTACCTGATAGTATTTCCAGAATGACCAGCCTACACAGCCTGTGATGTGGTGCTGAAAGGGGCCCGTTAATGCCCAAACCGGCGTAGCCTCCTGACCATCGGCATCGGACTCCCACGGAAACATAACCCCAGCATAGCCGTGGCTGAAGGCATTTTGTTTAGCCATTTGCATACGCTCAAAACGGTACTCGAGCATAGATTTGGCAATGGCGGGCTTCAACAATAAAATAGGTGGGTACATCCAAAGTTCGGTATCCCAAAAAACGTGTCCATTGTAGCCTAAGCCGGACAGTCCCATCGGCGACAGGCTATAACCGCTTCCCTCTCGCACAAACGAATACAGATGATAAAGCGCTGAACGAACCGCTCGTTGTGCATCAGGATCGCCGTCAATGACAATGTCGCTTTGCCACAGCTTGGCCCATTCGGCGTTATGCCGCATCAGCAAACGCTCAGTACGTTCTAAAGCGGCAAAGATTGTCAGGCGCTCTGCTTCGTTATGCGGATCAGCGGTATGGGCCGTTGATGATACCGAACCAACCACGCTGAAGCGGTACGTAGCCCCAGCCTTTAGCCGCTTTTTAAATTTAGCCAGATGCATATTATAATCCCAGTCTTCGTGGATAACATCAGGCTCCTGTCCATGCGGCTCTTCAAAAATGAAGCTATTGGAAGCGGCAACCGTATGACGACCAGAGGGACTTTTGGCAACCGATGTCAGCAATCGGATCGTGACGTGCGCCCGGTCGATCTCAGAGTAAAAATTTTTAACTTCTTTGAGGTTTTCGGGCGTTTCAATTACGCTCATTGGAATGATCTCGCAATCTTTTTTGGCCGTAATCTCAACCATTGTCAATTGCGAAAACGGCAGATGACGTAATGCCATCATCGTTTGCCGAACGCTTACTTTGTCTTTGTAATCGAACGTTGTTGTCATTGCCGCCCTTTGCATGTCGAGTGTTTGGCGGTAATTGCTGATGTCTTTAGGACCAAGCCGCTGCCCGTCGACATCAAGATTCATGTTGGCAAAGTTGAACACTTTGAGAATATTTGAAACACGGCCTCGTCCATAGGTGTCAAATGCCCCGTTGAGTACTACGTCTTTCACCTTCATGGGCTCTGGCGATGAAACGAACCCAATCATACCGTTAGCTACAGTGATACCGTAATAATTAGCGGGGTTAATGTTCTGCCCAACAATTTGCCAGGCTCCGTTATCAGATTGGGCATAAGCAGCAAACACATGGCTCATGATCATGAGCCATATCCCTAAACGAAGTAATTTCTTAGCCATTCTTTTATGATAATGTTAAAAAGAATGCTAAAAATAGTTCAATTGTAGGTCTCTTAACGTAGATATTGAAAGAGATTTTGCGTTACTCAGGATTATAAGTCAATTGAATGACCAGTGCCTGGGCTCCGTCTTTGTTAGTACGCTGCCAGCCAATTGCCAGCGGAAAATGCTTACCAAGGTATACTTCAGCTCCCAGCACTAATTGGCCTAAATCATGCGAACCGGATATCCAATCGCCTAACAGATGAAATTTCTGGTAGAAAATTCCAGCATCAAACCCCGCCTGAAATCCTGCTTTGGGCCCTTCTCCTAAGTACCGTGGGTTTGCGGTATAAGCACCTAATGACCAGTTATAATGCTCATCCTGTAACGACCCGGCCAGATGCGTGTATAAGTATCCAACTACTTGTGGCTTATCTGAAGGGGTTAAATTTATACCACCTTGTGCACCAATAGCCACTTCAAGGTGGTCATTAAAGTCGAACGCTTTTTGAGAATTCAGCAGCAGTAATGGACTGTAAGACTGTTGAGTCGTTGAGTCGTTACGAATAAACCGGTGCTCGTTTGGTGAGTAATCGAGGTTATACAGGTTCACCCCTATCTCCCATTCTCGGCCTAAGCCATAGTCAAAAGTAGTTGTTGATCGATATGACTCCGAAAAGTTTATTTGTTGCTGAACTGCCACCTCATGCTTTTCGACAATATCAGAAGAAGGCACATTGAAATACGTTTGCTGGGCAAAAGCGGCTAACGAAACCAAATAAAGAGGAGTAATCAGAGTTAATGACCGGTATTTATACTTCATAACGTTGCTCAAGAAATAGTTCACCTGCGTACAACTAACACCCGACAAGATGTATGGTTTGATACCGGCTATTCCCTTCCAGCTAATGGGTTCTGGATCGTTATTAATAATCAGTAACAGACACTCATTAGCGTCCACGCCCGTGACCTCGCCCGGCTCGCCCAATGCGTACTGGGCGTCTATGCCCTATATTGAGTAAGCCACCAGAGTCCGTTCGGGTCAGGCCATAGCGCAAATAGACTCCGTAGAAGGTCTTGGATGCGTCGGTCGTTTCACTGCTAAAATCGTAGTAGCCAGTTGTTAGCCCAATTCCAAAGCGGGGGGCTACTTGGGCAATGATGCTATAGGTCAGTTCAAGTAATAAACTTCCTTGCTTGTCAAACTGGCGTCCAGCTCCAATCGTCATTTCGTTTGCAAAAATGCCGTAGTTAGCGACGTCCATCGTTACCCGGCCTTCCAGAAAAAGCGTAGAATCAGGCCGCAGCGAGCTTCGGCCGAACGTAATACCTAAGTCAATTACATCGAATGATTTACCAACTTCTATCGTTTGCGCAATCCGGTCGCGCGGCTTACCAGCACCCGTATAAATTGAGAAGGGCATGGCCCGAACGTACCAAGGCGCTGCTTTAAAATTAAAAACAGACTGGGTCGTGTCCTGCGACGAACGACTGAGGGAACGGTAGGTTTGCTGATTACGCGACGCACGCGTTTGTGTTGAATCGTACACTGGTAGTGCTTGAGACAGCGCTGTCAGAGCATGACAAACCAGTGTACTCACGAGAAATATTCTTAAAGGCCTGTTCATAAGTGTAACGATATGTTTGATAATTACTTATCGCTACAGCAAACATGAACTTCTTTCTGATAAAGAAAGCACTTTTAACGTGCTTTTAACGATTATCGAGTGGCAACGACCGATTTACGAGTGCGGATCTTTTGAATAACCCACTGCCCTACTTTTTCACCTTCTACCTGTCCATTCACCAAAGCAGAACGGTAGTGAATGCCACCATAAAGACGACTGATCGAGGCTTCGTTAGCGGCCTCAAGAAACGACTTGAAGGAGCGAACTCCATGACCATATTGAAACTCGGTAGAGTCAGTGAAGGCAACGTTGTCTCCCATAAGGCGGGTTAAAACAGTAGCGGCCGCGGTCGAAATGACACTATGCCCACTTGGGTATTCCGGAAATGGGGGCGTTTGCAGAAACGGCGTCCACTTAGGATCAATGTATTTGTTGATGACCGTTTCGGGACGGACCATGTTACTACGGTATTTTTCGTCCCAACAGGAGATGAAGCCGTCCGTGAGCGCGAATGACGTTAAGGTATAGGCTTCGACGGTCTGCATCAGATTTAGTTTCTGCTGACGGGCCACCGTCTGCGCAATCCCCAACCAGTGACCACCCGGCGTCATTTTCTTTGATGCATACATAACATGTCCCGCTACGTTCATGACAAACGCATTGTCGTCCCAGAAATAAGCAATATCCTGCTTTTGCTTATCGGTTTGTTTGCCTGTTTCATACACTTCCATTACCTCTTTCTGGTAAGGACTATCTTTAGCTATACTATAAGCAGGCGGGCGGGGCGGCATAAACTGGCTACACGTATCCATCGCCCAACAGCGTAACTTATTCCATTGGGGCTCAGCTGCGTCCATATAAGCGGGTGGCGTTGGCACCCAGGTGCCTTCTGCATTGGTAACCGTGTGCTTGAACCCACGGGTTTGCTTGTAATTATCCTTGGCTGCGTAATCTAGAATGTGTTTGGCTACCGCTTCACCATAGGCCATGGACCGATCATAGACCTCGTCGGGAACACCGTCTTTTTTGTATTGCTCATAAAACGACTTTTCGAACTCGTCATAATAATCAACCGAAAACGTCAGGGCGCGGGCAACCGTCAGAAAAGCATGTGTGCTAGCCAATGGAAAGCAGTAGTCCTTCCCGGCTTCGGGCTTAGGTCCCGCTTGAAATCGCTTGAGCTTACCTCCTAACGATTCGTACTGCGGATCGAATGACACAAGGGCTTCATATCCAGCCAGGTTGGCATATGCGTAAATACGACTGGCAACAGGAGGTGAAAAAATATCATGAATAACAACTTGGGTCAGCTTATTCAAAGCCGAGTTATAATATTCGGGATTAGCAGCCTTAGCATTGTACTCGGCAGGCGTTGCGGGCTTCTGACAAGCAGACATCCCAAGCAGAAACAAAACAAAAAGCCCACTTGAGAGAAGTCGTTTACTCATAGTTATTTATCACTAAAACGGTGTATATCTGCAATGACAAGCTAACAAATATGGCTTGACGCAATTACAAAATTAACGGAAATTATCGGACTTTTTGGCGAAACAATCAGCAGATTTAATCTGTAATACGCTCATTGGCAAGCCATAAAAAAGCCCTAACTGCCACATCAGACAGTTAGGGCTACACTTATTTTGATTGTGTTGGCATTATGACGCCTTCACGGGGTAATCCTTCATAATCTTGCGAACTCCACGGGCTATCTGACGATCCAAACGCTTAGGGCTGTCAACAACACCTTGGGCTGAACCTCGCCATAACAGCTGCTTCGTACGGGCATCAATCAAATCAACCAGCAACGTACCTTGCGTGTAGTTTTCCTGATACGTTTGATTCCAGCCACCGTAGTAGCCACCCCACATGGGCCAGAAACCGAACCGGTAAGGCGAAAAGCCCCAACCGTAGCGGTAAAAGGGTGCATAACCTGGCCCGCTGGTTACATTGCGAGTTTTGTTCTCAGTATACGTATGAACTTTGACTAACAAATCAGGTGCACTTTTCTGGTAAGTTAGGCCTCGTTCGTTAAACTCCCTGGCCAAATTCCCCTCGATACGTTTCATTAACAATGGGCTGTTATAAGCCGGATTGTTTCCCACGTTCACTTCAGGCTTGGCAAAAGCGTAGGTACGAAAACGAGTGAAATCAACCGAACGGTCGTAATCTGTGCTTACTTGGGCATTCGCTATTTGACCAAACCAACCCAGCACTAGGGCGGTGGCCAAGGCAAGCATTCGTTTCATTTTTCTTAAAAATCGGTAGGTTATAAAGTAATATGAGTACCTAACGGATACTCTACTAAATAACAATACTAGTAGCCCAGAAATTCCAGAAATTGCTTTATTTGGTAGCTATTCGAGAAGGCACTGGCTGATTCATGAAAGGTCGAAATAATTGTATTGACTGCCCGTTTCGTGCTACGGTAATCAATAACCCTTGTGCCGTTTTGACGGTTTGGATATCACGTACTTCACCATTAAGCATAAAGCCGCAATCGATTGGCGAAAGGGGGGTTAGTTGTAGGTCACCCTCAGAGCTTTTTCCATCGTTTCGAAGAATAAGCCCATAGCTGGCATCGTAGCGCCCCTGATACGTACTCACACCGTAAAAATTACCGCCACCTAAGATGTCGAGATCCCCATCGTGATCAATATCGATCGGTAGCAGAGCAAACAGTTTTGAGACTTGTGCCAGCATAGGAAGCTCGTGTAGAGCGAATTTACCATCTCTGTTCTCCAGATATATTGAGGCAAATTGATCGACGTTCAGTTCATCCGCCTGGTTCAGCTCAGCGGTTGTGAACAGCTTCTGAACTGGTTGACCAGCGTACGCTTTATAAGTTGTATAGCGCCTGTTAATGATACTAGGTATTTGTTTGCCCAACTCATCTTTAGTAGCAATCGGGTACCAGTTGTCCAGTACGTTGTAAGCCAGTATTTGCTCGGCGGTTTGGTTGTTATCAATATCCTTAACCCACATACGAAGCTTTTCGGAAGGCTGTTTACGAAGCTTTGTATTTAATCCAATATTAGCCGCCACCAGATCCATATCGCCATCGCGGTCGAAATCAGCCGCAGTAATACGCTGCCAGAAGCCATGAAGGGGTACTTCATCCGTGACAATTGAAGTCACTTCCTTAAACTGCCCATTGTTGTTAGCAAACAGACGTATGGGCATCCAATCGCCAACTACCATAAGATCGAGGTCTTTATCCTGGTCGTAATCAATCCAAACGGCATCAGTCACCATACCAACATTACGTAGTTTATCGGCACGTTGATCAGTCTGATCAGAGAAATGCGGTTCGCCGTTGCGACCTTTGCCGTCGTTAATAAGCAGGTAAGAACCGGGTGCTTTGCCATAAGCGAGCCCTACCACCCGTCCGCCAACAAATAGGTCCAGATCCCCATCGTGGTCAACATCGCAGGGCCTGACGCAACTCTTATTATCATACATGGGCGGCAACGCGTTGATCGAACGACTAAAGCTGCCGCGTCCATCATTTATATACAGTCGGTCGGCCAGCTGTTGCGCTTTTCCTGAAAACTCGTTACCACCCGAAACAACATACAGATCTAAATCCTTATCGCCGTCGGCATCGAAGAACGAAGCGTCGACATCCTCGTACACAGAATCTTTAGCGAAACAGGCCTGAGAGGCAGCAAAAAACCGCCCGTTAGATTGCTGAATCAGCAGACTTCCAGCCTGGTCTCGGGCACCACCGGCGTAGACATCGTCCAGGCCATCGCCATTAACATCGCCGACGGCCAGATGTGGTCCTTCGGTTGAAACTTTGAATGGCATGAGCGATTCCCGGACAAAGTCGTAATACTGCTTATTTTCCCGGTGCACAAAGGGCAACAGCGTCGTATCAGTTACGGCAGCAAACAATGGCTTGCCTATTGAGGGGGTGTAATGATAAGTGGTTCCGTCGAGTCGAGCATCCGTTTGCTGTACTGTTAGCGTTTGATTGGTTTTGACATTTGTCTGAACTTCCATCCGTTGGTTCGGCCAAATAACAACCAGCGAGTCGATGGTTGCCCTCTGGCCTAGCCCAAACAACAACTCAGGTGCTACCGATGACTCGAACCCCCGAGTAGGCATTAACTGCTGAAGCTGAAGGGAGTCTTTGTATTTCAGAATGACTTTTGCGCCAACTCCAAACGTATTTGTAGACTCCCCTTTTAAGCGAACGGTCAGATGTTTGTTTTTCGGAAACAGCGTTTCGGCGTTGTTTTGATACACACTGGCCGCTTCGTTGATGTTATTCGTGACAAGATCCAGATCACCATCATTGTCGAGGTCAGCATACGTCGCTCCGCACGAAAACGTTGGCTTCTCAAATCCCCAGGCGGATGACTTATCAACAAATCGCAGTGCTGACGATCCACGATATAGATAGTTATGCACTTTGCCCTCGGGCATTTGCTGTATAGTCTCGGTATCGTTGTCTCGGGTCGTTTGATACGTTTGCTTTTTATCCGATAGATACTTGATGTAATCGAGGTCATTGGGTCGGCGAACAATGCCATTCGCGATAAATAGGTCTTTGATGCCGTCGTTGTCATAATCGGCCAGTAGCGGAGACCAACTCCAATCGGTAGCAGCTACGCCCGCCATTATGCCAATGTCCATGAACTTTTTTCCGGCCTGGCTAAGCTGCAAACAGTTTCGGCTATACTGATCCATGTAGCCATACGAAAGCTTATAGCGATAAATATCCAGCGGGTCTTCTCCCTGCGATGACTTTTCGACGGTTTCATCGGCGGGATACATATCGAGCGTCATAACGTCGGGGTAACCATCGTTGTTAATATCAGCAATGTCATTACCCATCGAAAAGCGGCTGGTGTGCTGAAAAGCTTGCCGAACGCTTTCGGTAAAGCCGCCCTTGTGGTTATTGACGTAATAATAGTCGTCCTCGTGGAAGTCGTTTGACACGTACATGTCCTCCCAGCCGTCGTTGTTTAAATCGGCGACGGAGATCCCTAAGCCGTACCCCATAGCGGCCCCGTAGATACCGGCCTTTTCACTAACGTCAGTGAAGGTTGAACCACTAGGCCCGCTGTCATTTCGAAATAAGTAGTCACCCGATTCCCGACTGCGGTTATTCCTGGCAGATACCATGTCAAAGCTTCGCGAGGTATGTACGGCGTGGTTAAGTAAAAAACAGTCTAAATCACCGTCATGATCGTAGTCGAAGAAGGCAGCCTGCGTTGAGAATCCTACGAAATCAAGGCCGTATTTGGCTGCGCTTTCCGTAAACGTACCATTCTGGTTATTAATGTACAGCTCGTTATGTCCTTTGAGTCCTTTAAACCGACCAACGGCGCAAACATATATATCGAGCCAGCCATCGCCGTTTACATCAACCATGGTTACACCCGTTTGCCAGTCTGCCTGTCCTGCTACTCCCGCCCGATCGGTGACGTCGGTAAAAATAAACTTGCCCTGGTTTATATAAAGTTTATTCGCTCCCTGGTTCGAGACAAAATAAAGGTCGATCAAGCCATCATTATTCACATCACCAGCCGCTACACCTCCCCCGTTGTAGAAATACAAATAGTCGAGAATAGAAAGACTATCGGTGTTTTGAAGCTGATTCGCAAAATTGACTCTAGTCTGCGTCGTATCTAATACCTGAAACAATGGCTTTTCAGCGGGCTCACGAGTGCAGGCTAGCAACGTATTTAGGGCAAGAAAATAAATGACTAAACGCACTTTTGAGCCACAACGTACTTTAAGCCAGCGTTGATTCACCATATGCAGCCTACTTTGCCAGTTCGAACAGTTTGGGCGTTGAGTTATTGATCAAATTGATCAGGTATTTTTTGCCATTGATCGTGATCGGACTTATCTGCTTCACTTCTCCGTCGACCTGATAACCACTTTTCCGGATTGGCAACACACTGAAATGGCCCTTACCCTGATTGGCCAAGACCACCCCCCGGCACGCTTCAATCATACCGAGTTGCGGCATAAATTCGGTAAAGTTGCCGCCCAAGATTAGATCGTTTTGGCCATCCGCATTTACATCTTCACAGGCAATGGCATTAATGCACGAAAGCTGAACAACACTCGGCAACTCAGCGATACGAAAGCGTCCTCTCCCATTATTAACGGCAACGATTGACCTGCGATAGTTTACTGTTTTTACCTGACAGTCTTTCAGCACTTCCGGCGCAAACAAGGCCTGAAGCGTTTTGGTAGCGTAATCAGCGTGTTTGAGAATCTTCGTCTTTAAAAACGGAAACTGCTCCGCCATCTCTCGTTTGAGAAAGATCGGAACGTCTTTTCCTTCAATTGTTTTAGTCATGACTTTGTCAAGGACCCCGTTTTTATCGAAATCATTGATCCATAATTTAAGCGGATTAGCTGACGAGGCTTTTAGGGAGAAGTTTTCGCCGATGTTACCCAGCACCAGATCTAGGTCTTTATCGTTGTCAACATCCATAGTAGCCACACTCCCCCAAAAACCGCTAATATTCTCCAGACCCGTAGTCGTTTTACGAAGTTGGTCATTGGTCCATGTAAGAACCTGCGGACTCATCCAGTCGCCGACGACAACCAATTCGTTGCGGCCGTCGCCAGTTATGTCTGCCCAGGCGGCATCGCGCACCATACCAATCTCCAGCAGTTCGGGCGCTACTCGTTGGGTTACGTCATTGAATTCGCCACTACCGTTGTTCTGGAACAGATAGCTCTCCGGACTCACGCCATACTCGCCAGGAAAGCTGCGGCTTCCAACGAATAAATCCAGATCCCCATCGCCATCATAATCGTAGGGTAGTGCCACCGCAGTATTCATGGTATGGGGGGGCAAAGCACGACTGTTGAACGTAAACTGCCCTTTACCATCATTCATATAAAGCCGACTCATCAGCTCGCGCGCCCCTACCCTGGATTCATTACCGCCACTGCCGACAAATAAATCCAGATCACCGTCCCGGTCAGCGTCGAAGAGTTCAGCCGCCGTATCCTCAAAATATTGGGAAGCTGTAAAGGTCTCCTGATCCGATTTCTTAAGCCCTGCGCTGGTTTGCAGGTACAATTGTCCTCCCTGCCCTTTGGCTCCGCAGATATACATATCATCTTTCCCATCACCGTTTACGTCACCAATAGCAGCCTTCGGCCCTTCTGAGGAGAGCTTCATGGGGATGTTTCGCTCATTGAAGAAATCTTCGTAAGCGTCCTCAACGTGGGGCTCAAGCCTGATAGACGAAGCGGTTAATAACGTAGGCGGTACTGCCGGACGAGGTTTTTCTGGTACTACAAGTCCGTCGCGTACGGAGTATACATTTGTCGTTTTAGCTGGTACGTTCCGGAAAACGCTGACTCGTTTATCGTACCAGGTAATTTTTACAGAATCCAGCTTGGCTACGGTTCCAAGACCAATGGTCTGGATGTACTCAGTACTTGATTGGAAGCCCCGAGAAGGGGCTATGTATCGGCTAAATATTTGATTATTAGCAAACAGTTCTATTTTAGACCCTATGGCGAAAGTGTTCTTGCCTTCTCCTTTGAGATTTATGCGTATGTAGTTATTACCTCCTGCTTTTTTTTCAGAATGGTTTTGGTATACGAAGCACTTTTGATTCACGTTGTTGACCACCAGATCCAAATCGCCGTCGTTATCTAAATCAGCATAAGCGGCCCCATTAGAAAACGAAGGTTGATCTAAACCAAACTCTTTGCCACGCTCATCGAACGTTAAGTCTTTCCGGTTATGGAAAAAATTATTGGGGATTGGGTTCGAGGGCATATTTTTTACGATCTCATCAAACTGCTGTTTTTCCCCAGACAGCACCATTTTTTGGGCTAACTCATTCGCGAAGAAGTCGATAAAGTCCTGATCAATTACATCATGATAGATACCGTTGCAGACGTAAATATCATTATAGCCATCGTTGTCGGCGTCGAACAACAAGGCGCCCCAACTCCAGTCGCTGGCGGCTACATCGGCGTAGTAAGCAATCTCGCTGAACGTACCATCCTGGTTATTGAGTTGCAGGCAATTTTGCTGAAGCTGTTTATAAAAGCCTTTCTGTCGTTTCAGATTAGCCACATAGTGTGACTCGAATGATGTTGTTGTCTTCAGTCGACGCTCATCACGGGGCAACATCTCGGTCGTAAAAATCTCGGCATAACCGTCGTTGTTGATATCAGCCATATCCGCGCCCATGGATGCAATGCTCAAGTGCTTCATGCGCTGTTCAACTTCCTCCCTGAATGTACCGTTACGCTGGTTTATGTATAGATAGTCTTTCTCAAAAAAGTCATTAGAGACGTAAATATCTGGATACTGATCGTCGTTGACATCACCAACGGTCACGCCTAGTCCAAACCCGATCAAGCTGCTGTAAATGTTAGCTTCTTTAGTCACATCAGTAAAGAAGCCGTTGTCGTTACGCATCAGCCGATCTCCCCCGCCTTTTAGGAAGTCTGCAACGGGCCAATCTTCTGCCCGTAATTCCCGACTACTCTCGTAATTAAGGGTGTTTACGGGGACAAAGCTGTTATTAAGGATATAGCAGTCCAAGTCTCCGTCCAAGTCGTAGTCAAAGAAGGCGGCATGGGTTGTATAGCCATTTTCGTTTAAGCCGTATTTTTTGGCAGATTCAGTGAAGGTTAAATCACCATTGTTGATATATAGGTCTTTCTCCTGACCAACACCTTTCTGATAACCCGCATTACAGACAAAAATGTCGAGCAGGTTATCGTTGTTAATATCAACCATTACAACGCCCGTTCCCCACTTGCCTTTTCCGCCGACGCCAGCCTTGTCGGTAATATCTTCGAATTGCCAGTTGCCTTTATTGAGGTACAGTTTGTTCTGCCCCATGTTTGACGTGAAATAGAGATCGGGCAGGCTATCGTTATTTATATCGCCAACGGCAACACCACCGCCGTTGTAAAAATTACGGTAGTTGAAGATGTTAAAGGTAGCCTGATTCTTGACAGTGTTTTCGAACGTAACGCCAATCTTATCATTATCCATTCGCTCAAAGAGCGTGTCAGCTTTTTCTTTCGAGCAGGCCGTCAGCATCAGTGTACTACTCACGAGAAACCAAGATCGTAGGTAGTACCCTAGTCCGAGGTGTGCTGTTTTTCTTTGCCGAAGCAGACGAACTAGAAAAGTCAGTATGTTATACGATGACGAAGACAAAGCCACTGAGTACGTATGAATGAACATTCGATTTATTTACTTTGACTATTGAACGCCTGTAGCTTGCCATTGCAGACGCCAATCAGGAGGGTTGACCCGACGCGTTTTACGTCCCGCACATCACCCCGTACAAACAGACCGGTTTGGTCCGATGGCACTTCTTTAAACTGCCAGTTACGCTGATTACTCAACAACAAGCCGTGGTTAGCGTCTACTTTGCCAATGCGTAACCGCATGGTTGAATTATTCCCCATTAACAACAGGTCTTTGGTCCCGTTGTGGTCAAAATCGTCGGCCAAAATACCATAGACGGGCGCGTATTGAGCGGCCGTTGGCAACGGGTGCGGTATAAAGGTTCCACCATCGTTTTCTAGTACGATTGTCCGAAGCTCATTGATCTGTAACTTTTTAGCCTGACGCAACTGTTGCTCATCGAAGCAATTCTCGAGCGTTGCGTTTGCATAAGCCTGGTACGTTGTAAATCGTTTTCGAAGCGATGGAACCTGCTCACAAATTTCATCTCTCGAATAAGCCGGGTAGATTTTACCATCAATCAGATAACTCATGAAAAAATCAAGAGTACCGTTTTGGTCGAAATCATCATAAGTAAGCGTAGCCGGTTGTTCTGAATTTGCCCTAACCTGGGTATTCAGCCCTAAATTACCTACAATTAAGTCTTCGTCACCGTCGCCATCCAGATCAGCTTTCTCGATACGGTTCCACCACCCCGCTAAATCATCGTACACCTTTTGAGAATTGGCGGTTAATCGTCCGTGTTGATTTAGAAGAACAGTCACGGGCATCCACTCGCCGACAAGAATCACATCTGACCAGCCATCGCGGTCAACATCCAGCACGGCCGCATCCGATAGCATACCCAGTCGCCCCAAAGGTTGCTTGGTAAAATGGGCTTTACCATCGTTTATCAGAATAAAGCTCTCGTCGGACGCCGGAAAGCGAAAAGGTTTAACACCTCCTCCTACAAACAGATCTAAGTCGCCATCGCGATCAATGTCCAAAGACTTCACGCAACTACTGTTCTCCGTTTCTGCCGGTAATGGCTGCTTAACGTAGCCAGCAGTCGTATTCAGCCACAATTCATCCTGACGCTTTTCTACTTCCCGAACACCATACCCTCCGTTGGCCAAGTAGAGGTCTGGGCGTTTATCTTCGTTGAAGTCAGCCAGCACCGCATCATTATTTGTGGCGGCCGTTTCATCAGGAAGTTTAATGGGATTGAATGTACCCTTGGGATCTTGCTCAAAAAGTTGCCCCGGCTGCTCCGAACTACCACATATAAAAACATCGCGACGACCATCGCCATTAACATTGCCCACAGTCATTCGTGGCCCCGTAGCGGAGTACTGCATAGGCAGGAGAATTTGCTGGTCGAAGTTGTTAACAGAGTCAGCTTTGTGGGCGAAAGCAGGCGCTTCTATTGATGAAAATATCCGACTTTTGAGAACTGCATCAGTAATTGTAACCGCTTTTGATTGACGGTACTCTAGTGTAATTATCTGATCTGGCTTGACATTAGTAACTGTTTGGTTACGACCGTCCGGCCAGCGTACTACAACTTGCACGTTCTGAGCTTTTTCTCCCAATCCAAAAAGTAGATCATCATGACTGCACGATTCAAAGCCTCGTGTTGGGTACCTTTCCTGTACCTGCTTCTGTCCGTTTATACTAACAGTTACCGTTGCCCCGATACCGAATGGATTTGACGAGGGACCAACCAACCGAATACTCAGATAATCAGCTTTAGTGGTTTCCCGGCTCGTGTTGCGGTAAATTCGGGCTGTCTCATTCAGGTTATTCGTTATTATTTCGAGATCACCGTCTTTATCCAAATCAGCGTACGCACAACCATTTGATACGGCTGGCTCCTTGAATCCCCAATCTTTTTGTTCGTTCGTAAAGGTTAAATCTTTGTTATTCCGGAAAATATAGTTTCGGGTTTTGGTCGTCGGCATCTGCGGAATTTGATTTAGAACAGGCGTTCCGACGGCATCGTCTGAAAACTTGATAAAGTCAGCGTTCGTGAAATCACGTAGAATGCCATTGCTGACGAAAATGTCTTTAAAGCCATCTAAGTTAAAATCAGCCAATAGAACACCCCAGCTCCAATCTGTACCCGATACACCGGCTAGCTGACCAATTTCAGCATACTGCCCATTCGGCTGCTGTATCTGAAGCATGTTGCGCATATTCTGGTGCCAGAACCCATTTTTCAGCTGTGCCTGATAAACGTTCCAGTTATCGGGCCAAGGCAATAACTTTTGGCGGGCGTTGCTCTCGGGCAACATATCGAGCGTCATGATATCAGGTCGATCATCGTTATTCAAATCGGCCACGTCTACTCCCATTGCGGAGTAAGAGGTATGTTCAATACGTTCTCTAAGCTCATCTCGAAACGTACCGTTGCGCTGATTGATATAAAGATAATCGTCTTCAACAAAGTCATTGGCTATGTACACGTCCGGATAACCATCACTATTTACATCAGATACGGAGACGCCCAGCCCGAAGCCTAGGGGATTCCCTTTAATGCCTGCCTTTACCGAAACGTCGGTAAAGTGTCCCTTACCATCATTCTGAAACAGTTTGTCACCAGCGTTATAGTTCCGCTCGGCTCTCATTACAGCAGCCTCTTTACGCTGGTAGTTTTTAAGGTTATGATTGATCAGAAAGCAATCAAGATCGCCATCGCGGTCATAGTCAAAGAAGTTAGCTTGCACGGAGTACCCCGAATCTGCCAAGCCATATTCCGCTGCGCGATCGGTGAAGGTTAAATTATGATTGTTGATGAATAGTTGATTACGCCGGAGTGAATCAGACCGCAAACCCGAATAACAAACATACACATCCAACCAGCCGTCGGCATTCACATCAGCCAGGGTAACCCCAGTTTTCCATCCCCCTTTACGTCCAGAGACACCCGCTGTTGCGGAAATATCCGTAAACACGAGCTTACCTTTATTGATGTAGAGTTTGTTCTCAACCTGATTTCCCGTAAAGAAGAGGTCAGGAAGTCCATCGTTGTTAAGGTCACCGGCCGCTACTCCTCCGCCATTATAGAAATACTCAAACGCTAATACGTTTTCCTGCTCAGTTTCTCGAAGCTGGTTCACAAAAGTGACTCCTGTGTTCTTAACGTCCGTTCTTTCAAAAAGAGGTTTATCTTCTGAACAAGAGAAAAGAAGGAGAGCAAGCAGGAAGACAAGGCACGGTTTCATCAATCGAAAAACGAACAACCCCCTATAGAAGTGCTGATTGATACGTAATTTAATGTTTTACGGAAGCTCCCAAAAGCACAAACAGCAGCTCGGATTGGGCTGCTGTTTGTGTCTTTGAAAGCCAACAACTTAACGCTTAGAGATAGCCTGGATTCTGGGGAGCCAGGTTCGGGTTACTGTCTATAGCCTGTTGTGGGAATGGGAATAGAACGGCCGTAGCGGGCGATCTAGACGGACGCTGATCAACCGGATTCAGGAACGTACCAAACCGGATTTGATCTTGTCGACGCCAGCCTTCCCAGTACAATTCACGACCCCGTTCGGCCAATAACGCATTCAGGTCAACGGTGGCCAGATTAGACGCGTTGCGCGACGCACGAAGGCTGTTTACGATGCCAGCCGGCGTTTGGCCTTGTGGGTCTGTACCTCCCCGTAGAATCGCTTCAGCTTTCAGAAGCAGAACATCAGCGTAGCGCAGGAAAACATAATCATTAACCGGTTTATCTACAGCGCCAGGTTGAGGCAGGTATTTAATAACCCGAATACCCTGTGTTTCTGTGGCAAAACCAAGGTTCACCTGGGGCGTAAATACCAACGGGTTGCCACTACGATCTTTCGCCGGATTCAACCTTCTCAGCGTGTCGGCGATGAACTGCTGACCAACCAGGAAACCGGCGTTCAGACCTGTTAAGGGTGTTAGATCAGGAATTGATCCGCCCCGTCGTTCATCGGCTGGCTCAAAACTGTTGTAGAAATCCGCCAAGGTTGTAAATCCGTTCCATCCGCCCACATACTGGTTATAGTGCGTGGTCATATAATAGCGGTTCTGTACGCTACCCGGCTGAGTCGACGTGGTGTTCGAAATTGTAAAGATCAACTCGGTTGAGCGAGCATCGTTCTCCCAGTGGAAGTTATCAAAATACTTACCCGCCGGAGTTAACGAAAATTTAGCCGATGCAATTACCTGGTTAGCAAAGTAAATGGCTGAATCCATATCTGCTTTGGCAAACGTGAACGGTCCAGCCGGGCTAGCAGGGTCCTGATTATAGACAGCCCGGTTCAGGTACATCTTTGCCAGCATGGCTGCGGCAGCTTCTTTGCTAGCTCGGTTCGCAGTTGCCTTTGCCCAGGGGGCCAGGTTATTGAAAGCTGAACGCAAATCATTGATTACATAATCAGAAGCGGCTTTCCGGCTTAACACAGTCGGATTAGCATCTGGTGCATCACTAACTTGCCGGGTCGGAACGCGGCCCCACAAATCGACAATGTAGTGGGTGAAGAAACCACGTAGGAAACGAGCTTCAGCAGCCTGCTGACCGGTGATTCCAGAGGCAGACAACGTCTGCGTCGCCCGGAACGACCCTGTGTTTAATGTATTCCAGGCATCAATGAGTTGCGGGTGCTGGGCATCCCAGGTATGCTGGTGCAGTTTGCGCCACTGCCCAAAGTCGTCCCAGTCCGTACCACGCGTTGGCCCCATCATTTCATCGGATGGATGCTCTTCCAACGCATATGTCTGTCCCTGGCTGTTTGCCAACGCATTAAGTGACTGATAAGCGCCTTGTAAGGCAGAGGCTGGCTCGACTGGCGAACTGCTATTACTGGCATTTAGAGCCGATTGATTACCAAACACTTTATCATCAAGGTTGGTACAGCCAATCATCCCAAAAACCACCGTGGCAGCTAATAGGCCAATGGTTTGATATTTAGAATTCATGTTCTTTTATGTTGAAGTAGATTGATAATAAGACTTCACATTTCTTACAAACTACCTTATTAGAATAGTTATAAATATTATACGAACTGTGAAGCTGTTTGGTTGCTTAGAACCCAACATTTAATCCAATCGTGACGGTACGTGGAATAGGATATGGTGTATAATCAATACCACGCGACGGAATGTTGTTCAGTGTCTTTACGACGTTTACGTCCGGATTCAGACCTGTATAATTCGTAATGATGAACAAATTCTGACCAGTTAACGACAGTGCCAGCGACTTTGCAAAGCCACCTTGTGGCAAATCGAAGCGGTAGCCAATACTGGCGTTGGTCAGACGAACAAAATCGCTCTTTTCAATGAAGCGGCTCGACACACCCGCCGAGTTCAACCCGCCTTCGGGGCTATTTGCTGCTTCAACCGTTACGTTCCGGCCATTTTTGAGCGATCCCTTCAGGAACAGCGCATTTGCCGTGTTGTTGTAGAGATAACCACCGAACTGGCTATCGAAGAACAGGCTCGCATTGAACTTACCAAACGTAAAGTTGTTTGTCAGACCGGCTCTTAGCTTAGGGAAAGGACTACCTTGATATGTACTCAACCCATTATCGGCATACGTTGAGTAGCCATTGCTGTCGTAGCCCGTGAACGTGGGCGTAAAGAACGCAAACGGTGGATACCCATTCGTTATTAGCTGTGCATAAGCTCCTGACAAACCCTGACCATTAATGGGCCCAGCCGTGACGTTTGTGCCAATGTCCTGGACTTCAATATTCAACGTTGTCAGGTTCAGCAGCGCTTCCCAGGTGAAATTCTGCTTTTGTACGACCTGGTAGTTAAGATTTAACTCGATACCCTGACTCACGATTTGGCCTGGCAGGTTCACCCACTGGAAGTTAACCGGAGCCGGTTGTGCGTAGAACCGTTGGAATAACGTGTTCGTAGCCGACCGGTTATAGTAATCAATCGATCCACCCAGTCTTCCCTGCAAAACGCTGAAGTCGAGTCCGGCACCAATAGTTGTATTCTGCTCCCATTTTAAGTTTGGGTTAGCATTGTTCTGCTGCGTAACCGAACCGTCGGAGTTCCGCTGATAGATGACCTTCGATGCGCCACCTACGAAATCCTGGTTACCTGTAACGCCGTAGTTCGCTCGCAGCTTCAGGTCATCGAAGATGTTCTTCGGCATAAAGCTTTCCTGCGATAAACGCCAGGCAGCGGCTACCGATGGGAAATAGCCGTATTTATTGTTGATACCAAAACGCGACGAACCATCTACTCGCAACGTACCCGTTACCAGATACTTATCATTGATGTTGTAGTTCACCCGTCCGAAATAGGACTGAAGATCATTCTGCGAGCGTGATGAGCCACCTCCGAAAGCGACTTGTCCATTGGCATTAGCTGATCCTAAGTTATCCAAGTAACTAACTCCGTCCGACTGAGCGTAGGGGAAGTTAGCGGCCTGAACGTAACTGGTTCGCGTACCGAATGTCTGATACGAAAACCCAACTACAGCATCAATGTTGCCTTTGCCGATCGCCCGAGTATAGTTCGCGGTATATTCAAGCAGCCGCGAGTTGCGGTACAGATTGTCAATCCGGGCCGCACCACCTAAGTTGCTTCCTGTAGCTGGAAAGATATTGACGGCGTTCGTTACGTTCGGAATGAGTGTAATCGAGAACTGTCCGTTCAGACGTGAATCAATGGCCGCCCGGCGAACCTGGTTTGAATTGTCGATACCAAAATTGGCTTTCAGCGACAGTCCATCTAACACTTTCCAGGTTACACTCGCGTTGGCCAGCGTTCGGTTGGTTACGCCGTTATCCTGATAGTAATCCAGAATAGCCGCCGGGTTCCGGAAGCCACCGCCACTTAGCTGAAAATAGGAGCCATCCGGGTTCCGCACCGGATACGTTGGGTTAGCACTGATGGCGGCTCCAAAGATGTTACCGTTGAAACCCGCATCATTGTTACTCAGCGTATACTGGTCCATTACACCCGCCGTCGTTGCGTTAATATCTACCACGACTTTATCGTTGAACAGATCCTGTGATGCGTTAATCCGGCCTGTAACACGGCGCTGTCCGGTGCTGCGAATGATTCCCTGCTGGTCCTGATAACCTACAGAGAACATGTAGCGAGTGTCGTTAGACCCGCCCCCGAAGCTGGCATTATAAATCTGCGAAACACTGGTACGAAGAATTTGGTCCTGCCAGTCTGTATTACCCTTTGCGTCTACGGCCGCATCGGTTGCATTACCGCCCGCAGCGGCTACGCCAGCCAGGAACGCATCACGCTTGAGCAGGTCATACCGCTTTAGGGAGCTGGCAATAGCTGTCGAAGCCGAGAAGTTAAACTGGCTCTGACCAGCTTTACCTTTGCGAGTCGTAATCAGAATAACACCATTAGCACCCCGTGCTCCGTAGATAGCGGCTGCCGATGCATCTTTCAAGACCGAAATGTTTTCAATGTCAGATGGATTTAAAAACGCCAGTGGGTTACGGGGTGTTGATTGGCCACCCGCACCGACATCAACACCACCACTGCTAAAATCACCTCCATCGAGTGGAACGCCGTCGATTACGTATAAAGGTGTGTTACCCGAGCGCAACGATGTTGCTCCCCGGATGACTACGTTCTGCGCGGCTCCCGGCTCACCACTGGAGGGTGTCACCTGTACACCAGCGACACGACCTTGCAGCAACTGGTCAGGCGAAGCAATGACGCCTTTATTGAAGTCTTTTGTACCCAAGGACGCAACGGATCCGGTTACATCCTTCGATTTCTGCGTACCGTAGCCAACCACTACAACTTCTTGCAGTGCTTTGGTGTCGTCAGCGAGTTGAACATCAACAGTTGTGCGACTACCTACCGCCACTTCTTGGGTCGTGTAGCCAATGAAGCTTAATACCAGCGTAGCATTGTCTGGAACGTTGGGCAGTGTGTATACGCCATCTCCATTGGTAGTCGTACCTCGTTGCGTACCTTTAATTTGTACACTTACTCCTGGTAAAACCGAACCAGTTGGATCGGTTACTTTTCCTGTTACAGTACGTTCCTGCGCCCAAGCCGATAAATTGCCTATCGTTAATACCATAGCCAGTGTTGTCAGAAAGCTAAATAGCATCTTTCGTCCAAACGACTGACGGGTCGCCCCAACTTGGCCTACGTAACCACTTTTATGGTTAGTTGTGTAGGATTTGTCCATCATAGGTTTCAAGTAAAAATTAAAAATAGTAATACTGGGTGGTTTATGGTTTGCTTGTCTAGTTACTTGCTCCTAAGGTTCTATTGCAACATTACAAATACGTGTATATACTTGAATCATAGAACCTTGGAGAGAAATAATAGAACATTAACCTGAGTTAAAAGACAAATTACACATTGTTATAGTGAAATTACAAATGTTATAGAGTTAAAATTGAATTAACCTTCATCAAAATTGTATCATAAATTTTGTTAAAATATAAAAATACATTTAAATTATTCAATTAATTGCTGTTCTCATCTAAATTATTAACTATCTGAATATCACCAGCCGGATAAATGATATAGACTTTAAACAAATAGTATTTTTTTTATAAAAATATAATGGAGTAAACAGAACGTATATGCTCTTCCTGTTGTAATAATTACAGTTAATTTTGCTAAAATATTTTTTACTGGTTGGCTCCGTCCACATACCAGACTGCTTCTATGAACGCAGAAGACCTACGTACTTTAGCTTCTCAGCTATCCGGTGACCTTTTTGACGATAGCACCTACCGAACTTTGTATGCCACAGATGCCTCCGCTTATCGAGAGGTACCTACTGCTGTTGCTATTCCTAAAACAATTGACGATCTAAAGACGCTGATTGCTTTTGCCCGACAGCATAAAACCTCGCTGATTCCTCGCACGGCCGGTACATCTCTGGCCGGTCAGGTAGTAGGCAGTGGTATCGTCGTGGACGTATCAAAACACTTTACAAAGATTTTAGAAGTTAATCCGGAAGAGCGGTGGGTACGAGTGCAGCCAGGGGTCGTGCGCGATGAGTTGAATCAGTTTTTGAAGCCATACGGATTATATTTTGGGCCCGAAACTTCTACGGCCAACCGAGCCATGATTGGCGGTATGGTCGGTAACAATTCATGTGGGTCTAACTCGGTGGTTTATCGCGCCACCCGCGAGCACACCCTAGCGGTGAAAGCCTTACTGGCGGATGGTTCAGAAATGGAGTTTGGTTCTATGACCGGCTGGGATTTTAAAAAGCAGGTTAGTGAAGCTAGCCGCCGAAACGGCTCGGCAACCCTGGCAGATAAGATTATACTGAAGACCAACGCCATTCTATCAGATCCGGCGAATCAGGAAGAGATCCGGCGAAATTTCCCGAAAAAGACAATCGAACGACGCAATACGGGTTATGCGCTCGACACGTTACTCGACATGGAACCGTTTGCCACCGATGGTGAGCCCTTTAATCTGGCCAAATTCATTGCCGGTTCAGAAGGGACGCTTTGTTTCCTGACCGAAATCAAGCTTAATCTGGTGCCGCTACCACCTAAAGAGAGCGGGCTGGTTTGCGTTCACTGCCATTCGATCGACGAATCGCTTCGTGCTACGTTGGTTGCCTTAAAATACAAGCCTTACGCCGTTGAACTGATCGACGACATCATTTTAGAGCGAGCCGATACGAATCCAGAGCAGCGTAAAAACAGTTTCTTTGTCCAGAAAACACCCACGGGTCATTTTCCCATCATTCTGGTTGTCGACTTGTCGCGCGATACCCATTTGGAGATTGAGCAATTAGCCGCCGAAATGGAAACGGAGATGCGGGAAGCGGGTTTAGGCTATCACTATCCGCTCTTGTTCGGCGATGACACTAAGAAAATATGGACGCTCCGCAAAGCAGGTTTAGGTCTCTTAGGAAACCTGCCCGGCGACGAAAAAGCAGTAGCCGTCATTGAAGATACGGCCGTCGACGTTCGCGACTTACCCGACTACATCCGCGATTTCAATGAGATCTTGCGGAAGCACAACATGGCATCAGTACACTACGCTCACGCCGGATCGGGTGAACTGCATTTACGGCCAATCATTAACCTCAAAACTGAAGAAGGCCACCGGCAGTATCGGATGATTGCCGAAGAGATTGCTACGCTGGTAAAGAAGTACGACGGCTCATTATCAGGTGAGCACGGCGACGGTCGGTTGCGGGGTGAATTTATTCCACAAATGGTTGGACCGCACAATTATGAACTGATGCGGCAGATTAAGCACACGTGGGACCCCGACGGCATTTTTAATCCCGGTAAGATCGTTGAGACGCCCCCCATGGATACGTATCTGCGCTACGAAGCAGGTCAGCAGACGCCGGAATTCAGAACGTATTTTCGTTATCACGACCAGAACGTGCTACAGCATGCCGAGCAGTGCAACGGCTCGGGCGACTGCCGCAAAACGCAACTATCAGGCGGAACCATGTGCCCTAGCTACATGGCGACCCGCAACGAGAAAGACACAACACGGGCGCGGGCGAACATCCTGCGCGAAATGCTGACGCGGTCTCCTAAAGAGAATCGATTCGACCACGAGGAAATCAAAGAAGTGTATGACCTGTGCCTGTCGTGCAAAGGCTGTAAGAATGAGTGTCCTTCGAACGTAGACGTAGCCAAGCTGAAAGCGGAATTTTTACAGCATTATTACGACACCAACGGCGTACCGATCCGGTCTCGTCTGATTGCTAATTTCGCGCGCCTTTCTGGCCTGGCATCGCTTGTGCCGTGGGCCTGGAACGGCGTTTTAGGCACGCCATCATTACGACGCATCGCGAATCGTGTCGTTGGTTTTCACCCCGACCGGACAATGCCCCTTTTAGGTAAAACGACGCTTGAGCGATGGGCAAGGGGCCGAGGGCATGGAGCGGAGGGCACGGAGCAGAAGGCAAAGGGTAGTGAAGCCATGGCTCCTACTCCTCAGGCTCTAAGTAAGCAACTTTACTTCTTCTGCGACGAGTTCACTAACTACAACGACGTTGAGGTTGGCCAGAAGGCGATTCAATTGTTTGAGCGGTTAGGCTACGAGGTAGTCATCCCCAAACATGGCGAAAGCGGCCGGGCAGCGCTGTCGAAAGGTATGTTGAAATACGCCAAGACTTTAGCGGAGTACAACGTTCGGGCGCTGAAAGACATTATTACGACCGACACACCCCTAGTAGGCCTTGAACCGTCGGCCATCCTGACCTTCCGCGACGAATATCCAGATTTAGTAGACGAGTCATTGGTAGCGGACGCCAAGCGCATTGCCGAACATGCTTTGACATTTGAAGAGTTCATCGCTCGCGAAGCCGACGCCGGACGTATTCGCCCTGAGCAATTTACCGAAGAAAAACGCTTGATTAAGCTACATGGGCACTGCCAGCAAAAAGCAGTATCATCGTTGGTGCCAGGCAAAAAGTCGTTGTCGCTGCCTAAGAACTATACTGTACAACTGATCCCATCCGGTTGCTGTGGCATGGCGGGGTCATTTGGTTACGAAGCTGAGCATTACGAAGTCTCTATGAAGATCGGTGAGTTAGTGCTCTTTCCGACGGTTCGGCAACAACCCGAGGAGGTCATTATTGCCGCGCCCGGTACGTCGTGCCGTCACCAGATTAAAGATGGTACGGCTCGCAAGGCTAAGCACCCGGCCGAGATCTTGTTTGAGGCATTGAAGTAAGGCGGGTGGAAATCCGCTTTTTGTGTGGTTAAAAAGCGGATTTCCACCCGCCTTACTCTTCTTCACCTTCCCCTTTGGTTAACTGGGCTTCGAGTAAGTAAGCGCCTTTGACAACGACTTTAGATAAGTCCGTTGGTTTTGTAGGTATCACCTCAACACGTCCTCCTTCACTTTGGCCTAGCTTAACCGGAATGCGCCGGTAGGTTCGGGCTTGTACTGTGGGGACATACACGAAGCCGTTTTGGCCCTTACGGACGACGGCCTCCTCAGGCAAAGTTGTCGCTATGCGTGTACCGGTTAAAATACGAGCGCTCAAAAACATACCAGGAATAAGCCGGGCCTCCTGCGACTCGTTGTCAATGTGGCCATGCACGTTGATTGTGCGGGCTTCGCCTTCAAACGCGCGGCCAACCAGGTAAACCCGGCCGCGCACCGTTTCGGCTCCTAACTTAGCATCGTTGAGCAATATGGTCTGTCCGTTCTTGATCTTGAAGGCATCGTTTTCGAACACATTCAGCTCAAGATGCTTATGCGTTTGATCCATCACCTGAAATAGCACATCAGTGATGGCGACCTGTTGTCCCAAATGCACATTAGAAGCTGTAACATAACCCGCTACGGGCGAAACAATCCGCATAGTAGGGGAGAGTGTTCCCCTGTTAAGGGCCTCAATAGGCGTACCTAACGTCCGTAGCTTGAGTAATAACGAGTTGACCAACGCCCGATTACTGCTGTAATCGGCTTGTGCTTGTTGAAGTTTCTTCTTTGCCCCTACGTCTTCGGCATTTAGTGTTTTCTGGCGTTGTAATTCCTCTTCCTGATACGTCAGCTGGCTAACCGCTTGCAGGTAATCCTGCTGCATTTGAATATAATCCAGGCTTTGAAGCGTCGCTAACGTAGCGCCTTTGCCAATCCGCTGGCCGGGCAATACGCCCACGCTTTTTATAACACCGTTAATCAACGGGCTAATTGACGCCATGTACTGCGGAGGGACATCGACGGTGCCTGTTGTCTTTACCTCATCGCTCACCGTCGTTTGCAAAGATGTACCCAACTGAAGACCCATTGCCTTAACCTGTTCGGGCGTTAGGGTGATTTCACTCGTGCTCAGCCTAATAGCTTCGTTCTCTGGTGTTTCGCTGGTAGTATCTTCAGCAGGTTCACTTTTGCCTGCGCAGGAAAAAAGGGTAAGCAAGCTGTAAAGTATGATAATGTATCTCATGTCTACGTTCGTATGTTTTGTGGTCGGTGCTGTAGCCTGGACCAGCGGTCCGGGCTACTTTACTCAAGACCTAGCAGCTGCTCGGTTTGAATAATGACGTTCGTGTAGTTGAAGACAGTTTCAAGGTACTGTTCTTCGATGGCAAACGCCTGCTGAGCATTTTGAAAGAATTCTACGTAATCGATCTCGCCGGCTCGATAGCTTCGTAAAGCGGTCGATTGAATGAGCCTGGCCTGCACCAGGGCCGATTGTTCAAAATAAGCCAGCGACGCGCGCAAGGTTTCGGCGTTACGTTGTAACGTAGCCAGTTGGCCCGTCAGCTGGGTTTGAGCATAGATGAAGTTATTGTCGATAATCTGCTCATTGATCCGGGCCGCAGCAATACGAGCTTTAGTCGCCTGAGTGAACAAGGGGACAGCAACCCCTGCCTGAACAACGTTGAACCCTATTTCATGCATAATCGATTGGTTATAATACCCAATCAACAGGTCGGGCTTTAGCCGTTGACGTTCCAGAGAGGTTTGATTCCGGCTAACCGTACGCTCCTGCTGCAAAACCGACAAGGCTGGGTTGCCTTCAGTAATAGTGTTATCAGCAACTGGTAAGTCGCGCCGGAGCGCAAACGTAGTGTCAATACCTATGGGCGTCGGCGCGTTGGCTAGTAGCTGTAATGTGCGCAAGTGAGCTTCCATATCAGCGCGGAGAGTTAATCGACGCAGCCGAACACTCTGTAAGCGGGTGTCAGCCGACACTTGCTCCAGGCGGTTCGTTTCTCCTGTCTTGTAGCGAACGCCAGCAGCTCGAGCCGCATTCTGATATAAGCTGTCCTGATGACGGAGTAAGCCACTCAACCGATAATCAAACAACAATTGGTAATAAGCTCGCTTCACGCCAGCATTCAGTTCAACTCGCCGGAGCGCCAGTCGTCGTTCGGCAGAAGTAGCCGCGCTTTGATATAGTTCTTTCTGAGCCCGGTAAAACGAAGGCAAAGCGAAGGTTTGGGTTACCCCCAGAATATAATCCGTTGGTTGGGCCTGCGTCTGACCAACCTGTAGCTCTACGTTTGTCTTAGCCGGATCGAACGACGAACGAATTAAAGCCCGCTGACTTTCTATCTCTAGTGTACTTCCCCGTAAGAGCAGGCTTTGCCGATTCGCTATGTCAATAACCTGAGGAAGTGATGTTTGCCCTATGCCGGTAGTTACAAGTCCTAAAAGCAACAAGATTGTCAACGTGGTTGGCACAGCCGCCGATGGGGTCGATTTATCACGTTTGTTCTTTCCTGCTACTAAACTATACAACACAGGCAGCACAACCAGGGTGAGTATAGTGGCCGTGAGTAGGCCGCCAATTACCACTGTCGCCAGGGGTTTCTGCACCTCAGCCCCAGCCGAAGTTGATAAGGCCATGGGTAAAAAGCCGAGCGAAGCCACCGAAGCGGTCATGATTACCGGTCTGAACCGCACTCTCAGCCCATGAAGGATACGGTCGTTAAGATTCCGCTCGCCTTCTTTTTCAAGTTCGTTGAGGTAGCCAATTAATACGATACCATTCAATACGGCTACTCCAAACAGGGCAATGAAGCCAACACCCGCCGAAATGCTAAAAGGCATATTGCGTAACCACAGCGCCAAAACGCCCCCGACGGCCGCTAGTGGTATGGAGCTAAAGATCAGAAGGGCATATTTCAGCGAATTAAACGTAGCAAACAAGAGCAGGAAGATTAAGAATAAGGCAACCGGAACCGCAACACTTAGTCGCTCTTTGGCCCGCTCTAAGTTTTCGAAAGCTCCCCCGTAGGTATAATAATAACCAGCAGGCAGTTTTACCTTTCCTTCAATGCGTTGCCGGATATCGTTCACTACACTTTCAACATCGCGCCCTCGTATGCTGATGCCGATGTTGATTCGGCGCTTGGTGCCGTCGTGTGAAATTTGGGCGGGGGCCTGCACGTAGTTGATTGCCGCCACTTCGCCTAATGGAATGCTGCCTCCTCCCGGTAACGCTACATACAAACCGTTGAGGTCAGCCATCTGCTGACGACGGGCACTGTCTAAACGAACAACCATATCGTACCGCCGTTCGCCTTCGTATACTGGTCCGGTGAACTCACCAGCAAAGCCAGCTTTAATCAGGCGGTTCACCTCGGCCACCGAAACTCCGTATTGCGACAGCTTTGCCCGGTCGTACCGGATGTTGATCTGCGGGAGCCCTACTGTCTGCTCAACCCGCAGACCGGCAACACCGGGTACTTTTTCGATCAGTCGGCCACAGGCGTTCGCTTTGTCGAAGAGTGTTTGCAGGTCATCGCCAAAGATTTTGACAACGATATCAGATTTAACGCCAGTCATCATTTCGTTGAAACGCATCTGGATAGGCTGCGTTAACTCAACCGATGAACCGGGTACTTCCTGCTCCAGCACAGCTGCCATCTTAGCGCCCATATCATCCCGATCGGTAGCGTTTGTCCAATCGGCGCGGTCTTTCATGTTGATCATCAAGTCGCACTGCTCTACGTTCATGGGGTCGGTGGGAATTTCAGAAGCGCCAATACGAGCGACAATTTGGCGAACCTCATGAAAATGCTTTCGAAGCGATTTCTCCGCTTTTATGGTAGCGTCAATTGTTGCCGATAACGACGTACCTGAAGGCATTCGGAAGTCAATAGCCATGTCGCCTTCATCGAGTTGAGGGATAAACTCGCCACCTAACCGACCGAATAGCAATATGATAAGGGCCAGCATACCTAGTGAAATTAACACGGTTGTTTTGCGCCAGCGCAAGGCTAGTCTTACGATAGGCTCGTAATGCTTATAAAGCCAATTCATGAGCCGGTCCGAGAAAGTACGTTTGTTATTAACCGTCTTAGGCAGCAGTAAGGCCGACATCATTGGCACGTACGTTAATGACAATACCAGTGCCGCCAGAATGGCAAAGGCAACGGTCTCGGCCATCGGGCGAAACATCTTTCCTTCGATACCCGTGAGCGATAAAATCGGTAGATACACAATTAAAATGATGATTTCGCCAAAAGCTGCCGACCGCCGGATGGCGGATGCTGATTCAAACACGGCCTCATCCATCTCGTCCTGATTGAGCGTTCGGTCGATAAAGCGTTTTTCCTGGCCAAAGTGGTGCAGCACGGCCTCCACAATAATAATCGAACCATCGACAATCAGGCCAAAGTCAATAGCGCCCAGACTCATCAGGTTGGCCGACAGGCCCAGCGTTTTCATCATGCCCAGCGTGAAGAGCATGGCCAGCGGAATCACCGACGCCACAATGAGCCCGGCCCGCCAGCTCCCCATTAGAATTAATAGTACGGTGATCACAATCAGACCGCCTTCGAGTAGGTTCCGGCTAACGGTATTGATCGTTTTGCCAATCAGTTTAGTGCGATCAATGAATGGCTCAATTCTGACACCTTCTGGTAGTGATGCCTGAATCCGTTTTATTCGCTCTTTAACCCCCTTGATGGTCGTTTCTGAATCAGCCCCTTTAAGCATCAGCACAATACCTCCCACCGCTTCCCCTTCGCCATTACGGGTTAATGCCCCAAACCGAACGGCATGGCCAAACCGAACCGTCGCTACGTTTCCAATGCGAATTGGCAGACCATGATCGGTACGAATGATGGTATTTTCAATATCTTTCAAATTAGTCACTGCACCTTCACCCCGAATGAAATACGCCTGGTTATTCCGTTCGATGTATGAGCCGCCCGTGTTGGCATTATTGCGCGCCATGGCATCGGCCAGCTCAGTAAGGGTAACGCCCGCCGATCGCAGTCGGTCGGGGTCAACGGCTACTTCGTACTGCTTCAGGTACCCACCGAAGCTGCTAATCTCAATGACGCCGGGGATACCGGCCAGTTGCCGCTTCACGATCCAGTCCTGAACCGAGCGTAATTCTGACAGTGAATACTTGTCTTCGTAACCCAACTGTGGCACAAGCGTGTATTGATAAATTTCGCCCAGGCCCGTTGTTATCGGAGCCAGAAACGGTCGGCCATAGTCGGTGGGTATGTCTTGCACCGCCGTTTGCAACTGCTCCGAAACCAACTGCCGAGCTTTAAGCATATCGGTATCTTCAGTGAACACAACCGTCAATACGGAAATACCTAGTTTGGATACAGACCGAATCTCTTCGACGTTTTGGAGGTTGGCCATCGCCAGCTCAAGCGGGGTCGTAATAAACCGCTCGGCCTCCTGAGCCGCCAGTGCCGGCGTTTGTGTAATGACAACAACCTGGTTATTGGTAATGTCGGGTACGGCATCGACTGGTAAGTGATAGGCCGAGTAGCCTCCCCAGCCAATCAGAGCCAGCACAAAAGCCCCAATAACCAGCTTGTTTTGAATACTAAATCGAATGATAGCGTCAAACATGAATGAAGCAGTAAAAGACAAATCGCCGGAGCGGTTTGGTTGAGCAATCACGAAATGGATACGAGCTGTTACGTCCATTAGTCATGGATACGCCAGCTTAACAGCTAAACACGGCTGCCAAAGAGAGAACCAAAATTCGGAGAATGGTCTGGAAAGTAACCCTATCAAAAACGGGGAGGTTGAAGCAGAGAGGAAAACGCCTGCTGGCTGGTCATGAGCTGTATCCTGAATATAGCCAAGGCATCGAGCTCGGTTATGAACAATTCGCAGACGAGCCGAAACAGTTGGGTGAAGTCGTAAGCAGAAGAGTGGTTATCTAACGTCGGCAAACGGCTGTGGCTATGATTTGGCGCTTTGTGGTGATGGGAATCCAGTACGTAGTGTTCTACCAGAAACGCCCAAAAGCTTAAATCGCAACCTTCTTCGCGTTGGTGTTCGTGGTAATGCGCCATTAACTCGGGCAAATGAGCCGCTTGTTCTGCGCTCACCCGGGGAAACAGGCTGCCTACGAAGAACATAATTGCTAAAGCGAACGCTACAACCCGTTTCATTGCCGTTTTAGTAAAGCGACTTAATCAACACAAGGTAAGTCCATCGCTTTTTAAGTAAGACTCCCTTTGAGAGATGAGTGTTTTCAAAATTACAACACTTTGTACAGATGCGCTGCAAGAAACCTTGTTTGCTCGGTTCATCAGAAAAGTTATAAGTTATCTAAAATTTATTTTTATTAACTTTATATTTAAGATCTAATGTAAGTTATCTCATTGAGTAGTGCAATTAACTCCGACCTAGTGCTTTTCTACCAATCAAGCACCACTCGTTATGAAGAAATCTTTACTATTAGTGCTTATGGGCTTAGCCCTTATCGAACAAGTTCCGTTATTGGCTCAGCGGACTCCTCCGCCCGTATGTGCAACGCCTGACCTACCCGACACCCAACGCAAAGCATTAAGCAGTCAGGCCGCAACAGCCTTGCGCATTAAACAAGCCACGAATGCGCCGTTAACCGGTATTACGTATGTACCAATCCGGCCGCACATCATTCGTCGCAGCAACGGTACTGGTGGGATAACACTTACAAAGCTGAACAACGTAATGGCGATGGCGAATAGCTACTACTTGCTTAATGGTACGGGCATTCAGTTTTACTTCTGCGGAACTACACCTGATTATATTGATAATGACGTACTCTATAACAGTTTTACGGCTTTTAACGAATCATTGGTTAACGGGCGCGATGCATTTAACGCCCTGAATCAATATTACGTTAATACCTTTGATTCTGACATAGGCGGGTATGCCTACTTTCCATCGAATTCAATAGTATCGACCCGCTCATATATACTAAACGAAGCTGACGAAGAAGATTTGGGTAACCGGCTGATACCGCATGAATTAGGGCACAACTTTAGCTTATACCATACTTTCGGTAACGGAAGTACTGGCACGGCAGAATTAGTAACCCGTGGCCGCGGAGCCAACTGCACAACCGAAGGTGACGAACTCTGTGACACCCCCGCCGACCCGTTCGGACTGCCGGGTGCCACTGTTACGTCGATAAATGGTTGCGATACCTATAGCGGTACAGTCGTTGACGCTCAAGGCAATCGGTATACGCCGTCTGTAACAAACATCATGTCGTATTATCTTCCGTGTGTACACGACTTTACATCGGGACAATACGAACGAATTCAGGCAGGGCTTGCCTTACGCCAGAGCCACACCGTTTATTCCCTCAACTACCCACCGACGCCCGTAAACGCCCCCAGTAACCTGGTAGCTGACATCGCAAATGGTAGCGTTGTGCTTACCTGGCAGGACAATGCCAACAGTGAGTTTGGTTACTTCATTGATCGGTCTACTTCACCAACGTCCGGATTCTTACCTATTGGCGGGGTTGGCCCGAACGAAACAAGGTATGTTGATTCGAAAGCAGCCAGCTATACCGTTTATTACTATCGGGTTAGACCATCAAATGCTACAACGGCCGGAATCAGCCCTGTGGTCAGTATTAAAACGCCAACCTGTCGGCCAAGCTACAGTAGCAGCACCTGTACCGAGGGCGACGGCCTGGCCAGCTTCACCCTTAACGGCGTTACGCTCAGCCAAAATTCCGGTTGCTCTATAGGTGGCTACAGCTCAAACACGGCGGTTTCGATGGACGTAACCGCTGGACAATCATACACGTTTGCGGGAACGCTGTTATCTTCTTTTTACAGGGAGGGCGTAAGCATCTGGGCCGACCTAAACCGCAATGGATTCTTTGAGCCTGATCAGAATGAACGTCTCTACATAACTCCGGCAACACTGACCAGCCAATTTTCTGGCACACTGACACTACCTGCTAGTCTTACTGCTGGTTTGCTTACGCTACGCGTCGTTGTTGCCTATAATGTCAATCCAGGCGACCCGTGTGGGATCTATACCTACGGCGAAACAGAAGATTACACGCTTAACGTAGTTGACGCGCCAGCTGCGTCAAGCGGGGCTGATTTGGCTATATCCTTACAAACTAGTGACCGTACACCAGCGCTCAATCAGCCTGTCACCTACTCGGTCACTTTATTTAACAATGGTCCTGCCGACGCTACTGGGATTCGCTGGGAGAACCGTCTACCAACCGGTTTAACCTTCCTCAACGGTGATGCAGGTGTCGTTGGCTCTTCGACCGCCGTGGGCGGCTCAACCAGTATTGCCCTGGCGAGCGGCCAGTCGGTTACCTACTCCTATCGGCTTCGGGCGGCTCAAGTAGGTACCTACGTTAATGCCGTTCAAATTTTGAATAGCGATCAACCCGATCCAGATTCGCAACCAGGGTCGGGGACGGGCGACGGCCAGGACGATGCCGCATCGGTAGATATACGCACCAGAACAGGTACTACCGTTGTCTTTACGTCACCAAATCCGAATCAGACGCCACTACCACCTGTTGCCTCAAATCAGCCAGCGCCTAACCCCACCAAGGCCGATCTTTCATTGGCAATTAACGTCAGCAACCGCACTCCCACGCTCAATAAAGCAATAACGTTTACAATCAGGATCAGCAACGAGGGCGGCTTAGCAGCTTCTAACGTTGTCGTCCGCGATACGTTACGTAGTCTAGCTTTCTTATCGTCCCCTACTAACATGAGCGTAGTGAACACGGGACCAACTTTTGTTGTGATTGAAGGTAGGGTTAACTCTTTACCAGCGGGTCAATCAGCAGAGCTAGTTTTTATGGCAACTGCCAACACCGCCGGTTATATCAGGAATGCGGCTCAAATCTGGTCGAGCAGCCCCCCCGACCCAGATTCAACACCGGGAAGTACTTCACCAACGGCTAACAATTTGAACGGGGAAGACGATATTGGCTGGATCGATTTACGAGTAGGCTTTTGAAGACAGCTGGTTATCCGCCAAAGGGCCACCGTTTGCGCACTCGCGCTGATATCAGAAATGCCAAAACACCCAAGGCAATTACCGTTACTCCCGAAATCATGAAGGTGACACCTGTAGATAAAAACACAAATAGCCATACCGAAATGGCTAAGAGCACGGGCAAGGGGTAGAACGGCATTCTGAACGGAAAACTCACGCCCTGCACAGTTGATCTGTCGCCCTGCTCGGGTAGTGATTGATAGGTACGTCGGCGATGGAGTAACAACAAACCGACTGCCTGCCCAATAAATTGTACGACAATCCGCATGGCTAGAATGGCCGTAATAACGTCGCCAAGCCGAAACAGCAGGCTAAATAAGAAGCCCAGGCCACCCAGAAAAAGCAGCGACACATACGGAAATTGCCGGGTCGGGTGAAGCTTGGCAAACACTTTAAAGAACTGCCCGTCGGCAGCGGCAGCATACGGCACGCGTGAGTAGCCTAGCAATACGGCAAACAAAGAAGAGAATGCCACCAACAGCACCAGGACTGTAGCCATTCGAGCTGCCCCGGGCCCGTATAGCGTCTCAACAAACGTGCTGACAATAAACTGGCTATTCTGCGCCTGCTGCCAGGGGACGACGCTCACAACGCTCAGGTTCATGAGCAAATACAACGCAGCGATGCCCACAATTGAAATAAACATGCTGGCCGGAATATTTCGGGTAGGGCGTTGTATTTCGCTGCCTAAGTGGCAAACATTATAATAGCCCAGGTAGCAGTAGATCGTTTTAACCGATGCCTGGCCCAATCCTGCGGCCAGCAAGCCGCCACTTACCGAGCTGACCGAATGAAACGTTTCGGCCAGGGGAATACGTGCGTTGGTCAGTCCGCCAACAATAATCCAGCCCAGTGTTAGCAGCACGGCACCCCACATCACCAAGCCTATTTTGCCAATAGAATCAATCTTGCGGTATAGTAAGACGATGATCACTAACACTACTCCGCCCGAAACTGCTTTGCGTTGCCACTCGTCTAGCGGCATCAAGTAAGACGCGTATTGCGCAAAGCCGATAGCGCCCGACGCCATTACCAATGGAGCCTGAATAAGCGTTTGCCACACGTAAAGAAAAGATAGGAGTCGTCCCCACCGGCGTTCGCCGTAGGCAATTTTCAGAAAGTTGTAGCTGCCTCCGGCTTGCGGAAAAGCGGCACCTAACTCAGCCCACACAAATGCGTCGATCAATGACACCACCGCTCCTAGTACCCACGCCCATAGAAACAGCGGTCCGCCCATGGTTTTGATGACCAGAGGTAGCACTACAAATGGGCCGATGCCTACCATGTCGATCATGTTCAGCGCGGTACCCTGGAGTAGATTTAAGCGCCGGGGTAAGGCAGACGAATCGGGCGACGCATTAGAAGGCGGTTGAGAAGACGTAGAATCAATCAATAGCGTACCGGATTGCGGAGACAATAAGTCAATGGCGAGACTATTTGCCAACGGTTTGCTACGTCCGAAAAGTTCGATTTTATACACCGCTCTAACCGTTTTCTCCCCTTTATTAAGCCACTATACCATTTGGCGAGTATTTCCGAACAAATACTATAGACAAAGGTTGATAATCTATGAATTGAATGAACTTACAGCAAAACGTTATGAAAAAGTCAGTAATATTTAGTCTGACCCTAATGATGGGTTTAGCCGCTAACAGCTATGCCCAGAACCAGGGTGGTAAGCTCACTACAAACGGGGTAGTGTCACAGCAGGGGCAGACGCCTAACAAAAATACCAGTTCGGTAGAGGGTATGAAGCGTAAAGGAAGCGGTAAGATGGCTTCGGGCGCTACGCGAAATGGCAATAGTAATCTCTCGCCGACTTCGCCAACCAATACGCAGGGGAGCACCTCGCAGGGTTCCGCTAGTGTTCCATCAAACGGTGGAGCAAAAGGAAGCCGCGTGAGCGAATCTCGACCATCAAACGGTCCGAAAAGCACTAAAAATGGTACGGCTTCTGATGGCGGGTTGACCAGTAACGGAACACCTACTTATGGTGCTAAAGTAGACACAAAGTCAACCTCGGGCGCAACTGGCGGCTCTAAACGGCCAACATCAACGGCAGCAACGCAGAAGGAAGCTAATACGAGTGATAAGAACGTAAGCACGGGGTATCCGCAGCCAACTGGGCCCGGCAAACCCGGTACGCCTTCGGGTAATGCCAAAGGAAAGTCGGCCAAAGGTAACAGCTACCCACAAACGGGTAGCGGCAGTGGCAACGGTAACAGTAGCGGCAGCGGCAGCAATCAGTAAGCCTATTGTATTTCAACAAAAAAGGGCCACTCGTGTAAGTGACCCTTTTTTGTTGGAGCAGTTTACTTAATACTTTTAATTAAGCAGCTGATCAAACGTCAGGCTAACGTAATATATGGCGCCAATGGTTGGGTTGGCCCAACCCGTGGTATACTGCTTACGCAAAATATTGCTACCGCCTACTTTCAGGATAGATTTGATAGACGGAATTTTCTTACTCACCTGGGCATCCAGGGTATTAACCGCTGGAATAATTACCTGAAGGCTATTTTCCAGCGTACGAGATTGCACGGGTTGGATTAATTCTTGCCACAAGAAAGCGTCCTGGTGTCTCCAGGTAACGTTAAAGCCCCAACCAGTTCCGTTGATGTTCCGGTTGCCGACAGTTACGTTATACCGGTATTTCGGCGTATTAAACCCGATCTGGAAACCATCGTCAAGTACGTTCAGGTTCTTCTTACTGTCAAACAATCCTACCCCACCTGCTTTTAACGTAGTATTAGAAATGTTACCGCCTATCGTAAAATTACGAGGCAGCAAATAATCCAGTCCCAAGCCAAAACCCTGGTAGTTAATGTCCTTATCATAGTTTTGGGGCGTTTGAATAGGCACACCAACACTCGGGTTACTAAGAATAACAGCACCGATGTAGTTGCGCATTCGGCTGTTATAATAATAAGCATCAATCAGGAGCTTATTTGAAATCAATCCTTTGTAGCCTACTTCATAGGTCAGCACGCGTTCAGGCTTAAATTCAGGAAACGTGTAAGCCGTCGTCGTACCGAAGATCGTTGTGCGGCCATCGCGTAGATTATACCGGTCTCTGACGATAGGCAAACCACCGATCAGAAGAGATACGGGTGTATTCAGGTTAATATACTGGTTTTGCGTCGTTGGTATTCGAAAGCCCGTCTGATAGCTAGCCCGGAAGTTATGATTCTTCGCCACGGTCAACACAGCTGAGATACGTGGACTAAACACACCCTGGAAGTTTTCATTCTTATCGTAACGCATAGAGCCGGTTAGCTTCAACACATCCCGAAACGACTTGATGGCCTGTACATAACCGCCATATTCTTTGATGTTATACTCACCGCCATCGGGCTTCTGCAGGAACAACGTTCCGCCTGAGTTCAGGTCATAGATGCGGTAGTTCCCTCCCACCGTAATGTCCACTACTTTAGGATCGATGACACTGTTTAGGTTATACATCCCTTCGAAATGATAAAGGTTGGTACGGTCTAAGAACTTCGCTCCTCGCGCAATAGGAGTCTGTTTAATGGGGTCGGCGTATTGATTGAAAGTTGGTGAGCCTGGAACAGGTTTACCATTGTCGGCAGCTGCCAAAGCGACTGCCCCTAACTGACCTTGCACGGCTGGTGCACTTACGGCCGCAACAGCCGCCTGATAGGCCGCAGCCGGGTTGGTTGGATTTGAAGTTAGCGCCTGTTGAAAAGCAGGGAAAAATGCTTGAAAGGCTCCACCTGCATAGGCTAAGCCGTACTGAGGGTACCAGGCACCCGCTACAGATGCCAAATTGCTAGCGTCTGCTGGAGCACTGGGTTTCCAGGCCTCCAGAATGTATGACCCAAGCAAACCGGCGGCATAAGCATCGCCAGATCGCTCTTGAGTGGTATAACCCCGCAGAAAGAAGTTAGCTCCACGCAACTCAGCCTTATACTGTGCTAACCGGAAATTATTAATATAATAGCGGTCTGAAGAGGTATAGACGGTTGTACCGCTGCCCCAGTTAGCCTGCAAAATGCCTTCGACACGGTCGTTAAACCGGTAATGAAGCGCTCCGTTTAACTTCAAACTATGTGTATTATAGTCTACTAGGTCGCGTTCAGTATACCCCGTACGGGACACAATTTTACCTCTTGGCAACAGCACATCATTGATTAGCTGACTAGTCGGAATGCGCGTAGAAGCAGAAAACTGATTAATGCCACCCACTAATTGGGCGAGTTGCGGGTTAAACGCTTGTAAGCCCGCTAACCCAGCGGGTGTTGACCCTAATGCCAAAAGCGCCTGTAAAGCTGGCTGTAAGTTGCCTAGATTGACACCCGACGAATTCTCATCGCCATAAATGTTTACACCGTTATAACCAGGATTATTTTGCCGGTTACCAGTCGAAGGGGTAAATCCATTGTAAAAGCTCTGATCGCGATAGTCGGTCGCTTGCCAATCCTGGCCTGTTAGATAGTTAGCGTTTAGTTTAAACGCCAATCGGTTGTTGAAAGCCTTAGCGTATCGAATAGCTACGTCATAGTAAGGCGTGTTGATTTGTGGAGTTCCTTCTTTTGTTGTACGATTGGTAGCGCTCATAACGCCTAATTTGGCCTGTGCACTAAGCCCCTGGTACAGGAAAGGGCTTTTGGAATTCATCAACAATAATCCGTTAATAGCATTGGGACCGTAAAGAGCGGAAGCGGCACCGGGTAACATTTCAACGCTTTCAAGATCCAGTTCGGATATACCCACAATATTACCTACCGAAAAATTCAGCCCAGGCGCCTGGTTGTCCATACCATCAACCATCTGCACCAATCGGGCGTTACCATTACCAGAGAACCCTCGTGTATTGACCGAGCTAAAGTTCAAGCTTTGCTGACTAACCTCTACCCCTTTCAGATTACGCAATGCATCATAAAAGCTTGGTGTTGCGGCCGATTGAATCGCCCGAACATCCATCTTTTCGATACTGACCGGTGATTTAAGCTCATCTTCAGCCATGCGTGAAGCCGCCACCACAACCTCTTGTCCTAGTGTAACCTGCTCTTTTAAGCTGACATTCAAATCGGTCCGGTTACCGTTGATGGTAAATTCCTGTGTCTGAAAACCGACTCCGGTTACGGCGATAGTGAAGGGAGTAGGTGTACTTGTCGTTAGTGAAAACGCGCCTTTCTGATCGGTAATGGTTCCGGCAACTCTACCTTTAATGGCTATGCTGATGCCAGCCAATCCATTCTGAGACTCGTCGGTTACTTTCCCATCAATACGTGTTTGAGCAAATGTTACAGCGCTCACTAAACAGAACAGACAAGAGTATAATAGTGAATTTGTAATTGTTTTACGCATAGATAGCCAAGTTAAACGTAGGTTATATGACACCATTTAGTTGTGCGCTAAACATACGGATAATCCTGGGTTTAGTGCAAAAATTTCTTGCGATTAACTAAAAAGTTTTGGTACAATTTTCAACTGTTCCTTCTAAAAAAGTCATTTTGACTAACCCTATGCCAGTTATTCAAGGGTAGATACCAGTTAAAGTATACGTTTATTCCTATAAAGTATCGGTAGTAACGCGTAGATTATAGGCCATCCAAGACCAAGCTGCTAAGTAAAGATTTACCTGACTTGCAGGCTATTGATAACCATAATTTGCTCATGTTCTGGGTAAATTCGATCAGCAGCTGTCTTTCCGTAAACAGCATCTTATCTTTCAACCGATACTTTTACCTACATGACAAACGAATCGAACCAGGACCGTCGCGAGTTTCTGAAAACTTCGGGTCTGTTAACCGGCGGAGCCATTTTAAGTAGTTTGCCGTTTGGTGCACGAGCGACAGCAGGCTATCATTTTTCGGCCAACGATACCATCAAAGTAGCCCTTATTGGCTGTGGTGGGCGCGGTAAGGGCGCTGCCCAACAAGCGCTCAGCACAAAGCAGAACATCAAAATCGTAGCCCTGGCCGATGCCTATCAGGATCGGTTAGATGACGCTTACAAAGTCCTTACTGAACGTAGCCTGAAAGCCGCCGATGGCACACCCAAAGTAGACGTGCCAGAAGATCATAGATTTGTGGGCTTCGATGCCTACAAACAAGCCATTGCTTTAGCCGACGTTGTTATTCTGGCGACCCCGCCGGGCTTCCGGCCTAGTCATTTTGAGGAAGCCATACGTCAGGGCAAGCATGTGTTCATGGAAAAGCCAGTTGCTACCGATGCGCCGGGCGTTCGGAAAGTGTTGGCGGTAGCCGAAGAGGCTAAAAAGAAAAAGCTAAATGTTGTTGTCGGCTTGCAACGGCACTACCAGCCGGTTTATCGCGAAATGATCAAACGCATTCACGACGGAGCCATTGGTGACATTGTTGGCGGTCAGGTTTACTGGATTAGTGGTGGCGTATGGCATAAACCACGTAAACCGAATCAGTCTGAAATGGATTACCAGATGCGAAACTGGTATTACTTCAACTGGCTCTGTGGTGATCACATTAACGAGCAACATATTCACAACATCGATGTAGCCAACTGGGTGAAGAAAGGCTACCCCGTTTCTTGTCAGGGTACAGGCGGTCGCCAGGTCCGGAACGGCAAAGACGATGGCGAAATCTTTGATCACCACATTGTAGATTTCACCTACGCTGATGGCACAACCATCAATAGCCAGTGTCGCCATTATGAAGGAACCTACAGTAAGGTAGACGAAATGTTTCTTGGCACGAAGGGAAAGATAGATACATTTGGCGCAAAGAGCGCTCTTATGGCGTATGGCAGCAGCCAGCCTATTTATGCGCATAACAGCAAGGCAGATGGTAACCCATACCAAATTGAGCATGACGAGCTGTTCGACGCCATTGCGAAGGGACAGTACAAATTTGCAGATGCTGAAAACGGTGCCAAAAGTACTATGACAGCTATCATGGGCCGGATGGCTACCTATTCGGGCAAAGTAATTAAGTGGGACGAAGCACTCAACTCGCAAATTGATCTGTTTCCCGAAAAACTAGCCTGGGACGCCATACCTAAGAGCCAGCCAGACGCTAACGGATTGTATCAGATTGCGGTACCGGGAAAAACAATTGCAGTGTAACAAACTCTATATTAGTTCGGAAAACCGGCCGACTGCCATTTGCGTAGTCGGCCGTTCTTGTTTTCGAGGATAGACAGCTCTACGCCGGGAAAACGGGTCAGTAATCTTCGGCTTTTTCGCCAACCCGCTACGCTGAACAGTTTAGTCAAGGCATCGGCCCGATACCCATCCGGTCCTAACACGGTTACCCGTACGAAGTGACGCAACCCCAAACCAGAGCGTGGATTCATAATATGCGAGTAACGTCGGCCTTTATAATCGAAGTGCCGGTACGTATCGCCGGACGTGGTAATCGCTGCGTTTTTGAGCGAGATTGTCGCCGTGTCGTTAGTTTCAAGCGAACCAATGCTTACTCGCCAGCCATTGGCTTGATCAGGTGGCGCATCAGCCGCCAGCACATCGCCCCCGAGATCAATCAAGCAGGATTGAATGCCAAAACGATGCAACACCTTTAGCGCTTCGTCAATGGCATATCCTTGTCCAATGCCGCCAACGTCCAACCGCATCTTTGGTCGACGCAGCCGTACGGTTCGTGATGTACTGTCCAGGTCCATAAATTTATAACTAACAGCTCGGTGGGCACGTCGGCGCTCCCTGGCGCCAGGGAACTCCTTCCGTCGAACCGCCCTTCGCCAAAGCAACGACAAGGGACCTATTGTTGGATCGAAGCGACCATGCGAAATTCGGGCAATCTGTTTAGCCTTTTGCAATACCTCAAACAACTCAGGCGATACGTTTACCCATTTACCCGAGCCCGATGTTACCGAGAGTCGATTAATTTCGGAGCCGTCCAGGTAATCGCTCATAATCTGATTTAAAGAATCCATTCGTGCGGAGACAGCCGCATTAGCTCGATTGGCAACTGAACTATCAGGCGCGTAAATCAGCACATTAAATTGTGTGCCCATCAATCCTCGCTTAAACGAGAAACGCTGGAGCGTTTCCTGGCCAACAGATACTATTGGCAAAAGGGTTAGGAATAGAATTTGTGAACTAAGGCGAAAAGACAAATCGATAATCAACGGGTTTTAACAACGCTACGGTATTTTAATTAAGAGCAGACATGATTACAATCAGAAACAAATACATAGTACTGGCTGCCGGATTCTGGCTTGGTGGTATTGTTTTACTGCTTCTTGGCGCTGCCCTCAAAAGCACCACCTGGGCCGGTACGTTACTGACTATCGGCATCATTGCCCAGGCGCTGGGATTCGGGTTTCTTGGCTTCGCGATTATGCAATCTGTATTTAAGAAGAAGTAACAACCTTCTACAGAACAGGTCAGCAATGATACTGCTTCTCCTACACAGAAGCAGCTTATCAAGCGTGTGTTACACCCGCGACGCTTTGTTCCGCAGAAACATATCAGCCAGCACCAATGCCGCCATCGATTCTACAATCGGAACGGCTCGGGGAACTACGCACGGATCATGACGCCCTTTACCGGAAACGGTTACGGGTTGCCCATGTACGTCTACGCTGTCTTGGTCCTGCATGATGGTCGCAACGGGTTTAAAGGCTGTGCGAAAGTAAATATCTTCGCCGTTGCTGATCCCTCCCTGAACACCGCCCGAGTGATTAGTTTTGGTTCTGACGTGCCCATCGGCATCGGTATAGAATTCATCATTATGCGCTGAGCCGTATAGCTCCGCGCCTGCAAAACCACTGCCATACTCAAAGCCTTTGACAGCGTTAATGCTCAACATCGCCTTACCTAGTTCGGCATGAAGCTTGTCAAAAACGGGCTCACCCCACCCAGCCGGAACGCCTGTTATCACACAATCGACAACACCTCCGATTGAGTCACCTCGTTTCCGGGTTTCGTCGATGTATTGGAACATCCGCTCGGCCGTTTCTGGGTCGGGGCAACGTACCGCGTTCTCCTCGGCCAAAGCCAGGGTAAGTTCTTGGTAAGGTTTTTCGAGCCGCAGTTTACCAACCTGCGAGACATAGGCCTGAATCTGAACACCTTGTTGCGCCAGCAGTAATTTAGCAACAGCTCCGGCAGCCACCCGGGCCGCAGTCTCACGCGCCGACGAACGGCCTCCGCCCCGGTAATCCCGCGAACCGTATTTGGTTTGATACGTGTAGTCAGCGTGCGATGGCCGAAATTGTTCGGCAATGTGGCCGTAGTCTTTGCTCCGTTGGTCTGTATTACGAATGAGTAGTGAAATAGGTGTACCCTGTGTTTGTCCCTCAAACACACCCGACAAGACCTCGAACTCATCAGCCTCGCGCCGTTGGGTTGTAATGCGCGACTGACCAGGCTTCCGCCGATCTAATTCATGCTGAATGAAATCTGTGTCGAATGTTAAACCCGCCGGGCAACCGTCAATGACCACTCCAATACCTGGCCCATGTGACTCGCCAAACGTAGAAATCTTAAATAGTATTCCGTAGGTACTGCTCATGCTTACTCGTTTTTCGCTGTATCTCCTCGACAAGCGTTATTTCTTAAAAAATACAAAAATCATCCCTAACAACATCAATACAAGTACCACATTAGCAATAGACCTGACTAAAACGGCAATACTGATTGGTTGATGAGTGCTATCAAGTGCTTCAATACCTTGGTAAAGAGAGTTGCCGATAGGACTTACGGACGCAACATCTCCATCCGTATCAGCCGCATTAACCGACGCAGACGTATTGTTTACAACGGCCAGACTACCACCTACCTGCAACTGTAAGTTTGGGTGAAGTGTGTCATACCGGGCAGTTTCAGGATCGAAGTAAATCCATTGAAATTGATTTGCCAGTGAAAGTATTCCGTTTTGGCGGGGCACGATAAAATACGCAAATGTTTTACGCCCGGTCACACCATCAGTAGAACGAGTGATTTGTTGGCGTTCTTCGGGTGGAAACACATCAACGCTAGTCGTTTCTTCTAGCCGGGTAGGAGCGGGTAAGGTAGCTATGTTACCTTCTCCGGTTATGGCAAAGGTGTAACGGGTACTTTGACCAACTCCAACCCGATGCCGTTCAAGACTTTCTTCTAATCTAAAAGCGCCAACCGGTACCCGACCTCGCAACGGATGAGAAGGTAACGGCCGAACCGCAACGGTAACAGGTCGGCTGGTAAAAACAACTTTCTCAGCCTGGGAGGCTGGTGTCCGGGTTTGTGTTAGCCATATGGATACGGCAGGTAATCGCAATGGCTGGCTCGACAGCGGAAAGAATATTGATTGAAACAGCCGAATCTCCCGGTATTTTTTCCCCTTGATTAAAATAGAAATCGGCTTGAGCTCGGTTATTGCCAGGTTTTCTTCCCAGGCATTGGTAGGTCGGATGCTTTTCGTGATGTTTTGTAACTGCTGATCGAGGGACTTAAAACTAAGTTCGTAAGGATAGTTGTCGGCGACGAAGAACGACAGGGTTAACGCAATTCCTTCGCCAGCGAATATCGAGCTTTTCGACGTTCGCAACGAAACAAATGCAGCATCGTTGGACACCGTTATTTGGGTTGCATTCGTCGGTGCTGAAGCTGTCGTGGGTGGCTGAACGACTAATAAGGCTCCTTTTGACTGGACAACCTCGCCATTGATTGTAATTTCAAACGGGGCTAGCAAAAAACGCCCTGGGGCTCGTGCCTGATAGTTCTGCGTAATAATCTGATTAGTAACCATTTTTCCGGCTACGTCAGTAGTTGTTACACTTGCTGATGTTCCTCTTTTCGAGAAGCCTGGAATGTCGGGAAAAGAAACCGTCGGGCGACTGTCACTTTTAGAAATTATAACAGATATAGTGAAAGGCCGTTCAATCGGAAAAGTAGGTTGGCTTAATTCGATAGATACAAGATTATCAACAGATTGTGAAAAAACAAAACCACAAGAGCAGTAAAATAATACAAGAAAGTTGCGGAATACTGCAAAGTTGATTGTTATTTTGTTGCAACAAATCACAGAACAAGCCGTTACGATTTTAGTTATTATAGCATTAACGAACCTGTATACCTCTTTCATTTATCATCAGCTTCTTTAACCATAATTACGACAGACCATGCTTTCCATGCTTGAGTACATCAAAACCATCCTTCAGAAGGTAAGTTTTGATAAAGCACTGTTCGAAAAAGAACTGGCCAAAGCTATCCAAATGCTTATCCCCGACGAAGTAAAGCAACTTAAACGCTGGTGTTACGCCCAGTTTGGTAAAGTGTATCGCGTTGTGTTGAACCGTTGTTTTTCGCGCGCCAGGTTTGCCTGACGACGCTACCCGACTTTCCTGAAAGTATCCAGCCCCGGTTGCATAAGCCGGGGTATTTTATTTATAGTTCTACTTTTTGCTGCATCTCCGGTATCTCAACATGACGGAATCCGGCAGCCTGTAACTTCTCTTTCCAGATCACTTGCTTGTCGTACTCACCATGTACCAGAAACACAGTCTTGACTTGAGCAGGGTCCTGGCAGCTTAAGAAATGTAACATTTCCTGATAGTCGCCATGCGCCGAAAACGAGTCCATAACCTCGACCCGGGCTGCTACCTCATATCGTTCGCCAAAAATACTGACTTCTTTGTCTCCCCGCTTTAGGGCACCACCTAAACTGTTTGGCGAGGCATAGCCTACCAGCAGAATTGTTGTTATCGGATTTTCAATATTGTTTTTAATATGATGTTTTATTCGTCCAGCTTCGGCCATACCCGATGGTGCAATAATGATGCATGGCTCGGTTTTAGTATTAATGGCTTTTGAGGCTTCAACATCAGCTACATAGTGTAAGTTTGGGAAATTAAAGGCATCCCCATCTTTACGAACATAGGCCAGAATCTCCGGGTTGAAATCTTCTTCATGCTGGCGCATAACGTCCGTGGCTTTCACCGACATAGGACTATCAATGTAGACGGGTAAACGTGGCAGGCGGCCTTCGCTTGATAGCTGGTCGAGTGCATAAATCAATTCCTGCGTTCGGTCGACGGCAAAGGCAGGGATGATAAGCTTACCCTGTTTTTCGACGCAGGTCTTTCGTACGATCCGTAACAAATGCGCTTTCATGTCGGGCTCGGCTTCGTGGAGCCGGTCGCCGTAGGTCGATTCGCAGATGATGTAGTCAGCCTGAGGAAACGGATCAGGCTTACGTAAAATCTTGTCGTCGGGTCGACCTATATCACCGCTAAAAAATAAGCGTTTCTCTGCTATGGCACCGGTCGAGCTCTTCTCCCGGATTGTCAGGCTAACCGACGCGCTTCCCAATAAGTGAGCAGCGTCGGTCAATAGCCCCGTCACCTCATCACAGATGACAAATGGTTTATTATACTCAACCGGCTGCATCTGGTCTAGCGCCTGCCGCACATCATCTTCGTCGTAGAGAGCCTCCAACTCAGGTTGCTCCCGGTTACGCCGTCGCTTATTTACCCGCTCCAAATCACGTTCCTGAATACGGGCGCTGTCCATCAGCATAATTTCGCAGAGGTCTGCCGTGGCCGAGGTCGTGTAAATAGGCCCGTTGAAACCCTGGCGAACAAGGCGCGGAATCAGCCCCGTGTGGTCGATGTGGGCATGCGATAGCACCATGTAATCTACGGTAGCGGGATCGAAGCCAAACTGCTGATTTAACTCGTCGGTATTGATGCCCTGGAACAACCCGCAATCGAGTAGGATCTGGGTTCCCTGCGTTGTAGTGAGTAAGTGTTTGCTTCCCGTTACGGTACGGGCTGCTCCGAAAAACTGAAGAGTCATGATGTAAGCTGTGCTTTCGTTGATTAAGGGATTTAACAGACATTTGCATCGCCCAGATACTCTGTTAGTACTACAAAGAACGCGAAGAAGGCAGGAAGGAGACGAAAATGTTTAAGTCAATTGTAAAAAACGTTCGTTTAGCGGCACAACGAATGGGAAAATCCCGATTAATGAAGGGGGTAGCGGTTTTCCTGTTACTGTTCATATGCCTAGATATTTTCTTTCCTATCCACACACGAGTTTCCTATTCTACGCTAATTACCGCCCGCGATGGCACGGTCCTTCATGCCTTCCTCAGTCGGGACGATAAGTGGCGATTGTATACCGAGCTTTCTGAAATTACCCCTACACTTCGCGAGGCTATCCTGCACAAAGAAGACAAATATTTCTATTATCACCCTGGCTTTAATCCGATTGCTATGCTGCGCGCTGCAGGCCGTAACCTTTTAACAGGTCGGCGGACATCAGGCGCGTCAACGATCACGATGCAAACAGTGCGGTTGTTAGAGCCTCGTGAGCGAACGTATGGGAGCAAAATCGTTGAGTTATTCCGGGCGTTACAACTCGAAGTTCACTATTCTAAAGATGAGATCTTACAGCTATACCTAAATCTGATACCATACGGCAGCAACATTGAAGGTTTGAAATCGGCCTCATTGCTTTATTTCGGCAAGTTGCCCACTTTGTTGAGTCTGGCAGAAATAACCACTCTAGCGATTGTACCAAACCGTCCATCAAGCTTGAGGTTAGGGCGTAACAACTCATTAGTCGTTCAGGAGCGAAATCGCTGGTTGAATCGCTTCCGTTCGTCAGAATTGTTCGACGATGCAGCCATTAGCGACGCTCTCAACGAGCCGCTCACGGCTTACCGCCACGACGCTCCGCAACTGGCTCCGCATCTGTCACGTCGGCTGCGGGCCGAAAACCCAGACCTGCCCGTTATTCAATCGAGTTTGCACCCAAACGTACAGGCTACCGCCGAGCGGCTGGTGCAGAACTACGCAAACCGGATTCGGGCGCTGAATATCCACAATTCGGCCGTTCTGATTGTGGATAACCAAACGCAGGAAGTAGTCGCTTACATAGGTTCGGCCAACTTTACCGATGCTTTCGACGGTGGTCAGGTCGACGGTGTTCAGGCCATACGATCGCCAGGCAGTGCGTTGAAGCCCGTTTTATACGGCTTAGCTTTTGACGCCGGCATCATTACCCCAAAAACCAAGCTGTCGGACGTGCCGACCAACTTCAGCGGTTATGAACCCGATAATTACGACCGCAAGTTTAACGGTCCGGTGACCGCTGAGTTTGCCTTAGCGAATTCACTTAATGTTCCGGCGGTTGCCTTACTGAAGGAGATTGAAACACCAACTTTAGTAGCCACCTTACGTAAAGCTGGCTTTTCGACTGTTAAACGACAAGCTAAGGAGCTAGGCCTTTCGATGATTTTAGGTGGCTGTGGGGTCACATTAGAAGAAATGACCCGGCTGTATACTGGCTTTGCCAACGGAGGCACTATTCTACCGCTACGCTTCCTTGTCCCGGATAAGACAAGCTCTGGTGGCGAAATTCTACAAACTAACCGAGCTTCTAGCTCTACTGAAGCCGTAACCGTGCTTTCTTCCGAAGCAGCTTACCTCGTCACGCAAACCTTATCCAAAATCACACGCCCTGACTTACCAAACAATTTCGACAACAGTTATCACCTCCCCCGAATTGCCTGGAAAACCGGAACGTCATACGGTCGACGCGATGCCTGGAGTATTGGATACAATCAACGTTACACCATTGGCGTATGGGTTGGCAACTTTTCGGGCGTAGGTATAGCCGAGTTAAGCGGAGCTAATACGGCGACTCCATTATTATTTCAACTGTTCAACGCCCTCGATTATAACTCATCCAATCGCCGATTGCAGCCGTCCAAGACCAAATCTTCATCAAAACTGGCGATGCGCCTTATCTGCCCGGAAAGTGGCGATATACCTGATGAGTCTTGCGACAACCCAGTAACTGACTACTACATCATGGGCGTCTCGCGGCACCGACGCTGCCAGCATCGAAAAGCGGTCTTTACTAATCCTGCCGGAACGCTATCGTACTGCGCCCACTGTCGTCCCGACGATGACGCTGGTACGTTACGTCCTGTTCGACGGTTTTACGCCAACGTATCCCCCGAGGTTGCCGCGTTCTACCAGAGCAAGCACATTCCGTACGACGTAGCGCCCCCTCATAATCCAGCTTGCGAGCGGGTGTTTGGCAATGCTGGTCCACAAATCACGAGCTTAAATAATGGCAGTGAATATTATATCAATCCTAAGCAATCAGTAGAAATGGAACTGGGTTGCCAGGCTGCCAGCGATGTGCAAACGGTGTTTTGGTACCTGAACGACAAGCTTTATTGCAAAGCCAGTCCAACCAAAGCGGTATTCTTCAAACCGAGGGCTGGTGCACTAAAAATCTCCTGCGCTGACGACAAAGGGCGCAACACGGATTTACGAATTCTGATTAAAAACGAATAGCCGTTTGTTGGTTCAGGGTTTCGTCATAAGATTACGATTCCGGCAAGGGACCATAGCCAGAATCGTACTTTTAGAACTGACTACCGCTTACTAAGTCATGTATTGAAAAGCCAACTTGCTTATCAACTTTGGCTGATTTTTTTATTTGTATCTGATTGCTCACCGCTTCACTCATGAAAATGCGCTTTCCTAAATACCACCCTGTTGGCGGGCTAATAGTTTGTGGCCTTTTTCTTTCTTTTTTTGGTTGCAAACGCTTGCCCTTCAACGAGCTGTCAGTTGTGGGCCGAAATTTCGACGATGAAGTTCAACAGACCCAAAACTTAACGTTTACGTTCAACAAAAACGTAGGACCGACTAGCCAGTTCGATGAGTGGGACTCTACCCAATACATTCAATTTAAGCCGGCTGTTCGTGGAAAATTTAAATGGACAGCCCCAAACGAGCTGGTTTTCTCGCCTGCCGTCGCCTTTGAACCAGCAACCGACTACCGGGCCGAACTAACGAACGATCTGCTGCAGCGAACCGATCAAAAAGACCTGAACGTAACGGGCGATGTGATTGCGTTTCATACGCCCTATCTGCAACTCACTAATCTCGAAAGCTGGTGGGCCCGCTCACCGCAAACCGGGCAACCTGTAGCGAAGGCACGGCTCAACTTTAACTACCCGGTTCGGTCGGCAGAGGTATCAGAAAAATTAGCGATTTCTACAGAAGACAAACCTTTAACCGCTCAGGTAGCACAAAATGAAGCACAGAACAATGTTTCGTTAACCCTATCTAACGCCCCCGCCATTAAGAACGAGCAGCCCCTAGCCGTAAAGGTTAACGGGGGGTTGAAAGTGCCGAATACGGCTTTTACAAGTAAAGAAGCCATTGAAGCAACCGGCACGATTCCTTCCCGGTATAAGGTTGAGATCGCTGATGTTCAAACGAGTTTTGAGAACAGTCAGGCCACCGGTCTTCAGGGAGTAGTGCGGGTCATTACCACGCAGGAGCTACAACCCGGCAACCTTAGTCAGTATTACACCGTTCAGCCCCAAACCGAAACAACCGCTGAGTTAACCGAAAACGGCTTTATCATACGCGGCAACTTCAACGAGACAGACACCTATGTTCTTACCCTCACTGACCAAATCCGGGGCGTATTGAACACCAAACTTGATGAGCCCGTAACGCGTGATTTATTCTTTGGCAAGATGCCCGCCAGCATTCAGTTTGCAAACAAGAAGGCGCTTTATCTATCGTCGAAGGGAGCGCGAAATATTGGACTGAATATTGTCAATGTACCGAAGGTGCAAGTAAAAATTGCAAAACTGTACGAGAATAATATCCTGGGTTATCTCCGCTCTAACCGCTATGAAGAATACGCGGAAACAGCCAGCGGAGAATGGAGGCCCAATGGGACTTACAATTACGACAGCGACCAGGCCGGTGATTTAAGTGACGTGCTCGTAAATAAAACGGTTGAAACAGCGGATCTGCCTAAAGTACGGGGCGTTTCAGCCTTGAACGTATCCTTGCCTGACCAGAACAATAACTTTCGTGGAATTTATCTGGTGTCAGTTGGATCTAAAAACGAAGCGTATTTACAAGCCAGCCAGCTTGTGTCGGTGTCTGACATCGGTTTGATAGCCCGGCAAACAAAGGATGAAGTGTTGGTATGGGCCAATTCGATTCGTACGGCCGAACCGGTACAGGGCGTTGAGATCACCCTCGTCAGTAGCAATAACCAGTCGGTTTACACCTTAACAACCGATGGCGCTGGCTTTGTTAAATTTGAGAAAGTAAGCGAGAAAGCGCCCGGCTTTACCATTGCCTTGCTGACGGCTCGCACCGACGATGATTTCAATTTCTTATTCTTAAATGACACACAGGTAGAAACCTCGCGCTTTGAGGTAGAAGGTAAACGCGACAACGAATCGGGCTTTGATGCCTTCGTATACGGCGACCGTGACATTTATCGCCCCGGCGAAACGATTCATTTTAACACCATTGTCCGGACACAATCTCGATTGAATACCGATAAAACCACGCCGGGCCTGTCCACGCCGGGACTATCCACGCCGGGCGAAATTCCGGTGCTGATTCGAGTGCTGCTACCCAATGGTCGTGAGTATCGCGCCTTTCGTAAAACAACCAACGCGCAGGGAGCCATCACGACAGACGTAGTACTCGATCCGGCCGCGGTTACGGGCAGCTACACGGTTGAGGTGCTGAACGCCAATAACGTTTTGTTAGCCTCTCAAGCAATCAGCGTCGAAGAGTTTATTCCTGACCGTATCAAAGTCGATGTGCTAACCGACCGCACCAGCTACAAATCGGGTCAGACCATTACTCTGTCAGCCACGGCGTTGAATCTGTTTGGCCCACCGGCTTCTGACCGGGCTTATGAAATGGAGTTACAGTTGAAACGGAAAGTCTTTGCTCCCAAAGGTTATGAAGACTACAGTTTTGACATACCTACTGAACGGTCCGGCGATCCGGCCTCGTTTCCCAAAGATCTTCGCCAGGGACGTACCAACGCAAATGGGCAGGCTACCGAGCGGTTCCAGATTCCAGCCGTATATCAAGATATTGGCTTACTGGAAGTTAAGCTATTTATAACTGTTTTTGATGAGAATGGACGCCCCGTTAACCGGCTTCGTCGCTTTGATGTGTTAACCCAGGACACGTTCTTTGGTGTTCGGCTGCCAGATCGTTACATTACAACGAACGTACCCATTGCCGCCGAATTGGTCGCCCTCGATCCAACCGGAAGTCTACGCCCTTCGGCTTCGGCAACCGTTGAAGTAATACGGTATGACTATCAAACTGTTATTGAAAAAAAGGGGACAGAAGGAGAAAATGGCCCGATTAAGTACACTACGAAACGACGCGAAAAACAGGTTTACACCAACACGATTACATTTAAAGCAGGCAGAGCCGGATTCCGCTACGTACCAACCGTTTCGGGAGAGTACGAAATTCGAGTATATAAAGCCGCAAGCCCCAATGCTTTAGCCGCTCATTACACCGCCACTGGCTTCTACGCGTATGGATACGGCAATACTTCGGCTTCATCTTTTGAAGTTAGTCAGGAAGGGCAGGTTCTGATGACGCTCGACAAACCAATGTATGAAACCGGCGACAAAGCTAATGTCTTGTTCAAGGCACCTTTTGAAGGTAAGCTGTTGGTGACTATTGAGCGAAATCGCGTTTTGGAACACCACTGGCTGACAACTACGAACAAATCAGCCGAGTGGAGCTTTGCCGTTGGCGATGAGCACCTGCCTAACGTATACGTTACGGCAACGCTTATCCGAGCCATCGACCCTGGCAATCGCGCTGATGCAAACTTGCCCTTGACAGTAGCCCACGGATTTGCGTCTGTAGCTGTTCAGGATAATTACACGCAGCTCCCTGTAACCATTACAGCCGCTACCCAATCACGCTCAAAAACTAAGCAGACTATTCGTATAAAAACCGCTCGTAACGCTCAGGTAACGGTTGCCGTGGTTGACGAAGGTATTCTGCAACTCAAAAACTTTAAAACACCTGATCCACACGGTTTCTTTTATCAGAAGCGGGCCTTAGAGGTTGGCAGCCACGATCTGTACGCCTTGCTCTATCCTGAACTGTCTCTACGGTCTTCGCAGTCGAGTGTTGGGGGCGATGGTTACGATCTCGAACGGCGGGTTAACCCGCTTAGCAATGGTCGGGTTCGATTAGTGGCGCTGTGGAGTGGCATTCTGGACACAGGCTTAGACGGCGAAGCAGAATTTACGATTGACATCCCTCAGTTTTCGGGTGACCTACGGGTTATGGCTGTCGCTTACAAAGATAACGCATTCGGTACGTCGAACAGCAATATGAAAGTGGCCGACCCCATTGTCATTAGCACAGGTGTTCCGCGTTTCTTAACGCCGGGTGATCAGCTTGAACTACCCGTTAACCTCAGCAACACAACCAGTAAACCTGCCGTTGTCACTGCCCGCCTAACCGTGTCTGGCCCGCTCACTGTTGATAGCCTGAACATGCAGAGAGTAACGATTCAGCCTGGTCGGGAAAGCCGTATGATTTTTAGAATATCGGCTAAACAAGCCATTGGCGCTGGAGCAGTCGTCGTGACGGTCAATGGGTTGGGAGAAACGTTCACGGAGAAAACAGACGTAACGGTACGCCCGGCGGCTTCTTTACAAAAAACCACCCTGGCAGGAGCAGTAGCTAGCGGCCAAACCCAAACGTTAAAACTGGCAGGCAATTTCCTGCCCGGTACAGCGCGGGCCAGCATTACCCTAAGCCGCTCGCCAGTAGCACAATATGGCCGCGAGTTATCGTATCTACTAGGTTATCCACACGGTTGCATAGAGCAAACGATTTCGAAAGCGTTTCCGCAGCTTTATTTCGCTGATCTAACTAAACAGATAGCGTCCGGTACGTACTTTGTCCGTTCGGGAGATAGTGACATGAACCCTACCACCAACGTCCGCCAGGCGGTTCAAACGGTTGAAGGATTACAATCGGCAAACGGCGGGTTTAGCATGTGGCCAGGCCAGGCACAAGTAGATCCATGGGCGACCGCCTACGCGGTACATTTTTTGACAGAAGCCCAGGAAGCGGGCTTTGAAGTACGCTCGTCGGTTTTGAGCTCGGCGTTAGATTATCTGACAACCTTTACCAGCAATCCCGTTACCGAAAACGAGGTTGCGTTTGACGAATCAGGGGGGCGAACAGCACGCTCAGTAGCGAGCCGAACAAGTATCTATGGCCTCTATGTCCTGGCAACGGCTGGTAAGCCGAATCGCCCGGCCATGAATTACTATAAGCAGAACATAGGCTTGCTAACATCCGACAGTCGCTATTTACTGGCAACGGCCTTTATGCGAATCGGCGACACACGTAGTTATGCGTCGCTCTTGCCTAAACGCTTTACCGACAACACAACCGGGCGGCAAACGGGCGGCAGTTATGCCTCTCCCCTACGCAACCTGGCTCTAGTACTCGAAGCGCTTGTCGACACCGACCGCGATAATATTCAGATTCCTCAACTCGCCCGGCAACTATCGAATGCCTTGCGACAGTCGACATATCTGAACACCCAGGAATCGGCCTTTGCGTTTCTGGCTTTAGGCAAATTGGCCCGTCAGAACGCGAGCAACACGGCGACAGCTACATTAACAGCAAATGGCAAATCGCTAGGCACTATGAATAATGCGTCGTTAAGTCTCAAACGAGTGCCCACTAACTTGCCACTACTGGTAGCAGCTAAAGGGTCTGGCACTGTATATTATTTCGGACAAAGTGAGGGTGTTCCCGTTAGTAGTCAGATAGCCGAAGAGGATAACGGCTTACAAGTACGTCGGCAATACTTAAATCGTGATGGACAACCGATCGACAATCTCCGGCAGAATGACTTGGTCGTTGTCAAGATTACGCTGGTCAGCACGAATGGCCTCAACGTCGACAACGTCGTTGTTACCGACTTATTACCAGCGGGCTTAGAGGTCGAAAACCCGCGTCTGCTTGACGCATCGGGCGGGAACCAGCGGGATTTAGCCTGGATTAAAAAGCCGACGCAGCCGGATCACTTCGACCTCCGCGACGACCGAATCAACTTCTACACCTCCGCAAGTGGCACAGAACGAACATTCTACTACTTGGCACGGGCAGTATCAAAAGGCCGGTTTGTGATCGGCCCCGTATCAGCTGACGCTATGTACAACGGAGATTATCGCAGCTACCACGGTGCAGGAATGGTGGTAATTCGTTAGAGCCTCGTCTGAACCGGCCATTATTATTGCAATAAGGTCATTCCCAATAGTATTTATTGGGACTTTACTCTACAAATCGTGTGGAATGGAGTCCCAACATTTACGGTGTTCGTTTGTTGATTACCTTAAAAAGGCACTGGTACGTTTTTTGAGCCTTTTTAACTGTCATTATTAACAAATGAAACAACGTTATGAAAAGGAAAACATGGGTGGTAGCGGCATTACTAGCTGCCACAGTCGGTTTATCATCCTGCGCTTCGTTCGAGAGTTGGTTATATAAAGACTCGAAGAACAGTCGGGAAGATATAGTACAGGAGGATCGTACGAACAACTCGCGCGACAACCGTGACTCACGGAGCCGTCGTAACAATAATGATGATCGGGAAGGCTTATTCAGCCGTCGGGATCGTGATGAACGAGATGACAGTCGTAGTGAGGGCGGCTTGTTCAGCCCTCGTAACCGCGATGACGAACGCATGAGCCGCAACGACAGATCGCGGAACGACTCACGCGACTATAATTCATCAGATTCTTATCGCAATCCCTACGGCAGCTCATACCGGTCGTCGGATGACCGCGACGATCGTCCAAGTCGGATGTCGGGTGGCAGCTCGTATGACGATCGCTATTCATCGGACGACCGCGACCGGTACAGCGATCGTGATTCGTACAATGACCGCTCCGACTACAATAGTTACCGAGACCAGGGGTATGATCGTCGTTCAGAAGATCGGGATCGGTATGATGATCGTGACCGCGACCGCCGTGACCGCGACGACGACCGGAATCGTGACGATCGGTACAGCTATAACGACCGGAGAGATTCGGACCGGCGCGATGATCGAGACTACGATCGACGCGACCGCTACGATGATCGCGATCGTGATGGCCGAGACAATCGGGATGACCGCGATCGGGACCAGTATGATAATCGCGACGATCGCCGAGACGACGATCGTGATAACGACCGTAGTGAACGGCGTGGACTATCTGGCTTATTTAACCGGAGCGATGACCGTGACCGGGACAACCGAGATCGCGATGATCGCAACAGCCGTATGGATGATGATCGCGGCCGAAGCGACCGTTCAAGCAACCGTGATGACGACCGCGACCGTAATGACCGCACCAGCCGTCGGGATGACGATCGGGACCGCGATGACCGGAACAGCAACCGAGCAACGGAACGTGATCGGCGTGATCTGTCTGACCGCATTGCAGAGCAAATGGACAAGCTCGATGAGCAGATTGACGATGCTAAACAAGAAGTAAAAAACGAAAGCCGTAAGGATCGTAAAGACCGCGAAGACCGGATTAAAGATCTCGAAGATAAGCGTCGTCAGCTATCCGATTCGTATTATAAAGTGCAGCGGTCGAGCGAAGATGATTTTAAGAAAGTAAAACGGGAAGCTAATCGGACGGTCGATGATGTCGAGGAGGCTATAGAAAAATTGGTAGATAAGGCCAAGAAATAGCTTAATTATTGATTGTCAGGCAGCGGCTGGTTTAACAAACCAGCCGCTGTTTTTTGTGCAGTTAAGTTCCTACGTGAAGAAACGTAGACTTCACCTTACTTTTGCAGCATGGCACTCATTAAACCTGTTCGTGGAATTGCTCCTACTTTTGGCGAGAACTGCTGGTTCGCCGACAATGCTACCATCGTTGGCGAAGTAATGATGGGACGCGACTGTACCGTTTGGTTCAATGCCGTCGTGCGGGGCGATGTCAACTCTATCACAATCGGCGATCGTTGTAATATCCAGGATGGCGCTGTCATTCATTGTACCTACCAAAAGTACAAGACCCAACTTGGCAATTACGTATCAATTGCTCACAATGCCGTAGTACACGGCTGCACAATAGAAGATAAAGTATTGATTGGAATGGGGGCAATCGTTATGGATGGAGCCGTTGTTGGTACGGGCAGCATCATTGCCGCCGGTGCTATAGTTACTCAACACACGGTGATTCCGCCCGGCTCAATTTACGCAGGTAACCCGGCTCGGTTCCTCAAAGCGGTCTCCACCGAACAAGCCGACATATTTATGCGCACGGCAAATAATTATGTTATGTATGCCGATTGGTTCAAAACTGAGTAAAGCCAAGCGTACTTTATGGCAGCTTTATTCTTACCCCAGCACTTATTTTTTACGTTGCTAACCAATGGATGATTTTTTGATCTACTTACGCTTAGGCTTCGACCACATTACGGATCCGAGCGGATACGATCACATTTTATTTGTTATAGCCCTTTGTGCTGTATATACTTTACAACAATGGAGGCAGGTTTTACTCTTGGTGACGGCATTCACGGTAGGGCATTCAATTACGCTTGCTCTTGCTACGCTACAACTTATCAATTACAAAACTGAGTTGATCGAGTTGCTTATTCCAATTACAATTTTGATTACTGCCATCAGTAACTTCTTCTATCAGGAGCCTAAATCAAGATTATCGTCTACCACCCGGCAAACCAACACCTCCTGGCGATATGGTTTAGCGCTGACCTTCGGTCTAATTCATGGAATGGGCTTTTCTAATTACCTGCGTAGTCTTTTAGGGCGCGAAGCTACCATCATTAAGCCTTTGCTCGCCTTCAATATAGGTTTAGAGGTTGGTCAATTGGTGATTGTGAGCCTTGTATTAGCGCTGGCTTATGTCGTGTTAGACATTCTACGTAGTAGCCGACTCCGTTGGACGCTCATTATCTCTGGCATTGTAGCCGGTATGGCCATATCGCTCATTTTGAACAATGAGTATCTAGCCGAACTAATTTAACTACAATCGATGCTCGTTGCTATAATTTCGAGATGTAACCCTGAACATCCGGCCCGATGGCAATTAAATTTTCCTACCAAAAAGCTTTACCATTGCTGTAATAAAAAATACAAACTGCTTTTTCTGTATTTTTACCAACTTAAATCAACAACTACAACCTATCTTATGCAAAAGATAATTCTGCTGGCAGTAGGTTTGGCCATTTCAACTGGGTTAGCAAAGGCTCAAGCCCCAACTGCCCCAACGCAGAATGCCAACACACGCTTTGAGCAACTCGGCCCAATGCTACCGACACCAAACACATTCCGCACCGCTGCGGGTGCACCTGGCCGTGATTACTTTCAGAACCGCGCTGATTATGACATCAAAGCAGAGCTAGATGACGCAAACCAAAGAATTATCGGCTCAGAAACCGTAACGTACCATAACAATTCAACCGACGAACTACGCTTTATCTGGCTTCAGCTTGATCAAAACCTGTTTGCAAAAGGCTCTATTGGTAGCGTAACGCGCACAGGTGGTATCAACGAAAGCGGTATGAGCTTTGGGCAGTTGCAAAACCTGACATCGGTTCGGGAACGCAGCAGCCAGCAGGCAACCGATAAATACGGTTATAAAATCACCGCCGTTAAAGACGCAAAATCAGGTACTGCGTTAAAGTACACCATCAACCAGACGATGATGCGCATTGACTTGCCAACTCCGCTTAAACCCGGTGCGAGTTACGCATTTAACGTAGACTGGAACTATTACATCACTGAGTATTACGGCCGTAGCGGTTACGAACTCTTCCCCAAAGATGGCAACTCAAACTACTTCATTGCTCACTGGTTCCCCCGTTTGTGCGCTTATAACGACGTCAACGGCTGGCAGAATAAGCAATTCTTAGGTCAAGGTGAGTTCACCCTTATTTTTGGTAATTACAAAGTAGCCATCACCGTTCCTAGCGACCACATTGTTGGTTCAACGGGCGAATGCCAAAACTACAAGCAGGTCTTGAGCGCTACCCAACAAAAGCGCCTGGCGCAGGCAGCTACGTCTAAAACGCCAGTTGTTATCGTTACCCAGGCCGAAGCAGAGGCTGCCGAAAAAGCGAAGCCTGCTGATGTGAAAGGCAAGAAGACCTGGATTTATAAGGCTGATAATGTTCGCGATTTCGCCTTTGCCAGCAGCCGTAAATTCATATGGGATGCTATGCAAACCGACGTATATGGCGATGGACGGAAAATATGGAGCATGTCTTTTTACTCGAAAGAAGGAAATCCTCTGTGGGGACAGTATTCAACCCGAGTTGTTGAGCACACACTTAAGTCATACGGTAACCGTACCATTAAATACCCGTATCCAGTAGCTATTTCCTGTCATGCAACAGCGGGAGGGGGTATGGAGTACCCAATGATTTCGTTTAATGGTGGCCGCCCAGAAGCCGACGGCACGTATTCAGAACAGACTAAAGCGGGTATGATCGGCGTAATCATTCACGAAGTTGGTCATAACTTCTTCCCGATGATCGTCAACTCCGATGAACGTCAGTGGACTTGGATGGACGAGGGCTTAAATACGTTTTGCCAGTATCTGGCCGAAAAAGAGTGGGATTATAACTTCCCAAGCCGCCGGGGCGAACCTCAGTACATTACCGACTACATGAAATCTGATAAGTCGGTATTGTCGCCAATCATGACTTCTTCGGATAACGTTATCAGCCTCGGGCCTAACGCCTATGCAAAGCCGGCTACAGCGCTAAACATCTTGCGCGAAACGGTTATGGGCCGCGAGCTGTTTGATTATGCGTTTAAAGAATATGCGCGTCGGTGGGCGTTCAAAAGCCCTGAACCAGCTGATTTTTTCCGTACGCTCGAAGATGCATCGGGTGTAGATCTGGATTGGTTCTGGAAAGGTTGGTTTTATGGTGTCGAACCGGTCGATCAGGATCTGGTAGAAGTTGACTGGTATCAGGTTGACTCAGGTAACCCAGAAACTACGAAAGCAGCGGCTAGGGCCGAAGCCAAGCGTCGTGCAGGTACGATTAGCAAACAACGTGATGCTGCTACTCAAGCAGAAACTGTGGTAGCCAAAGACTCTACGATGAAAGATTTCTATAACGGCTATGACCCATACGCTGTTACAGACGCCGACCGCAAGAAGTATGAAGATTATTTGGCGACCCTAACCCCAGATGAACGTAAAGCCCTTGAAACAAGCGCTGGTACGAACTTATATACCCTCTCCTTAAAGAATAAGGGCGGTGTACCAATGCCAGTGATTGTGCGTATGCAGTTTGAAGATGGAACAGATTCAGTTGCTCGTTTTCCGGCTGAGATCTGGCGGTTTAACGACGTATCCATTAAGAAAGTCATTGCCACTAGTAAGAAAGTTACACAGTGGACGCTTGACCCATTCTACGAAATCGCTGATATTGACACAGAGAACAACTCGTTCCCTCGTCAATCGCAACCAACGCGATTCCAATTGTTTAAACAACGCCAAAGCCCATTTGCTACGCAGGGACAAAACCCGATGCAACAGCAACGACGAACCAACCAACCACCTGCTACGCAGGGTAGTGGTAGAAACTAGTTGATAAAGTAGCTTAGGATGATGAACAAGGCGAGCACATAAAAAAAGGTTTTTAGTGTGCTCGCCTTGTTCATTGTATTTAATACACTATTTTTGCAGACCACTCGGGATGTAGCGCAGTCCGGTAGCGTGCTTGCATGGGGTGCAAGAGGTCGTGGGTTCGAATCCCGCCTTCCCGACAAAAGAGCTGGCCAAATTGGTCAGCTCTTTCATTTTTCAGACATGAGAAAGCCTGCTTCATCGAGCAGGCTTTCTCATGTCTAAGCTAAGGAGTACATACCTTGCTTTCATTCAGCTAAGAAATTTTAGCCTATTCTTTATGCATTTTATTTCCTTAATGCATCTACTATTCAGAATCGAATTTCCGACGCATTTTGATCTATTAAATAACATTAACAATAATTTTATGAGCAACGCACCTCCATAGCATTAGCCATTGCACCCAGAGCCGACAGGAGAGGATTTCTACGGGACACTTGAAAAACAAGGGTTTATCTTACGCAGTTACCGTAAAGCGGTAAACTAGCAGAGTCAGATATATCCAACTTATTATTAATGGATTGCCATGAATACGAAAGATTTGGCGTATCGGTTTGTGTGGTTTTAGCCAGAAAAGCCATAGTTTTGTGGAGGTTTCAAGGCGTTTCCATCAAATTTTTAGATGGACAAACCGAAAGAGTCTAAATTTTTCACTTTTTTTACCGGGCAAACCAACTTTTAATTTTAACCCTACAGTCCAGTTCCAATGAAAACACAAACTCCCTCTCCAGCACCAGCCAAAACAGCGGCACCTAAGAAGAAGTCGGGCGGTCTGAACCCAGCGTTAGTAATTCCCGTTTTATTGTTGATTGGAATTCTTACGTACATGTTCGTTTTCGGCGATGGTAGCCATTTTCAGGACGGAGATAACACGAAAGAACCCATCCCCGGCGACTATTTCGGTACCGTGTACAAGGGAGGATTCATCGTACCTATCCTGTTTACCTGTTTCCTGACGGTGTTGGTATTCTCGATTGAACGTTTTATTACCATCGGCCGGGCCAACGGTTCGGGCTCAATCGATGACTTCGTTCGCAAAGTGAAAGGCCAACTCGATCGTAACGACGTAGCGGGTGCTATTCAAGAGTGCGATCGTCAGAAAGGTTCGATCGGTAACGTTGTGAAAACTGCTTTGTTAAAATATCAGCAACTATCGACTGATACAGAACTCAGCAAAGAGCAGAAGTTAGTTGCTCTGCAGAAAGAAGTTGAAGAAGCAACGACGCTGGAACTTCCAATGTTGGAAAAGAACCTGACAATCATTGCTACGCTAGCTTCGGTTTCGACGCTGATCGCCCTGCTTGGTACGGTACTTGGTATGATCCGGGCTTTCGCAGCCATGGGTGCTACCGGTCAGCCTGACACCGCTGCTCTGTCAACGGGTATCTCTGAGGCTCTTGTAAACACGGCCCTTGGTATCGGTACAGCCGCTATCGCAACGATTATGTATAGCTACTTCACCAGCCGGATTGACGTGTTAACATACAACATCGACGAAATCGGCCTGAGCATCCAGCAGAACTTTGCTGCTCACTATTAATTAACGAGCTTGAAGCAAGCTCACAGAAACGATTATTTGTATGCCAGCAGTTAAAATTAAACGCGCGAGTTCTTCAGTGGACATGACGGCGATGACTGACGTGGCGTTCTTATTGCTGACGTTCTTTATTCTGACGGCCCAGTTCCGGGCTCAAGATGCGGCAGCTATCGAAACGCCCTCATCTATCTCCGGCATCAAAGTGCCTGATAAGAACATCATGACCATTGGTCTGGATAAGGAAGGTAAAGTTTACTTTGGCATCGATAACCAGCAAGAACGTATGGAAATGCTGGATAACGTAGCAGCAGCCAAAGGCATCACCTTCTCAGACAAGGAGAAAAAAGAGTTCGCTCTTATGTCCAACTTTGGTCTGCCAATCAATCAGTTGAAGTCGTACCTCAGCTTGCCGAAGGAACAACAGGCAAAAATCAAACAGCCTGGTATTCCAACCGATTCGACTGGAGCTGGTGCAACGAACGAACTGAAAGAATGGGTATTTAACTCTCGGAAGGCCAATAACGACTTGAGAATTGCGTTGAAAGGCGATAACCTAGCCAAATTCCCAAATTTCAAGAACGTACTGGCAACGCTTCAAGCGCAGAATATCAACAAATTCAACCTGATTACGGGCACAGAAGCCCCTCCAGCTGGTTGGAAAGCCGACTAATCTGACTTACGAGTTACGATGTACGGATTGGCTCTGCCATCACTAGCAAATCGTAATTCGTAAATCGTAAATCACTAAAGCTATGGCAGAAATTAACACTGGCGGTGGTGGTGGTAAACATGACGGTGGTAAGGTACGGTCCAAGAAGCAGTCTACCCGCGTTGATATGACGCCGATGGTAGACCTTGGATTCCTTCTGATTACCTTCTTCATTTTGGCCACTACCTTGAGCAAGCCATCTTCGATGACGCTCAACGTGCCAGACAAAACTAAGAAAGAAGAAACGGAGCCTATCAAGGCGTCTAACGTAATGACGGTCTTTCTAGGGAAGGATAATAAGGCACATTACATATTTGGTAAGGCTGCCAACGAAGATCCTGAACTTAAGACTGTTGGCTACGGCTACGAGTTCCGTAAAGCCATTCAAGAAAACGCTCGTAAGGTTCCTGGTGACAAATTCGTTGTTGTCATAAAGCCCACAAAAGAGTCCACATACAAAAATATGGTGGATGTCCTGGACGAAATGGCCATTACGAAGACCAAGCGATACGCCTTAGTCGACCAGCTAACGCCGGATGAGAAGAAGATCTTGAAAGACAAAGCCAAATTTGACGCATAACACCATGGCAGAAACTCCTCAAAACGCAACACTCGATGATATCGTGTTTGCGAACCGGAACCAGGCGTATGGTGCCTATTCGCTACGGAAAGAGTATCCTAAGACTGTAACCAGAGCCCTTATCATTGGTGGCATTCTGTTTACGCTTGGCGTACTAACTCCGACCATCATTACGGCTCTGACTCCGGAACCAGAAGAACAGGCAATGGTAGAGGTGGATTTAATGAAGCTTCCACCGCCACCTATTGACCCTAATGAACCACCACCGCCACCACCGCCACCGGTTGAAGTACCGAAGGTGAACACGGTGAAATTCTTACCGCCTGAAGTAAAGCCTGACGAAGAGGTGCCGGAAGAAACGCCACCACCAGCCGTTGAGGAACTGAAAGAAGCGGTTGCTGCTGAAAAAACGCAGGAAGGCGACCCTAACGCGGAAGAAGTAATTGCCGCTCCAGAAGCCTCAGCAGGCCCTAGTAAGGTAGAAGTTGCCGTTGAAGCAGCCCCGAAAGAAGAAGAAATCTTTACGGTGGTAGAACAGCAGCCTGAATTTGCCGGTGGTATGGCAGCACTGAGCCAGTTCTTGAGTAAGAATCTGCGTTATCCAGCGGCTGCTCAGCGAGCTAACATTTCAGGCCGTGTGTTCGTCAGCTTCGTAGTTAATACGGATGGTAGTATTCAGGATGTACAAGTGCTCAAAGGCCTTGGCTTTGGTACTGACGAAGAAGCAACCCGTGTTATCAAGAGCATGCCAAAGTGGCGACCTGGTAAGCAGTCAGGCCGACCTGTTCGGGTGAAATATAATCTACCGATCAACTTCACGCTGGAGTAATTTATCTATGCGCGGACAAAATCGAGGTCCGGCGCAGCTGACACTGTATATTTCAGTACTGGCTTCGCTGGCATACTTGGGAGGAGGCATCGCACTGATTGCCTCCTCTCAGTCTTTTGGCGTGTTTCCTGAACCAGGTGTGCTTCGGTACGGACTGGCAGCATTGCTGTTGATTTATGGAAGTTTTCGGGCGTACCGTGCTTATCAACGTTTCCAAGAAAATGATTAAACGAATTAGTTGGATAGCAGGTATAAGCATTACTCTGCTGAGCTGTGGTAGCGATAAACCTCCGTTGGACAATCCAGCCCGGGGTAGTATTGTCATCGCAGCCGATGAATCGTTTCAACCACTGGTCACTCAGCTAACTTCGGCTTATTCAGGCATATACCCCGACGCTCATTTTAAAGTCGTTTATAAGCCAGAGCAGGAAGCAATCAACATGATGCTCAGAGATAGCGCCCGGTTAGCCTTTGTAACAAGAAAGCTGACCCCAAAAGAGCAAGGCGTATTGAACCAGCGTAAAATTAAAGGAACGACGGAGAAGATTGCGAATGATGGAGTAGCTCTCATTATCAACAAAGCAAATGTTGATAGTTTGGTTACAATGAATGAGCTACGCGACGTTTTTAGTGGAAAGATTACACAATGGTCTCAGTTAAAAGGGGGCAATCAGGGTGGCCCTATCACCCTCGTTTTCGACAATAACAATTCCAGCAATTTAGAGTTTGTATTAAAAACTTTTAATGTTGACGATGTAAAAGGGCTACGAATCTTCACAACGCGCTCAAACCGTGAGGTTATTGAGTTTGTTAGGAAGAATCCTTCAGCACTTGGGTTTATAGGCGTTAATTGGATCAGTGATGGTGACGAACCACTTTCAGTTGAACTGGCCAAAGACTTACGCGTAATGGGCGTGTCGCCTAAACAAAACCCAACCAAACGGGATGATTATTTTCAACCGTTTCAGGAGGACTTAGGGATGCAGCGTTATCCATTAAGGAGACCAGTGTATATTCTGAGTCGAGAAGCACACCCTGGTCTGGGAGGAGGGTTGATTAATTATGTGGCGCGTGATGCTGGTTCACTTATCATTAGAAAATTAGGCTTATGGCCTGCAATCCCATATAATAGGGAGATCAATCTTACAGATTAGGCAATTTTTTGGTTTAATTGCAATTTTTTAGTTTTGTCGACTGTTTAATAAGCATTAACAATTTTCTCAATTTCCAACCTGAAATACATGATGAACGATCAGAAGAAATCGCTGTTGACCATCCTGTTCGTTGGAGCAACCGCTCTTGCTCCTTTAAAGGCGCAGGACCTTCCAACAGCTATCAAGGACATAGAGGCCGAGCGGTTCACCAAAGCAGGACAAACTCTCACACAGTTAGCGACTAGTTCGCCAACGGCTGAGAATCAGTTTTACCTTGGTTACTACTATCTCAGAAGCGGACAAGTTGACCAGGCCAAAGCCGCGTTTGAAAAAGGCGCAGCGGCTGATGCCAAAAACCAGCTTAACAACGTGGGGTTAGGTGGTGTAGCTTTAGTGAAAGGCGATCGGGCAGGTGGTACTACGCTTATTAATAACGCCGTTGCTGCCACAAAGAACAAAAATCAGGATGTGCTGATTCGGGGAGCCGAGATGTTCACCCTATCGGAAAAGACCAACGATCCGGCCAGAGCATTGGAGCTATTGACTATAGCCGATGAGAAGGATAAGAAGAACGAAAACGCCGAGATCGAAATGTTGATGGGCGATGCATACTTCTTGAAAAACGACGGTGGTAACGCTATCTCAAAATACGAAAACGCGCTTGCTATCAGCCCGAATCTTGCCGAAGCAAATTACAAGATTGGCCGTTTGTACCTACGTGGCAAGAACTATGCAAAAGCGCAGGAGTATTTTAAGCTAGCGATCCAGAATGACGCGGAGTTTGCTCCAACATATCGGGCGTATGCTGATGCTTTGGCCAACTCTCGGGCTTACAAGAGTGCCGCTCAAAATTACGAACTGTATGTGCAGAAAAGTGGTACGCAGGACCCAGAATTGTTATTGGATGTAGCTCGTTATAAGTTCTTAGCAGAAGATTACCAAGGTGCAACAGCTTATCTTGATCAGTTGAAAGGTAAAGTTAACAACCCAATCATCAACCGGATGTACGGCTGGGCGTATACCGCTCTTGGTAAGAATAACGAAGCTGTTCAAGCACTGGAGCAATTTACAAAAGATGCTCCTCAAAAAGTTATCCCTGACGATTACAAATATTTGGGCCGGGCTTATGGCCAGCTAGGTACTCCAGAAGGCGATTCGCTGAGCATCGTAAACTTGGAGAAAGCAGCTCCAAATGATACAACTGAAAACTTGTATCGTGAGATTGCCAAGAAATACTATGATACCAAACGGTATGACAAGGCAGCTGTTTATTATGCTAAGACCATTCAAAATGATAAAAAGCCACTTAATAACGATTTCTTGTACAATGGCTTATCTAATTATCAGTATGGTTTTAGAGTAGGGCGTGATTCGCTTAACCCTATTACAGATACGGCACAAATTCGTTTGGTTAAGCAGCAGTACTTCTTACGCGCTGATTCAGCTTTCGCTCAGATGGCGCAGCAGGTAGAAAAAACGGCTGGAGAGACGTATCCGCTTGCTTATTACTATCGTGCTCAATCGAATTACTATGCTTATCCATCAACAGTGTCTTTGTCAACGGGAACAGCGGTACCCTATTACGAGAAGTTTATAGAACTGGCTAACGCTGAGCCTGATGCTGCTAAAAAGCAGAGCTATCAGAAAAATTTAGTTACTGCTTATAAGTTCTTAGCCTCTTACAATTTGGCGAAGAAAGATGACGCAAAAGCTAAAGAATATTTCAACAAAGTTTTGGAGATAAATCCAAATGACCCTGATGTTCTTAAAGCGCTAGAAGGGCCCAAAGCGGCTACACCTACGCCCAAACCTGGTACTAAGGCCGCTCCTAAAGCGACCGCTAAAAAAGCAACTGCCAGTAGGTGACGTTAATCTCACACGAAAAGCACAGGCTACAGCCTGTGCTTTTTTTTTACCTAAAAATAAAAACCTGTGACTGTCAACAGCGGTAGCTATTATTTTTCGAGGGGTGTTGTAACTTTGCGGGCGCAATTTTTTGACTGAACGACACTACCCTCAAAAAGCCGTATGCTTAACCTTGTACTGTTTGGCCCGCCGGGTGCCGGGAAAGGAACCCAAAGCGAAAAACTGATTCATCAGTATAACCTAGTCCATTTGTCAACCGGAGATTTATTACGTTCTCAGATAGCAGCCGGTACTGAGCTAGGTTTACGAGCCAAACAATTGATGGATCAAGGGCTATTGGTACCAGATGAAGTCGTTATCGGGATGATTGATCACAAACTGCGGGAAAACCAATCGGCCGCAGGGTTTATATTTGACGGCTTTCCCCGTACTGTTCCTCAAGCACAAGCTTTAGACCAGCTCTTAGCTCAGTATGACACCGCAATTACGACAATGATAGCATTAGTCGTAGACGATGAAGAGCTAATTCGCCGACTACTAAAACGAGGTGAGACGTCAGGGCGCCCTGACGACAGAGACGAAGCTACAGCCCGTCGACGGGTTAGTGTGTATAACACAGAGACGAAACCGGTTGCTGACTATTACAGTCTACAAGATAAGTACACAGCGATTGATGGCATTGGTGATATTGACGACATTTTTAACGCAATATGTCAACGCATCGAAGAATCAAAAGATTAAGACACGTTACTGATGGGCTAACGAGTTCATAGCGGACGAGGTAAAGAACAATTATGGCTTCATCAAACTTCATTGATTACGTAAAAATAAATTGCCGCTCAGGAGCAGGAGGAGCGGGTTCGGTTCACTTTCGCCGGGAGAAGCATACGCCCAAGGGTGGACCCGATGGAGGAGATGGAGGGCGTGGAGGTCATATTATTCTGCGAGGTAATGCTCAGCTTTGGACATTACTTCATTTAAAATATCGAAAGCACGTAAAAGCCGGAAACGGCGTTGCAGGTGAAGGTGGCCGACGTAGTGGGGCGCAGGGTGAAGACGTCATTTTAGACGTCCCTTTGGGTACAATTGCTCGTAATCCGGACTCGGGCGAAACGTTAACTGAGATTACGGAAGACGGCCAGGAGGTAATTTTATTTCCAGGGGGGCGTGGAGGACTAGGGAACGACCACTTTAAAACACCCACACTGCAAGCTCCTCAATACGCTCAGCCTGGTGAGCCAGGGGTTGAAGAGTGGGTAGTATTAGAACTTAAATTATTAGCGGATGTAGGTTTAGTAGGCTTTCCAAATGCAGGAAAATCTACATTACTTTCAGTTTTATCAGCAGCCAAACCGGAAATTGCTGATTATCCTTTTACAACCCTTGTACCTAATTTAGGGGTCGTAGCTTATAGAGATTTTAAGTCGTTTGTAATGGCCGATATTCCTGGTATAATTGAGGGAGCATCGCAGGGTAAGGGTTTGGGATTACGGTTTCTTAGGCATATTGAACGGAATTCTGTGCTTTTGTTCTTAGTTCCGGCCATTAGTGACGATATTAAACAGGAATACAATACACTATTAAATGAACTGCGAGAGTTTAATCCAGAACTAATGGATAAAACTCGGCTACTAGCCATCACTAAAATTGATTTAGTAGATGAGGCTACATTAGAATCGATCAAAAAGAATTTACCTAAGAAAGTACCTGTTGCGTTTATTTCGTCGGTTAGCCAGCGCGGCTTAGATGAATTGAAAGATATAATTTGGCAAAATCTAACGGCTACTCCCGAGCCAGCCTAGTAGAATCAATACATAATCAATACACATATGTAGTCAAAAAGCTCGGCTGACTACATATAAAAACATCATGAAATACTTTTCCGTAGTTTCTAGTACGGCAGCTTTATTATTGCTCCCTTTCTTAACCTTGGCACAGATTCAGGTTTCATTTCCAACCACCCGAGCTGTATTTCAAAGAAATAATGCTAACCAGGCCACCATTAGGGTTACAGGCTATTACACATCGCCGATAACTCGCGTTGAGGCAAGGTTGTTAGCACGCGATGGGCAAGGGGCATCAACTGACTGGGCCACTATCCAAGGAAATCCGTCGGGTGGTGTATTTGCGGGAGACATTACTGGTCAAGGTGGGTGGTACAATTTAGAAGTACGCGGCATGAACGGTGACCAGCAGGTGGGTAATACCTTTCCTGTTGAACGGGTAGGTGTAGGCGAAGTGTTTGTAATTGCTGGGCAGTCTAATGCGCAGGGTGTTCACCAAAATGCCCCTAACCCTCTCAATGACCGCGTAAACTGTGTTAATTACAGATATCCTGACAATGGCTTTCCTAACGATCCACCAACACCTGTATTTACTCAGTTAGACAATACTCCAGGGTTTACAGTTGCGCCTAGAGGAGTAGGCAGCTGGTGTTGGGGGCAACTAGGCGACCTTCTCGTAAAACGCCTGAATGTACCCATCATGTTCTTTAACGCAGCCTTTACAGGAACAGCTGTTCGGAACTGGCGAGAAAGTGCTCCAGAGGGCGGTACGGCTTATGGTGTATATACTGGAGAAGCTTATGCTGGACGACAACCTTACATAAATCTAAAAATCGCCCTTCAGTTTTATGCTAACCAATTAGGTGTTCGGGCGGTGCTTTGGCATCAAGGGGAAGCTGATAACCTGATTAATACGGAAACAAGCCGTTACGTAAATGAACTTCAGTTTGTTATCAACCAAAGCCGTCAAGATTATGGCCGGAATGTGTCTTGGGTAGTATCTAGAGTTAGTTATGGAGATTTTATTGGGGGTACGGATCCAGCAATTATTGGAGCACAAAATCAAGTGATTGCTAGTACCCCCAACGTGTTTGCAGGGCCGTCTACGGACAATATCCAGGTACCACGTAAGCGTCCCCCTCTTAACGATGTTGACGGCTTGCACTTTGACTTTGATGGCTTAATTGAAGTTGCGAATGCCTGGAATGGCAGCTTAACGGATGCTTTTTTCCAAGGTTCAACGCCAGTAGGCCCGGCTAGTTCCCCTACCGTATCGGTAGCATGCGCATCTAATAACAACCTCGCCTTATCCGTGAATGGCAGCTTTGCCAATGTCCAATGGGAATCCGGCGAGTCAGGAAATAGTATCACTAAAGGGGGAGGTACCTATCGCGCTAAAGTAAAAGACGCTTTGGGCAATACATTATTTACGGGTCAGATTCGTGTTCCGGATGCCCCCGTAGCCTCAGTAGTCGACAACCGGCCCCCTTCAGTATGCATTGGAAGCGATCTTGGGTTAACAGCTAACTATGACAATGTTACCTGGATTAACCAACAAAATAATTCGAACGTAGCGACCACGCGAACATTTAGAACGACAACAGCGGGTGCCTATTTTGTTCGTTATCGAGACGTTAGTAATTGTGATTTTACATCGAATGTAGTTAATGTCACAATCAATCCATTACCGCCTACCCCTAGCATTGTCAATGACAGACCTACTACCTTCTGTCAGGGTGATAACACTATATTGAGAACCGAGAGTAATAATGTTCAATATAATTGGAGCGATGGCCAACGGAATCGATTAGTTACGGTTGGTGCGTCTGGCTCATACTTTCTGACTGTCACAGACCAGAATGGCTGTACATCTCTTCAATCCAATACGATTGTGGTAACCGCCAATCCTGTGCCGGCTAAACCTGTCATTGCTGCCAGTGGGCCAACCACCTTTTGCGCTGACCGTACTATTACGTTAACAGCACCAGAAGATGCCACCTATCAATGGAACAGTGGCCAAACAACCCGCAGCCTTACTCTAAACCAGTCAGGTAGTTTTTCGGTACGGACCACTAATCAGTTTGGGTGTACATCTCCCCAATCCGATGCGGTTAGCCTTACAGTCAATCCTTTACCACAAACCCCTTCTGTCTCAGCCGCTGGCGCAACAACCTTCTGCGACGGGAATCAGGTTACCTTGAACGCAAGCAGCCCTTTAGATGTGCTGTGGTCAAGTGGGCAAACTGAAAAATCAATTACGGTTACAACATCGGGGAACTTTACGGTACAGTCTAGGGATCAAAATGGCTGTTTGTCACCTTTCTCGTCGATCATTGCGGTAAAGGTTAATCCGTTACCACCTACCCCGACGATTCTCTCCAATCGGCCGCCAATTATTTGTGAAGGAGACCGAATTGCATTAAGAGTTGATGGCCCTTATACAGTTTTCTGGAATACAGGCGACTCTACCCAAAGTATCACCACGGGATCGGCTGGTAATTATTCAGCCAGAGTACGCGATGTAAATGGGTGTATATCAGCACAGGCAGGCTCAACAACTGTTGAACTAAGGCCACTTCCTCCAGCTCCAACGATCAATGCTATTGGCACATACACACTAGAAGCCGTTAGCTCAACGAACGGTACTGTGTTCCGCTGGTACCGCGGTAGCGATTCTCTTGCCGTACAAACGTCGATCATTAAAGCCAATCAGTCAGGTAACTACACGGCCCGCTCATCAATCATTTATTCGCCAACACTCACATGTTTCTCCTTGCCGTCTGCGCCTATTGCGTTTACAATTGATCCGAATAACAGAGGGTTAAGCATTTATCCAAATCCCAATCCGAACAAGATTGTGTTGCTCGAAACACAAGAAAATCTTTTGAATGCAACTGTAACAATCTACACCTTAAATGGCCAACAAGTCCTGACAGTAGGAGTGCCTGAATTTAATGAGCGAAAACAACTAGTTCTAACTGGGTTGTCTTCGGGATCTTACATTATTCGTGTTAATGCCGCTAATTTTGACGTTTCTAAACGAATCCTTCTTGGTTTGTAATATTAACCCCAAACTGACCGTTCAATCATAGAAATTAGCCTTAAATTTGCACTTTACCTAGAACCGTGCATTTTCTCTTCAGTAGAAGTTGAAAAGGTTTAATTTTTGTGCTTAATGCTACTTATTATTAAATGAATAGCATTTGGTCGAATTGGTTGTTAATGTCCAACGAATGAAGAATCACTATTTTAGACTTCGACTGCTAGTTTTTTGTTTAATCACTACCAGTCTTCAGGTATCAGCACAAAGTAACGGGCAGGTAGTTAAGATTACATATCCTGAGAGCCGGGCAGTTTTTCAGCGCGAAACGGATAATACGAGCACGATTTATTTATCTGGCAACTTCAGCCAACCTACCGACAGTGTTCAGGCGAGGGTGCAAGTAGAAGAGGCAGGCCAAGGCTTTGCCACTGATTGGGTAACGATTCAGCGGAATCCCAAAGGTGGAATTTTTCAAGGCTCGTTACGCGCGAAAGGAGGTTGGTATCGGCTTCAAGTACAGGTACTAGCTGGTGGCGTAGTGATTGGAAGCGATGAAATTCGTAAAGTTGGAATAGGTGAAGTATTTATTATTACTGGCCAATCCAACGCGCAGGGATTTCAAAATTTTGGTGGAGCAGGCGCTACCGACGATCGAGTAAATTGCGTGTCGTACGATAATAGTACGGCAAATTCACTAAATGACCCTCCAGCTCCTACTTTTCAGCAGTTAAGCGCTAATGCATTAATTGGGCCACGAGGGCAAAGTGCCTGGTGCTGGGGTACATTAGGTGATCTGATTGTGAAGCAATATCAGGTACCAGTTCTTTTCATTAACACCGCCTGGCAGGCAACTGTGATCAAGAACTGGCGTGAAAGTGCGGATGGTGTGATTACCAAAAACATTTTCGCTATGGGCACGCCAAACGAGAACTTTCCGGCTGGTATGCCTTATGCAAATTTAATCATCGCCCTTCGTTATTACTGTTCCCTTCAAGGTTTACGCGCTGTACTGTGGCAGCAGGGTGAAAATGACAACGTACCCTTACACTCTACTCGGCAGGCCTACGCGAATGACATGCAGTATATCATTAATAAAACACGGGCTGATACTGAGCGCTATCCAGCCTGGGTTTTGGCAAAATCGTCGTATAACGCTGGTCAGATAAGTCAAGACATTATCCTGGCTCAGAATGATGTCATTAATACCTATAATAACAACGTATTTTCTGGTCCCTTCACGGATAACATTCAAATTCCGCGATACGAAGGCGATGTGCATTTTGGTGGTGAGGGGCTCAAACAATTAGGACAGGCATGGTTCGAAAGCTTGAATGCTGTCTTCTTTGCTAGCTCCAGACCCTTGCCACCACTACCCCCACCAACCCTGACAGTTGCTTGCGCACCCAGCAACAATTCGTTGACAATGAGCCTGCCTAGCTTGTATAAATCGTATACCTGGAACACTGGGCAAACTACGCAAAACATAACAACCACCCGACCGGGTACTTATCGGGCCATTCTTAAGGACAGAAATGGTAACACCTATTTATCGCCTACGGTCAACGTATCAGATCCTATTCAGCCGACAACACCAACCATTGCGCTAGCGAGTCAACCGACGGTAGCAGCAGCTAATCAGCAGCAGATTTGTGCCGATTCCTCGCTGTTATTAGTGGCTAACACGTCTGCAAACAGCACTGGTGTATGGAGCACCAGCGCAACCAGCAAGTCCCTTACTGTAAATCAATCGGGCAGCTACTCGTTGCAAGCGGTAAACGTGTATGGCTGTAAGTCGGGGCAGTCGTCTGCTATTACTTTAACGGTTCGTCCCAGAGTACCAGCACCCACTATTGAACAAATTGGTACGTACACTTTACAAGCCGTATTACCAACGCCTACAGGAGGGCAACCTGATTTGTTTGACTGGCGACGGGGAGCGGAATTGATTCCGCAGAACAGCGCCGTAGTTAAGGTCATCGTGACGTCTACTTATTCGGCCCGTACTAAAACAACGTTTACTGTAAATAACGCCAATAGTCTGACTTGCTATTCGGACTTTAGCTCTCCAAAAGCATTTACGTTTGACCAATCGAACGGAGGACTAAGTGTTTACCCGAATCCATCACGCGACGGAGCAGTTACCATTGAAACAATTGAAAACTTCAACAACGCTGATGTAGATGTCTTTTCGCTAGGCGGCCAACAGCTCTTTTCCACTAAAATTCCTGAGTTAAATGAGCGCAAAACCGTTGACCTCTCTGGTTTAGCCCAAGGAGTTTATATCATACGAGTACGCTCAGCGGGCTTTGATATATCAAGACGTATCATCATCAATCGGTAAGGGTTTACACAGAGTATTTCACAGAAGCGTCTTTCCAGCCGGGAAGACGCTTTTTTGGTCTAACGCCTAATCAGCAACTGTTGATAAAACAAGGTGTATATTGTATCTTTGAAATACAATTGGTGCAGATAGCCAACTAATTCAACCTCATTGGTCTATTTGTTTTATCGCTACCTTTGCACCGTCATTTTCAACCAACTGTATGAATACATCATACTTACCGGCCGACTACTTGCCGGTACTAATTCAGCTCGGTTTAGCTTTAGGATTTATCGTAACGACAATGATCGTTACTCATTCAATTGGCCCTAAGCGCAAAAGTGAAAAGAAAGACGATCCTTTCGAGTGTGGTATTCCAGTACAAGGTGACGCTCGTACACCTATCTCAATCAAATACTTTTTGATTGCTATTCTGTTCGTGCTGTTCGATGTCGAAGTGATTTTTCTGTACCCCTGGGCGGTTAACTTTAAGGGGTTAGGCATGACCGGATTCATTGAAATGGTTCTGTTTATGGGTTTGCTCCTTGCTGGGTTTTATTACATCATACGTAAGGGTGTTCTGAAATGGGAATAGGTTTAACAAATGAATTATTAAACATTCATATTCGTTGTTAAACTAAGCAACTACAACGTATTTTATGGCAACTGATATCAAGCTGGCTGAAGCTCCGGCGAGTTACGACGGTCCTGGTTTTTCAGCTACTTCATTCGATAAAATCATTGGTCTGGCCCGGGCTAATTCGCTTTGGCCACTTCCTTTTGCGACTTCCTGCTGCGGCATTGAGTTCATGTCTACCATGGCCTCGCATTATGATTTAGCACGATTTGGATCAGAGCGCCCTAGCTTTTCTCCGCGTCAGGCCGACATGCTGCTCGTAGCGGGTACAATTGCCAAAAAGATGGGGCCGATTGTTAAGCAAGTGTATTTGCAAATGGCCGAACCACGATGGGTAGTAGCCATTGGAGCTTGCGCATCAAGTGGCGGCATTTTTGATACTTATAGTGTTCTGCAGGGCATTGACCGTATCATTCCTGTTGACGTTTACGTACCCGGTTGCCCACCTCGTCCCGAACAGATTTTAGATGGAGTGATGCAAATACAGGAACTAGCCAAAAATGAGTCACTACGCCGTCGTAATACAGACGAGTACCAGAAGTTGTTAAACTCGTATAGCATTCAATAATTGCGTTTAATAAGCTGAATAACTTGCTGATTCAGCTTTGCTTGTTCACCATTCACTTTTCAACAATGCTGATCAACGAAGAAGTTGCGCAGACAATTATTAATCAGTTTGGCGAAGCGGTAGGGGATTTTGACGACCCTTATGACTTGCTGACCTTCACGACCAGCCGGGAGCAAATCATTCCGCTGATTCAATATCTAAAAGAGCATAAAACGTTACAAGTTGGCTTCTTAACGGATATTACAGCTATACATTACCCTGACTCACCAGGCCGCGAGTTTTGTGTAGTTTATCACCTTCATAGCTTAATAAACAATCTCCGCTTACGTATTAAGGTCTATCTGTCAGAAGACGATATCCATATCCCAACAGTAACCCCTCTTTTCGCTAGCGCGAACTGGATGGAACGCGAAACGTTTGATCTGTTTGGTGTCGTATTCGACGGCCATCCGGACCTCCGTCGCATTTTGAATATGGAGGAGATGGATTACCACCCTATGCGGAAGCAGTATCCTCTCGAAGATGAAACGCGGGAAGATAAAATTGACGCGCTATTTGGACGATAAAAATGGGGGAAGAGCAAATGAGTGAGCGATAATTAGGCCGTTAACACTCTTTTACTCTTTCGTTCTTTCACTCTTTGAATATGGTTTCCGAAGAACTCGATATAGCCAACAAGAACGTACCGGCCCGTAACGATAACGGCCCTGTCCAGTACGTCAACGAATTAACGACGCTCAACCTTGGGCCGACCCACCCGGCTACCCACGGTATCTTCCAAAACGTTCTTCAGATGGACGGCGAGAAGATTGTTTCGGGCGAGCAGACCATCGGTTATATCCACCGGGCGTTTGAAAAGATAGCCGAACGTCGGCCGTTTTACCAAATCACGACCTTAACCGACCGAATGAACTACTGTTCGTCGCCCATTAACAATATGGGTTGGCATATGACAGTAGAAAAGCTATTAGGCATCGAGGTACCTAAGCGGGCTCAATACATTCGGGTGATTTTGATGGAGCTGGCTCGTATTGCCGACCATGTGATTTGCAATGGCATTCTCGGGGTTGATACGGGCGCGTTTACTGGCTTTTTGTACGTATACCAGGAGCGGGAAAACATATATGAGATCTACGAAGAAATATGTGGAGCTCGTTTGACCACAAACATGGGTCGTATTGGCGGCATGGAGCGCGACCTCTCCCCTACTGCCATTCGTAAGATTAAAGAATTGTTAGTGCGCTTTCCGAAAGTATTGCGGGAGTTTGAAAACCTCTTCAACCGTAACCGAATCTTTATGGATCGCGTCGTGAATGTTGGAGCCATTTCGGCCGAGCGGGCGCTTAGTTACGGCTTCACCGGTCCTAATCTTCGTGCTGCGGGCGTGGACTACGATGTCCGGGTAATGAACCCATACTCTTCGTACCAAGACTTTGAGTTCGATATTCCAGTCGGGCAAAGTGGCGATACCTATGACCGCTTTATGGTTCGTAACGAAGAGATGTGGCAGAGTCTCCGGATTATTGAGCAGGCTATCAACAACCTGCCTGAGGGTTCATACTACGCCGACGCTCCTCAATATTATTTACCGCCGAAGCAGGAGGTATATAAAAACATGGAAGCCCTCATCTATCACTTCAAGATTGTAATGGGCGAAATAGACGCTCCTGTTGGCGAAGTTTATCATGCTGTAGAAGGAGGCAACGGCGAATTAGGTTTTTATCTCATCAGTGATGGCGGCCGCACACCATACCGGTTACACTTCCGACGTCCTTGCTTTATCTACTACCAGGCCTATCCTGAGATGTGTAAGGGCTTGACGCTTTCCGATGCTATCGTGATCATGAGCAGCATGAATGTAATTGCTGGAGAGCTGGACGCATAAAAACTCGCCGAAACGTATGACAACCGAAACGAATAACACCATACAATTCACGCCCGAACGCCTGGTAAAAGCACAGGCAATCATTGCTCGTTATCCGGAGGGCCGTCAAAAGTCCGCTTTGTTACCATTACTTCATCTTTTACAGGAACAGGAAGGCTGGACAAGTCCTGAGGGCATGGATTACGTAGCTCGCCTACTTGATATTCAGCCCATTGAAGTGTATGAGGTGGCTACATTTTACACAATGTATCACGTACAGCCGGTCGGTAAACACGTGATCGAATATTGCCGGACGGGCCCTTGCTGCTTGATGGGAGCTGAAGAGGTGCTGAGCCACTTAAAGCAGCGACTCGGCATCGATACAGGACAGACAACAGTAGATGGTCAGTTTACCCTCAAGGAAGTCGAATGTTTAGCAGCTTGTGGGATGGGACCTGTTTTTCAGATTCGAGAAAAATATTATATGAATCTGACGAACGAGCGCGTGGACGAAATTATTGACGAGTTGTCAAAATAACTCACTCATGGCTATCAAAATATTAACCGAACACATCGACGTTCCAGGCATCGACACCTTTGATGTTTATCGGAAACAAGGCGGCTATACTGCCGTCGAAAAAGCGATAAAGACAATGACTCCTGAGGGCATTGTCGAAGAGGTAAAAAAAGCAGGCGTTCGCGGTCGTGGAGGAGCGGGCTTTCCAATGGGTATGAAGTGGAGCTTTTTGGCCAAGCCAGAGGGAGTTCCTCGTTACCTGGTCTGCAATGCCGATGAATCTGAGCCAGGTACGTTTAAAGACCATTACTTGATGAAAAACATTCCTCACCTGCTTATCGAGGGGATGATTATTTCATCGTTCGCATTGGGGGCTAACAAGTCATTCATCTACGTTCGGGGGGAGCTGATGTACGTCATTCACATCCTCGAAAAAGCCATTGCCGAAGCTACCGCCAAAGGATTTTTAGGAAAAAATATTCTAGGGAGTGGGTATGACCTAGAACTGGTCGTTCAGCCAGGTGGTGGTGCTTACATTTGTGGCGAAGAAACCGCGTTACTCGAATCACTGGAAGGCAAGCGGGGAAATCCACGTAATAAGCCACCATTTCCGGCTGTGAAAGGGCTTTACCAATGCCCGACGGTAGTAAACAACGTAGAGTCAATTGCGACAACCCCCTGGATCGTTAACAATGGGGGCGATGCCTATGCCGCCGTTGGTATCGGCCGTAGCACAGGTACAAAACTAATTTCAGCTTCTGGCCACATTAACAAACCGGGGGTCTATGAAATTGAGTTAGGCGTTCCGGTTGAAGATTTTATTTACGCTGATGAGTGGTGCGGAGGTATCCGGCCAGGGCATAAGTTTAAAGCCCTAGTTGCTGGAGGTTCGTCAGTTCCCATTCTTCCCGCCAATCTCGCTTTGACATTAGCCAACGGTGATAAGCGGCTTATGTCGTACGAGTCATTATCAGAAGGCGGTTTCCAGACGGGTACTATGCTGGGGTCGGGCGGTTTTATTGTTTTTGACGAAACAGCCTGCATTGTACGTAACACCTGGAATTTCTCACGCTTTTACCATCATGAATCCTGTGGTCAGTGCAGTCCATGCCGCGAAGGTACAGGCTGGATGGAGAAGGTACTGCACCGCATTGAGTACGGTCACGGCCATCAGCAGGATATTGATTTGCTAGTTGACGTTGCTAAGAAAATAGAAGGAAATACCATTTGTCCGCTGGGTGATGCTGCTGCCTGGCCAGTTGCCAGCGCTATCCGTCACTTCCGCGATGAGTTTCAGTGGCATATTGACAACCCAGCCGAAGCTACACAACCTGGTGCAGTTTATCGGGGTGATATGGCACTGGTTTAACATAGTGCGGCAGAGAAGCCGCTTAGTTGAGACTGACTTGCGGCTCTCCAGCCGCACTACGATATATGGAAGACATAAAGCCGCAATTATTAAAAGTTACCATTGACGGTATCCAGGTTGAGGTGGAACCGGGGACGACTATTTTGCAGGCCGCTCGTAAAATAGGTCCTGAAGTAGCTCCGCCAGCAATGTGTTACTACCAACCCTTGAAAGGCAGCGGTGGTAAATGCCGGGCCTGTCTCGTACGAGTAGCAGCGGGCTCTGAGAAAGACCCACGACCAATGCCGAAGCTCGTTGCTTCGTGCCTAACAGCTGTACAGGATGGTATGGTGGTTGAGAATACGACAAACCCACAAGTGGTTGACGCTCGTAACGGCATAGTAGAATTTCTCCTGCTAAATCACCCGCTCGATTGTCCCGTTTGTGATCAGGCGGGTGAGTGCGATTTGCAAAACTTTGCCTTCGACCACGGCAAGGTGACCACACGTTACGAAGAAGACCGGCGTACGTTTGAAAAACGCGACATCGGTCCATACATTCAGTTACACATGACGCGGTGCATTTTATGCTATCGCTGTGTGTATACCGCCGATCAAATCACCGAAAAACGTGTTCACGGCGTGCTAGGCCGTGGCGATGCTTCTGAAATCAGTACGTACATTGAGAAGGCTATCGACAATGACTTCTCCGGAAACGTTATTGATGTTTGCCCTGTCGGTGCATTAACGGATAAAACATACCGCTTCAAAAACCGAGTATGGTTCACTAAGCCGGTTGACGCTCATCGCGATTGCCCAACCTGTTCGGGTAAGGTAACGCTGTGGTACCGTGGCGAAGAAGTTATTCGCGTAACGGCCCGCAAGAATGAGTGGAACGAGGTTACTGAGTTTATTTGTAACACTTGCCGCTTCGACAAAAAGAAAACCAGCGATTGGGTAATTGAAGGCCCAACCAAAGTTTCGCGTAGCTCGGTCATTTCAGCAAATAAATACCGCCAAGATGAGATTAAGCCTAGCTTTGGCAAACGGTTAGCTGCTGCTGAATACAAGCCCATTCACGACGAACGAGACACGTCGCAACTAGGCATTCAGCAGCTACCACCCGAGCGATTCGCTAAGCTTCCTTCGGCTATGGAGCCAGAACCATGAACATTGAACCTCAACTACTAAATTAAAGTGGATCTAACCGTATTAATTACTAAAGGAATTATTATCCTGGTCATTTTTGGGATAACGCTCCTGATTGCGATGTACTCTACCTACGCAGAGCGTAAGGTAGCTGCATTTTTGCAAGACCGGCTCGGTCCAAACCGGGCAGGCCCGTGGGGTTTATTACAACCCCTCGCTGATGCGGGTAAGATGTTCTTTAAAGAAGATTTTATTCCAGCACAGGCCAGTAAGTGGCTTTTCATTCTTGGCCCTTGTCTAGCCATATTAACTGCCCTGATGTCAAGTGCGGTGATTCCGTTTGGCGATAGCATTCGATTTTCCTGGGACAATGTTAACTACGAAGTGCCTTTCCAGGCTATCGAAATTAACATCGGTGTCCTGTACATCTTTGGTGTTGTTTCACTGGGTGTTTATGGTATCATGGTGGGCGGCTGGGCGTCTAACAACAAGTTTTCGCTGCTAGGCGCCATTCGGGCTGCTTCTCAAAACATTAGTTACGAAATCGCTTTAGGCCTGTCGTTAATCACAATTCTGATGATGACGGGCTCGCTCTCCTTACGGGCTATTATTAATGAACAGGCTACTTTCTTCGAGTGGAACGTCTTTACGCAGCCACTTGGGTTTGTTATTTTTCTGACCTGTGCCTTTGCTGAGTGTAACCGTACCCCATTCGATTTACCCGAATGTGAGACTGAACTCGTTGGAGGGTATCACACTGAGTACAGCTCCATGAAACTGGGCTTTTACCTGTTTGCAGAGTACATCAACATGTTTGTGTCGTCTGCTTTTATTTCAGCGCTCTATTTCGGAGGTTTTCACTACCCATTCATGAATCTAGTAAACGGTGCCCTGGAGAGCTCACTGGGAGCAGTCGCTGGTCATAACGTAGCAACGGCAATTGGTGTAGTAGTCTTTTTCGGGAAAATCTTCTTCTTCATATTCTTCTTCATGTGGGTGCGGTGGACATTACCCCGTTTCCGCTACGATCAGCTTATGAACTTAGGCTGGAAGACGTTTATTCCATTGTCTATCTTAAACGTTGTGGTAACCGGCGCTGGTCTGCTCTTCGATTTCAAGTATTCGACCTGGCTGATTGCCATCGTAATGATCGTACTGGCTGTTATGTCAACGGCTCGTGCACCCAAACGTCGAGTCGTCCCACAGCAAACAGTTTAAGTTAACAAGCTCTCGGCCATAAGCTTGAAACTACGGCCGAGAGCTGAAAACTGAAAAACATGCAATTAACTAATCGCTCCAAACAAGTCAGTAATAAAGAGATGACGCTGGCGGAGAAGATGTATCTGCCCGCCGTTGTTAGTGGTCTGGCTATTACAATTCGCCACTTTCTCCGTAAAAAGCCAACGATACAATATCCCGAAGTAAAAAAATACCTGGGGCCGATCTATCGTGGCCACCATGTTCTAAAACGGGATGAGCAAGGTCGTGAGCGGTGTACCGCTTGTGGCTTATGTGCCGTTGCCTGCCCAGCCGAAGCTATTTCAATGGTTGCCGCGGAACGCAAAAAGGGAGAAGAAAACCTTTACCGAGAAGAGAAATACGCAGCCGTGTACGAAGTTCACATGCTGCGCTGTATTTTCTGCGGCCTGTGCGAAGAAGCTTGCCCTAAACAAGCAATTTACTTGCGACATGACCGTATGGTTCCCGTGTTCCAGGAACGAGACCAAGTGATTTATGGCAAAGATCGTCTGGTAGAGAAGATGGATGATCGCTACGTTCGTGTTGCCAATTCAGAGGTAAAGGCTACGCCAACCGAACCTAGTTTAACACGGGCGGCAACGTAGCCCAAACTTTTTTCGCGTTCACCATTCGACCAAGCCATGAATGAAATTTTAAGTTTTTTTAAGACACTCACACCCACTGGGTATTTATTTTTAGCGCTTACAGCCTTGACACTGTTCAGCGCTATCAGTGTAGTTACCGCACGAAATCCGATATACAGCGTCCTGGGCTTAATCGGCACCTTCTTCTGCCTATCGGGTCATTATATTTTGTTAAACGCTCAGTTTCTGGCCGCTGTCAACATTATCGTTTACGCGGGAGCCATTATGGTATTATTTCTCTTCACCATTATGTTCCTGAACTTGCGTAAGGAAGATGAGGAGTCGAAAACGAACCTTACCAAAATGGCGTCTGTAGTTGTTGGCGGTATGTTGATGGTTATGCTGATTACTATCTTCAGAGCCAAAAGCGCGCAAGTGCCAACCTATAGCCCAACGGCGTTTAATGCAAAGACAGGTTTGGTAGAAAACTTAGGAAGGCTACTGTATAGTGATTATATTCTACCATTTGAACTAGCTTCTGTGTTATTTTTAGTAGCGATGGTAGGGGCCGTCATGCTAGGCAAGCGAGAAGCGGGGGATCGGCACTTTTAACCAAAATATGTTTGACTATCTTTGACTTTGACCTTTTTTAGCCGCTCAATGAGCGGCTTTCTTATTTCTGTCTATGCAGCGATACCTACTTTTCTTCCTATTCACAATCGCGGTGAGATCCACCAGTGCTCAACTGATCAACGATTCTGTGCTTATTGAAGGGCATCAGCGAACGTTTCATTTTTTGAAACCAGCCCGGCAACAGGCAACCTTAATCTTTATTCTTCATGGCTCAGGCGGCAATGGAGAGGGCATTAGAAGCGGAGCTAAAAAATTGGAGGACATAGCTCCTGAAGAAAACATCCTGCTAGTGTATCCAGACGGCTACAAACGCTATTGGAATGAGTGTCGTAAGACAGCTAACTCGGCCGCCAATCTCGAAAACATAAATGACAATGCCTTTTTCGAGAGTATGATACGCTATTTCCAGAACCAGTATCAAATTAATCCAAAGCAGGTCTTTGCCATTGGCACATCAGGCGGTGGCCACATGGCTTATAAATTGGCTTTAACCATGCCAGAAAAATTTCGGGCTATATCAGCCATAATTGCCAATTTACCAGATACCAACAATATAGATTGCCCTGAAAAGCGGGTACCCATTCCTGTCATGATCACGAACGGTACCGACGATAAAGTTAATCCATATAATGGAGGAGAGGTCATTACTGGTAATATCAGCTTAGGCTTAGTACGGTCAACGGATCGAACATTTCATTATTGGGCCAATCTGGCAGGATATACTAACAAGCTAGCCGTAAAGAAACTTCCGGATATTGATCCAGCAGATGGCAAAACGATTGAACAGTACACATACAAGCAAAAAGGCAAACCCGAGATTACGCTTCTGAAAGTACTGGGTGGTAAACATGATTATCCAAACGACATAAACGTTTATCTAGAATCATGGGCATTTTTCCAAAGACAGCTGAATCCGTAAAACAGTATGCTTGCATAATATTTTATGCTCCTTCTGTAATTATTCCCGCAAAAAATAAGTTATTGCAATGAGTTTTTTGCTTAACCAGTAACCAACAGTCTTAACATGGACGCATACATTGTAGCCGGTTATCGCACTGCAGTGGGCAAAGCCCCTCGTGGTGGTCTCCGTTTAACCCGCCCTGATGACATGGCGGCTGAAGTAATCAAGCATTTATTGAGCCAAGTCCCTAACCTTGATCCTGCACGGGTCGAAGACCTTATTGTTGGTAATGCCGTACCAGAGGCCGAACAGGGGATGCAGATCGCACGATACATATCATTGCTTTCCTTACCTCAAAGCGTACCCGGGATGACCATTAACCGCTATTGCGGCTCTGGTCTGGAAGCCATTGCTATAGCTTCCGCTAAGATTCACGCTGGTCTGGCTGACTGTATGATTGCGGGAGGCACGGAGTCAATGTCGCTGGTACCGGTAATGGGCTGGAAAACAGCCTTGAATTACGAAATTGCTAAAGCACATCCTGATTACTACATAGGTATGGGCCTCACGGCTGAGCAAGTAGCTCAACAATTTAATATTAGCCGCGATGCTCAGGATGAGTTTGCTTATGAGTCTCACCAAAAAGCCTTAGCGGCTCAGGCTGCGGGTAAATTTGCCGATGAGATAGTACCTATTAAAGTTAGCGAAACCTATTTTGATGCCGAAACGGGCAAAAAGAAAACCCGCGAATGGAGCGTTGCACAAGACGAAGGTCCACGTAAAGACACGAGTGCTGAAGGTTTGGCTAAACTCAAGCCTGTATTCGCGGCCGGTGGCTCCGTTACGGCCGGTAACTCGTCTCAGACATCGGACGGCGCGGCTTTCGTTATTGTCATGTCTGAGCGCTTGGTCAACGAGCTGGGTTTGCAGCCAATTGCTCGTATGGTATCATATGCCTCCGCTGGCGTAGAGCCCAAGATTATGGGTATCGGACCAGTAGCCGCCATCCCCATTGCGCTTAAGAAAGCCGGTATGAAGCAGGACGACATTGAGCTGATTGAACTTAACGAAGCGTTTGCCGCTCAGTCGTTGGCAGTCATTCAAGAGCTTGGCCTTGATCGGGATAAGATTAATCCAAACGGCGGAGCTATTGCCCTTGGCCATGCTTTGGGCTCAACAGGTGCTCGCCTATCAGTACAGCTGTTGAACGAAATGCGCCGTCGCGACCAGAAATACGGCATGGTATCTGCCTGCGTTGGTGGTGGACAAGGCGTAGCCGGAATTTTCGAACGTATTAATTAACGATATTGTCAAACTATTTTTGGAAAGCGGCCAGACTTTTCTGGCCGCTTTTCGTTTGTCGGCAAATGAGTTGAAACTGCTGGTCCGGCGCATTATTAAATTGTAAAGTATCCAAGATTAATTTGCCAATTAAAATGTTATTAGTATGCTTGCATACTATTTTTTTATGTATTTCTTTTGTTACAAAATAGTATGCAAGCATAACAAACGATCTTATCTATGATTGCGACAGAACCGAAAGCCTCTATTAAAGGTGGCGAATTCCTGATTAAAGAAACCGACGCTGCCCAAGTATTTATTCCTGAAGAATTTACAGAAGAGCAGCAGATGATTGCGGCCAGCAGCCGTGAATTTCTGGAGCGTGAGATCTGGCCGCGTTTAAATGAGATTGACAATGCAAAATCGCCAGAATTGATTTCGTCATTGATGGACAAAGCTGGTGAACTTGGCTTATTAGGCACATCGGTGCCTGAAGAGTTCGGTGGTTTTGGCATGAATTTCAATACATCAATGCTTGTAGCCGAGGTGACTGGCGCTGGACATTCGTTCTCAGTGGCACTGTCAGCTCATACCGGCATTGGTACGTTACCAATTGTATATTATGGTAATGACGACCAAAAGTCGAAGTACTTACCCAAGTTAGCCAATGGAGAATGGAAGGCCGCTTACTGCTTAACGGAGCCAGATTCCGGGTCGGACGCTAACTCCGGTAAAACGAAAGCTACATTAAGCGAGGATGGCCAATATTACGTACTCAATGGCCAGAAAATGTGGATCACCAACGGTGGCTTTGCTGATATCTACATTGTTTTTGCGAAGGTAGACACCGATAAAAACTTGTCAGCCTTTATTGTAGAGCGCGGCTACGAAGGCATTACGATGAATGAGCCTGAGCACAAGATGGGCATTAAAGGGTCTGATACGCGTCAGATTTTCTTTAATGACGTAAAAGTGCCGGTTGAGAACCTGTTATCTGAGCGGGGCAATGGTTTTAAGATTGCCGTGAATATCTTAAACATTGGCCGGATTAAGCTCGGTGTAGCGGCCGTTGGTGGTTCGAAAGAGGTAATCAACAACGCCATCCGCTATTCTAACGAACGGAAGCAGTTTAAAACGCCAATCTCGCAATTCGGCGCTATTAAGCACAAGCTAGCAGAAATGGCGATTAAAGTCTATGCTTCGGAAACAGCTTCGTATCGCGCCGGTCAGAACATCGATGATCTGATTCAGGATCTAAAGGAGAAAGGCATGGAAGATGGTCCGGCCAAGCTGAAGGCGTTGGAGCAGTTTGCTATCGAATGTGCCATGATGAAGGTTCACGGCTCCGAAGCGCTGGATTACGTTGTCGACGAAGGCGTCCAGGTATATGGAGGTATGGGTTACTCGGCCGATGCTCCTATGGATCGCTCTTACCGCGATGCCCGGATTAATCGAATCTTCGAAGGTACCAACGAGATCAACCGAATGCTGGTTGTGGACATGCTCTTAAAGCGCGCCATGAAAGGCGAATTAGACCTCATGGGTCCAGCCATGGCGGTTGCCAAAGAGATCATGTCGATTCCCGACTTCAACACAGAAGAGGAAGAAGGCTTGTTTGTTACGGAGAAGAAAGTCTTACGTAATCTGAAAAAAGCAGCGTTGATGGTTGCTGGAGCGGCTGTGCAAAAGTTTATGACGAACCTTTCCAATGAGCAGGAGATTCTGATGAACATTGCAGACATGGTTATCGAGATTTATGTAGCGGAATCCGTATTGCTCCGTGTGGAGAAGCTAATTGGCATCAAAGGCGAAGAAGCGGTTACCTTGCAGAAGCAGATGGCACTGGTGTATTTACACGAAGCCGTTGAGAAGGTCAACAGCGCCGGTAAGGCGGCCATTACATCGTTTGCCGAAGGCGACGAACTACGTGGTATGTTAATGGGTCTGAAGCGTTTCACGAAGATTGATCCGATGAACCTTAAAGATGCGCGACGACAAATTGCAGATGCAATGATCGCCGAGAATAAATACATTTTTTAATTCAAGTAGTAAAATGCAAAGAGCCAGCTTTAAAATAAGGCTGGCTCTTTTGTTTATCGCATTTCCATAAAGCGGTCGTATTCTTGCACAGGTCCATCCTGTACATCAAAACTCTGAACATCTGTGCCTTCGGGACCGATCTTGCACCAACTCTCAAACGCTTCGAGTGCTTCTTCCTCGCCTTCTACTTCAATGCGTAGTTCACCATTCGACTGAATACGGGCAACGCCCATTAAGCCGAGTTTCTCAGCGTGCTGTCGGACTTCTTGACGAAACAGCGTACCCCCCAACTGCCCGGTTACATATATTATGTGGTTCTTTTTCATTGTCGGCTGTCTTTAGTTTACTGCTTGATGGGTTAACTCCAGATTGGAAGACGAGGTTTAAGATGGCAGACAAAACCTCTGACTACTACAGGTGGTTGGCCACTTATGGAAAAACGTAGCTTCCTGACAGCCCAGTGGCGAAATCTATTAATGCTCAATTACGAAGTAGACCCGAGCATCCTGCAGCCCTATCTCCCACCGACCACTGAATTGGATTTGTGGCAGGGCAAAGCCTTAGTAAGCATGGTAGGCTTCCGGTTTCTAGAGACGAAAGTCTTAGGCATAAAGTGGCCCTGGCACGTTAATTTCGACGAGGTTAATCTTCGCTTCTACGTCCGGCATTTCGACGGGGCGACCTGGAAACGAGGAGCGGTCTTTGTTAGTGAGATCGTTCCAAAACCAATGATTGCCCTTGTCGCTAACACATTGTATAACGAGCGCTACAAAACCATGCCCGTACGGCACGATATTTCTCGTCTGAACGACCAAAGCACAAGTGTTCTCTATGAATGGAAGTATAAAGGGCATTGGAACGCTTTAGGCGCGACTATCAGCAACACTCTCCGGCCGATGTTGCCAGACAGCGCTGAAGCGTTCATTTTTGAGCACTATTGGGGGTATAATAAACTAAGCGGCCGCACTACCCATGAATATCAGGTCGAGCACGTTTCCTGGCAGATCGCAGATACGAGCAACGCTTTCTTTGACGCTGACGTAACAGCTCTGTATGGTGAGGCATTTAGCCCTTATCTACGCGCACAGCCTTACTCCGCTTTTTACGCCGATGGGTCGGATGTCACTATCAGGATCGCCAGAAAATTGCGGCTGTAACCTACCTTACTACTACACTTCTAGCTAACTGATCAATAGTCCAAAGCCTACTGACATACAGCTGTCACTACTGACTTTGATCTTTGTTATGGTCATTCATCAAACCCCAACAAGCCATGACAACGCAGCAAACAGCTCTCGCTATTGACCTAATTAGTAAAGACGTAACACCGTTTACAGCCCTTACTTTTACTACGCAGGCAACGCTCCAAACCTTAGAACAGTACAACTCGGTTCCTGAAAAACTTTACAATGAGGCCCAGCGACTAGGAGTTACCCCTACAGGTGCCATTCAATACATCTATACAGATGTAAACGGCGACTCTGGCCATGCATTCCAATTGAGCATTGCTTTGCCCGTTAGTGATACGCAGGGAATCCCAAATGGCTTTACGTACACCACATTTAGGTCATTTCGCTGCGTTTCATATACCCACGTTGGCCCTTGGAGCGACTTTCCTGCGTTGTACAACATGTTGTTCGCTCAGTTTCATCGGGAAGGGTATAAGGGGGGCAGTATCGTTCGCGAGGTTTACACTGTTGTTGATTTTGAAGATCCGGCAAATTGCGTAACCGAAATTCAGATTAGTATTACATAGGATTCCCCAATCAGCAATCCATAACATCGTACCGAAGCCTAGGATAAGCCTGTCTTCGGTACTTTTTTTATGGCCCTGGTGCGTAATACATTTTTTGTAGCTTTACGCGTCTCCTACACGCTCATTTCCTATTCATGAAAAACACTGACTTCTCTCGCCGAGATTTTATACAAAGGCTCTCAGCCCTCAGCGCTGGTTTGTCGAGCATACCCCTGATTGGCTCGGCAGGCGCCCAAGGGTATCAGGACGAGTACGCCCGCATCCATTCATTACTAGCAAAACCCGAATCAACAAGTATATTCCAGCCCGGCCGCAAGCTAGGCATTGCGTTAGTTGGCCTGGGTAGCTACAGCAAGAATCAGCTGGCTCCAGCCTTGCAGCAAACGCAAAACTGCCGCCTGGCTGGTATCGTTACGGGAACACCATCAAAAGCAGAGGAATGGATGAAGAAGTACAACATTCCGAAAGAGAATGTGTACGATTATAAAACCTTCGACCGTATTGCTGACAACAAAGACATCGACGTAGTGTATGTGGTTCTGCCGAATTCGATGCACCGCGAGTACGTTGTTAGAGCAGCTCAGGCAGGCAAGCACGTCATCTGCGAAAAGCCAATGGCCATTACCGAAAAGGATTGCCAGGCCATGATTGACGCCTGCAAAAAAGCCAACAAACAGCTGGCTATTGGTTATCGGCTACACTATGAACCATTCACCAAAGAAGTAATGCGCTTGGGCCAGGAGAAAGTGTTTGGTCCGGTTAAGTTCATGGAAAGTAGTGATGCCTTCCGAATTGGCGACCCGACCCAATGGCGTATGAAGAAAGAGTTTGCAGGTGGCGGACCTTTGATGGACGTAGGTATCTATGCCGTTCAGGGCGCCCGTTACGTAACGGGAGAAGAACCCATTTCGGTCACGGCTCAATTCTCGCCTAAAACCGAACCTCAGAAGTTTAAAGATGTTGAAGAGACCTTGTTCTGGCAGTTTCAGTTTCCGAGCGGAGCCGTTTGCAATTCGACAACCAGCTACACAGCGGGTGTCGAACGACTTTACGCTTCCTGCCAGAATGGTTGGTTTGAACTGTCGCCTGCTTTTGGTTACGGCCCACTTAAGGGACGTACCAGCAAAGGTCCCATTGAGCAACCTGTCGTGAATCACCAGGCTATGCACATGGATGGCGTTTGTAAAAATTTAATAGACGGCAAAAAGCTGCCCGATCACATCACGGGCGAAGAAGGCCTGCGCGACGTTCGACTCCTTCAAGCCATTTACAGAGCCGCCGAAACCGGCCGGAAGATTGATTTGAAAGCGTAAGGGTAAGAATGATTTACAGTACTCGGTTTACGGTGGGCTGGCGCTTCCTGTCAGCGCAATACCGTAAACCGAATACCGTAACCCGTTATTCGATTGACTGCATCAACGCTTTGGCTTTGCGGATGTTAGTATTGGCCCGGTCTGTTTCAATCAGGCCGTCGCGAAGGCGGATAATACGATGGGCGTATTCGGCAATGTCTTCTTCGTGGGTAACCATAATCACCGTATTGCCTTTACTATGAATCTGGTCGAAGAGGTCCATAATTTCGTAGGACGTCTTCGTATCGAGGTTACCGGTGGGTTCATCCGCCAGGAGAATACTAGGGTCATTGACCAACGCCCGTGCCACCGCTACCCGTTGTCGCTGCCCCCCCGACAGCTCGTTCGGTCGGTGCCCAGCCCGGTTCTCCAGCCCAACGTTCTTCAGGGCCAGCATCGCCTTCTCGGTACGATCGGCCTTGCTAAATCCAGCATAAATGAGGGGCAGGGCCACATTCTCCAACGACGTCTGACGGGGTAACAGGTTAAACGTCTGGAACACAAACCCAATTTCTTTGTTTCGAACTTCAGCCAGCTCATTTTCGCCCATACCACTTACATCCTGATTATTGAGTATGTACTGGCCCGACGTTGGTGAATCAAGACAACCAACGATATTCATCAGGGTGGACTTCCCAGAACCCGATGGCCCCATAAACGCAACGTACTCGCCTTTTTGAATGTTGATTGTAATGGACTTAAGGGCGTCAACCACCTCCGTACCCATTACGTATCGTTTAGCGATATTGCGGGTTTCAATGATATTCATCTTACGATTGATTAGCTAACGGCTATGTAGCGAGTTGATGACGTTGGAAATAACTTCGGACAACAGGTCTGCCAATATAACATTGTAGACCTTATTTGTGGCTTTTTCACCAATTAAGCTTTCAAATTAGCTTCTACTCGGTACACTGAACGTAAGCCCACAAACAAAGCTAAGTTATTGGAGAAACTTCTCTCTACTGTTTTCGATCGACGCCAGTTTTTCCTGATAAGTTGCCATAAACGCCTGATAGTCGGCGGGAGTTGTAGCTGCCCGTAGTTTACCAAGTGCATCACTGGCATAATCGGGTAAACTCAGATCGAGGCACAGCGAAATGTACATTTTTAATAAGTCAGCGTTATCTTCATTGAATGGTAAGGCTGTCAATACTAAGTCATAAGCTTGTTTGGCTTGTTTCTGCTGCTGTTCTATTTGTGCAATTGCCGTTACTATCTGAGCATTTAGAGGAGCCAATTGCAAAGCCTGACGATAAGCTGCTTTTGCCTCGCCAATCCGTCGGGTACGCTCATAAGCCTGGCCAAGCCAATAAGTCCGCAGCGCTTCGTATTGTGGCAGAATAGGCTGTTTAGCCATAGTTTCAGCCGACCCGACACTCCGCCGAAAAGCGGACAATCGTACGGCAGCAACGTTACGTAACGAAACGGCAACATCGCTTATCTGTCCTGTATTTGGTAAGCCGGACAGCATTAGTTGAGCATTTCGCCATTGTAACTGGTCGAGATACACATTGGCCAGCGCAACGCCAGCAACGGTTTTCAAACTTGCATCCTGTATTGTTTCCCAGTAAGCACCCCGGTTGGGATCATCAGGTCGATAAGTCACATAAAAGGCTTTTTCCAGATCACTCTGTGGCTTGCGCTCATCATACAGCACTTGCTTAAAAGCACCCACAGCCGGATCATTTCTGGAGGCCGTTTCCCAAAGCGACTGCGCCAAGGCTGGATCGCCCGCTTTTGTTAAAGCCAGGGCCTGGTAATATGTAGACGTAGTATCGGTATTGTTGCCAAATTGCTCGGCGGCCAGGCGATACAACCCTTGCTCGAGTAACCAGAGCCCAGCAATAGAGCGGTAAGCCGAACCATTTTGTTCATCGCCCTCGGCTAGCTGACTAATCAGCCCGAATGCATTTTGATGGTTGTGCGAGTTATATTCAGCAACAGCGCGTGCTAATAAGAGATCATCTGTAAAATCCTGGTTAACCGGTTCAGCCGACCGACGTTGTAGCGTACTTGTCAAAATGGTATCGGGCCTTGGGGTAGCAAGTGCATAGTTATAAAGGCTGGCAAATCGCCCAACACTTAGACCATCCTTAGCTCGATCACCTGTTAACCACTCGGGTTGGCTGGGTTGAGTTGTATCGGCATTGACGAGTAGTCGAAGCGCCAAAGCATTAGCCTGATACGACTCATACGTAAACCGAGAGGTGTTCGTCGCCAAGGTTGTATCAGTCGCCAAAACCTTTGGATTACGCGCGTAGAAGGCCAGTAAATTTGACTCTGGCACTTCGTCACGAGACGTATTACCCGTCGCTGATTTCAGGTAATAATAAGCCGAATCAGCAACACTTGTCCGGGCATAAAGGTACCCCAAGTTGTTTTGCAACTCGCCATTGTTAGGAAACACGCGAATACCCCGCTGCAACGTCTTGACGGCTTCGAAAAATAGATCCGTTTGTAAGTACGTCTGACTAAGGCTGATATAATCCTGTGGATTAGGCTGCTTCAACGTGGCCTGTTGAAAATAAAAAGCAGCTGCCGTCTGATTGTTCTGTGACAGCGCTAACGAGGCCAGCGCATAATTCGACTTGTGATTTTGAAACTCCTGTTCGAGCGCTAGCTGGTAAAACGCGTTGGCTGACGCCGGCTCATTACTGGCCACATATAAATCACCAAGACCATTGAAATAACCAGCCACGGCCTGCCTGAAAGTGATCAATCCCCCAGATGCCAGCAGAACAACTACCCCAAAGACGCCTGCTACTCTGAATAAGCTCAGCTCTAACCGTTTGGGCTTGTACATAATGCGATGAACGGGTAGGTTCTGACGATACATCGGCCAAAAATTTAGCAGTATGTACCCGACAAAGAACAAGCCCATCGCTAAATGGGTGTACACAATAACGTCCTCAAACATCTCTATTAATGGGTCGTTGGCTGTTGCAAAGGCATAAGCCATCGTCAGCGTTGTGAGCAACGCTAGCCCGGCATACAGATAAGCCCCAGAATCTCGAAATGAGACTACGTCCTGCTGCTCTACGAGCCGCCGAAATCCCCAGATGCCTACTATGATAGAAATAAGATAGATTAGAAAGGGACTAATCGCCAGCACATCCCAATCAATCGATTTCGTGTTTTTCAGCCAGATCAGCGTCAGATTGATTAGATATAGAGCGCTGATAAGCAAAAAGTTATTGATACCCAATGCCCGGCGTGAACCATCTGGCGAAGCGTCATCATTGGACCGGCCGGTTGAAGTAAGCCATACTAAAGCGGCAATAATTTCGGCCGCAATAAAAAAGATGAAGCCGACACTAAACGCCAGTAATACGGGCATTCCGTAACTAACAAGTGTTAAGCCAGGAAACAGTACGGGTGATAATACACGTAGCCCCGTAGCAACCAAACCTGTTAATAACCCAAATGCGACCATCCGTATTGGAAATGAGAAGTCAGGGCGAAACGCGTGGAAATAATAACTAACTGACCCAAACAGGAATGTTAACACCAGGAATAAGTAGTTACCCTCCAGGCCCGGCACTTCCAGCATCTCCCAACGAAAAAAGGCTAATCCTACGATCAAAGCGATCATACCGACTAAATAGCGTATCCGATCAAATGCTGTAATAGCGCTCATCAATAATACAAACGCAACACTTACACCAACCAGAAATGCATTGGCAACGCCAGGACGTACTTGCATGCCAGAGGCAACAAACTGTTCGGAAACGGCATAGGCTTTGCCGCTGACTGCATAATCGAGCAGGCCGTCAGTAAAGGTGTGAAGAGTAATGGGTAACTCGTTTAATTCGCTCAGAACATCCCACCGAACAACATTATTTAAGCCCTGCGCCCAGGCAATAGCAAATAAGATAAGACTACAAACAAATAAGACAAGACAGATTAAGTAGGTAAGCCGATAAACGCGGCTCCATTCTTTCCAGAATAATAGAGGTGACATGCAAAAGAAACGTACTGGATAGCGGGTTAGTGCCTTTTCACTTAGTACGGAGATCTATCTTTCTCGCATTCAACATATTCATTATAGACCTATTCTTTAGGGCCTAAGTATAAATCGTTTTTTTAATCAAGTTCGTTGAATGGCAGAGTTATGACGAATATCGGTTCAACAATAAGATGCCAAACTACATTTTGTACAAATCTACTATAGACTGCATAGCTCCGTCCGAACGCCTAAAAACCTTACTGCCAAACTAATTCCATGTTTGACCCTCCATAAAATGAGCAAGGGCATCCTTGACCTTACGCTGTTTTTCTCCTACTTTTGCAGTCCCAAACAATGGGCAACTTTTCAATCAGCTACATCACATACAAATGATTACGGAAACGGCAGTCAATACAGGTAAGATTACGCAAATAATCGGGCCGGTCGTGGACGTGAGTTTCGAGGGCGAAGGCTCGCGGATTCCCGCCATTCTGGACGCCCTCAAAGTAACTAAAGCTAATGGACAACAGGTGATTCTGGAAGTTCAGCAGCACCTTGGCGAAGACCGCGTTCGAGCCATTGCCATGGACTCAACCGACGGATTATTCCGCGGTATGAACGTTACGGATCTTGGTCACCAAATTACCATGCCGACCGGCGAAGGCATTCGTGGCCGTCTTTTCAACGTGGTTGGCGATGCTATCGATGGCATTCCTCAACCTAAAACTACCGGTACTGGACTGCCAATCCACCGATCAGCTCCCAAGTTTGAAGACCTGGCTACCTCAACCGAGGTACTTTTCACGGGTATCAAAGTGATTGACCTTCTTGAGCCGTACGCAAAAGGTGGTAAGATTGGCCTCTTCGGTGGTGCTGGTGTAGGAAAGACTGTATTGATTCAGGAACTGATCAACAATATTGCTAAAGCTTATGCTGGTCTGTCTGTATTTGCCGGTGTAGGCGAACGGACACGTGAAGGAAATGACCTACTTCGTGAAATGATCGAAGCGGGTATCATCCGTTACGGCGACGAATTCAAGCACTCCATGGAAGAAGGCGGCTGGGATCTGACTAAAGTAGATCCTGAAGAGCTGACCAAAAGCCAGGCGACCTTCGTGTTTGGACAAATGAACGAGCCACCGGGAGCACGTGCTCGGGTAGCGCTTTCAGGTCTGACGATTGCCGAGCACTTCCGCGATGGGGATGGCGAAGGCGCTGGCCGCGACATCCTGTTCTTCGTAGATAATATCTTCCGCTTTACACAGGCCGGTTCAGAGGTATCAGCTCTGCTGGGTCGTATGCCATCAGCCGTGGGTTACCAGCCAACACTGGCAACCGAAATGGGTGTAATGCAGGAGCGTATTACGTCGACCAAGCGGGGTTCGATCACATCGGTACAGGCGGTTTACGTACCGGCCGATGACTTAACTGACCCTGCGCCGGCCACAACGTTTGCTCACTTGGATGCAACGACGGTATTGAGCCGGAAAATCTCCGAGCTAGGTATCTACCCCGCTGTTGACCCTCTTGATTCTACATCACGAATTCTGACCGCCGAAATTCTTGGCGATGAGCATTATAACACTGCCCAACGCGTGAAAGAAATTCTGCAACGATACAAAGAATTGCAGGACATCATTGCTATTCTTGGTCTGGAAGAATTGTCGGAAGACGATAAGTTGATCGTAAGCCGGGCGCGTCGGGTACAGCGGTTCTTGTCGCAACCGTTCTTCGTGGCTGAGCAGTTCACCGGTTTGAAAGGCGTTCTTGTTCCGATTGAAGACACCATTAAAGGATTCAACGAAATCATTGATGGTAAATACGACCATCTACCCGAAGCGGCCTTCAACCTCGTTGGTACGATTGAAGATGCGGTTGCCAAAGGTGAGCGGATGCTGAAAGAAGCCGGACAGTAAGGTTTTAGGTATACGGTTTACGGTTATAGAGTTATTACAGGACTAACCGTAAACCGTATATTCATAAATAATTCACTCAATCTTTACGGTTTGCAAAAACGTCTGTTTTTATGAAAACAATTCGATTTGAGTGGAAAGCAGCCTGGGTAGCGCTTCTGCTATTAGCTGCAACGGTCGCAACAGCGCAGGTAACCACACCATCAACGCCGACAGCTCCAATGGAAACCCCTACAATGGGTGCCATTAAAGATACGTCGATCACACCAGGAGTATCGGCAACCAGCGCTACGTCAGTAGCCACCGATAGTTTGCCGGATAGTCATTTAGACAAAGCAGTTGCGGCCTTAGAAAAAGGCGACAAAACTGCTTCAGCGCAAGAGTTGCAAACGGGCATTTCAGGCCTGGAAGCTGAGGTCCAGAAAAAGCCCAGCTCTTTCAAAGACAAGATACTTAGTCAGGTAAGCAAGCTAAAAACGTTGCTCCCTCTGATTACAGGTGGTGGCCTGGGAGCTGGTATCTTAGGAAAAGCGGTTGGTTTAACTAAGCTTGCCTCGGGTGCCGGTCGGCTGGAAAACTTAATCTCAGCGGGGTCTCTAATTGGTAAGGCCAGTCAATTAACGAGTGGCTTATCCGGCCTAAGTAGTGCTATGTCGGCGTTGGGTGGAGGTACGCAGTCAGCGGGTAAATCGCTAATCTCGACCGCCTTGTCAACCGTGGGTAAGTTAGATCAGGGCGGTGTGGTAGCTAAAGCCGCTGAACCCGCCGTTAAGACTGAGATAGGTAGCCTCCTTAGTTTTGTAAAAAAAGCGATCTGAGGTTTGAATTACAGTTTACGATGTACGGTTTGCGAATTGTGCGTCGGCAATAAATCGTAATGCGTAACTCGCACATCAATACATGACATTAGATATCATTACCCCCGACCGCAAGGTCTTCTCCGGCGAAGCCAGTGCTGTTACGTTTCCAGGCAGCGAAGGTCAATTTCAGGTTCTCAACGATCACGCTCCGTTAGTAAGTACATTAGCCCGTGGCCCAATCATTGTTCAGACGGCTTCGGGCCAACAAAGCTTTACTGTGGATGGTGGCGTAGTCGAAGTACTTAAAAACAAAGTGCTGGTGTTGGCTGAGGCAGTGGTTGCCTAGGAACTATACACATTAAGAAATGTAGCGGTCCGCTTATACTAAGCGGACCGCTTTTATATGGCTAATACGCCCGTTTAATTCTTCCTTTTTGCTTTCCTCCGTACCTTTGCAGGCATGATCAACAAACCGTTTATCGTCGGTATTACTGGCGGCAGCGCTTCAGGTAAAACATCATTCTTAAAGGGTGTTCTCAATGCATTTACTGACGATCAGATTTGTCTTATCTCGCAGGATAATTACTACAGAACCCTTGAGTACGTTCCAAAAGACTCAAACGGTGTATACAACTTTGACTTACCGGAAACGATAAATCACGAACGGTTTGCCGAGCATCTGAATCAGCTTCATGCCGGACAAACCGTTGAAACCCCTGAATACACGTTCAATAATCCGAACGCTATCCCTAGAACGTTGATTTACCGCCCTACGCCTATCATCATTGTCGAAGGGTTGTTTGTCTTTCATTTCCCCGACGTAGCGAGTCAACTAGATTTGAAAGTGTATATCTCGGCTAAAAATAAAGTCAAACTCAACCGACGCATTACTCGTGATCAAGCCGAGCGGGGGCTAACGGTGGATATGATACAATATCAGTGGGAGAATCATGTCCGGCCCGCCTATCGGGAGTTCGTGAAACCACATAAAGACGAAGCCGACTTGGTCATTCCCAATAATGTTCATTATAAAAAAGGGCTGGATGTTCTAATTGCCTACTTAAAGACAAAAATTCAGTAACGAGTAGCCAGTCTCTAAACTTCAATTACAACCCCATCAGTTTCTGGATAACCTGTACAGGTGAGCACCCAGCCTTCGACTAAGTCGCGTTCGGTCAGGACATCGTTAATGGTCATGTGAACACTGCCCGAGCGGCAACGGGCTATACAGGTTGAACAACGCCCACCACGGCAACTATACGGCAAATGCACCCCTTCATCCAAAGCGGCCTGCAAAATAGACTTGTAAGCAGGTACTTGTACTTCGACCTCACGATTACGAAACTTCAGCAGCACGGTTCGGTCGACAGCCAGTGCAGGCGGAGGAGTCAGTGTAACGGGGGTAATCACGAAATTTTCCCGGCGAATCTGCTCCGGACGAATTCCGCTAAAGACAAGGGTAAACTGCACCATACGCATGTAATCGCCGGGGCCACATACGTAAAACTGCAGGCTTTCTCGGTCTGAGTCGCCGACGAGCGTTGGTAGAAGCCGCTCCAGCATTACGTTATTCAACCGGCCTCGTAGGCCATTCCAGTCCTCGCTGGGGTTACTTAACAGGTATAGTAACCGAAAACGTTCTTTAAATCGTTGATGAAGTTCTTCTAGCTCTTCTCGGAAAATAGTATTCCGTTCGCTGGGAGCGCTATACAAAAGGGTTACCTGGCGGCCTGTTTGTAAAGCCTGTTTCAAAATAGAAAGTAAAGGCGTAATGCCACTCCCGGCCCCTAACAGAACTAAGTTTGCGGACGTTTCATCGAGTGTAAATCGACCGGCTGGGGGTAGACACTTAAGTACATCACCGATGTGCAGGGTGTCAAGCAGATAGCGAGAGATTTCGCCGTTCTGAACGCGCTTAATGGTTAAACGTAACGGCTCACCCGGTGCAGAGCTGATAGAGTATGAACGACGAACCTCATGAACATTCAATTGAGAAACCGTACCTGCTCCGTCGTTATGCTGGATGATGAGCGTCAAAAATTGACCGGCTCGATAGGTAACAGGTTGTTTATCCAAACTTTCCAGAAAATAGCTCTTCGTGTCAGGTGTTTCCTGTTTGATATGAGTAACGCGAAGTTTTAAGTAGTCGTCAGTCATTAGAAGAAGGGTCTGTCGTTAAAACAAAGCAAATACCCGTCGTTGTTTGAAACCCCGAAACGTTTATTGAAATTCGCCCGTTGGCAACCGGATTTGTGACATTTACTGCCTGTTCGTTGTTTATCTAAAAATTGCCAAGCAATAACTAATGGAAGCATTACTGGAAGAAGTACAGCGTGTAGGTTATGTTAACGAACCGGTCGCTGACAATATAGATTTAGTAGCCGAAATCAACCGGCTCAAGAAAGAAAAGAACGCCGTTATTCTAGCCCACTATTACGTAGATGGAGCCATTCAGGACCTAGCCGACTATATCGGTGATAGCCTCGGCTTGTCGCAGCAAGCGGCTGCTACGCCCGCCGATATGATTGTATTCTGTGGCGTGCACTTTATGGGAGAAACGGCTAAAATTCTATCGCCGGAGAAGAAAGTAGTCATACCTGACTTAAACGCGGGCTGCTCACTCGCTGACTCCGCTCCGGCCGACAAGTTTGCAGCTTTCAAGGCGCAGTATCCTGACCATATCGTGCTCTCGTACATCAACTGTTCGGCTGACATCAAGGCCTTGTCCGATATCATCGTGACATCGTCGAATGCGTTGAAAATTGTGGAGAGTCTCCCGAAAGACCAGAAGATTATCTTTGCGCCGGATGCCAATCTGGGTCGCTTCGTATCGAAGAAAACTGGCCGCGACATGGTGCTGTGGGACGGTGCCTGCATTGTCCATATTGATATTTCGCTGGATAAACTCAATAAGCTTCGTCACGATTATCCTGATGCGAAATTTATTGCGCATCCCGAGTGTCAGGAACACATACTGAGCCAGGCCGATTACGTTGGTTCAACCACGGCTTTGCTCAAGTACGTAGTAGATAGCCCAGAGCAAACATTCATCGTCGGTACGGAAGCAGGCATCTTGCACAAGATGCGCCAAGCTGTGCCTCACAAGAAAATTATTCCAGCTCCGGCCAGCCAGAACAATACCTGCGCCTGCTCGGAATGCCCTTACATGAAGATGAATACACTCGAAAAGCTGTACAACTGTATGTTGTATGAGCAGCCCGAAATCATTGTGCCAGAAGATGTACGGTTAAAGGCATACGAGTCAGTAGCGCGGATGCTGGAGATGAGTAAGTAAGGAAAACATTCAGAACATGGAGATAACCGTTGAGATTGGGTTTGATGAATTGGTAGAAGCCATAAAAAAGCTGCCTTCAGAACAGCGTAGACGTATTCAGAAGGTCCTGGAACTAGACACTGCTCTACCCAACGATCAAGCGCATGAAAGGAGATTTGGAACGTTAAAGGGCCTAATTACATATATGGCCGATGACTTTGACGCTCCCCTTAACGACTTTAAGGAATACATGTAGAAATGCAGTATTTACTGGATACTCATACGCTGTTGTGGTTGCTCAACGACGAATCAGTACTACCCAAAGCGACCTTATCCCTATTAAAGGACCCGGCGAGTAGACTTCAGGTAAGTGTGGCTAGTATTTGGGAAATAGCTATTAAACGCGGGCTGGGTAAGTTGGATATAAACCAACCGACTCAAGTTCTCGTTAACGAATTGCCTAAACTGTCCATTGAATTATTACCCATTACGCCGGACCATGTCCTTCGTGTTGAAACGTTACCGTTTCATCACAGAGATCCGTTCGACCGTATTATTATTGCCCAGGCATTAGTAGAAAGTTATATCATCGTCAGCAAAGACACCAATTTCCCATTATATCCTGTAGAGATATTGTGGAGTTGATAATGTAAAAATGCCCCACCAATTCGATTTTTTAGTTATCGGCTCCGGCATTGCGGGCCTAAGTTATGCCACCAAGTTGGCAATGTATTTCGAAGCCCAACAACAGTCGTCGAACATGGCCCCGGTTCGCATTGGCGTCATTACGAAAGTGCAGGCCGATGAGACGAATACCAAATACGCACAGGGTGGTATAGCCGCTGTGTGGTCGGAAGATGACTCTTTCGAGAAGCATATTGAAGACACAATGATAGCGGGCGACTTTTTGAGCGACCGTCATATTGTCGAAATAGTCGTGAACGAAGGCCCAGGCCGGATTCGCGAACTGATCGAATATGGTACTCGATTCGATAAAGAGCACGACGGTACAGATTATGATTTGGCTAAAGAAGGAGGTCACTCTGACTACCGAATTCTGCACTTTAAAGACATCACTGGTGCCGAAATCGAGCGGGCTTTGCTCGAAAAAGCGCACTCGTTGAAGTCAATTGAGATCTTCACCCACTTCTACGCCGTTGAACTTATTACGCGTCACCATCTCGGTCAAACCGTTCATCGGTATGATACCGATAATGTCTGCTATGGGGCATATGTGCTGAATACGCAAACAGGCAAGGTCGAAAAGTTTCTGGCCCGCACTACACTCTTGGCAACGGGTGGTATTGGCAACGTCTACCAGAATACAACCAATCCCAGCATTGCCACGGGTGACGGTATTGCAATGGCTTACCGTGCTAAAGGTATCTGCAAGGATATGGAGTTTATTCAATTCCATCCGACGGCGCTTTATGAACCGGGCAAGAAACCAAACTTCCTTATATCGGAAGCAGTACGGGGCTTTGGCGGGGTACTCAAGACTATGAAGGGCGAGACCTTCATGGAGAACTACGATCCTCGCTTGTCGCTGGCTCCCCGCGATATTGTAGCCCGGGCGATCGACTCCGAAATCAAGAAGTCGGGTGACCCTCACGTGTTCATCGACGTAACGCACTGCGATTATGAACGCTTTGTGGAGCACTTTCCTAACATCACAGCCTATTGCCGCGACAACCTTGGTTTAGACTTACGGAAGGATTTTATTCCGGTGGTTCCGGCACAGCACTACATGTGTGGGGGTGTTCGGGTAAACGAATGGGGGCAAACCAACATTAATTATCTATACGCGGTTGGCGAATGCGCTTGTACTGGCCTACACGGGGCCAATCGTCTGGCCAGCAACTCGCTATTAGAAGCGGTCGTATTTGGTCACCGGGCCTATTTAAAAACGCTTGAAAAACTCGACCAATCGGCCGTGCCAGATAACATTCCTGACTGGAACGACGCGGGCACCAGCCACCCCGAAGAGTTGATTCTGGTCACCGAAATTCAGCGGGAGTTAGAAGCCATCATGTCCAATTACGTAGGCATTGTCCGGTCGAACCGACGGTTGAAGCGGGCAATGGACCGGCTCGAACTGCTGTATCTGGAACACGAAGAATTATATCGCCAATCGAAGGTATCGGTACGTATTTGCGAGCTCCGCAATATGATTGAAGTGGCTTACTTAGTCATTAAAGCTGCTATGTCCCGGCGCGATAACCGGGGTCTGCATTTTAACCTGGATAACGTAAAGCAAGATGACTCAATGTCCTAAGTGCGATTCAACTAACATCATGACACCATTGCGGCTGCTCACAGGAGGAGCAGGCTATACATTTGTACAAGTTACGGAACCGAAAACCAGCGCCTTACAGTTTCGCGCCAACGAGAGCGCCGAACTACGGGTAGCTGTTTGCGGTACCTGCGGTTATGTGGAACACTTCATTGAAGATGCTACTCGGCTCTGGAAATACTGGCAGAAAGGCTATCGCTAACTATTTTATCCAATCCTGGCGTTTACCCTGTTAAGAACCGTTAAGCAGAATTTGTCTCTTATCAATGTGAGTTGATGACGCTCGATCTCTCGATGCGTCTGAGCGAAACAGCACTCGATTTGCGCACCCGCATAAATTGCTCACTGGCGGCAGGTTGGCTGATTGTTGTGTAGATCAGCGTTTTCTTTCTGATTTCCTCAAACGTCAGGTAGTTTCCATTAGGTTCTACCTACTGCAACTCATTCTCATCTAGTCTTCACCATCTTGGGAAGAAACTACTGAAGTCTGTGAATTAAGCGCCGGCTCTGAACTTGATCTTCGCCTGTTCAATGAAGAATAAGTAGCTTTGCCAGACCGTTTGGCCAACGAGCCGATTCTTACTATGGATCACATGAATCAACAAGCCATCATTGACTTTATCAATCAGAGCGACAACCCGAAAATCAAGTATGCATTTACTGATATTGACGGCGTTCTACGAGGTAAGATTATTCACCGCCAGAAGTTTTTAGATGGTTTGATCGATGGTTTTGGCTTCTGCGACGTAGTGTGGGGATGGGATTCGACCGATACGCCATACGACAATGGACGCGTCACGGGCTGGCACTCGGGTTACCCAGACGCCCCAGTCCGGCTTGACATAAGCACGTTTCGGCAATTGCCCTGGGAAGACAATATTCCCTTCTTTCTGGCCGATTTTAGTATCAGCCAACGGAACGAAACAAACGAAAATCAACCGGATTATGGCCTGGCCGCCTGCCCACGCAGTTTACTCAAACGGGTTGCCGAACAATGCCGTGAAATGGGCTTCCATGCTGAGTTTGCCCAGGAATTTGAGTGGTTCAATTTCCGGGAAACGCCCGATAGCTTACAGGAAAAGGGCTTCCGGCAGCTCCAGCCGCTAACGCCGGGTATGTTTGGTTACTCGATTCTGCGCCCGTCGCTTGAAAGCGCCTTCAACCACGACCTGTTTGATCTGCTGAGCCAGTTCGACGTACCGCTCGAAGGCTTACACACCGAAACCGGACCAGGCGTATATGAAGCAGCTATTATGCACGATGAAGTCGTTAGAGCCGCCGACAAAGCCGTTCTGTTTAAAACGGCTGTTAAAGAAATAGCGTATCGTCATGGCTTAGTGGCTACGTTCATGGCTAAGTGGAATGCCGATCTGCCTGGTTGCAGCGGTCATATTCATCAAAGCCTTTGGAACCTGGAGCAGACGAAAAACCTGTTTTTTGATACTGCGCAGCCAAACCACATAAGTGAGTTGATGAGACAATATATAGCCGGCCAATTGTATTGTCTGCCTCATATCACACCCATGTTTGCGCCGACAATCAATAGCTACAAGCGATTGGTAGAAGGCGCCTGGGCTCCTACGACCGTAACCTGGTCGCTCGATAACCGGACAACGGCGATACGTGTGCTGAACCAACGAGAAGCTTACACGCGGGTTGAGCATCGGGTATCGGGGGCCGACACAAATCCTTATCTGGCAATTGGAGCTGCGCTGGCGTCAGGACTGTATGGCATTCGCCATAAACTAACATTAGACATACCCGCATCCGTTGGCAATGGTTATGCCGATAAACGAAATGGCGTGCTACCAACCAATCTCGCCGAAGCAACACAGGCAATGGCCACTTCATTAGTAGCCGCCGAGCTATTCGGGACCGAGTTTGTCGACCATTTCACCCGTACCCGCGACTGGGAGTGGCGACAGTACGCCCGGCAGGTCAGCGACTGGGAGCTAAAGCGCTATTTTGAGATTATATAGAACTGTCATTCAATGGTCATTAAGTAGTCATTCCGTGTCATTTGTCGTTTGTTATAATTAATGACTCTGAATGACCACCAATGCCTATCGAATGTCCACTTACTTATGCGTTTAATTGATTACCCCAGTATAATACGTAGCGCCTGGGCGGCTTTCGATCCTAGCCAAACGGTACAGTCTGTCGAAGACATCAGCGCTCGCGTTTCAACGAACCACGTCTTTCGGATAACGTTAGATTCGGGCGATCGGGTTATTGCCAAGCTATCTTATTTCGGCAAGTTTGAGCACTTTCGTGATGATCACCGCATTATTCAAGCCTTGGCCAATAACCTGCTTTATCCTTTTGAGAACGTACTGGCGCGTTCGCTGTCGAAGAATGGGCAGGTTTTCACCTATCGACATCAGGAAGGGGCAGTCGACGCTTGGGTAGTTTTCTATAATCCGATCCGGACACAAAATCGCTTACCACGCCGACTCGACGAAGTGCACATTCGGAAGCTCGGTGCCGAAGTGGCCCGGTTTCACCTGGCTTGCTCTCGCGCGAGTACCGTTTTGCCGAAATATGCCAAAACGTTGCGCTCAGACATTCAGGGGCTGCTCGATTTACTGGATACCGAAACGGGCAAATACGAACACAGGCAACACGTTACCGAGCTGCGACGTCAATGCCATTTGTTCTTAGAAAACCGGCAAAAGCTGGTGGCGAAAGTTGTCGAAACGATGCCTGTCTTTGTCGACTGGAACATTGGCAATTTTTCCGTTACCGATGATTTAAAGCTTTTCTCCCGTTGGGATTACGACTGGTTCAGGATCAGTTACCGGGTAATGGATTTTTATTTTTTCAGTCGAGTTTGTTCCGATGTGGGTGACAGAACTGTGTTTTCCTATATAATTGGGCCACTCATGGAAGAGCGCTTCGGCTGGTTTCTGGAAGAGTACCACAAAATTTATCCGTTAACTGAGCGCGAAATTCGGTTTCTGCCCGAAGCATACCGGTTTTTTATTCTCAACTACGTCATAAAATACGGTCGATACTTTTTCCACCGAACCTACGCTACAAAGCTTCAGCGCGAGGCTTACGAGACGTATTTCCCTTCCATTGAGCAGTTCGACGCGGAGAAGATCCTGCGCCATCTTAACTTGTAAAACCTAATGCAACTTGAACCTTTTGCAACAATCGCCGATCGTTACCAAGTCTTTTTCTTCGACGCGTTCGGCGTACTGAAAAACTACAAAGGATTGATTCCGGGCGTAGGCGACACCTTTGCTTACCTGCGAGAACAGCAAAAACCGGTTTACATTTTAACGAACGACGCATCGCGCAGCCCGCAGCAACTGGCCGAATCCTACTGGCGGCTTGGCTTACATGACATTACGCCCGATATGATTATTTCATCGGGTATGTTAGCGCGAGAGTACTTACAACTGAAGGTTACTCAGGGAACTGTGGCTTATTTAGGTACCGAAAACTCGGCCCATTACATTGAGTCAGCTGGCCTTCGAACGCTATCAATCAGTGAACTCACATTAGAAAACATTGCCGAAGTGAGTGCTCTTGTGCTTCTGGACGATGAAGGATTCGATTGGAATACTGACATTAACAAAGCCGTTAATCTGCTTCGCCGACGCAATATCCCAGTCATTGTCGCCAACACCGATGCTACGTATCCCGTATCGAAAAACCGCCTGGCCATTGCCATTGGTGGCATCGCCGATATGCTCGAATCAATTGTTGGTAAGCAGTTCATTCGCTTCGGCAAGCCCGACGCTCAGCTGTTTATGTTCGCTTACGAACGGGTACAAGAACAGCTACCAACAATTAGCAAGCGCGACATCGTCATGGTTGGCGATACGCTCCGCTCCGACATTCTTGGCGGTAATAAATTTGGCTTAGACACGGTGCTGGCCTTAACGGGTAACATAGCCGCCGAAGAAGCCGAACTTCGCATACAGAGCACCGGCATCATTCCAACTTACGTGTGTGAATCTGTGGTTATTTAAGCGATAACCAGGTAACTACGCTAAGTAGTTACCTATTCCCACAATCACAGTTGAAAACACAACGATCAGAATACCCAACGTAATAGTCCGCATGGTTGGCCGATTGGCCCCTCGCCATTCGTGCAGGTACAGTCCCCAGAAGCTGCTAAAGGCAATAATGAACGCCATGTGGAGCGTCCAGCCTGAGAAGCGATACTCGCCCATTTTGCTGTCGCCCATGCCGTAGAAAAAGAATTGAAAGTACCAGGTTACCCCTGCCATGGCACAAAAGAGGATGTTCCATAGGATGGGCGTCGATACGTTGGTATAGTCAGTATACGTGCGGTTACGAATGTTCAGGTAAATTGCCCAGATGGCATTAGTCGTTAGGCCGCCCAGCAGGATGACCACTAGTGCAGCATTATTCATATATAGCGGGTCGGCTCCGTATTTGACGGCTCGATCAGAGATCGATTGCCCAGCCGTCAAGCCAAACGAGAAACAGGCGCTCATCACACCGGAGAATACGGCCACCAGGAAACCTTTCCGTAGGTCAAACTCGGCTACTGTTGCTTTCTTTTCTGCCTCGGGCAAGCTTTTCTCTTTCATCATGCCCGCAACTCCACAGACACAGATGCCTAAGACGCATACACCCAGACCTGCTACAATCACTTGCCCGGACAAGGTACTCATCAACTGTCCAAATTGGCCCGACCAGATCGGTGGTACCAGCGTACCGAACACGGCGCATAGTCCCAGCACAACGGCCATGCCCAGCGAAAGCCCGAGGTATCGCATCGCCAGCCCAAACGTCAGACCGCCCGTTCCCCACAAGACCCCCCAAAAATATACCCAGGCCAGTGTCTCAGTAGGTGTTTCGGCCAGCACCCTTCCTAAGTTCGGAACGGTTAAATACCCCAACACCCAAGGGGCAACTAACCAGGAGAACAAACCGCCAACAAGCCAATAACTTTCCCAGGCCCAACCTTTTACCTTGCGATAAGGCAAGTAGAAACTCCCCGAAGCGAAACCGCCCAGAGCATGTAGAACAACTCCCCAAATAACTGCCATGAGGCTTTTTATAGAATGGTTTAGTACAAACAAACTAAAGCGTACTGTCTGTTACTTCTTACCCATACCTTCCCACACAATTGGCCAATAGTGCGCTTTGTTCATACTTCTTAATTTTACTTTTTGTCCCATTTATGTAATGCTTCATTAAGCCGCGTTTGAAGCACAATCCTCGTACTGTTGGATTAATATTTAGGCTTTTTGTTACCATTCCGTCTCAGTAAGCAGGAGCAGAAGCAATTCTCTACAAAAACTGTATATAAATATCTTTAGTAGCGTAATTTTTTGACTAACAACAATTTATGTAGCAGTTAATTACCTCTCTGAAGGTGCCTCTGCCCAAAAAATTGTTTGACAATCCAAAGGTAAATCTGTTTCTTTGCGCAGTTTTTTAACCCCAACGGACTACTAAAATGTCGGAAATTGCACAGAAAGTAAAGAATATCATTGTTGAGAAATTAGGTGTTGAAGAGTCAGAAGTTACGCCAGAAGCAAGCTTCACCAACGACTTAGGCGCCGACTCACTTGATACAGTTGAGCTTATCATGGAATTTGAGAAAGAATTTAATCTGCCAATTCCTGACGACGAGGCTGAGAAAATTGCTACGGTTGGTTTAGCCATCGAGTATCTGGAAAAGCACATCGGTAAGTAAACCCAGACACATTGTCTTCATAGCTATTACTAGTGCGTCAACAGTTAACGATTGCCGGCAGGTCATAAATACCCCTGAGTAAACCGAAACCTGACATAACTGGCATAGCTCTTAATTACACCAGAAGCCAACGCCGAGAAGTAAGCTTCGGCGTTGTTTCTCTTTTTTCATCACGCAGTAAACCTGTATGACACTCAAGCGAGTAGTAGTGACCGGTCTTGGTGCATTGACGCCGATTGGTAATGATGTGTCCACTTATTGGAGCAACTTAGCCGCAGGCGTAAGCGGTGCCGGTCCCATTACAAAGTTTGACGCAAGCAAGTTTCGTACGCGCTTCGCCTGCGAAGTAAAAGGGCTAGACGTCACCCAGTACATTCCCCGGCAGGAAGCCCGCAAAATGGATACCTTCACCCATTATGCGCTCATCGCTACGGATGAAGCCATTCGGGACTCGGAAGTCAATCTTGATACAATCGACAAAAATAAAGTTGGCGTAATCTGGGGCTCCGGCATTGGCGGTCTGAAATCGTTCGAAGACGAGATGATTGACTATGCCAAAGGCGACGGCACTCCCCGCATTAATCCGTTCTTCATTGTTCGGATGATTGCCGACAGCGCATCGGGTCAGATTTCAATGCGCTATGGTTTCCGTGGCACAAACTACGTAACGGTTTCAGCCTGTGCCTCCACCAATAATGCCATCATCGACGCTTTCAATTACATCAGATTAGGGCGCATGACCATGTGCGTGGTGGGTGGCTCGGAAGCCGCCGTTACGCGGGCCGGCATCGGCGGTTTCAATGCCAACCGAGCGTTATCGGAACGTAATGATTCTCCTGAAACCGCATCCCGCCCGTACGACAAAGACCGCGACGGATTTGTGTTGGGTGAAGGAGCGGGAGCGTTGATCCTGGAAGATTTTGAGCATGCTCAGGCACGGGGTGCAAAGATTTACGCTGAATTAATCGGAGGTGGTATGTCGTCAGACGCGTACCATATTACGGCTCCTCACCCCGATGGGCTCGGGGCTTTTCTGGGCATGCAGGATGCACTCGACGATGCAGGTATCTCTCCTACCGAGATCGATTATATTAATACGCACGGCACCTCAACTCCGATCGGAGATCCCCAGGAACTGAAAGCCATTCATCAATTGTTTGGTGAGCATTCGTTCAGGATGAATATTAGCTCAACCAAATCCATGACGGGGCACTTACTCGGGGCGGCTGGAGCCGTTGAAGCCATTGCTTGTATTAAAGCGATCGAACATCAGCTGGTGCCACCGACAATTAACCACGTCACCGATGACGAAGAAATTGATCCGCGCTTTAACTTAACATTCAATACGGCTCAGGCCCGTTCGCTAACGACTGTTATGAGCAATGCGTTCGGGTTTGGGGGCCACAATGCTATTGTAATCTTTCGTAAACTTAGCTGAGCCGTGCAACTCGCTCTGCCTCGTAGTTTGTTTAACCCTCTTGACTGGTTCCGGCCTGGCAACGCTGATCCGCGTAAGAATTTGCGCCGTTCCATTGCGCATATTATCGGAGCGCGCCCGTCTAACTTAGGATTATACCAGTTAGCTTTACGGCATACTTCTGCATCCAAAGCAACGGCAATCGAAGGCTTTCGGGAATCGAACGAGCGACTCGAATATTTAGGCGACGCTGTGTTAGGAATGGTTATCGCGGAATATCTCTTCAAGAAGTATCCCTACAAAGATGAAGGCTTTCTCACCGAGATCCGTTCTCGAATTGTTAACCGGGAAACTTTAAACGGCATTGCCCGAAAGATAGGCCTCGATCAGCTCATTGAATATGATGGCAGTCGGACACGCAGCCTACCTGCTCGTACCTCTATGTACGGCGATGCTCTTGAAGCCTTAGTCGGAGCGGTTTATCTGGATAAAGGGTTTCGGTTCTCGCGCCAGTTTATTTTGAAAGACTTGCTATCGCACTATGACATTGAGTCGGTAGTGCAGAATAACGGTAACTTTAAGAGCCGCTTAATAGAGTGGGCACAACGCGAGGGCAAAGACGTGCGCTTTGAGATTGTCTCTGAAAAGGGCAATAGTCATTTTAGAGAGTTTATTGCCCAGGTTATGATGGGCGATGAGCCGTTCGCAACAGGCAGCGGCTACAGCAAAAAGAAAGCAGAACAAGCAGCCGCCGAGAAGGCTTTAGAGATTATTAGTGCGCAATAAGTTATAAGCATTTACAGCTTTTGTGCTTTATTATAAACAGAGAGTCCTTACCTATGCTGATAGAGGTAAGGACTCTCTGTTTATAATGCGACATCTTGTCATAATTATTTGTGTAAGCTATGACAAACAATGACACTGTGTCTTAATTGGGGCTCAGAAGCGGCTTGGTACAGAAATTGAAAAACAGTGCATAGAACCTGTTAACTTATTTTCTAACACAAACCAACTTACTGTTATGAACTCGTTAATTCGTTCAAACAACAACCAACTTCCGTCGCTAATTGAAAATTTCTTTGGCCGCGACATGAACGACTTTTTTAACAGCAATGCGCCTGCCATCAGTAATGTTCCAGCGGTGAACGTAGTGGAGCATCATGATGGTTTCAGAATTGAGGTAGCAGCACCAGGTTTAAAGAAAGAAGACTTTAAACTGAACCTCAACCACAACAACCTGACAATTTCCGCTTATCAGGAAACTCAGAAAGAAGAGCAGGATAAGAGCAATGAGAAGTACACTCGTCGCGAGTTTAGCTACTCATCGTTCCAACGGACATTCACATTACCCACATCAGTAGATGCCGATAACATTCAGGCCAACTACACCGATGGCGTACTGAAAATTGAGATTCCGAAGCGGGAAGAAGCTAAAGTAAAACCTCCTCGTCAGATCGAGATTGGTGGCTAAACAATCTGTTAGCTATCTTTCTTTTACGCATCAGATTACTGGAAGCCCGTATTGCATCTGCTACGGGCTTCCGGCTTAAAAAAACCACCTAACAAAGGCCTGTTAAATTTTGTTAAGGACGGACATAGACCGGATTTTTCGCAAGCTACTTTCCGTTATATTGGCAGACTTATAAGTCCCCGTTCAATACAAGAGACAGCAAATTTGATTTTTTCCATCTAACCATGAAAAGCAACTGGAAACTATTGGCGTTAATGGCACTTCTTTCAAGTGTAGTGACGCTGGCCGCTTACAACCTGCTCGGCTTCAATAAGCGGGACGTGATTTTTAACGAGTCGTCGCCAACCCCGACGATTACGGGTCGCCTGGCAGCTTTGACTGGCAATGGCCCAACGGCAGCCCCAGGAGATTTCTCTACCGCAGCTGAAGCCGTAACGCCCACCGTTGTACACATTCGCACAACAGTAACCCGAACAGTGCGCCAGCAACAAGTACCTGATATTTTCCGGGACTTCTTTGGTGATGACTTTGGTGGAAGCCAGGGGCGACCACGTCGGCAACAAGGCCAGGCTTCTGGCTCAGGAGTTATCATTAGCAAAGATGGCTACATTGTAACGAATAACCACGTTGTGCAAGATGCCGACGAGGTAGAAGTTATTATGACCGATAAGCGCAGCTTCAAAGCTAAAGTAATTGGTACGGACCCTCTGACTGACCTTGCGGTAATCAAAGTAGAGGCTAACAACTTACCTGCCATCACCCTTGGTGACTCAGACGCTTTAAAATTAGGTGAATGGGTATTGGCGGTTGGTTATCCCCTTGATCTTGAATCGACGGTAACCGCTGGTATTGTGAGCGCTAAGGGCCGGGGTATCGGTATCCTGAACCAGAATGTAAAGCAAAACGACCCTAAAGCGGATACACCAATTGAAGCGTTCATCCAAACGGATGCCGCTATCAACCCTGGTAACTCGGGCGGTGCGTTGGTAAACCTGCGTGGTGAACTAGTTGGTATTAACTCAGCTATTGCATCGGCAACTGGTTATTATAGTGGTTATGGCTTTGCTGTACCAGTATCGCTCGTGAAAAAAGTGTCAGCAGACCTTCTTAAGTATGGCAATGTACAGCGTGGTTACATCGGCATCCGGCCAATTGAGTTAAACAGCTCAGTTGCCAAGGAAAAAAACGCAAAAGTTGGCCGGGGTATCTATGTTGACGAAGTCGTTGAAAACGGTGCGGCTCAAGCAGCCGGTTTGAAGAAAGGTGACGTTATCGTGAAGATGGAAGGCCAGCCCCTTGATTCAGATGCGCAGATGCGTGAAATCATTGGTCGCCGTCGTCCGGGGGATGCCGTAACGATTACCGTAAACCGCGATGGCACCGAGCGCGACTTTAAAGTTGAGCTTCGCAATCGTAATGGCGGTCGCGACGTAATTAAGAAGTCAGACGTTACGGCCTCTAATACAGCGTTGAGTACCCTCGGTGCAGAATTTGAAGAACTTAGTGCACAAGATGCTAAACAACTGGGTGTTAGCGGTGGCGTTCGTGTAAAGAAAATTGTAGACGGTAAACTAGCCGAAACGGACGTTGAAGAAGGCTTTATTATCGTGAAAGCAAACGGTAAGAACGTCAAGACAACGAAAGACCTGCAGTCTATTATGTCATCGGTGAAAGAAGGCGAAGGCCTGATGCTGATTGGAATGTATCCTAACAGCTCGCGGATGTACTACTATGCTGTGCCTGTGTAATTCAGCATACCATACAATTGATACCAAAAAAGCCACCAGACATCTGGTGGCTTTTTTGGTATGTTATCTAATCAGCTTGTTAATATAAAAGCCAAATAGAGCTTTATTCGAAGTAATTAAGAATCTGATGGCCGCTCTTCGCAAGGAACTGATCACGACGGAAAAGCTCAATATCAGCGTTCATCATGTCTTTCACCAGCGCTGGCAGATCATATTTCGGCTTCCAGTTCAGCTTTGACATCGCTTTCGTTGGATCACCCAGCAGCAGGTCTACCTCTGTGGGACGGAAATAACGCGGATCGATGCAAACAACATCTTTGCCAACTTCTACCGGAAAATCTGGATTCGTTGAACTGACCACTCGGCCAACTTCAGAAACGCCTTCACCGCTGAATTCCAACTCAACACCGATTTCAGCAAACGACATCCGGATGAAATCCCGCACGCTGGTTGTTACACCCGTCGCAATCACAAAGTCCTCAGGGGTTTCTTGTTGTAGAATCAGGTACATAGCTTCGACATAGTCTTTAGCGTGGCCCCAGTCGCGCAATGAATCCAGGTTACCCATGTACACCTTGTCTTGCAGGCCCAGCCCGATCCGGGCTACGGCGCGAGTAATTTTACGCGTCACAAACGTTTCACCCCGCAAGGGTGATTCGTGGTTAAACAAAATACCGTTGCAGGCATACATGTTGTACGCTTCGCGATAGTTAACCGTAATCCAGTAGCCATAAAGCTTAGCAACAGCGTAAGGCGAGCGGGGATAAAACGGTGTTGTTTCCGATTGAGCATGTCCCTGCACACCACCGTACAGCTCCGACGTTGACGCCTGATAAATACGGGTTTTCTCGATTAAGCCTAGTAGGCGCACTGCTTCCAGGATACGAAGCGTTCCAATACCATCTACCTGAGCGGTATATTCGGGTTCGTCGAAACTAACCCGCACGTGCGACATGGCGCCCAGGTTGTAAATTTCGTCAGGCTGCACCTCCTGAATAATACGTATAACGTTCGTTGAATCAGACAGATCACCATAATGCAGCTTGAAGTGCACATTCTTCTCGTGCGGATCTTCATACATGTGATCAATGCGCTGCGTATTGAACAGTGAGCTTCGGCGCTTAATGCCGTGTACTTCGTATCCTTTTTCTAACAGTAATTCGGCTAAATAAGCCCCATCTTGTCCGGTTATGCCGGTAATCAACGCTTTTTTCATAGAAGGCTATACGTATAAAGGAAACGCCTTAGTTGTATTAAAACAACCAAAAGTAACTTATTACTGCCAAATTATATAACTTATTTTATTAATAGGCTTCTACGGATATCAACTTTATCGGCTTGCAACTGCGCCGACGAGATCAGCCGCCGGATAGAAGCGTAGTACCGCTCAGCATCAATGCGACGCATAAAATCGCCAACCTTAAGTCTATACGTTGGCTGGTTGTAACTTAAATACGGACTAAGCTCAGGGAAATTCTGATAGATCAACAGCTTCACGGCATCGGCGTCTTGTCGTTGATTACCTACATACACTTGAATTCGAAATCCTGGAGCATATCGAACGGTGCGATTTTTTATAGCAATAGTATCGAGTATAAGGTCAAGCTCCCGGTTAACGTGCAATGCTTCAATTGGAGGGTTTGGCTTGCGTATTTCGTTTTTACGGGTGGCTGTAGGAGCAGGTGCTGTGGCTGATGGAGCAGCAGAACGAGTTACCGGAGTTACATTCGTTAGTGGAGCATTATAAACCGGCCGAGTTGAAGACAAATCTTCATTATAGCTATTATAATCCACGGCGGATCGCCCAGAAGTAGTTGCAGCAGGTCGACTACTTGCGCAGCCCGCCAGGATAAGAGTCGCCCAAACTAAAGACCAGCCAAGTTGGAATCGCATGTTGAAGTTGAATAAGCTAACAAAAATAACCATTTTGTCTTTCTTATACAGGAAGCAAGTGGATGAACGCTCAAACCCAACGTGGATTTGGCTAAATTTGAGCATTCATTACGAACAGTACATGTTGAATCTGGAAAGCAACGTTTCGCTTAAGTCTTATAATACGTTCGGCATTAACGCAAACGCTCGATATTGGGTCGATGTCAGCCACGAAGAAGACTTAAAAACCCTTCTTCAGTTAACCGAATTTATTGATACACCGAAACTGATTCTAGGCGGTGGCAGTAATGTCCTTTTGTGCCACGACTTTGATGGATTAGTGGTTAAGATAAGCATTCAGGGGATTGATGTTATTCGAGAAGATGAAAATCATATCTACGTAAGGGCTGGAGCGGGCGTTAATTGGCACGAATTCGTTATGTTCTGCGTCACTCACAGCTACGCAGGCTTAGAAAATTTATCTTTGATTCCGGGTACCGTTGGGGCAGCACCCATGCAAAACATTGGTGCTTATGGTGTTGAACTTGAACAAGTGTTTGAATCTCTTACCGCAGTTCATATTCCAACCGGCGAACAGAAGACGTTTACGCACAGCGACTGTGCCTTTGGCTACCGCGAGAGTGCATTTAAGCGCGAGCTCAAAGGGCAGTATATCATCACTAGCGTTACGTTCCAATTAGATAAACATCCTACGTTCCATACTCGGTATGGAGCTATTCAGGAAACACTGGCTGAAATGGGGGTAACCGACGAAAACTTATCTATCAGCGCCATCAGTCAGGCGGTCATTCGTATAAGACGCAGCAAGCTACCCGATCCAGCACAGATTGGCAATGCGGGCAGTTTTTTCAAAAACCCAGAGATCGCAAAAACACAATTTGATGAGCTAAAAGCGGAATATCCGTCGTTACCGGGCTATCCCATTGGCGAAGACAAAGTGAAAGTTCCGGCGGGCTGGTTAATTGAACAGGCAGGCTGGAAAGGGTACCGCTCAGGCGATGCTGGAGTTCATACCAAACAAGCCTTGGTACTGGTTAATTATGGCAGTGCTACGGGTCCTGACATCCTGGCACTGGCTAAACGAGTACAAGAATCGGTTCTGGATAAGTTCGGTGTGATAATTACACCTGAGGTTAATGTCATTTAAGCAGAGAAAGAATGGTATCGATGTGCATCCTTTCTCTGCTTTTCCGCTTATGTTACTCAAAGCAAAGAGATGCTGCTCCCAACAAACCAGCGTCATTACCTAGGGTAGCTCGTTTAATACTCAATCCATTTTTATAGTAAGGATTAAGCCAGTAATCGAGCGTTTTGTTGACAGCAGGTAAGATGTAATCAAACGAAGCCGATAATCCTCCGCCAATTAGCACCTGCTTAATGTCCAGAATCTTGATGAGAGACGCTAAGCCTTCGGCTAAGATTTCACCTACTTCGGCCCAAATTTGCAAGGCTAGTTCGTCGCCCTCGGCCGCTGCGGCTACAAGCCCCGTTGTCGAAATACTCCCATCGCCAGGCAGGTGCGTTTCACCTTGATATTCGCTCCGGCGTTCGTTCGCTAAGTCGAGCAGTTCTTTCTTACCAATGTTCCGTTCCAGTACCCGGCCGTTCCGTGATGGAATGTGCCCTGGCTCCATTGCGTTACCATCACCACCGGTGAAAATGCGCTTGTTGATGATAGCGGCTCCGCCTACCCCCGTACCCAGGGTAATGAAGATATAGTTCTCGGTAATTTTCTCTTCTGCAAAGTAATACTCGCCCAGCGCTGCGGCATTTGCATCATTTTCCAGAAAAAACTGGATGCCGGGAAAGCGTTTCATCAGCAGCTCCACCATAGGAACCCCGTTGATTTCGGGAATGGCCGTAATTTCTAGCGGAACAGTACGCTCCCGATTCAGCATACCGGGTAAACCAATACCTACCTGCTTGACATCTTTATTAGAAAACAGCTGTAAGGCAACGGCATCGCCAAAGCGCTCGACGAAGTGTCCCGACTGTCGCCAGCTGGTTGTGTCGTGGCTATAAAAATTGGAGATTTTGCCAGTAGTGGCGTCAACGATACCCATTTTGACGTTCGTGCCGCCGACGTCGATACCCAAATACTCAACGGAAGACATGTACTTGATGTAGGATTTACGAGTTGTAATTTACTATTGGGGCGGATGAAATGAGCCGCAAGTTACAAAGCCAAAGACCAAACGACAAAGAGCGTATAATAAGCTAACGCTTCGTGACAACGTTCTTTGCTCATAAATCACCTAATTGCGGGCGGATAAGCACTTCCTCAACAACCGCACTTTTAGAAAGCGCATAGGCAGCCCAGGCACTATCCGCTACGTCCTGGGGCTTCATAAAACGCTCTTCGGGTAAGTCGGTTCCTTCCCAGCTCGCCGTAAGCGTTGCCCCCGGCAAAATAGCCGTTACTTTCACGCCATGCGGCTTAAGCTCTTCACGTAATACCCGACTCATGCCCAATAATGCAAATTTAGAGATGCAATACGATCCTCCGTTTGTATAAGCTGTGATACTCGCCGTAGAACACATCATGAAAATGTGCCCCTGCCGCCGGTCGATCATCTTGCCAACCAGACCGCGTGTCAGATGGTAGGCACTAGCAACATTAGTATTTATCAGTTGCTCGAATACACCCTCGGCTTCGTTGTGGATCTGACCCGGTTGAAAAACACCGGTGTTATTAACCAACACCTCCACAGGGCGGCCAAGGGAATGCACATACTCAAGCAACGCGTTTATGCCTGCCCGGTCAGAAAGGTCTGCCGCAAACGGCAACAAGCCAGGCCCTTCAGCGCCCTCAACCGAGCGTGCACAGATAACAACATCAAAGCCTTCGGTAACAAACCGGTCTGCAATGGCACGCCCAATGCCTTTTGTCCCGCCTGTTACAACCATTAATGGATTCATTCTGTATACGTTTTATAACTCTTGTTCCTATAAGCGCCAAGGAACGGTATGGTTTAGGAAACGGCGCAAGTTACGCCAGAAACCATTCTATCTTTGCCGGGGTTCTCCCAAATGGATACTCGTTTTGTGGGTAGCCGTTCGTCTCGCTACGCGCTTATATGTCACGATTAGGTAGTTACTTCATTTTCCTGGGTACACTCTTTCGCAATCGAGAGAAATTACGGGTTTATTTAAGTCTTATTCTGAATGAATGCACATCTATCGGTGTCGGTTCGGTTTTTATTGTGGCGCTTGTCAACTCGTTTATCGGGGCCGTTACCTGCGTTCAGACAGCCTATAACCTCACGAACCCTTTTGTTCCTAAAAGCATAATCTCCCTGATCGTACGAGATAGCTCTATTTTGGAACTAGCTCCAACACTTACCTGCATTGTGTTGGCCGGCAAGGTTGGCTCGAACATTGCCAGTGAGTTAGGCACTATGCGGATCACTGAGCAGATTGACGCTTTGGAAGTTATGGGTATCAATTCAAGCTCCTACCTGGTACTGCCAAAGGTAATTGCAGCTATGCTGATGGTTCCTTTACTAGTTATCATGGCCGCTTTTCTATCCATTCTGGGCGGCTATATTGCCGGCGTTTTGTCTGGGGTTGTTACGCAAGAAGAGTACATATCCGGTCTTCGCCTGGATTATAAACCTTTTGGCGTAACGTTTGCGCTTATCAAGACAGTGGTATTTGCCTTTCTTGTATCAACCATCTCGGCATATCAGGGCTATAATGTACAAGGGGGAGCACTCGAAGTAGGTAATGCTTCAACAGCCGCTGTTACCAACAGTTGTATCGCTATTGTAGCTGCCGATTTCATCCTAACTCAAGTATTGCTGACGTAATTGTTGAGTTACTCAGTAGCATCCTCTTAGATAATCAAATGCTCAATTCGCATGATTAGCATTAAAAATATAACTAAAACCTTCGGTGACCGTCAAGTGCTGGCGGGTATTGATGGTACATTTAAACCGGGCGAGACAAGTTTAATCATTGGCGGTAGCGGTACGGGGAAGAGCGTATTGCTAAAGTGCATGATTGGCCTTGTTAAGCCTGATTCGGGTGAAGTTCTTTACAACGGACGTAATTTTCTGACTAGTAATATAGACGATCAGAAAGCCATCCGACGCGAAATGGGCGTATTATTTCAGGGCTCGGCCTTATTCGACTCTAAAACGGTGTTGGAAAATGTGCGCTTTCCACTTGATATGCTTACGGAGCAGTCAGAAAGCGAGAAGGTAGACCGGGCGCAGGAATGTCTGCGTCGGGTAGGTCTGGAAGGAGCTACCGATCGAATGCCGTCAGAGATTAGCGGAGGCATGAAAAAACGGGTTGGCATTGCCCGGGCCATCGTACTCAATCCGAAATACCTGTTTTGCGACGAGCCCAACTCGGGTCTTGACCCGTTGACATCAATCAAAATCGACCAACTTATCAAAGAAATTACGGATGAATATCAGATTACGACGGTTGTAATCACCCACGATATGAACTCGATGATGGAGATTGGCGAGAAAATCATGTTTCTCTACAAAGGACACAAGCTCTGGGAAGGTGACAGCGGCACGCTGACTCACTCGAATGTAAAAGAGCTCAACGAATTCATCTACGCCAACAAACTGATTCGGGAAATGGAAAAGTAAACCATCAGAATCGCCAGCGCGCTTGTATTTTTACTTCTGATTTGTGGGGAGCGCTGATTTGATCGAGGTCTGATCCTACTGTTTCCTGGTTGGTTAAGTCGGTTCTGGCCCAGCGGGCCCAAATGTCTAAATGGCGGCTAACGCTATATTGTATTAACAAATAGTGTCGGACACCCCGGTTGAAATAGGCCGGAAACGAAAACGCGTAGAGCACGTCGCGCTCGTAAACGTACTGACGACTATCATAATTATCTGTGCCGAACAGGGCCACACGTCCACTCAGGCTAAATCGTCGGTAATCCAACGTAGCATCCTGCACTAGCGCAAACCCCCGCGATGTTGATTGGCCGGCGTAGCTAAATCCACCCCACTGCACTCTGGAACGCAGGGACAACCCATGTACCAACAAATATTCTGCATTGAGGGCGTAACTCCGGCGCGTAGTTCCGACCACTTCTTTTGTCTTGCTGCTGGGCAAGTTCTTTTCTTTATGTTCTTCGTGATAAAGGGCGTAGAACGCCGTTTGTCGATTAGGCGTGTAGCGAATCTGCAGCAGATAATCGAATCCACTTGATGGTTTGTCGACCAGGTACTTCAACCCGGGAAAGCGGTAATAGTCGACAAAGCCGCCTAGCGTAAGCCTTCTATAAACGGTGTACTTCAGGCCCACATAAGCACCCGTTTCGTTGATAGTTCGGCTTCCTTCGCTAAACGAATTGCCATAAAAACTATGAAAGTTTCGGTCGTAATGCCGTAGCGTAAGCGCTGCATCTATCTTTTTTGTTATACTGATCAGTGCTCCGCCTACGGCGCCAATACCGCCACTGTTTGTCTGCGAACCTGCGCTTCGGGCTAGCTCTCCGAATATATTCCAATTGTGCCAGACATAACCACCGTGTACTCCAATTAAGGTATTCTGCTTTCCAGTAAACTCGTATTCGTTATAAGGCAAATTGCGCCTGCGAAAAAACTGGTCAAATACCGTGTGAAGAACAATCAGCCCTACTTGTAGCTGCTGACGATTATGATAAAGCACGTGGCCACCAAGGTTAGTTTCGAGTAAACTAGCTTGATCATCAAGTTCAGATGGCGTACGATGCAGGCCTGACGTTTGCAGTGAGGTTGCAATTGTACCTTCTTCGCTGCCCTCAGTTGTGTTAGCATCACGCCGGAGCCGGGACGCCATCAACGTTACGTCCAGATTCAGACGGAGCCCATACGTAGCCGTGGCTCCCCGAAAGTAACCATGTTCCGTCAAGGAAGTATACGGCCGGGCACCCAGTGTGGGACGTCGAACAGTTTGTACTGTTTCGGCACTTTTCCCTAATACAAAGCCGGCCGACAACACTAGCCCCTGCCCTACCTGCAACTGATAATCACCCAGCAGGATGTTACGCCACCGACCTCTGTTTTGTATTTGTGCATGAAACGACACATAATCTGCCCCAAAACGACGCTTCGATGGTAACCAGCTTATTGTTTCGCCGGGGTCTTTCTCTATCGTCAGGCCAAGGCTAAACGCGCGGGGGCGACTAAATCGATAGCGGGCGTACCACTGACCGGAACTGCCCAAATAGCGGGTTGGTAAATTACCCTTTTTATCGGGTGTAGCTTCCGAAAAGCCTTTTTGTTCTTCTATAAGTTGCTCATAGCGTACAATAAGGTAATTGTCGGTTGGGGTAGGAAGCGCTCCTAACAAACGCGTGTTGCCCGCAACCGTTACAAAAGGAAGTAACCTTCGAATGGTAGGCACATCAAAATCTGGTACCGACTGTAGTTCATAAACGGACAACAGCTCGCCGAAATCTGTACGGTAAGTCAACAAACTACTCAGTTGCCGTTCGGTCAGTAAATACGTAGCAGCTAGCTCTTCTCGAGAAGCGGTGTTTAGGTCAAGCGGATTTGCGTATAACTGCGTTAAGGCATCGTAAACCGATTCATAGTCTATGCCTTCTGTTTGCACCGGAAAGAGATCCTGCAAATAACGGCTAATGTCGGCAGAGCGGTCTGCACCACTTGAGGGGGTATCGCTCTGGGCAAATGTAGGAAGCGCAGCGAGCCACCCGGCCACTGCTAACAGGTAAACAGTACGCAAAATCGTCTTCTTTCAAGTTACGGGAATGCCATTATCTAACCGGGGCATTCAGCTCGGTTGAAAAGAAGTTTTTACGAACGTTGATTGTCTGAACCGAGATTTGTGGGATTTAAAAGACTAATAGGGTTTTGCAGTTCGCGTCTCGAAAACAAAATATTGCTAATCCTTCAAATCATATAAATCCCGGTTCTAACGTTAAGAAAATCGGCGTTTCAGGATCTCAACCAGCTCACTGACCTCATCGCTACTCATGTCCCACAAATACTGCGAGGCATAACGATACGAAATCAGGTCGAGAGCCTGCCCATAATTATTTAATGTATCAATCTCTTCGATGGCCTGATTATACGCACTCGTATTGCCATTGAAGAGCTGGTTAATAAACCGAAACTTTTGATTTAGTGAAATACTGCGAGCAATGCTTTCGATAGGCGCCCGATGGAATGTTTCAGCAATGGTGGCTGGTTCGGCAGTAGCTGACTCACGTAATGTATCGTTTAAGGAGGGAGCAGTATCAACCAAGCCACTTGACGTATCCGTATCTGTAATGGATGGCTGACTAATAGCCCCCGTTTGCAATTGCGATGGTTGACTAACGGGCGCAACAGGTTCCGGACCAGCGCCAGCGCTTCCGTTTAGAAACATTGGTCCGCCAGAAGCCATGTCCTCTTCTGATGTAGGCTTGAGTGTAGGATCAGGTTGCGGAGGAATAGCCGGGGCCACCGCTTCCGGAGTCGCGTCTGCAGGCACTAAAGGCGCTGGCGGAATACTAGGCTCCGTTGCCGTGTCAAAAAACGATCGATTGGGTGCTGGCGGAATACTGTCCGGTACATGGCTACGTAGCAAAGCCGACACATCCATGGGGACTTTCTCGGAAAATAAGCCAACAAACTTGTCGTAGTGCTCTAATTCGTGACCGCGTTGCGTTAAGGCTTCGTCTAAATAATTCAACGCCTGGTTAACATAAACAAATGGCCGCCCATTCATCCGTTGTGCTATATGCAACGGAATGTACTGGTTAATTTTCGTGTAGCGGGTAATTTGTTTAAGAGCTTCACCAGTCAGCGTGAATTCGGGTTGGCTTCGCAAAATTTCGTCAAAGTAAGCCCGCGGGTCAAAGATCATGACGATCGTTCGCCGGACGGCATCAGCCAGCAAGGGTTCGAGGTGTTCGCGTCGAACAAAAATGTGCTGCGACACGATGTTCATGAAATTTTGTAAAGCCTCCTGCACGTCGGCATTTGAGAAGTCAAAGAAGGGGCTACGAAACTTCTCCGCGTCGGCTCGCCACTTATCAGACAAACTACTGATGACAAACAAATTAACCTGACTTATTGGCGTCAAGGATAATATTTGCTGGCCACTAATTGTAGAATGCTGCTGGTAAAAGTCGGCTGCTACCCGACGAGCATAGGACCTGCTATATTCGGTAAGAGCGTTGGCGTTAAACTTGTTCGACATCAGGAAAAGTCTTTGTTTTGTAAAGATATAGCTTTCAGCTGTAAACCTTTTTTTGGTTATAAATAAATCAAAAAAAGCGGCTTGCGGCAGAAAATCAAGCCAATGGCTGGCGGTCTCCAGCGCAGGCAACCAGCCTTTTGAACAACCGCCCAAGCGGCCCGACGACACCTATGTTTATTGAACCTACGCGACGACGCGAACCGCCCCACCTCCGCACTGGCTGGATTGAGGTTATCTGCGGCTCTATGTTCTCCGGAAAAACTGAAGAGTTGATTCGCCGACTCACTCGTGCCCGTATCGCCAGGCTTAAGGTTAGGATCTTCAAACCTGCCTTAGACACACGTTATCACGAAGAAGACATTGTTTCTCATTCTGCGCTGACGATTCACTCTACACCTGTGCAAACAGCGGGCCAAATTGTGGCGCTGGCGGGCGATTGTGATGTGGTAGGTATTGATGAAGCTCAGTTTTTTGACCAGGAAATCGTGGCAGTTTGCAACACGTTAGCTAATCAGGGGCAGCGTGTCATTATAGCCGGGCTGGACATGGATTTTGCCGGTAAACCCTTTGGTTGTATGCCCCAACTGATGAGCATCGCCGAATACGTTACCAAAGTTCACGCCATTTGTGTGGTCTGTGGCGACATTGCTCAGTATTCATATCGCCTGGTACCTTCGCAGGAGCGGGTTCTGCTCGGTGAAACAGATAGTTACGAAGCTCGCTGCCGACGCTGCTTTAACCTGGGCGATGAAGCTGGGCAGAAGGAATGGGTCTATGAAGACGAAGATGAGTAGGATGGCGAAGGGCCAGGGGCTAGGGGCTAAGGGCAAAAGGTATTGGGCTACACACAGCGCGCAAGGCGATATTTCTACCTTTCCTCTGTCCTCGACCCTTCGCCCCATGCTCCTCACCCTATGCTTACTTCTCTTTATCCTTTGCCTTAGGCCCTCTGCGCTTGCCCAACTCAACACCTGGCAATCGCACTTTAGTTATCAGTCAGGCCGGTCAGTAGCAGTGGCGGGTAATAAAGTTTATTGTGCTACGTATAATGGCTTTTTTTGCTACGACAAAGAGACGAACGAAACAACCACACTGGCCAAGCAGAACGGCCTGAGCGACATTGGCATCAGCCGTCTGCTCTACCTTGCCGATCAGAACCGTTTACTGATTGCCTATAGGTCAGGCAACATTGACTTCCTTACGTTATCAGTGGCTGGCGAACCGGGTGCTGTTAAGAATTTTAACACGATTGTTACTGCGCCAAACCTGCCCGCAGGCCGTGCTATTAATCACCTCAACCGCGTTGGCAATTTGGTCTATTTAAGTACCAGTTTTGGGTTAGTCGTGCTCGACATTACGAGAGATGAAATCCGGGACACCTACTTCACCGAGCCCGAAGTTGTTACGTACGCCACAGCCGTCGCAAATGACAGTTTATACGCCCTTACAAGTCCGACAGGCAGTAATTCAGACTATCAGTTTCGGTATCGAATCCGGGCCGTTCGGCTGGCTCCGAACGTCAACATTGCAGCTCCCACCAGTTGGCGGCCAATACCGGAGCCCGATGTGTTCATGCGCTCGTTGGTTTCTGACCGGAACCGCCTGTACGTATCCGTTGACAACAAAGGCGTTTATGAACGCCAAAATGGTAGTTGGGTGTTGACACGAGCGGTACCCAACAAAGCCGTCCGTTTGTTTCCGGCTTCGGAGGGGCTTGTAATAGCCACTGAGCAAGCCGTTACGTTGCCCAATTCAGCAACAATTGTCGGCCCATTACTCACCGATCCCTCAGAAGTACTAGTAGATGGGGATGGGGTGTGGGTCGCGGATGCTAAAAGTGGCCTGCTAGCCGGCAGGATGAGTCAGTTTGAACGAATTACTCCCGAAGGACCTACACAAGAGCGACTCAAGACTTTATTCGCTTATCCACAAACACTTGTGGCTTTACCGTCGTCGGCTTCTGACGGCCCTAACTTAGAATTTTATTCAGTACCTAATGGCCGTTGGCAGCATGTAAAGGTAGGCGCTCAGTCTACCACTTTTAATACAGCCGCGTATCTTGCCACTGATCAACATCTGTATTTAGGTGGTTCTAGTGGCTTGTGGAGTCAAGCGGATGGACAACTGCCCACGCCCGTTTCACTGCCCAGTACAATAGGACTCAACTTGAATATTACTAGTCTAGCAACCGACCAGCAGGGCAACTTGTGGATAGGAACCGGAAGTAGCAACGGCCAGCGGCCTGCTTTGTACGTTCGGCGGGCCGACGGAACAGTTGAAGGATACTTGAGCGCTAATCAGTATGGAGTTACGCAAGTGATACCTGACGACAATGGGTTCATCTGGCTGATTTCCCTTAGCAATGAACTGGTTGTCTTCGATCCGCAGACAAACCGCAGACGGTCGTTTTTCATCTCTCCGCGGTCATTGGCAACAGATAGAACGGGCGTTGTCTGGATTGGTACCGATCGTGGCCCTCTGGTATTTGATAGCCCCGCCGATGCATTCGATACGCGATTTACCCCTCAGGCCCCCTTACAAAACGGTCGTCGACTACTAAGCAGCGAAGTTATAAAAGCCATTGCCGTTGATGGCGGAAACCGCAAATGGCTGGGTACGGCAAACGGACTGTATCAGGTTTCTCCCGATGGATCACAACTGCTCAATGTGTTCACCTCGGCGAATAGCCCATTGCCAGATAACAACGTTCAACAATTGGCCATTGAGCCAACCAGTGGCCGAGTATTTATTCTGACTGGACCACAAGATTATCCGGATAAGCTGGTTTCCTACGGCGGAACGGCCACCGAACCGGCTGAAACACTCAGTAAGCTAACCATCTTCCCCAATCCGGTACGGCCAGATTTTATAGGAACAGTCGGCATCAACGGCCTAAAGGAAAACGTAACAGTGAAAATTCTCGACGCGGGCGGGCAATTAGTCTACGAAACACGATCGCAGGGAGGAACAGCTACCTGGGACCTTCGCGACTACCGGGGCCGGTCTGCACAAACGGGAGTTTACTTGGTTGTCGCCGTCACTGCCGATGGCGTAGAAGGGATCGTTGGTAAGTTAGCCGTAGTTCGTTAGGGACATTAATTGGAACCTGACAGGTTCAGATTACAATCTGCATATCTTTACGTAGCGTATACGTACCACACTAGCTTATTAAATCCATGCTTCTAGACGGTCAACAAACTAACGCTCTGCAAGATTATCTCCGCCGACGAGGCTGGCTCGATACCGAAGAAGTCGTTTCTTCGGTCGAGAAACCGGGAGAAGGCAACATGAATTATACCCTTCGTGTTACCACCCCCCTGCGGACGCTTATCATAAAGCAGTCACGCGCTTACGTAGAAAAATACCCAACCATCCCAGCCCCGGCCGATCGAGCCGTTATTGAAGGTCGTTTTTACAAGAAAGCGCAGGCCGTTCCGATGCTAGCGAACTATATGCCTCAACTACTCGGCACGGATGAAGAAAACAACATTTTAATTCTTGAAGATTTAGGAAAGTCCAGCGACTACACGTTCCTGTATCAACCTGGCCAGTTATTCGATGAAGAGGATGCTCAGACGTTAACGGCTTACCTCTCTGAGCTTCATCACCAGTTTACAACCGAAACGCCTGAACCCGCTCTTGCAAACCATCAGATGCGGGCGTTGAATTACGAGCATATTTTCAATTACCCATTCCTGGCCGAAAATGGGGTCGACTTAAACGCTGTACAACCTGGTTTGCAGGAGCTAGCTATACCTTACAAAAGCGATGCTCACTTAAGAAAAGTAGTCAATCGATTGGGGGCTCATTACCTCGCTAACGGCAAAACGCTGCTTCATGGCGACTATTACCCGGGAAGCTGGCTTAAAACGGCCACTGGCGCCAAGGTGATTGATCCCGAGTTCTGTTTTTATGGCCCGGCTGAATTTGACCTGGGTGTCATGATGGCTCACCTTCTGCTAGCTCAGCAACCATCGTCGGTGTTAGCACTGGTTAAAGCAAATTACGAACAGCCCGACGGCTTCGATGAAACGCTTCGTCAACAGTTTACGGGTGTTGAGATAATGCGTCGACTCATTGGGTTAGCCCAACTGCCGTTAAGTTTATCACTCGAACAAAAGCAGTCATTGCTCAAAGAGGCTCATGCCATGCTACAATAAATCTTACCCTTCCGCCTGCTGGTTTCCATGACTTCACCTATCCTCGCGCCCGACACGCCTAAACCCCGTCGCATATGGCTCGACACCGACATTATGATCGGTATGAACGACAAAACCCCGCGTGAAGTAGACGACGCCATCGCGCTTATTATGGCGCTCGAACACCCTGACAAAGTCGAGCTGGTAGGTATTAGTACTATTACGTACGCCGAGTACAGTTATGAAGTAGCCCAAAAGATTTTGCACTGGTATAACAAAACCGGTCGGTCAATTCCTGTATATCGTGGCTCAGATACAGCTCAAGACGTTGGTACTGAAAACGACGCAACTCGGGCTTTAGCAAATGCACTACGGAACGAGAAAATGCCAATTTTGGCCATTGGGCCCGTTACCAACGTAGCGACAGTTGTTAAAACCATTCTGAATTAGTGTCACAGATTGAAGAGGTAGTCGTTTGCGCAGGTAGAACGCCAGGCTTACCTTTCAGACCAGGGTTAGAACTGCTTTCAGTAGGCGACTACAACTTCGAAATGGACCCAGAATCGTTCCGTATTCTATTCGATGCAGGTATCAGAATGGTTCTTTCGGGCTACGAGTGCAGCATCTACACCTTTCTGGGCAAGACAGACATCGAGTTCTTGAACAACTCAACCGAGTCTGACCAATGGGTGTATACTCAGCTACGTGCCTGGCAACAGTTCAACGAAGAGCTGTTTGGCGTTGACGGTTTCGTGCCCTGGGACACAACTCCCCTGGGTTATTTGACTCATCCTAATTATTTTAAATACTATCACGACATCCCGGTTAAGATAAACATGCGGGAAAACGACGCCGAAAACACCACTGGCGACAAACCTTATTTAGAGGTTTCTTACGATTATACAGACACAAACTGGCGGGCAACGTATGCCTACAAAACGTTACCCGGCTTTGAAGAGATTGTCATTGAGGATATAAAGCGGGCGTCGATGAGAAACCGCACTGAGTGAAGACCTTTTACTTTTACATCTTTCCCTCTCCTGCTAGTGGTCAGTAAAAAGATACCAGATCTCAGTGTTGGCTAAACGTAGCCTGGATGGCCACGTCCGGGTAAGATAAAGAATATTACTCCCGGACGTGGCCGTCCAGGCTACACCTAATACCTACCGACTGCGGTCATCGTTATTAATCTTTTTGGTTTGCTTACCACCTCCACTGCTCATTTGACCGAAGCGCCATTCGAAGGTCAACCGCACGGCTCGCGTTACGTTGAGCGCATTAAATTCCGACGTAAATGACGGAGCTATCTGCCGCCCAGTTTGCCGGACTCCCCGATTAAACGGACTGTTCATGCCCAAGGTTAAGCTAGCTTTCTTGTCCCAGATCTCACGCTTAGCCGAGATTCCATACCAGTACCAGCCCGAATAATTGCCCTGTAAGTTGATCCAGCCTGAACCATAATTGCCGTTAACCTGGATGGTGTAGTTCTTAGGCAGCTTATAGCTGGTGTTCATATTGACATTCCATATCCAACCGCTATTGCGCAAATTGAGCGCTGGGCTTGTGAAGTCGACATAACGTAAATCGATGCCACCGCTCAGGTTCCAGTCTTTATTGGGCTGACCCGATCCGTTTAGGCTCAAACCGTAATTGGCCCGCTGACCAATGTTCTGGGGTTTTGTTGTTGATACGCCCTCTGCGTTTACTGTCGACAGATACTCAATCGCATTATTCGTTTGCCGCCAGTATAACGACGAATTAATGGAGACGCCTTTCTTAGTGGTAATGCTGTGCGATAATTCGGTGTTATGACTTAGCTCCGGTGATAAGAAGGGATTACCAGTGGTTAAATTTTTAGGGTCAGCCGCATTGACCCAGGGATTCAGATACCAGATCAACGGCCGTGAAATGCGTTGCGTATAGCTTACTTTAACCGTGTGCGTTTTAATCCCTTTCGACAGCGTTATGCTTGGAATAAGGTTATTATAATTACTGGTAAAGGCCGTTTGCGTCGTTACAAAATCGCCCTGAATATCGGTACGCTCCAGTCTTGCCCCGGCATTTAAACCCCATTTGCGCTTAGTATCTAACCGAAGCGATGCGTAGGTCGAATACACCTTTTGCGTATACGTAAAATCGTTCGACAGCTCCGGAGCTGGTGTGAACCCGGGCCCTCCATCGTCAGAACGCTCGACACGAAATTCGCTTCCAATATACCGTAAGATCGCCTTTGCGCCTACCTCTAACTTTAGACTAGTGGTATCTTTTCGGCCGTTAAACTTGAGGGGATGCGTATAGTCAGATTGGAAGGTAAATTCATTATTGCGACTGTAGTTGGTACTACGCTCACGATACGTAACGACTTCCGACATTGCATAGCGGTCGGTGTCATAGAAGTAGTTATCGGGCATACGGCTATATTGAGTCAGAAACGAGAACTCCTGCTCCGGCGACTCCACGCCGGACTTTCTAAAGGTCTTTGTGTAACCCAGGTCGAGCTGACCGTTACCATAGGGATTGCGAAAGCGAGTTTCGTTACGAAACGCCTGTAGTTCTTCACCGTCAGGTTTAGTCAACCGATTAATTACGGTACTGTTATTAGGAAAATTCCCCCCCCAAACGTTCGCGGCAAAGTTGATACGGCTGGTTGAGTCCGGATCATAATCAAAACTCATTTCGCCATAGCCGCCCAGGCCCGTATTGTCCATGCTGGTTCGTTGCGTCAGAATACTAGCTGGCGCGCCATCTACCAGCGCTGTTCGTGTTGACTGATTCTGTTGAATATTCCGGTATTGATATACGTTGGTCGACAGCGATAAGCCGACTTTTTTCTTTTTAAGATTCAGGCTCGTCCCTACCCCCCGGTTGAAGTTACCAACCGTTGCATTTACGGTTCCATTGGCTCCCTGCAACGCCTTCTTAGTAATAATGTTAATGACACCACCCGCTCCTTCTGCATCATATTTTGCGCCAGGACTCGTAATTACCTCTACCGATTTTATGATGTTGGCTGGCATCTGCTTTAAAGCGTCGGCCAGATTGCGAGCCATTATGGATGATGGCTTTCCATTCACCAGCACTTTAATATTGCTGTTACCCCGCATTTGCACATTTCCGTTAAAGTCAACGGTGAGCATCGGCACCTTACGTAACACATCAACGGCCGTACCACCCGCGTTAGAGATATCTTTTTCGGCGTTGTACACCAAGCGATCCCCCTTATCTTCTATTAAGGTCTTCTGGCCAACCACCTCCACTTCTTTCAAGTTTCGGCTATCCGCCGAAACCACAATCCGCCCGAGTTCAAGCTCCGGCTTTTCGGCGGAAATCACTACTTTGTCAACTACTCTGGTTCGATAACCAACAAACGAAATAGCCAGTCTGTATGATCCAACCGCAATCTTTTCCAGCATAAATGCCCCTTTGTCGTCCGTAGTAGCACCGGTAATTAATTTGCCATCGATGCTTTGAAGGGCAACTGTAGCAAAAGGAACAGGTTTAGCGGTTGCCGAATCGGCAAGGACTCCGCTGATTCGTCCCACCATGGCTGCCCCGGACCGCTCCGCTGGAGGAGTGGATTCAGAACCAGATGTAGTTTGAGCACCTACCACGAATGCATTAAGGCAAAGCATAACGTAGAGTAAAAATTTCATAGAAGGGAAGATTTAGGTTCCGAAGGCAAAACTAAGGCGAGATTTTCCGGAGAATGAGCAGTTAAGAGTATTTAACAGAAGCAGTCGCTCGTGGACAAAACGCACACTACGTAATGATGCAGGGGCTTAGGTTCGGGTTGCATTGGCTTCATATTTTATTTATGTTAAGTGAAGCGTCGGATAAGTTGCCGCCTACGAACGACCTGTCGTTTGATGAATCAGCTCATTTTACCTAATTTTGGCTGTTTTTTAGCGAATTAGGCTAATGACAAGCTGCCCTTAAGAGGGGCAATAAACGAACTTTAACGCATTCAGCATGAGAGAGATACAGTTCCGCGAAGCCCTGCGAGAGGCCATGTCGGAAGAGATGCGCCGGGACCCTAAAGTCTATTTGATGGGCGAAGAGGTCGCTGAATATAACGGTGCCTATAAAGTTAGCCAAGGTATGCTAGACGAATTTGGACCGGAGCGCGTCATCGATACCCCCATTGCCGAACTAGGTTTCGCTGGTATCGGTGTTGGTTCGGCCATGAATGGCTTACGCCCTATCATTGAGTTTATGACCTTCAATTTCTCGCTCGTCGCCATTGACCAGGTTATCAACTCAGCGGCTAAAGTGATGTCAATGTCGGGTGGGCAATACTCCTGCCCAATTGTGTTTAGAGGCCCGACTGGCAATGCCGGTATGCTGTCTTCGCAGCACTCCCAGAACTTTGAGAATTGGTTTGCCAATACCTCTGGCCTGAAAGTAGTTGTGCCCTCGAACCCTTACGACGCCAAAGGGCTCCTTAAAACTTGTATCCGCGATAATGACCCTGTTATTTTCATGGAGTCAGAGTTAATGTACGGAGATAAAGGTCAGGTTCCAGAAGAAGAGTACTTGATTCCTATTGGCCAAGCCAACCTTGTTCGCGAGGGTAATGACGTAACAATTGTGTCTTTCGGCAAAATTATGAAGGTAGCTCTGGCAGCTGCCGACGAATTAGCAAAGAATGGCATTTCTGCGGAAGTTATTGACCTTCGTTCGGTCCGGCCGATTGACTATGCAACTATCATTAACTCGGTTAAGAAAACTAACCGCTGCGTTATTGTTGAAGAAGCCTGGCCATTAGCAGCTATCTCTTCTGAGCTAACGTACAATATTCAGCGTAATGCATTTGATTACCTAGATGCACCTGTCGTTCGGGTAAACAGCATGGACTTGCCGTTACCGTACGCGCCAACCTTGATTGAGGCTATCCTTCCAAACGTGAAGCGTACCTTACAAGCTGTAGATACAGTCATGTATAAGAAATAGCACTGTATGGTACTGATTGACACAAAAAGCGTCGGCCACCGAAAGTAGCCGACGCTTTTTGTGTTATATGAAAAAAGCTCAGCCACTGGAGTGACCGAGCTTTTGTTGGCGTAGTTATTGTGTAAACGCTTGTTACTATCTTTTAGTTTATAAAATGAAAAATAGCGGTATTATTTTCCATATTTTTGTTGTGAATGAACGAGCAAGCTGATATTAGAGCAAAAGAACCTAGAATCCGGTTAAGTGGCCGGATTATATATGAAATTACGGTTCATCATGTCGGTTCATTAAACGCGCTCCGACAACGGGAACCTTCAGTTATATTTTTTTCAAACCTACGTAAAGCTGTAGACGCTATTACCGCTGAGTTAGCCCTGAACAACTGGCCTCCCCGCGTAAACTACACAGCCGTCTATCGAGGAGTGAAGCAACGAGGTTTTTACAGCTGCGATTTTGAAGTGGCCGGAACGCGCGTTTTCCGAATCAAGGTTGTTCCCCGTGTGTTGAATCCAGCACTGCCAAGACTAGGCATTGACGAGAATCCGACACCATAGCCTACTAAAAGCTCGATATCAGTATGCTTTCAGACTTAGATCAAGGCTTTTGATTTGGTGCGTCAACGCCCCCGCTGAAATATAATCAACACCTGTCTCAGCGTAGGCACGCAATGTTGATTCGTTTATACCACCTGATGCTTCGGTTACGAACTGGCCGTCAATCAGTCGAACCATATCGCGAATACCTTCTGGCTTAAAGTTGTCCAGCAGGATTATGTCTACCCGCGTCTGTTCGGCTTTTCCTATACGAAGCACTTCTTCTACTTCAGCCTGGTTACGCGTTTCAACCTCGATCCGCAACGACCGACCGGTTTCTTTCAAATAAGCGTTTGCCTGCGTAACAGCGGCTGTTATGCCTCCCGCGTAATCAATATGATTGTCCTTGATCAGGATCATGTCATACAGGCCAAAGCGGTGGTTGACCGCTCCGCCAATCTTGGTCGCCATTTTTTCACAAATGCGAAAGTTAGGCGTGGTCTTCCGGGTATCTAACAGCTTAGCTCTCGTTCCTTCCAGCAAGTTGACCAACTGGCGCGTGTAGGTGGCAATGCCGCTCATGCGTTGCATGCAGTTGAGCACTAACCGTTCTGCCGTCAAGATATTACGGGCATTCCCGCTAACAGTCAACACTATATCGCCTGGTATGATACTAGCCCCGTCTGGTAGCAGCACGTCGACAGTGAACGTCGAATCTACTACGGCAAAAATGGCTTTGGCCACATCAACGCCGGCCACGATTCCTGGTTCTTTAACTAGCAGGCGGGCGCGTTTTTGCGCATCAGCCGGAATGGTAGATAAGGATGTATGATCACCATCGCCGATGTCTTCGGCTAAGGCTAGTTGAATAAACTCGTTTAAATTCATGGGCGAAAGTTAAGCCTTTCTCACAAAATGATACGCTGGAAGCTTTTCGCTTACGTAAAATATCTATAAAAATAGTAGGCTAGAAGTACTTGCATTCTTCCAAAAATGGTACGAAATTTGTCATCCGCTAAGGAAATTTATGAAGCAACCGCGTGTCATACAACGTTTTTCGAGCTTGCTCCTGGCAACCCTTCTGCTGTTCACGGCAACATGGGGACAAGGAGGGCTGCTCCAGCAACGGGCGTCGCTGACAAAAAAAGCGGTTCAGTCAGGCATTGTAGCCAAATCAACAAAGTCGGGTAAGGCCACAGACTCTCATTCGTCGGATGCGCAACTGAGCGCCAGCCAGTTTGAAGCTGTTGTTACTCCAGCCACGACAATTGACGTAGGTAGTCAAACCGCGTTTTTGCTGCCAGCGCCAACGCTCATCCTATTGTTGCTGCTGAGCGTTCCTTTACTACGGCATTTTACCCTCCCCCATTACTACTTTTCTTATTTCAGGCATGTGTTTGGTCATGCCATAGCGCCCAACGCGCCTTAAGTCTTACTACGGCCAAGTACGAACACGGATAATTGCCGTGCACTACACACCATGCTTTTGCCATCGAGCAAAGCTTTCTAATATTTAACTTTCATATTCATTATTCCCTAATACGGGTTTTCTTCCCGTACACTTGTAATGCAAAACCGAACTGGTATTCTCATTCTGACGGGTGTAATTGCAGCCATCTGCATCTACTTTCTGTCGTTTACGTTCGTCTCCCGAAGCATTAAAGCCGATGCGGAGGCTTACGCCACTAACAAGCAAGGTCAGGTTGACCGGAATAAAAAACAACATTACCTTGATTCGCTCTGGAAAGAGCCTGTTTATTTAGGTAGCACACTTCAGGAAGTTTCTGAACGCGAATTAGGGTTGGGCCTAGACTTACAAGGGGGTATGCACGTCGTACTCGAAGTGTCGCCCGCCGATATTTTGCGGGGTTTGTCGGGTAACAACCGCGATCCAAAATTCAATCAGGCGTTGAAGCAAGCCGCCGAAGACAAGAAGACAAGCAACACAAGCTTTGTAGACTTGTTTGCAGATAACTTCAAGAAGATCGCGCCGGATACTAAGCTGGCCAGCGTATTTGCAACGAGTGCTAATCGGAGCAAGATCAACTATCAGTCCTCGGACACCGAAGTCCGGAAAATGCTGAACGATGAAGTGGAAGGCTCCATCGCCCGCGCTTACCAGATCATTCAGGCTCGCGTCGACAAATTTGGAGTGGCAAACCCAAACATTCAGCGTTTACCAGGTTCGGGCCGGATTCAGATTGAATTACCGGGTGTTGACAATCCCGAGCGTGTACGTCGTCTGTTAACCGGAGCGGCTAAACTTGAGTTTACCGAAGTTTATCGCTTAAATGAATTAGCACCAGCTATTGAAGGTATGGGCGCCTATCTCGTTGCTCAGGAAGCCGCCCGCAAAGCTGCTCTGAAAACAACCGGCACCACCACAGCTCCGGCTTCAGGCTCAGCGGCAAAAGCAAACAACAGCCTGGAGTCGCAATTAGCACAGGGTGGTAAGAAGGATTCGACAGCCGCTAAAGACACGGCTGCTGCAGCGGCCCAGGGCACTGCCCTAACTCAGCTTTTCTTGCCAATTGGCCAGGACCAACTGGGTGTGTACCTAAAAGATACGGCTCGTGCGCAGGCCGTTTTGAACGCTCCTGAGGTACGGGGCCTGTTCCCGGCGGATGCCGTGTTTGCCTGGGATCGTAAGACATTCAAGGCAACGGATGGCAAAGAGATTTTACCGCTCTATTTCCTGAAGAAGCCCGGTGGTCGCGCTCCGCTTGAAGGTGAAGTAATCACGGATGCTTCTAACGATTACGATGATCGGGGTCGTCCCGAGGTAACCATGAACATGAATGCGGAGGGTGCCCGTAAGTGGAAAAACTTAACGGCTGCCAATGTTGGTCGGCCCGTAGCTATTTTGCTTGATAACTTGGTGTATACGGCGCCAAACGTGCAGAACGAAATTCCGAACGGCCGTTCGAGCATCTCGGGTAACTTCACCGTTGAAGAGACCAAAGACATGGCTAACGTCTTGAAAGCCGGTAAATTACCCGCTCCAACTAACATTGTTGAAGAAAGCGTTGTCGGTGCCACGTTAGGTTCTGAAGCCGTGAGCGCGGGTGTCTTGTCGTCGGTAGTAGGTATCTTGCTGGTGTTAGCGTTTGTGGTGTTCTATTACAACCGCGCTGGTCTGATTGCCGACTTGGCTCTGTTCGTAAACTTGTTCTTCTTATTGGGCGTAATGGCCTCGTTGGGTGCGGTGTTAACCATGCCCGGTATTGCCGGTATCGTTCTTTCCATCGGTATGGCGGTTGATGCCAACGTACTGATTTTCGAACGTATTAAAGAGGAGCTATCTGAAGGTAAAGGCTTTAAACAAGCCGTTGGCGATGGCTTCAAGAACGCGCTCTCGTCGATTATTGACTCGAACGTAACGACCTTCCTGACGGGTATCATCCTGTTCATTTTCGGTACGGGTCTGATTTTGGGTTTTGCTACTACACTGATCATTGGTATTCTGACCTCGTTGTTTGCAGCCATCTTCATCACCCGGCTGATATTGGAGTACTATATCCGGAATGGTAAGACGCTGACCTTTTCATCGTCATGGGCGAAGAACCTGTTCAAAGATTCAAACTTCGACTTCGTATCACGTCGGAAGCTGTACTACACGGTTTCATCGGTAATTATTGGCTTAGGTATCATTTCAATCATCTTTAAAGGGTTCGGCTTAGGCGTCGACTTTAAAGGGGGCCGCTCGTATGTGGTACGTTTTGAGAAAGCGGTTAGCACGGATGATGTCCGTACTTCGCTGGCTAGTGTGCTGGGCAGCGCTCCGGAAGTAAAAACGTATGGTGGTACGGGTATCGGTGCCAATCAGGTAAAGGTAACGACACCATATTTGATCGACGACAATTCACCTACGGCCGATAAGCGGGCAGAAGCAACAATTTACAAGGGCTTATCAAGCCTGAAGGGTAACCCTGCTCGTATCCAGAGCTCGCAAAAAGTAGGACCAACCATTGCTTATGATATTCTGACATCGGCTCTGTGGTCAATTCTGCTGGCCGTTGCCGTGGTATTCGTTTACATTCTGATTCGGTTCAAGCGGTTGGCGTTTGGTTATGGTGCCGTGGTCGCTATGTTCCACGATGTACTGATTATCCTGGCTATCTTCTCAATCTTTAACGGCCTGCTTCCTTTCTCGCTCGACGTCGATCAGGCGTTTGTGGGAGCCTTGCTTACGATTATGGGTTATTCTATGAACGACACGGTTGTGGTCTTCGACCGAGTGCGTGAGTACCTGAATGAAAACCGGGGTAAGAAAGAAAGCATTCCGACGATTATCAACAACGCCCTCAACAGCACCTTGAGCCGCACAGCCGTAACGGGCTTCTCGACGATTCTGGTGTTATTAGTCCTCTTTATCTTTGGGGGCGAAACCATTCGGGGCTTTTCGTTCGCGATGCTGATTGGCGTCATTGTTGGTACGTATTCGTCCCTGTTCGTCGCTACGCCTATTGTGGTTGACTCACTAAGCCGCGATCAGGAGAAAGACGCTGGCACACCGACCGGTACAAGCGCCGAAAAGAAGACGGGCTTTGACGCTGTTCCGGCCGACTTTACCAGTGCTGCTCCGGCAACACCTGAGGAGTTTACTGCAAAGAAGGAGAAGAAGGCAAAAACGCCCCTAATTCGTCCATCGCAGTCGTAATATAAAAGAGTGAAAGAGCGGAAGAACGAAAGAGTATAGGCCCCGTGGTAGTGTCTTGCTGTTTCACTCTTTCGCTCTTTTTTCTTTTCCACTCTTTATTATTTCGTATCTTTCACTGCATTTTACCCAAGAATATTTTCTAAGAAACCTAATCACCAAACTATTATTTCCTACATGGAAACAAAAGTAAGACCTGCCGATACAACCAGCATATGGCGTAAGAAGCCCCTTGCAGCTTACGAAGCTGATATGAAAAAAAGTGAACTCAAACGGGTATTAACCCGTTGGGGGCTCACCTCGCTTGGTATCGGGGCCGTTATTGGCGGGGGCGTATTCGTGCTAACGGGCATTGCCGCCAATCAGTGGGCGGGTCCGGCACTGGCGCTATCGTTCATGATGGCTGGAGTTGCCTGCGCGTTTGCAGCTTTATGTTATGCTGAGTTTGCGTCTATCCTACCCGTTGAAGGCTCTGCGTATGCCTATTCATACGGTACGGTTGGCGAAGTGTTTGCCTGGCTCATCGGCTGGAACCTCATTCTTGAGTACATGATGGGGGCAACAACGGTAGCCGTCAGCTGGTCAGGTTATTTTGAGAAGTTGATGCACCTGTTTGGCATTGACCCTCCCCTGTGGCTAATGAATGACCCCGTAACGGCCCAGGAAAAAGCCGAAGCCTTACGAGCTGCCGGACAGTCTATTCCAGACTTTACGTTCGCCGTTAATTTACCCGCCTTCTTAATTGTCTGGGTGGTAACCTATATACTTGTCAAAGGAATCAAAGAGGCTGCCAGCACCAACAACCTGATTGTAATTCTGAAAGTAGCTACGGTAATTTTCGTCATCATTGCCGGCTCGTTTTATGTTGATACGGCAAACTGGACACCGTTCATTCCAGACCCGATTGTTGACAAATCAGGGCAGACTCACTATGGTTTTGATGGCATTGTAACAGCAGCGGGTATTGTTTTCTTCGCTTACATCGGCTTTGACGCGGTTTCAACGCAGGCAGGGGAAGCCATTAACCCTCGTAAAGACGTACCGTTCGCCATTATTGCATCGTTGGTTATTTGTACGGCCTTGTACATTCTGGTTTCACTGGTATTGACTGGTATGGTACGATTTGACGCTCTTGACCTCAAAGCTCCTGTAGCACAAGCCTTTGCTGACCAGGGACTTACCTGGGCCGTGTATCTGATTACAATTGCCGCTATTGCCGGTTTAACCTCCGTTATGCTGGTAATGATGCTGGGGCAAACCCGTATTTTCCTGGGTATGGCTAAGGACGGCTTGTTACCCAAGAACTTGTTTGCGGCCATTCACCCAACGTTTAAAACCCCCTGGAAAAGCACGATTTTAGTCGGCGGCATTGTTTCAACAGTAGCAGCGCTAACGCCGATCGATAAGGTATCAGAATTGTGTAGCTCGGGTACACTACTTGCTTTTGCTATGATTTGTGGAGCGGTATGGCTTCTACGCGTTCGTGAACCAAATCTGGATCGGCCTTATAAAACGCCTGCTTTGCCCGTAATTGCAACCTTGGGTATTTGCGCTAACCTGTATCTAATGTACAACCTACGCGACGATACCAAACTGACATTCGTTATCTGGTGTACGCTAGGCATCATTGTGTACTTCTTGTACAGCCGGAAGCACAGCAATTTGAATAATCCAGAAGAATAGAAATTCTCGTTTAACTGTTCCACAACGGCCCCTGGCACTCTGCTGGGGGCCGTTGCGTTTGTTACTACTCGAGGTTATCAAAAAGTTATTCTTTCAATTGTAGCTTTGTCCTCAATGAGTGGACAGGAGTTGCTAGGGTATGCGTCAGCGGTTATAGTAGGTTTAGTCATTGGCTTGGCTGGTGGCGGTGGATCAATTCTGACAGTGCCCATTTTTGTGTACGTCTTTAACATTCCAACCGTAATGGCAACCACATACTCGCTGTTTGTAGTTGGGTCAACGTCGTTAGTTGGTTCGATTAATCATGTTTGGAAGAAACGAGTTGACCTCCCGGTAACCCTAGCGTTTGCCTTACCCTCGTTCATATCTGTCTATCTAAGCCGGCGCTTTTTAGTCCCGGCCTTACCCGATCCTATGTTCCAAGTTGAGCAGTTTACGTTGTCGAAAAGCGATGCTGTTCTGTATTTCTTCGCCATAGTCATGATTCTGGCCGCTCGGGCTATGATCCGTAGCGACCGACCAGAGCAGGGAGAAGCCGCAGATGGTCGCCCACGTTATCAAACGCTGGCCCTTGACGGATTAGCCGTTGGCCTATTGACCGGAACCATTGGAGCAGGCGGTGGCTTTCTGATTGTTCCTATGCTTGTACTACTAGCCGGTTTATCCATACAGCGGGCTGTAGCAACGTCAGTATTAATTATTGCGGTTAATTCATTTGTGGGATTCCTTGGTGATATTCATCACAGTACGCTCAACTGGAATTTTCTTTTGCCGTTTACGGGTTTATCTATCATTGGAATTTTCATGGGCATGTACTTAGCCCGTTACATAGCTCCCGACCAACTTAAAAAAGGTTTTGGCTGGTTTGTGTTGATGGTGGCAGGGTACATGATTATCAAAGAACTGCTGTAATGCGGGTAAAAACCGCATTTGCTCATAAATAGTGGGTTTCCACCTGCATTACATTATGACTGTTGAACAACTTTACACAGGCTGCCTGGCGCAAGGAGCCTACTACATTGAGAGTGCTGGTGAAGCTGCGATCATTGACCCACTTCGCGAAACCTCACCCTACATTCGAAAAGCTGAAAAAGCCGGTGCTAAAATTAAGTACGTGTTCGAAACACATTTTCACGCCGATTTCGTGTCGGGGCATCTAGACTTAGCGAAAAAGACAGGAGCTACAATCGTCTACGGTCCCAATGCCAATACGAGTTACGACGTGTATCATGCCAAAGACGGCGAGACGTTCGCAGTAGGTAACGTATTGATCAAAGTGCTACATACGCCAGGTCATACGCTTGAATCGACAACTTACTTGCTTATTGATGAGGCCGGAAGAGATCATGCCATCTTTACCGGCGACACTCTTTTCATTGGCGACGTCGGACGACCAGACCTTGCGATCAAAGGCGATCTGACAGAACATGATCTGGCCGGTATGTTGTACGACAGCCTACAAACGAAGATTATGCCTTTGGCCGATACGATAATTGTTTATCCGGCTCACGGCGCCGGTTCAGCCTGTGGTAAGAACATGAGTAAAGAGACAACGGACTTACTCGGTAATCAAAAGCGCTTTAATTATGCGCTTCAGGCTAAATCAAAAGAGGAATTCATCGAGAAAATACTTGATGGATTAACAACGGCGCCAGCTTATTTCTCGGAAAACGCCCGGCTTAATAAAGAAGGATATGAGCCGATTGATCAGGTCTTACAGCGTGGTAGTCAGGCTCTATCGCCCGAAGAGTTTGAAACTGCGGTCAACGAAACGGACGCATTAGTGCTTGATGTTCGCGAAGCGGTTGACTTTGCCAAAGGCTTTATTCCGAATTCTATTAACATTGGTTTGAATGGCCAGTTCGCTCCCTGGGTTGGCGCGTTAATTCCCGATCTGATGCAGCCAATTGCGCTCGTTACGCCGGCTGGTCAGGAAGGAGAAACCATCCTACGGCTCGCCCGCGTCGGTTATGACCACTGCATTGGTTTCCTCGATGGTGGCTTTACCGCCTGGCAGCAAGCGGGCAAAGAAGTAGATCATATTGAATCTATATCCGCCGAAGAGTTTTCTATACGATGGAAAGCCAATCCATTGTTAACTGTTGTGGACGTCCGCAAACCCGGTGAGTTCGCGGCTGAACATGTCCAAGGCGCAGAAAACTTACCACTTGATAACCTTAACGATCACATGGCTGAAGTGCCCCGTAACGAACCAGTCTACGTGCATTGCGCCGGTGGATATCGCTCAATGGTGGCCAATTCTATTTTGAAAGCGCGCGGTTTCGATAATGTGATTAATGTAGAAGGCGGTATTGCCGCCATCAAAAAAACAGCCGTACCGGTTAGCCAGGAAGCTAGGGCGTAAGCATTGCAAGACCTGCGTTATGTGCCTATCTTGCCAGTCGGTTTGCTCGACACATGGCACAAAAAGAAGCGAAAGCACGAATTAAGATTAACAAACTCCTCGAAGAAGCAGGTTGGCGCTTCTTCGACACTGACGATGGCCCGGTTAATATTGCGCTCGAACACCATACCAAAATCAGCACGACGGAACTTAACGATTTAGGTGAAAATTTTGAGAAAACTAAAAGTGGGTTTCTCGACTTCTTACTACTTGACGGTCGAGGTTTTCCGTTAGTGGTGCTGGAAGCTAAAGCTGAGCACATCCACCCACTCAGCGCCAAGGAACAAGCGCGCAAATATGCCGTCAGCCAAAACTGTCGCTACGTTATTTTGTCGAACGGTAACCTGCATTTTTTGTGGGATTTAGAGCGAGGAAATCCGCAACCTATTCAAACGTTTCCTACGACGGATAGCTTCAAGCATCTCAACGCCTTTCATGCCGATCCGCAACGCTTAGCCAACGAGCCGCTTGACGTTGATTACATTGCGCTGACCCAAAGGCCAGACTACCAGGCCGACCCACGCTGGATTTATGAAGCGCAAAGGGAACGCTTCAAACGCGAATCGGGCCTTCGTTTCCTGCGCGATTACCAGCTAAAAGCTGTTAAAAAGTTGCAGGAAGCTGTGGCCGACGGCAAAGATCGGTTTCTGTTCGAGATGGCCACCGGAACGGGAAAAACGCTAACCTCAGCGGCCGTAGTAAAGCTGTTTTTGCGGACAGGTAACGCCCGGCGGGTGCTGTTCCTGGTTGACCGGCTTGAGCTGGAAAATCAGGCGAAGAAAGACTTTGACAAGTACCTGAAGCCTGATTACATCACCGTCATCTATAAAGAAAAACGCGACGACTGGCGTAAGGCAGAAGTTGTGGTTTCGACGGTGCAATCGTTTTCTCATCACAACAAATACAAGCGACTGTTTCGGCCCGACGATTTTGACCTGGTCATTTCCGACGAAGCGCATCGGTCTATTGGTGGTAACAGCCGGGCCGTGTTTGATTACTTCGTCGGCTACAAACTCGGACTAACCGCAACTCCGAAAGATTACCTTAAGAAGGTAAATACGGCGAAGCTTCAGCAACGTGACCCGCGCGAGTTGGAACGCCGGATGCTGTTAGATACTTATACGACGTTTGGTTGTGAGAACGGTATCCCTACCTTTCGTTTCTCATTGCTGGATGGCGTCAAGGCTGGGTATTTAGTTAACCCAACCGTTGTTGATGCCCGGACGAGCATTACCACGCAGCTCTTGTCTGAGGAAGGATATGCCGTGCTGGTAGAGGACAAAGATGGTAATGAAACCGAAGCGTCGTTTGTACACCGCGATTTCGAGAAAAAGTTTTTCTCTGAAACGACCAATTACGTCTTCTGCGAGACTTTCCTGAAAAACGCGCTACGCGATCCGGTCAGTGGCGAGGTTGGGAAAACGATCATCTTCTGCGTTAGCCAGAACCACGCGGCCAGGGTAACGCAACTACTTAATGAGCAGGCACACCGGCTATTTCCGGGCCGTTATCGGTCTGACTTTGCTGTGCAGGTGACATCGAACGTAACCGATGCCCAGCAGATGACCATCAATTTTGCCAACAATCAGTTGGGTGGTTCGGGCAACTACAATCCAGACTACCGGACGAGCAGAACACGCGTCTGCGTAACGGTTGGTATGATGACCACTGGTTACGACTGCCCCGACCTGCTGAACTTATGCCTAATGCGGCCGGTGTTCTCGCCTTCGGAATTTGTGCAGATGAAGGGGCGAGGTACTCGAAAACACAATTTTACCGGCGACACGTTGGCTGACCGAACACTGGCCAACCAGCTCGGTGATGTAGAGAAGACGACGTTCAAACTGTTCGATTTCTTTGCCAACTGCGAATACTTCGAAGAGAAGTTTAACTATGACGAAGTAATTAAGCTGCCCGCCATCAACAAGCCCGATGCTGACCCGACAGGTGGGCTGCTGACGCCTTTACCCGACGTAGGAGCTTACGAAAATGAGTCGACCGACCGCATTCATACCGTGCAGGAGCAGATTGTTGGCCTGGATGGGATGAAGATCGACCGCATGTACTTCGACCAGTTTGAGGAGCGTGTTAAGCAAGACCCCGTTGTGCAAAATACTTTGCAAACCGGCGACTGGGACACCGTGCTGGCTTACGTAGCTGATACGTATTTCGATAAGCCAGCCGAGTTTTACAACCTGGACAAGCTTCGGCGGGCGGCTCAGGTAGACCGCCGGATTAGCCTGCGTGAGATTGTTGAGAAGGTGCTGGGTCTGATTCCGTATTTCAAGTCGAAAGAAGAATTGCTGGAAGACGAATTTGATAAATTCGACAGCCGGTACCTGCCCAACGAGGAGTATTTCACGGCCGCGAAAAACTTCTTCAAGAGCTACGTCACTGATGGCGACCTGCGCGAAATTATTGAGACTCGCAAGTACAGCCTACTCAACACGAATCCCAACGGTGACTCATTCCGGCATCTGCCGCCCGAGCTGCGCAAACAGATACCGGAATACATTAAGGATAACATTTCATTGAACCAATTCATGGCCTAAATAGAAAAACCCGGCTCGTGAGCCGGGTTTTTGTCACTGTCAGGAGAGGGGAAACAGAAGGCGGACGATGAAGTCTCTTGCCAATCTGCCAGTACTCTCCTTCCAATATTTTCAGTATATCAGTATAATTGTTGTCTTCTAAAGCAAAAACGTTGCAAACGTATTAAAAGTTTACATGAATTCAAGCGCTACGCCGATTAAATTATTAAGCATCAGTCAACGCTATTTTAAAGAGAAATTCTTAGAACTGACTCACCGACGGACACTCGACTCGTTTCGTGTAAGGTTGAATAACCCTCGAAGTATATTGCAAGAATTAAGCCAGGTTCTGATTGATTCTACTCAAAATAAGATTAAAAATTTTACTACCATCGAAGCTCTTCTAGAGGAAGCGGATGCTCTTTTGAAAGTAGACAACGAACTTGTATTCAGTGATATTAGTAAAAGTTATTTAACCTCGCTAATTGGTGAGTACCTAGGCCACAAAGGTAAACCTTCGCAGAAAAGCAAAACAGACGCGGCTGAAGGTACGGGCATAGATGCAGTTAAAGAACGAAAGTTAATCGCCACTAACCAATTAATATATGCCCTGCGAATTGTGCTTAAAGACAACGAATTGTACGCCGGTTCGCTCGTGGCCAGCATACGTAATGAGATACTACGTCTAAAGGATACCGACATAAAAAATTCGCCAGGTAATCTCGATACATTGAGCCGATTGACCGAACACGCAGTTAGTGAGTTGCTCCAGCAGGGTTACGCTAAGTCCTATCTCTACCCATTGGTAAGACAGAAGCTGTTTGGCAAAGATGTACAGACCGATTTTGATTACGCCCTTAATTTCGTTGAACAACTTTGCACCCGACAGGCAGAAGCCTATAAGGTTGTATTCAAGATAAAAATCTCAGGTGGACATCAAATAAACCTAAATGGCTCTCTGTTGCTATCCGACGAGGTGAAAGGCAGCTTATGCACAACCAATGCGCAGGCGGAAAGATTTCTTACTGAAATAGACCCTAAGGTTCAGCTTGTATACGTACAGGTAGAGGGGCTGGACTATTTTTCCGTACTTAAGAAGGCTCGCCGACAGCTAAATGCTGAGTTGGATCGTTTACATCTAGGATTCTCAGAAGCAAACCTGAACGTCTACAATGATGCTTTGGTATGCGGCACCCTGGAACCTGATAAAACACAAGTCCATCGAATGATGTATCAAGAGGATGGTTTTTATAAGAACGCCCAAACACTTTACGAAGACCTTACTCAAAAAGTAGCCATTATTCAGGAAAACCGAGATATAGCTAAAGAAACACGTAATAAGATCACGTCGGCCATCCGTTATCTTCGTCTAGGTAGTGAATCACTTGAACTGGAGCAGAAATATGTGAACTATTGGATTGGCCTGGAATACATTTTTTCAAACTATGACATCACCGAACGGACCATCTTCCGCATGAAGGAACATTTTACAAATTGTCATGCGCTTATTTATGTAAAACGTAATCTGCTCGAATTTCATCACCTGCTGAAAAGAGCCAAGGTGTATAAACGAGTCCCAGGTTACAACAATGATTTAGTGTATCTAAGCCGGGAAGCTACATATGTGTTCGTCATCGAACACTTTATGGAGACTCACCCACTGTTAGGTTATCGGGCTTATCAGTATAAGCAACGCATCTTCGGGACTAAGCAGCCGCAGACGTACATCGTAGAACACCAGAAAAATCTTACGCGGCACCTGACACGCTGCTACCGTATCCGCAACGAGATTGTTCATGAAGCTGCCATCAATAGCAACATCGAAGTCGTAACGGGTAATCTACGCTACTACCTGACATTTGTATTGAACAGCCTGCTTGACTATTTGGCCTCTCAGCCGATTGACTCAGACCAGGACGGAAGAATAACTATTGACGACTTCTTCATTCGCCAAGAACTAAAATTTAAAAGCCTTGAACGTAGCCAGTATCCGCTGGCTGGACTTTTGGCTGTTAAAAGTGCTACGGAAGTATTTGGCTCTTAACAATCATGCTGACAACCGAAACGAAACAACGCATTAACACCGCCCGCGATATTCTGGTAGGTAAAGTACCCGACCCCAAAAGCCAGGTTGAGCAAATCACCATTGCCATGATCTATAAGTTCATGGATGATATGGACAAGGAGGCCATTGAGTTTGGGGGCGAACCAACCTTTTTTGCCGGAGAATTCGATAAATACGCGTGGTCGAAGCTGTTTGCCCCGCAATTGGGCGGACATGAAGTGCTGGCGCTTTACGCCGAGGCCATCGTGCGGATGAACCAAAACCCCAATATTCCGTAACTATTTCGTGATATTTTCAAGAATGCCTTTCTGCCGTACCGCGACCCCGAAACGCTGAAGCTATTTCTGAAAACGATTAATGGCTTTGCCTATGATCACTCCGAAGACCTTGGTGATGCGTTCGAATATCTATTGCAGGTGATGGGTAGCCAGGGCGATGCCGGACAGTTTCGTACACCACGCCACATCATCGACTTTATGGTGAACGTGGTGCAGCCGCAGAAGCACGAAACCATAGCAGACACCGCTTGTGGCACGGCTGGTTTCTTAGTATCCTCGTACAACTACATCCGCAACCAGAATACGAGTAAAAACAAAGGTGATTTACTAACACCCGACGACCGGAAACGGCTGGTTGAGAACATAAAAGGGTATGACATTAGCCCGGACATGGTTCGCCTGTCACTGGTGAACCTGTATCTACATGGCTTTACTAACCCGCAGGTGGTGGAATATGATACGCTGACGAGTGAAGACAATTGGAACGAGCGGTTCGACGTAATTCTGGCGAATCCACCGTTCATGTCGCCTAAAGGCGGTATTAAGCCTCACCGCCGGTTTAGTATCCAGAGCAACCGCTCCGAAGTACTATTTCTTGATTACATCGCCGAGCACTTACGACCGGGTGGCCGGGCGGCTGTGATTGTGCCTGAAGGGATTATTTTTCAGAGCGGCACGGCTTACAAAGCCTTGCGAAAGTTGCTGGTAGACAAGTACCTCTGGGCGGTGGTTAGTCTGCCGGCGGGTGTCTTCAATCCGTACTCGGGCGTAAAAACGAGTATACTGCTGCTCGACCGGACGTTGGCGCCGAAAACTGATTCGGTGCTGTTTGTGAAGGTTAAAGCCGATGGTTATGACCTCGGTGCCCAACGACGCCCGATTGACAAAAACGATTTGCCGAATGCGCTTAAACTGTTGACCGCTTATCGACAAACCATCCAAAACGGCACAGTTGCCAACGTAAGCAGTGAGTTTGTCGTCCATGACGATATGGGCCTTGTGGTTGAGAAGGAACGTATTGTCGGAAGCGGGGAATATAATTTGAGTGGGGAACGGTACAAGGCTGCTATCGCCAGCCAATCAAGCGACTATCCCAAAGTACGTTTGGGCGATGTTTGCGAAATTAATCCGGGAAAAGCTGAATTAAGAAATTTTAAACCTGGAACAGAAGTCACTTTTCTACCAATGAGTGATTTGCAGGAGAACCGTATGACTTTCCAGCCAAAGGAAATTCGCCAATTACACGAGGTAATGAAAGGCTATACTTTTTTCAGAGATAATGATGTGCTACTGGCCAAAATCACCCCTTGCTTTGAAAACGGAAAAGCTGGTATTGCTCGTGGATTGAAGAATGGCATCGGTTTCGGCTCAACGGAGTATTACGTTATCCGGCCAGGCGACCAGATTTTGCCTGAATGGGTATACTACTTCATATCATCCCATGAATTTAAACGAATTGGTAAGTTTAACATGACCGGTTCGGCAGGCCAACAGCGCGTTGCAAAGGATTATGTTGCTAATCTCGAAATCCCCGTGCCTCCGCTGGCCGTTCAGCAGCAGATTGTGGCCGAGATTGAGGGTTATCAGCGCATCATCGACGGAGCGCGGCAGGTCGTCGAAGCCTACAAACCCCAAATTCAAATTGACCCAAGTTGGGAAATGGTGGCGTTGGGAAACTGTGTTGAATCAACTCAACTTGGATTGACTAAAGGAAAAGGAGAGCAGGGTATTGAAGTAACCGAAAATACGTTTCCATACATTAAAATGGAAAACATCACTTACGATGGCCAGTTGCTTTTGGATAAAGTGGTTTTCGTTGAGTCAACAGCTGATGAACTTTCCAGAAATACATTGAAGGACGGTGACTTTATTTACAACACTCGAAATGCACCTAACTTAGTTGGTAAGTCTACGGTTTTCCATGGCGAACCAAATAAGTTTCTGTTTAATAATAACATTCTCCGAATTCGATTCACAAACGACTTGATAGCCGACTACGCTAATTATTACATGAATTCTCCCGCTGGAAAAGCTAAGATTAGTAGTCTCGTAGCGGGAACCACAAGTGTAGCAGCACTTTATCAAAAAGAGTATTTATCTATTCAAATTCCTCTTCCATCACTCAAAACGCAGCAGCAAATTGTAGCCGAGATCGAACGGGAGCAGGCGTTGGTAAACGCCAATAAAGAGTTGATTTCGCTGTTTGAGCAAAAAATAAAAGACCGGGTTGCGGCTGTCTGGGGCAAGAAGCCGGAAGCCAACGAAACGCCGGTAGTGCCGATGTCCTACGCCCTTGTCGATGAGGAAGTAGCGATGGTGGCAGAAGAATGATTGATGATAAAAGAGGAACGCCCGGCCAATTGGTCGGGCGTTCCTCTTTATAACGAGATACATTAAGCGGTTAAGACGACCTTAGCCGCATTTATCTGCGACTCCCGTTCACGGCGACGATACTCACGACGGACCTCCTCCATCTGCATGTTCATCTGCCGGGTTGCTTCCTGCGCTACCTCCGGGTCGAGCGGTTGGATTCGGTCTTCCTGCCGGAACCGCTCCATCAATTGTTTCAGTTCGTTCGTGTCCTGCATCGTAATGGTTGGTCAATAAGGCTGGTCGGAAAAGGGTTTCAAGTTATTCTCGTAAATAGAGAACGTCGTCAATTCAAAATTAATTGCCTGAATACGAGTGGCATTCGTGTTCTCTTCGGCAAAGGTAAACAATTTGTTCTGGTAAGCCGCAAACACCATAGGCTTGTAATAGAGCACGTTAGCTTCTGTAGCGTCCAATATAATAACGCCATTCGCCTGGCTATGTTCAATAAGCTCATTCGTGGACAGTTCCGCTACCCATATAAATTTCGGCAGTGCCATGCCCAGGATAAGCGTCTGTAGTTCAGACTGCATACCGGCCTGCGTCGCTACGTATTCCTTGTAGGAACGACTCGACGTGAGATAAAAGCGTAAGAACAGTTCGTATCCCTCCGGCAAGGGGTACGGACCCACCACCAGGAAATTTTCAACAAGTCGTTTAGCTTCAAAGGCCTCCAGGTAGACTTTGCCATACAAAGGCACAATGAAGTAATCGATTTCGCATCGTTGCCAATCCTCGTTAGGGTAGTTAGCAGCCGGTAGCGTCAGATCCGCTTTTACATAGGCGGGCATATTATCGTCAATGAACACAAAATTTCGCGCAATCCGGTCATTATCGACAATACGAATGGAACGACCTAATACACGCGGTGGCGTAGTGGGTACCTGACTGGCGTTAATTGGCTCGCGGCCAATACACAGCAGAGCATGAGCAATGCCGTCGTGATTATCAATCGTTACAGCAATTGGAATACCACTTTCAACATAGCAACTGAGGAGTTCATAAAAATCAGACCCGTGTGCTTGCTTAGAGTAGATGCGCGTGGCGAAACCCAACTCGCGCAGGGCGAATGAAATCTGATCAACAGCTAATCCCTTAGACGGCCACTGCCGCTCGTATGATTGCGAACGCAGCACAGATATAATCTCAGAAGGAAGTACCGGCCGGTAGTTTGCGTAGCGATGACCAAAGTACTCCATTAGAGCCCAGACGGTGGTTTCGGCGCAGGTAATTGTTTCGGTATCTTGCGAAGAGTGGGGAAATCCGGTTGCCGTTAGCTTAATCGCATTAACCGTTACCGGAACGTCCGTTACACAAATGTTCAGGTTACGATTCTTCAACGCATGGGGCGATAAAACACTTCGACCTATCACCTGTGGTATAGTTGGCCGCAACACAACAAAGCCCAGATAGTGCTTCTGCAAAGAATTTTTATCAACACTGCCCCGAAATGAACCGCCGTCAATCTTTGTGCTGAAGAATGACAAGCGAAGGCAGTGTTTGGGATAACTACCTAATTTTGTAGAAAAATAATGGTAATAACTATCCCGATACACCCTATCCACGTAAGGCCCTTCGACAAAAACATAAAGCGAATCGTTTAATCGGTTGATGTGGCTTTGTAATACCCGACGAAAATCATCACATTGTTCGGCATTGAGTTCAAAGAAGCGTTCGGCTAAATCGGTAATGGGTTCAACACAACTATGTATTGGTAAAACTTGTGTTTCAATAAACATAAAGGGTTAGGGTAGATAGTGGTGTACAAAATTTACACCTTGTTCAACGTTAAAAAATGGAAGTAACCAAAAGCATACTTATTGATCCGTGAATTAGTCTGTAAAGAAAGCGACTTCCTTCTTTCGGAAGAAGACTTGGATTAACTTTCGATTCTTCTCTAGTAGGTTAATCTGTTCCAAAACAATTACTGTTAGCTCTTCCA
>NZ_JBHULN010000016.1:0-160495 GCF_042684525.1 Spirosoma soli | reverse complement strand
GCACTACTCGGCCAGTGGCAGCTTCATCGACCGCATCATGTATCTGCAGAACAACTACAGCTGCTACATCGACCAGAACAACCCCACTCGGGTCTTTGCCCAGTTTCTCGAGTTTGGCGTTGACTACTCCAAGCCCCTGGCGGCCAACAACGGCTCCTGGACGCTGCTCAAGAATTGGAGAGCCACTATGCCAGCCAACTATTTCGAAGTGTTGACTATTAACCATACTTACATCTCCGAAATTTTTCGTGATGTACTGACTATGTCTAACGGGCGTACTTATGGCTTCTTAAGGCGGTTTAGCGATAATAAATGGGTAGTGGTTGAATTGCCTGCTAACGGTCCGATACGGGTGACTAAAGTGGCATTCGATGCTCAAAATCGATACACCTATCATATCACTAAGGATGGCTCGTTGAAGCAGTCGGTCAATAACTTTTCAGGTACATCGGGAACAGTCAACTGGCAAACCCGGCCGCTAACGGGCTTCGATGCCAACAACGACCCGATTTGGGGGGCTCCCCAGGACTATGCCACCGCCCCCATTAACAGTGGCGGGGAACCAATTACATGGAAGGGTGGGGGCGGACGCACCGGTGAAACTACGTCATCAAACGTCATGATCACCTTCGATGATGGCAAAGTTGACGGGGCCTTGGGGGGCGGTTATCATCTGGGTGGCATCCGGGTCAATGACAATAAGTGGTTATGGAAAACGGCTCATGCTACTTCAGTCGGGTATGTAGGAGAGTATCCGACCGACGGTGCTTACGATGTGGGTAATAACGTAGAATACGCTGGGGGGGGATTTAGCGTGTTCGAGCGAAACATCTTCTGGAACTACCACGGTGAGTTCTGGAAAAACAGCCAGGTCAACAAGTGGCAGCACGTCTACGACAACGGACTGCTGGTCGGCATTTTTGGTAAAACAGGTATTCAGGCTCGTGTTGAGGCTCCAGATGGTGGAGCTGTGCCGGGTATGGCTGGTAATGTTCTTTTGGGTACAGTGGTCAAAGCTCCGAACGGCAACATTTATCTCTACCATGCTGAGGAATTTGGCTGGTCGGGAGTGCACCGCTGGCGAATTGATGGACTTAACACAATTCAGGAACAGGCCATACCCTTACAAAATCTGGTTAGTGCTTCAGTACCCGAGTCGCCACTGGACGGTGTCGATTTACTAAATGGATTACCCCGGCAAAATGTGGTGCAGAATGGGACTGCCGGATGGAACCGGAACCCCGTTGAAGAAAATAATACCTCTTTTGATAACAAGTGGACGGTGAAGACAGGCCTCATGAGCTATGACAGATTTGCGAGTACAGATCTCTACGTGAATTTCTCCAAGCCGAACGCCACTTATACGGTTACCCGCGATTTAGGTACTACCAGTAGTCTTGTGGCCTGGGCTTTGAAAGGCGTTATCACGTTCAACGGAACCAACCCTAATAATGGTGCCCCTGATCAATTCGATTCCGGTGGATGTTATTTTGAAGTGTTAGATAACAACGGTAGGGTACTGGCTCGGATATACAACCAGGTTTTCTTTGATCAGGCTAATGTTCCTGTTAAGTTATTTGGGAACAATCAGGTCATTGCACAGGGTGAATATTTTAAACCATCTACAGCCACAGGTACAGGCGCCGATCCTATTGAAATCAGTATGTCGAATGGAACACTCACAATTAAATATCGTGATTTCGCACCGGTGACCACATCTGCCTTTGATAAGACGGGCAACTTACAAAGTCCTAAAACGGTACGCTTGTTTTTCTGGTCGAATGGCCGAAACTATGAACGTACCATCGATGTTCAGAGCCTTCGGTTTTATGCTACTGCTGCACCAACTAACACAATTAAACCTACTGTGGAATCAGCAGATACGTATTTCATAAAAGCAAAGCACAGTGGGAAGTATCTGGATGTCGCTAATGTGTCTACGGCCGACGGGGCATCTATCATTCAATGGTCTTATACGGGCGGGACAAATCAGCAATGGCAGTTGACTAACCTAAACACGGGTTATTATACTATGAAAGCGGTTCATAGTAGTAAAATGCTTAACATTCCCGGGGCGTCGATGGTCGATGGAACCGCAGCTAATCAATGGTCTGCCAATGGACAGGCCAACCAGCAGTTCAAGTTAGTTGATGCGGGTGAAGGCTATTATAAAATTGTGGGTAATAACAGTCAGAAATGTTTGGACATACGCTACGCATCTACCGCTGATGGTGCAGTGCTCCAGCAAACGTTCTGTAGCACCAGTGATAGCCAAAAATTCCTTTTGGTCAAAGCAGGCACTGGGGGAGGCAGGGTTGGAGCGGTCGAGGCTACTAGTGAACATACTGAGCCTACTATTAAACTCTATCCTAATCCGGCGGTGAACGAAGTAACGATTAAAGGAGCACAGGGGGCAGCCATTACGATTGTTGATGGTTTGGGACGAATAAAGCTCACAACTGTAAGTCAAGCTGATTTATTTACTTTCCCGGTTACTTCTTTACCAACCGGAGAGTATATAATTCAGATCAAAAAAGACGATGCATACATAACAAGTCGTAAGCTGATTATAAGCGGTTTGTAGTACGAGATTAATAATGCATGCATCAGCAACTTCACGAATAGCCTGCCCTTGAGAGGGTAGGCTATTTTGTTCAAAGCATCTGCGTGCTACCTCATAAAGTAGCTTTATAACGCTAAGTGCTTTTCGGCAGGTAGTATAAATCTTTGTTATCTTATATTGATACAAGGTGACAAATATCTAAAGCCTGTTACGTGATTTTTTTTGAACATATGTTTGTTTAATTAAAAGAAACGGAGTTCTCATGACAAAAAAGAGCTTCTTTTACTCCTTATAGTTATTCGTGTAAGCTGGTCTGCTCTGATTAGCCAGCATAATTACTACGCAGATAAACAGTTTAACAATGATGCTCGTAATAACTGTTTTCTACATTCAGTCTGCTAGTATAAGCACCTTTCTTTTATAAATAGCTAATAATGAACGCCGTATGAGTGAGCAAAATGTGAGCAATCAGAATTGCAGTCATACGCTTTATAAAAACAGCTTTGATTAGTGAAGGTAGACGCTAATTTCTTCGCGAGAACTGATAAGTTCCTTTAAAAGCACAGTACCGCTCAGTAATAAAATTGGTAAATCTCCAAGAATATACCGATACAATTTTGTGCGATATTAGGTTGAGCCTACATTAGAATTTAACATCCTTAATCTATTAACCATAAGCCTTTTAACTTAAATCGATAATTATTAAAATATAAGTTATAGTAACTAGGAGTTAAGAATGGATCGTATTCCTCAAACACCTCCTGTGGTAAAGCCTTTAGCTTCAACTCCAGACAGGCCCCTGTGGTCGGTAATGATCCCTGTTTATGATTGTAGTACTTATCTAATTGAATCCTTAAAGTCAGTGCTGAGCCAAGATTTAGGCGCCCAGCAAATGCAAATCGAAGTGGTTGACGATGCCAGTACTGATGCCGATGTCGAAGCGATAGTACAGCGTATTGGGCAAGGACGAGTTAATTATTTCCGCCAAAACCAAAATGTAGGCAGCCTACGTAACTTCGAAACATGTATTAATCGGGCAAAAGGCCAGTTGGTTCATCTCTTACACGGAGATGATCGGGTGCTTCCTGGCTTCTATGGAAAGTTTACGCAGCTATTTCAATCATTTCCGGATGCCGGCGCTGCTTTTTGTCGATATGCATATATTGATATGCAGGGGGAGCAACATCACCAGCGAGAGCCGGAAATAGAATATGATGGCATCTTAACAGATTGGCTCCCCCGAATTGCTCAGCAAAACCGACTACAATACGTATCTATGGTCGTTAAGCGCTCGGTATATGAACAACTGGGTGGATTCTATGGAGTTACGTTTGGCGAGGATTGGGAAATGTGGGTACGTATCGCTCGCTATTACCCAGTAGCGTACACGCCTGAAGTGTTGGCCGAGTACCGGTGTCATGACCAATCTATTTCTGACCAAAAACTGACCACCGGTCAGGCGCTGCGCGATTTGCGAATAGTTATCGACACCATACAATATCACCTTCCTAAACATTATAGGGAGCGCGTTCATAAAAAAGCTAAAAAACACTATCTCTGGTACGGAATGTACGGCGCCTATAACGCCTGGAAAATGTCGGGTAACTATTCTAACATGCGTAAGAGCATCCAGGAAGCCTTTCTTTTACACTCGGGTTTATTATTTTACGTTTTACTGACCAAGGTTGGCCTAAAGATCTTTTTGCACCGCTGTCGCTTTGATAAACCAAGGGTAACCTGGATCACCACCAAATTCTTATACCTTATAGGTAGGGATGTATCGGATTAACTGCGTACTACCTTTAGAGGCATGACTACTCTGGTCATTCAGATGTAATCTGAGCAGTATAGCGAAATGTGTGACTACCTCTTCAACGGGACCAAAAATGAGTTCAAAACTAAAATCAACGGAGTGGGATTGGGAAATTACCAACAAAGCAAGCTCGTGGGAGCTGAACGTATTAGAAATTTGGTCGTACCGAAATCTAATGGCTCGCTTGGTCCGACGTGATTTTTTGCTTAGTTACCAGCAAACTCTGTTAGGCCCTCTCTGGACCTTGTTACAGCCTATTGTAACTGTATTCATTTATGTGCTTGTTTTTGGTAAGCTGGTCGGCATATCAACCGGGACGGTTCCGCCGTTTTTGTTTTATCTGTCGGGTACCATCTTATGGAGCTTTTTCAATGACGTCTTTACAGGTACGTCCTCGACGTTTACGGCAAATGCAGACTTGTTTGGGAAAGTCTATTTCCCCCGGCTCATTGTGCCGCTTTCTATCATCAGTGCTCAGTTTCTTCGGTTATTGATTCAACTGGGTTTGTTGGCCGTGGCGCTGCTTTACTTCTGGTTATTAAAAGACGTACCGTTACGGATTAACGTCTGGCTGTGGTTCTTTCCGGTGATTTTATTCATCACGGCAGCCATCAGTCTGGCGACCGGATTGATTTTCTCCGTTATCACCGCCAAATACCGTGATTTGGCCAACGTGTCTTCGTTACTGGTGAGGATGTTCATGTTTGTAACGCCAATTATTTATCCCGTTGCCACTGTCTCCGAGAAGAATCGCTGGCTAATAAATTGTAATCCATTGACCCCTGTTTTTGAAGCCTTTCGATATGGGTTGTTGGGCGAAGGCGACTTTACGGTGTTGCAACTCGCCTACAGCTGCATGTCTGCTGTGCTATTGTTACTGGTAGGAGTTCTTCTCTTTAACCGGCAGAAGGAAACGTTAATGGACTTTCTTTAAAACTTCATGTCCGATATAGCTATTCAGGTCGACAATGTATCGAAGCGGTATCTGTTAGGAACAACGGGTACCGGGTCATTCAGGCATGATCTTCATCAATGGTGGAATATGAAAGTGCTCAAAAAAGCAGATCCGTTTCAGTACCCTGATGAGCCATCAAGCCAGCTGGTAGATCAATCGTACATATGGGCCTTGAAGCAAGTGAATTTTCAAGCGAAACAGGGCGAGGTGTGGGGCTTAATTGGTGGTAACGGGTCAGGAAAATCTACGTTACTGAAGATTATCTCCCGTATTATTCGGCCCACGCAGGGAACCGTACGCGGCAGGGGGCGCCTAAGCAGTTTGCTCGAAGTGGGCGCTGGCTTTCACGAAGACCTTACCGGTCGCGAAAACATCTACCTGAGTGGGTATATACTGGGCATGAAGCGCCAGGAGATAAAACGCCGATTTGATGAAATCATTGATTTTTCGGGCGTTGCCCAGTTTATTGATACGCCCGTTAAGCGATACTCGTCTGGCATGTACGTACGACTGGCTTTTGCCGTAGCGGCTCACCTCGATGCTGATATCATGATCGTTGATGAAGTGCTTGCCGTTGGCGATGCCGAATTTCAAAAGAAATGTTTGGGTAAGATGCACGATTTTGCTCGTCAGGATGGCCGTACTATCTTGTTCGTAAGCCATAATTTACAAGCCGTTGAGCAATTATGTCAGCATGGATTGTGGTTGCAGCGGGGCCAGGTGATGGCAACGGGGCCGATTCAGCTGATCACAAATCAGTACACGAATCAGGCGCAGGCTAACCACTTGCGCCAGGCTTGGGTAAATCAGAAGGAAGCACCCGGCAACGATATAATCCGCATAAAATCGGTAGAGCTCCTGCCGCAGCTGGATGAATTTGACATGGTCATCGACGTACGAACGCCGTTGACCATAAAATTCGAATTTTGGGTAATGCAGGACGATTTGAATTTGCTGACGGGGCTACATCTGTTTGCGTTTAGCGGAGAGGCCGTGCTCGATGTTATGTCGTCGTTTACTGCGGTTGAGAAGGGCTTGGTGGCCGGTGAGTGCACCATTCCGGGCAACTTGCTGAATGACGGCTCTTACTACCTATCACTAATCGTGTACAGGAATAACTGGGACGAACTATACTATTATCAAGAATGTCTGACGTTCGACGTGGAAGATTATCGTGAAAGTCACATGAATTTTAGCGGTAAATGGATGGGTGCTATCCGCCCTAAATTACCTGTTAAGTTGACCCAGGTGACAGAAGATAAAGGTGTGAGTATAATTCGGCCTGTTTAGAAACAGCTGGCATTGACAGAAGTAACTATGGTACCGCATAATCCAGCTCTTGTATCCGTTATCATCACCTGCTACAACCATGGTCAGTTTCTGGCTGAGGCCATCAATAGTGTCTTAAATCAGACTTACTCACCGATTGAAGTCATTGTTGTCGACGATGGGTCGACGGATACTACAAGCCTTGTAGCCAGTCAATATCCAGATGTGCATTACTATTACCAGACAAATCAGGGCTTGTCTGCCGCCCGGAATGCTGGAGTACGGTACAGCAAAGGAGACTACATCGTTTTCTTAGATGCGGACGACTGGTTATACAAGGACGCCATTGCTATTGGCGTACAGCACCTGACGCAAAACCCAGATGCTGCTTTTGTATCGGGAGGCTACGATAACGTAGACGTACATAATAAACAATTAGGGGGCGTGAACGATGCTGTGCCTACTGGTCATTACCTACACTTGTTGCGGGGAAACTACATTGGTATGCACGCTACGGTTATGTACCGACGGTCAGTATTTGACACGTATCAGTATGATACAAGCCTAAAAGCTTGTGAGGATTATGACATGTTCCTCAACATTGCACGTCAGCATCCAGTGATGCATCATACACATAAGATAGCCGCTTACCGCCAGCACCAGAGTAATATGTCCTCTGATTATTCCCTAATGCTGACTATGGCATTAGCCGTACTTTCGAGGCAAGAACAAAACCTGCGAAATGAGGCAGAAAGGCATGCTTATCGGCAGGGAGTTCGTTTTTGGCGTGACTACTATGCAGGGGAGATATACCGGCGGCTTCGTACTAATCAGTACGCATCGGAAAAGCTGGCGGTCAGCAAGTTCCTGCTTCAACATAGCCCTACTTTATACGTCAAGTACCAACTCATGACAATCGCTTCTAAGTCCAAATCTCAACTGAAGAACAGGGTTCCTTTGTTTGTTTTTCGCTGGCTTCATCAGACGGGTCTTCGTCCGGGCTTCACACCGTCTATGGGCAAGATAAGGCCGGGCGATTTTAAACGTACTACACCGTTTAGCCGGCAGTTCGGCTATGACCGGGGTGGGCCTGTGGACCGGTATTACATCGAAAACTTCCTCCAGGATCAGGCTACCCTCATTCAGGGGCGGGTGCTTGAAATTGGTGACAACGCCTATACGCTACGCTTTGGCAACGGGAAGGTGACAAAAAGCGATGTGTTGCACGTGCATAGCGGCAATCCGGAGGCTACGTTTGTCGGTGACTTAAGTGAGGCTCCTCACATTCCCAGTGATAGCTTTGATTGTATTGTCCTGACGCAGACATTACACCTTATTTACGACATTAAGGGTGCTTTGAAGACGTGTGAACGGATCTTAAAGCCAGGTGGAGTGCTACTACTAACGGTGCCCGGCATCAGCCACATTGACCATGATGAATGGAATGACAACTGGCTCTGGTCGTTTACAGCGGCTTCAATGAAGAAGTTGTTAGCCGAAGCTTTCTCACCTGACCACGTCGATATCAGTACGTTTGGAAACGTCTTTATTGCTACGGCTTTTCTTTACGGCATGGGCGTAGCCGAAGTGACAAAAGAACAACTGGATCAGCATGATCCACATTATCAGGTAATCATCACGGCAAAAGCCGTTAAATCTCCAGCTCTTTGATTTGGCAATGGTTGCATAAAGTCCTTACGTATCGCCAGCCGAGGGCTGTCATACTAATGTATCATCGCGTAGATCAACCCGGCAATGATCCTTGGCAGCTGTCCGTAAGCCCGGCTCATTTTGAAGAACATTTGCGTATACTACGGCAAAAGTGGACTCCGATCTCATTAGCCGAACTAGCGCAACAAGTGGTAGCGCACTCAGTGCCTGACCGAAGCGTAGCGTTGACCTTCGACGACGGCTACATTGATAACTTCAACCAGGCTAAACCGCTTCTTGAGCAGTTCGAGATTCCAGCGACATTTTTCATTACCACTCAAAATTGTCAGCAACAAATTCCGTTCTGGTGGGATGAACTTCTGGACATCCTACTGAATGCAGAGCAGTTACCTCAAACCCTAACGCTAACAATTTCGGAAGAAACACTTAATGCGGATCTTAATGATGAGGCTACTCTGACCCCTGCACTCCAGCGCAACCACCAGGAGTGGACATGGACCGAGACAGGCGAACCACCCACCAGGCGTAGCCGTCTTTATTTAGATATCTGGCAACGGCTCAAACCGCTCACCCATTCGGAGCAGCAAGCCGTAATGACCCAACTGCGTACACAAACGGGTCAACTTGTCTCCACCGGATCTGAGCTGATTTGTATGACGCCTGATCACATCAAGCAGTTAATAAACAACCCCCTGTTCAGTATAGGCGCTCATACGATTACCCACCCCGCACTGACTCATCATTCGCTCCATGAACAGCGTGTAGAAGTAAACAGTAGCCGATCGTTTTTGGAGGGCTTAATACAAAAGCCAGTCAGCCTCTTTGCTTACCCCTACGGAAGTTATAATGATACAACCGTAGCAATTTTACAAAAAGAGCATTTTGAGGCTGCCGTGACTACGAATGAAGGGCTCATAACAAAACGTAGTCAAGCCCTTGAACTTAATCGTTTTCAGGTTAATGACTGGAGCGGACCTGTATTTGATAAACAGCTTGCCCAGTGGTACCGTAATTAAGCAAGGCTATGAAACCCGAGCAAACCCCGTTAGTATCCGTCGTTATCTGCTTTCTGAATGAAGAAGTATTTCTTGCCGAATCTGTAAACAGTGTTCTGGCGCAGGCTTACACCGCCTGGGAGTTGCTACTGGTAGACGACGGTTCGACCGATGGGAGCACAGCTTTGAGTAAGCAGTTTGCGGAGCAATATCCGGCTAAAATTCGATACATCGACCACGATGGCCACGCCAACCGAGGGCTGAGCGCCAGCCGAAATGTAGGTATTCAGCAAGCTACTGGTACTTTGTTGGCCTTTCTAGATGCGGATGATATCTGGTTACCCAATAAGTTGTCGATGCAAGTAGAGATCATGCAAAAGCAACCGAAAGCCGACGTCTTGTTAGAAGCAACGGAGTATTGGTACAGCTGGTCTGATCCAAAAAAAGAAGATATTCCGAAACTGATTGGAGCCGAGCCGAACCGGTTGTATGAGCCGCCCCAACTGATGTATCATCTTTATCCGTTGGGTGAAGGCGAAGCACCTAGCATGTCGGGTATGATGATTAAAACGGCACTGGCTCAGCAACAACTATTTGAAGAGTCATTTGTGAATATGTATGAAGATCAGGCGTTCTTAAGTAAGCTGTATCTGCACGCTACTGTTTATATTACCTCTTCATGTTCACACCGCTATCGTCAACGGATGAACTCCATTATGCACACGGTTCAGCAGCTTGGTAACTATTCGCAGATACGCGCTTATTTTCTAAAATGGCTGCAGAATTATCTGGATGCTAGGCAAATTCACGATTCCCATCTTCGGCGATTACTATGGAAAGCGCAGTTACCATACCGATCGCCTTTAGCATACAAAGGGGTTAAATTGCTCTCGTCATACTTTCCAAAATACATCAATAAGTACTTGTATCGAATATGAATCAACCAGTGTTGTCAGTCTTAATGCCTGTTTACAATGCTGAAAAATATTTGGTGGAGTCAATAGAAAGCATTCTTGGCCAATCACTAGAGGAGTTTGAGTTCATTATCATTGACGATGGCTCTACTGATAGTAGTCCACAAATCGTTCAGTCATTTACCGATAAGCGCATCCGGTTCTATCAGAACGGGACAAATCTTGGCATTTCCACAACGCTGAATAAAGGCATTGAGCTAGCCAAAACTGAGCTGATTGCTCGAATGGACGCGGACGATATCAGTTATCCTGACCGGTTGAGAGAACAGTATCAATATATGGTTGCGCACCCAGACTGCGCTTTACTTTCCTGTTGGGTTCGGGTGATTGGCGAAGACAAAGAAGTCATTCGTGTCGACAGGTTTGCTGCCGGCTATCATTACTATAACATGGCGTTCATATCGCCAATGTACCATCCGTCGGTGCTGTATCGGCGTTCTGCTGTACTGGAAGTGGGCGGCTACGCACAAAAGTATGCAGAAGACTATGCGCTTTTCTGGGCGCTGTCGAGAAAGTACAGGATTTATAACGTAGAGCAGGTCTTATTAGATTACAGAGTTTCCAGCTCCAGCTTGCACCAGGTATTACGCAAGCAGGAATACGAAACCGCTCATGCAGAGCAAGTGCTTGGGAATCTGCGCTATTACATGGGCAATGAATACCAGCTTGGGCCGAGTTACCTAGCCTGTCTTAGTCATAATTTCGGGCCGCTTCTACAAGAAAATAGTGTGCAGCAAATAGTAGAATGTTTAAAGCAGCTGGAAACAATTAATGAGAAGATATTCACTAAGCCAAATGTCAATCTTGATCTCCGTGCAGTAAAGCAAGCGGCTATTAGTAAACGAAACTTTATCATATCATACTACACGCAGCACCTTGGATACGGACAGAAAGTAGGGTTGCTACTTCGAACAGGTTCCTGGCGGATTCTATACAGAACGCTAAGGGACAGTTTAAATCTGCGAAATAGCCTTACGACGGAAAATACTTAATTACAAGGATACTGGATCCTCCTCATAAACGACTGCTCTATTCGAGAGATCTTAAACTAGATGACTGTAGCAATATGAAAAGCTACTATATCTACAGATTTAAGGTACAAATACTTATAAACTACAGAATATGTATAGCGCTTGTAAATCAAATCTAAGGAACGACAGTATGTAGAGTGATAACTGTTTCGCGTAGATTGTTAATAATGCAATACAAATTATAATTATATCGATTAATGTAGTAGCGGGCGGTTATTGGATGTAGTATAATGCGTCGAAATATTCGGTTGGCAACTATAAGAATAATTATAAGGGGCATAATTAATCAAAGTGTGTAATATACCTGGTAATGCTACATCATCTAGTGATGGATAACAACTTCAGCCTTTCTCTGAAAAATAAGTCTTAGTAAAAAATAATATTTTTTACTGGTAAAATTTTAAGTAAAAAATATCTTGGTATAATGCAACAAAAAATATTTTGAATTTTATGGACAACTTTTGTAGCTATACTTATTTGAAATCATAAAATATCATTAAAAAAGGTAAATCTTTATGTTTACTGAAAAAATTATCTAGATACTAGAGTTGTGCCTAGTTTAATTATATAAATTATAAGTTACATAAAAATAAATAATATACGATGAACCGTAAGAAGGTTAACAAAATTATACAACCTTGAGGCTTGTCCCGTTGAATAAGTTGTCAGTTGGATTATTTATTTATGTCTAATATTGTATTGGATTTAGAGAGAAAGATTAGCATGAATGCTTTGAATTATTAGCGAAATAATTTACAGGTAACACCTAATTCTTACGAATACATTAAAAGAATTTATGAGTAATTGATCTACTTCAACCCATCTTTTCAACGTTATGGATAAAATATATTTTCCACCAAGGAAAGACAACCGAAATCTGGACGTAAAAGCATTAGAGACTAAGAATAATCAAAAAAAGATGGAGAAATACATTAGTAGTAGTGCGCCATCATTCTCTTCAGCAAGCTCAACAAAAGTATTTTTACAGTGGAAAGAGGATGAAAATTTTCTTCTCAAAGAAACTAAGTCTTTCTACTTATTACTAGGTAAGAGGATAGTAGATATCTTAATTTCTTTAACTGTAATTGTTTTCGTTTTAAGTTGGCTATTTCCAATAATTAGCCTCATCATATTACTTGACTCTCGAGGGCCTATTCTATTTATTCAGGCGAGAACGGGCTATAAAGGTGTGACATTTCCTTGCCTGAAGTTTCGAACAATGTATAATGTGAAACAGCACGAGTTCAAACAGACAAGTTTTAACGATCATCGAGTCACTCGCGTAGGTCGGTTTTTACGAAGAACTAACCTCGATGAATTACCACAGTTCTTTAATGTCTTGTTTGGAAATATGAGTATTGTTGGCCCTCGCCCACATGCTGTACAGCATGATGCTTATCATTGGGCTTCGGTACCGTACCGGAATCGATATTGTATAAAGCCTGGTATTACAGGACTTGCTCAAATTAGAGGAGCTCGTGGCGAAACAGATAAAAGTCAGAAAATGGAGCATCGCGTTCGCTATGATTTATTCTACGTGAAGCGACAATCCTTTGGTCTTGACATGGCCGTGTTCTTCTGGACGATTTCAACAATGATTAAAGGCGACAAAAATGCCTGGTAGGCTATTCAGGAATTACGTCATATTATTCACTATAAGGAGCTAATTATGAGCAAATTAACGCAAAGCAAAAATAGTAGCAGATACTGGCTCAAGTTGTTAGGTTTTCAAGCGGTAGTAGCTCTATTTTGCTCCTGTGTTTCAACAAAATCAGTGACTTATTTTCAAGGAAATAAAAATATTGATACCGCACGGTACAGTACGTTAAAGCCGATAGAACCAGTGATGTCAACAATTCAGCCAGGTGATATTTTGGCCATTGTTGTCGCTAGTACCAGCGAAGAATCAAATAGACTTTTCAATTTTCCAAATACGAGTACTGTTAATACTACAGTTTTTCCGGGGTCAACTAGTCAGGGACAGCAACCACTAGGTTATATAGTCGATGCATCTGGTAATGTTACGCTCCCCATAGCTGGAAAAATAAAACTTGTTGGATTAACTATAAAAGATGCTAATGCGTTGGTAAAAGAAAAATTGAGCGAATATGTCAAAGATCCCGGAGTTTCTATCCGCCAACTAAATCATAAAGTCACCGTATTAGGCGAAGTGAACAGACCCGGCGTTTTTAACTTGCTCAGCGACCAGACAAGCATTCTAGAATTAGTGGGAATGGCTGGTGATTTAACAATTTATGGTCGTCGAGATAATGTTGTTTTAATCAGAACAACTAACAATAAACGTGAAGTGGTTCGTTTGAATTTCACCTCACGCGATTTACTAAACTCTCCTTATTTTTTTGCTCAGAATAATGATGTTTTATACGTTGAGCCACGTAACGGAAAACTCACCGCAACTGATCGGACTGTACAACTCTTGCCAATATTCCTGGGAGTTACCTCAACGCTATTAGTATTAGTTAATCTCTTAATAAGATAATTTAGAGTTTGTTACGTAACTTTTTTGCGCTAACAATTCATTCTATTCATAATTACTATGATGGTCGACAATTCTTATCAATATTCGGACGTAAAAAAACCAGTTAATCTTCGACTGCTTTTTGCTAAATACCTGCGCTATTGGTACTGGTTTGTCATAGCGATTGGAATTTCTTTATGCGGAGCTTATTTTTATCTTCGTAGTATCACTCCTATTTATCAGATAAATTCTGTTCTTCTAATAAAAAAGGACGGCCAAAGCCTGTCTGGCGAAGACATTTCTAAAAGTCCGAAGGGCCCCTCGGAAGAAAAAAATATTGAAAATGAGATTGAAACCCTAAAATCGAGGAGTTTAATCCAACGCGTAGTTGACGATTTAAACTTAACGGTCGCTTATTTCCAGAAAGGAGAAGTACGCAAACGGGAAGAAGTCTTTGAAACGTCACCGATCCGAGTTGCTGTGGCTGACCTGAATCCTTTGGCCTACCAAAGTCCGATATTTATTCGTATTAAAAGTAAGAAAGAGTACGAAATTTTGAATGAAGAAGGGCAGGTAAAGGATCGGTTTCCTTTCAATCGGAACGTCAAAAATGAGTATGGAAACTTCCGGGTATTTCTGAAAGATTCGCTCTATAGGCCAGAAAACAACGTAGTTGAAGTAGCCTTCTCTGATAAGGAAGACGTTATTCAAGATTATCAGGCTTCCTTAAAAGTAGAGCTCATTAATCAAAAAAGTACGGTACTTAAATTAGGTATAGAATCGTCTGTTCCGGCTAAAGGAAAGGCCTTTCTGGGTAAGCTAATGGAAGATTATGCCTACACGGCACTTACTGACAAAAACCGGGAAGCAACAAACACCCTACGTTTTATTGATGATCGGCTGAAGCTGATAACGGGCGAATTAAGTGATGTTGAGAAGAACTTTGAGTCCTACAAAACAGAAGAGGGGATAACTGATCTGAGTACCGAAGGCAACTCAATATTCGAAGCAGTTAAAGGGAATGACGCTAAACTGAATGATGTTGATATTCAGCTGCAAGCCTTGAATGGCGTTGAGAAATATCTTAAAAGTAGTGTATCTGGCGCAGCACCGGCTATGGCAATGGCTAATGACCCTGTGCTTACTGGATTATTAACCAAACTGAGTGAGCTTCAGTCAGAGCAGGAGAAATACAACCGAACTACCCAGCCAGGTAACCCGTTCAGACAAACAATTGAGGGCCAAATTGCTAACACAAAAAATGCTGTAAATGAGTATGTTGCTAATCAGCGGCAAAATTTATTGGTCACTAAAAATAGCTTGAAGCAGCTTAATGGCCGTTTATCGTCATCAATTAAAACCATTCCTCGTAAAGAGCGTGAGTTTCTGAATATCAAACGGCAGCAGGCAATCAAAGAGAGTTTGTACCTGCTACTGCTGGAAAAGAAGGAAGAGACGGCTATTTCGTATGCGTCTGCTGTGACCGATAGTCGCGTAATGGATCGTCCTTACAGCTCGCCTTACCCGATAAAGCCAAACCGGAGTAGTATTTATCTGCTGGCTTTGTTCGCGGGCTTACTGATTCCGATGGGCTTTATCAGTGCAGGGAATGTACTGAATGATAAAGTTAAGTCCCGCCGGGAGATTGAAGCAGAAACAGGTATTCAGGTATTCGGGGAGATTGTTAAAAAGCCAAAACAGGCGAAGAATAATATCATTGATCTGAACAGCCACAGTATGATTGCTGAACAGTTCAAAATCATTCGGGCTAATCTACAATATGCTTCCGCACAGAATCTTTCGCCCGTTGGTCAGGTTGTGTTGATTACGTCTTCTGTAAGTGGTGAAGGAAAAAGCTTTGTTAGTATCAATCTGGCGTTGAGTATGGCGCTTCTCAATAAGAAAGCTATTGTTCTCGAACTGGATCTACGGAAGCCGCAAATTGCTCAGTATCTGGGTATGGCCAATAGTGAGAGTCGAGGCATTTCTAACTATTTGAGCGGTCAGGCTGATTATGATGGTTTGGTTCAACAGACTCAGGTGCATCCTAATTTGTACGTTATTCCGAGCGGACCGATTCCACACAACCCTACCGAACTGTTGTCGAATGGTGCAATTGAACCGTTGCTCACCAAGCTTCGGGAAGAGTTCGATTATATAATTCTTGATACCCCACCTGTGAGCATGCTGGCTGATGCTACGCTGCTTAGCCCCTACGTAGATACTGCATTTTACGTAATACGCCACGAGTATACTCCCCGCAACTACATGCGTTTCCTGGCGGACCTGCGCGACAGCCATCGGTTCAAATCACTGAATGTGATTGTTAACGCTGTCAATTATCCGAATAGCGAAGATTTTGGCTATGGCTACAGCTATGCCAAACGTGGCGCTTACTGAGACGAGTAGGCTAAATTCTAGGCTGTTGATAAAAAGTATGACTATGTCGTGGTTCGTTCTCTATACAAAGTCCCGTAATGAAAAGATTGTTGCGGAGAAGCTGCGGGCAATGGACATAGAGGTGTACTGCCCTCTCATCAAAACCAAACGTCAGTGGTCAGATCGTGTCAAAACGGTGGAGGAGCCTCTTTTTCGCTCTTACTGCTTTGTCAGACTGGCTGAACATCAGCGGCACACTGTATTTGGGGTGCCTGGCCTGGTTCGCTATCTATTCTGGCAGGGCAAGCCAGCTATTGTCCGGGATTCAGAGATTGAGGCTATAAAAACGATGCTGAATGAGGTAGATCATGAACTCATTCAGACTAAGCCATTGAAGCCTGGAGACCAGCTGGCAATTGCTTCGGGCTCATTCCGCGACATGGTAGGTAAGGTTGTTCGCCAGGATGGCAAAATTGTTACAGTGATCCTGGATTCTATGCAGGTTGTATTGAAAGTGAATCTGGCGACTACAGCGGTTCTGGAGTAGTCAGGTATAGTTAGGCTGAGAAGTACTCAAGTTTTTGTTTTTTGTTAGGTCCCGAATGGGACTGAAAGGGCGAAGCCGTAGTTAAAAGTCTCAGTTTTAGATTTAGAAGAGTTCGTGGCTCAACGGGTAACGAACAGAAATGTAGATTTATGAAGGCAGTCATTTCGCAACTCTATACAAAACCAGCATACGCTAAGGCTATAAACCTGGTAAAGCTGGTTTCGATCACCGGAGTTGCTCAAGTAGCTGTACAGGCCGTAGGCTTCGTTAGCGGTATTCTGGTCATTCGGTTGCTTCCCACGCATGAGTACGCTTTGTACACACTGGCTAATACCATGCTAGGGACAATGACTGTTCTAGCCGATGGCGGCATTGCTATTGGTGTAATGGCGCAGGGCGGAAAAGTTTGGCAGGACCGTCAGCAATTAGGAGAAGTTTTAGTAACCGGCTTCGACTTAAGAAAGAAGTTCGCCATTGGTAGCCTGGCACTCGCGGTACCCGTATTAATATATCTGCTTCATTTTCATAAAGCCGATTGGTTGATGTCAGTACTAATCGTGCTGGCGTTGATACCAGCTTTTTGGGCGTCGCTTTCAGGTACATTGTTAGAGATTGCACCCAAGCTACACCAGCAGGTAGCGCCCCTGCAAAAAATTCAGGTGGGCGTCGCGCTAGGACGACTGGCGCTGCTTGCAGCAAGCATATTCGCGTTTCCATTCACGTTTATAGCTATTCTCTCGGCGGGCATTCCTCAACTGTGGGCTAACCGGCAGATCCGAAAAATATCTGCGGCTTATGCCGACGATACGCCAAAGCCTAACCCACTCATCCGAAAAGAAATTCTCGGTATGGTGAAGCGGCTGCTTCCCGTCGATATTTATTACTGTGTATCGGGCCAGCTCACAATCTGGCTTATCTCCATTTATGGCTCAACGGCCGGTGTTGCCCAAGCCGGGGCATTGGGCCGATTGCCCGTTGCGCTCACGGCGTTTACCGTATTATTTGGCTCGGTTGTTTTACCGCGTTTCAGCAGAACCCCAGCCGTGCGGAAAACAGTACTTCGGCAATACATTAACATTCAGATAGGTCTTCTTATGCTGGCGGTTTGTATTGTGCTGGCGGTAACGGTTTTCTCTACGGAAATCCTGAAAGTGTTGGGCCCACAATACGAAGGTCTGCAGAGTGAGTTAATCATCATGATGGTTGGTAGTTCTATCAGCTTCGTGGCCGCATCGTCATTTTTCCTTTGTACGTGTCGGGGATGGGTCATCAATCCCATCATTTCGATATCGGTTAGCATTATCGCTATCATCATAGGTGTATCAATCATCGACGTATCATCACTTAAAGGTATTTTTTGGCTTAACATCTTCACCAGTATTGTGCAGGTGTGTATGCACATCGTCTACGGGATTCATAGAATCGTGAAGCTTAAAAATGACGCTAACTAACAAAACGGTAATGAAGAAAAACCTGCTCATCATTGGGTCATCTCAAGGCGTATACGGCGGTATCGAAGCCTATATGATTGCGTTGGCAGAAGCGGCTTCTGCCTGGGAAGAATTCAATGTGAAACTGTGTTTCAAAATAGTAAAAGGAGCAGAGCCCGTTGAAAATTTAGTTAAGTCGGCGGAAGCTATATGTAAGGATGTATATTTTGTAAAGAGAGGATCTAAAGAACTGGTAAAACTGCTGGCCTGGGCGGATGTCATGCACGTTCAGAACATGCCCCCAGATATCGTTTTTCCCGCTCGGTTAATGGCTAAAAAAGTTTTCCTGACGGTTCATAACCGACGGCTGTCCGAATTCAATTTACATAATCTGATCTGGCGTTTCTCGATCCAGTTTGCTGACCGGCGTTGGTATAACTCCAATTTCGTCTGGGGAACCTGGGAAGCAGGCAAAAAATCAAGCAAAAGCGACTGCGTCCCCACCGTTTGCCGACTGCCAACCAGCTGGTGTCCACCCGAAAAGCGTAAAGGATTTTTGTTTGTGGGGCGATGGATCGAAAACAAAGGGATTCAGGAAATTCTGAAGGCTTATGCACTAAACGGGTTTGATTCAAAAGAGCACCCGCTCACATTGCTAGGCGATGGCCCCTTAAAGCCCGTCGTTTTGTCGCTTATCAACGAGTTGAACTTAAAAAACGTGATTATGCCGGGCTTTGTCGATGATGCTCAAAAGCAAAAATATATGTCGTCGACCCGCTGGTTGTTGGCCCCCGCCCGCACCCAGGAAGACTTAGGCCTGACACCTATTGAAGCACGTAACGTAGGTGTTCCGTCTATTGTGACGCGTGATGGTGGACTGCCCGAGGCAGGTGGTCAGGCGTCATTAATTGCTGAACCCGGGAATGTAGAAGATTTGGCGCGGTGTATGCGAATAGCCGTCGCCATGACTGAAGAAGAATACCAAAACCGAGGAAAACTGGCCAAAGAAACGTTAGTTAACTTCTTAAAGCCAATGGATTTTTATCGACAAGCTTACACCGCGTAAGTAAGCAAGAAAGTATTTCGTAACTAATAGCGTATGAAGAATTTCTAGTAACTGTTTGGAAAAAGTTACGGAGCAAAATCGAGTAGTAAGTAGGCGATTGTTGTCATTGCCATCGAAAAGTCACTTTTAAATAGCTATCCAATTACCATAATTTTTATCTGAACATGACTGACAAAACCAATCAGCGCTTAGTGCTTATTGCTCCGACGGCTCCGCCAAGTGTTTGTGGAGTAAGCGATTACTCATATCAAACTGCTCAGGCATTACAGCACTTTTACAAGTCCATACATTTTGGAGTTGAGCGAGTTCCCGACTCAATGGTGTCATCGACGCTCGGACCGGTACCGGTTATGCGGTGGCAGGAAGCGCTGAAGGTTTCTAGTACGTCAGCAGAGTCTAGTGATATACTACTCAATTATACACCGGCTAGTTACGCCTGGTCATGTTTGCCGATTGGTCTGATCTTGGCCCTACGCCGATTTAAAGCCGCTAATCCAGATAATCACATCTTTGTTTTTGTGCACGAAGCCTGGAATGGCAGTGGCAAGCTGAGAATTCACCAGATCATCCGTAACCGGCTTGCCAAATGGTCGATTGGGCAGATTGGAAAAATAGCCGGTGGCATTGCGGCTGTCACCACTGGGCAAAAAAAGGATTTGGAGTCACTGTTAAGAAAGCACAAGGTTCATCTTGCGCTGGTTGGCGCTAACATTTTACCAATCGAACCCGGAGTGGGTCTAACCAGCGCACGTGAAGCTGGAGTATGGGTAGTTTTCGGCTTAGCGCATACTCGCTTGTGGGCGCTTCAGGCCTATATGCCTTTACTTGTGGAAATGCATGCCCGGGGTGTTTTACGGCAGATACGCTCAATCGGACCCACGGACAATAATTATGCTCTTCAGGAAGCCGCTCTTGCTGAAGAGCGCTTTGGGGCCGGAATGTTAGTGCAACTCGGGGTTCTTAAACCTGCTCAGGTATCTGAGGAGTTGCTTAAAGCAGAAGCCGCCTTAGTGAAACAAGATGCCGACAGTTTACGGAAATCAGGCAGTTTCGCAGCTTTGGCTGCACATGGCGTGTCGGTAGTTTGCGAAGTGCCGGTAACGTTGGATGAGCCACCCGGTGGGGCCATATTCCGCCCATCAGAACTGGTGGTTAACCCCGAAATTATTTCTAATGAGGAGAGTAATCGGCGCCGACAGCAATTACATGTCTGGTTCTGGTCCACCCGGAGCTGGGAAGCCATTGGAGAAAACATGTTGAATTGGATGTCAACTCAAGCTACGAACACATACCCAGTGGTTCAATCGACTGCTCAAGTCTGATGGAATGTCGGCCCTGTTTCCTAATTAATAGCCAGAAACAATGATCAAAGTTTCTATTTTAATTCCGACTTATAAACGGCCAGTACTAGTTGTTGAAGCAATTCAGTCCTGCCTCAATCAGACGTATGCTCCGTATGAAATCATTATAGGCGATGATTCGCCGGATGAGCTGACGAAGTCAGTTGTGGAACAGCTACAAACAACGTCATCAATAGCTATAAAACACATTCATAATAAGCCCTCGCTTGGTCAGGAACATAACGTGAACAGGCTGTTTGACCTAGCCAGTGGAGATAAAATTATGCTATTGCATGATGATGATTTGCTGGTGCCAGATGCTTTAGAAACGTTGGTCAATTGCTACATAAATGACCCAACTATTAGTGTCGCCTATGGCAAACAATATATTATTTCTAATGATGGTGTGATTTCTAAGAAATCATCCAGAACGTTCAATGAAGCTTTCTATAGGACAGAACAGTATGAAGGAAGTAAGTTGACTTCCCTGGAAGCGGGTTTAGTGCAACAGTTTCCGAATAATGCATACTTGATAAATGCCGACTTAGCTAAAAAAGTTAAGTATAGACCAATTGGTGAAGCCTGTGATTTTGATTTTGGATTCAGAGTTGGTCAAACAGGGGAGAAAATTCATTTTGTGAACAAGTTCACAGCAAAGTATCGGTTGTCGGCAGTTGCCGTGTCAACTAACCCACGTAACGAAAGTGGGTTGATATCCTACCTCATGGTTAAAGATACAGCTGTACCGCAGGAATCAATCAAATACAAGGATGCATGGTTAAAAAGTAGAGCCGGAGTTGCCGTCGGCCAGGCAATATCTAACGGAAAGATTGATCTGGCGATAGATATTTTTCTTAGCAAATACCATTTCGCTAAAATGTTTACGCCGGGAGGAGTAAAACGATTCGGCCGAATTGTGTTATCTGGCCATTTTCTTAAAATGTTTACTGGTCTCCTAGGTCGGAGAAAGTCGTTTACCTAGTGCCTAACTAAGGTAAAAGGTACTACTGGCAGAATCTATCTATAATAGAAGATATTGGTTACCAGATTGTAGTAGGGCGAAAGTTTGTTCCTAAAAATTACGGACATATAAAAATCAAGGCCCTCAATTACTCAATTCATCAAGTTATATTAATCAAAATATTTAATGATCGTTCTCTCACACCCGACGGGTAATGCCAATGTACGAGCCGTGATTACAGCGCTGCTAAGGGCGGGTGTACTGGCGGAGTTCAATACCACCCTGGCGGCCAACCCAGATGCTCGTTGGGTGAAGCTACTACCCGGTAGTGTACGCAGCGAATGGCTACGGCGGACATTTCCAGTTCCACTGACGCAGATTCGGACGCATCCTTACCGGGAGGTTGCCCGGATTGCTTTTCCGAAACTGGGTTTTAATCAACTCGTTCGGCACGAGAGCGGCTGGGCCAGCATAGACGCCGTATATCAAAATTTTGACAGAATAACGGCCCAACGGCTTTTAAAATTATCGGATAAACACAACGTTAACGCTGTGTATGCCTACGAAGATGGTGCTCTGGCTACCTTCCGTCAGGCTAAAAAACTCGGCTTAACTTGTATCTATGACTTACCAATTGCCTACTGGGAAACCGGGCGTAAACTGATGCTGGAAGAGGCTGAACGTTTACCCGCCTGGGCTACTACGCTAGGTGGAGGTATCCAGGATTCACAGGCTAAATTAGAACGTAAGACAGAGGAGCTTGAGTTGGCTGACGTTGTCGTAGGGCCCGGCAAGTTTGTGATGGATTCGATTCCGGCCTGGGCAGTAAATAAGCGGGCAATCATGGCCCCGTTCGGATCGCCAGCATTAGCGGCACCAGCAAACGGTCAGGATCATAAACCAAACTCTGCTGGTCGGCCCTTACGCGTTTTGTTTGCTGGCTCAATGGGGCAACGCAAAGGGCTGGGTGACTTGTTTGCCGCCGTAAAGATGCTCAATCGTCCAGATCTGGAACTGGTGGTTATGGGCTCTCCTTTGGCACCAATGGAGTTTTACGAATCTGAATTGCCTGGTTTTGTGTATGAGCCGGGTCGCCCGCACGATCAAGTGTTGGCGCTGATGCGTTCCTGCGATGTGTTTTGCCTGCCTTCCATTGTGGAAGGTCGCGCGCTGGTCATGCAGGAGGCCATGAGTCAGGGCTTGCCACTTATTATCACGCCTAACACGGGCGGGGCTGACCTAATCCAGGAAGGACGTACCGGATTTCTTGTGCCAATACGTTCTCCGCAAGCGATTGCCGAGAAGCTGGCCTGGTTCCTCGATAACCGGTCAGCAATCCCCGAGATGGGAAAGCTGGCACAGGACCATGCGGCTACCTATACCTGGGAGCGCTATGGAGGCACCATAGTCGACTCCATTCAAAAGCTGTTTCCTCAAAGTTAAAGCGAACGCTGTTTATCACAAATAACGCATCTAAACTTCAGTTGATGGCTATTGTTGACTTACCAGTTCCTAAGGAGGTTGTTCGAAAGGTGAGTGTATCACCTCGGAACCGGCAACCGCTCCCTAAACCGGTCGATCCGAATCGGCTGCTTAAGCAAGGAATATGGGTATACTTCTGGCTGCTTATTCTCGAAGGAGCGTTGCGTAAGTGGTTCCTACCCGGCTTAGCGACTCCTTTGTTAATTGTGCGCGATCCGGTTGCCATTGGGCTCATTTTTTTGGCCTGGAAACGGGGCTTACTCCCGATCAATGGCTACATGATCAGTATGGTCCTGATTGGCATTGTAGGAATATATACCGCCGTTTTTATTGGGCACGGTAATCTTACGGTTGCTTTGTTTGGGGCTCGCATTCTGCTGTTTCATTTCCCTTTGATGTTCGTCATCGGGTCAATCTTTACCCGAGACGATGTTGTAAAGCTGGGGAAAATGACGGTTTTGATCTCAATACCGATGGCGCTCCTGATTGCGGTTCAATTTTACAGCCCACAGTCAGCCTGGGTAAACCGGGGTGTTGGTGGCGATATGGCCGGCGCAGGATTTGATGGAGCTATGGGTTATTTCCGTCCTCCTGGTACGTTTTCATTCACTAACGGGCTTCACCTTTTCTTTGGCTTTGCTGGCATATTCATCTTTTACTTCTGGCTAAATGCTGAAGGCATAAACCGCTTAGTTCTACTAGCGGCTACGGCTGGTTTAGCAGCTGCCATTCCATTTTCGATTAGCCGGAGCTTACTGCTGTTCATCGCCATCGACTTTGGCTTTGCCGCCATTGCCATTTTGCGCAACCCGCAGTATGCCGGGCGGCTGGTTATGTTGCTGGTTGGTGCGCTGGTAGTAGTCGCTATTCTGAGCCAGGTAAGTGTATTACAGACGCCCATTGAAGCGTTCGTTTCGCGTTTCACCAGCGCAAGCGACGTAGAGGGGGGACTGAAAGGGTCACTGGGGGATCGCTGGTTAGGTGGGATGGTGGGTGCGCTCACCGAATCGTACAAACAACCGTTCTGGGGCTACGGCATCGGCATGGGTACTAATGCGGGTAGTGCGTTGATAACGGGCGGCTCACGCGAATTTCTAATTGCCGAAGGGGAATGGGGACGTGTTATCGGCGAATTAGGACCGATGATGGGAATCTCTATGATCCTGATACGGGTAGGATTAAGTATTGAATTTTGCGTGATTGGCTATAAAAAGCTGGTGCAGGGGAATTTTCTGCCCTGGGTATTACTGGGCTATATGTTGATGATGGTTCCCCAGGCTCAGTGGGCCCAACCAACGGCGCTAGGCTTCAGCACATTGATTGGCGGTTTATTTATGGCTTCGGTGCGTCAGCCCAGACCACTAAGCGCAATCAAAGTAAATCAACGGCTTTCATGATGCGTATCATCTTAATCGGAAATTACCTGCCAGATAGACAGGAAAGCATGGAGCGCTTTGCGCAGATGCTGCACGCTGGATTTCGCCGAACGGGCTGCCAATCTGAAATCTGGCGGCCCGGTGTTTATTTCGGTAAATGGGCCAAAACGACTCATTCTGGAGTAGGCAAGTGGCTTGGGTACGTCGATAAGTGGATTGTATTTCCCTTGGTGCTTCGCTGGCGTCTGAGCCGTAAACCGCAGCAATATGCTGGCGCGCGGTTTCACATCTGCGATCACTCAAACGCACCTTACCTGGGGCATCTACCCGCTGAGCGAACAGGCATTACCTGTCACGACGTGCTGGCGATTCGCGGTGCATTGGGTTACGAAGATGCGTACTGCCCAGCTTCCAGCTTTGGGAAGATCCTCCAGAAGTGGATTCTTAGCCATTTAAGCCGGGCCAGGCTGCTGGCCTGCGTGTCACAATTTACGTTGACTCAACTAAAGGAACTGGCCGGTACTCCAACAGCAAATCAGAGAGGTTGGCGCGTGATCCACAACACCTTCAACGGCGATTTCTGGCCAATGTCAGCGGACGATGCACGGACGACGCTTGCCCAAAAAGGAGTAAAGTTACCTGCGTCATACGTATTACACGTTGGCTCGGGTATGGCCCGGAAAAACCGGCGGATGCTCCTGGATATGGTGGCGGCTCTCGGCCCACAGTGGACGGGGAGTATCTGTTACGCTGGCGAGGCCATTGACGATGAATTAAAGACACTGGCTCAATCGCTGGATTTGCAGGATCGGGTTATTTCGATCAGCAAGCCAGACCATGAAACCTTAGTTGCTTTATATAGCGCCTGCGAAACGTTTGTTTTTCCTTCGTTTTCGGAAGGTTTTGGCTGGCCGCTTATCGAGGCCCAGGCTTGTGGGGCGCCCGTTATCACGACCAACATAGAACCGATGCCTGAAGTAAGTGGGGGAGCGGCCTTGTACGCCAATCCTACCAAGCCTGAAGCGTTTGCCGAAGCCTTGCTCGCCTTACAAAATGAGACAACACGTTCTGAGTTCGTTCGGCAGGGGTTTATTAACGTAGCTAAGTTTGAATCGGATCGAATCATGAATGCTTACCTGGAACTCCATGAGGTGACGCCGACTACTGTTTACTGATATGTTTTTAAAACTTATTACATTCTTTCTTCCCTGGAGTTTGCGACGACGCGCCCTGAATCGATGGTTCGGGTTCGAGATTCACCCCACGGCCCGCATTGGTCTGGCGTGGGTGTTTCCTAACAAACTCGTCATGCGCGAAGGGGCACGAATTGATCACCTCACGGTGGCAATTAACCTCGACCTGATTGATATGGAGCCCAAAGCATCCATAGGGCGGGGGAACTGGATAACGGGTTTTCCGACCAACACTGACTCGGCTCATTTCAAACACCAGCCTAAGCGGCAGGCTGAATTATGGTTGGGTGAATCGGCATCGGTTAACAAAGACCACCATATCGATTGTACCAACCGTATCTATATCGGCCGATTCGCAACTATTGCCGGTTACCAATCTCAGTTTCTGACCCATTCCATTAACGTCGAGGATAATATTCAGGACAGTGCGCCAATCTACATTGGTGATTACACATTCGTAGGAACCAATGTTGTAGTACTGGGGGGGGCTGTCTTGCCCGCTCATTCCGTTCTGGGGGCCAAGTCGCTGCTCAATAGAGCCTGCATTGACGACTGGACGCTTTACGCGGGCGTACCCGCCAAGGCGATCAAAGAAATTTCAAGGGGAGCCAAATACTTTACTCGTGCCGAAGGCTATGTTATATGATGTCGAAACGTCGGTGAACGTTGCCGACAAACACCTTAAAACGCGGAAAGTCCTTCATGTTGTGGCGGGTATGGACCCCAAAACAGGAGGGGTATGCCAGGCCATACGAACAATTATTGGCGGACTTAGTGAGTTGGGCATCGAGAGTGAAGTAGCCAGCGCCGACGCACCGAATGCGGCTTACATTGCCGACTACACATTTCCAATCCATACACTAGGCCCCGCCGGTGGTTCGTGGCAATACAGTGCCCATTTGCTGCCCTGGTTAATCGATAACATGGGCCGGTATGACGTGGTTATCGTGCATGGCCTTTGGCTCTATCATAGCTATGCTGCTCGCAAAGCCATGCAGCAGCTAAAGCGAAGTCAGTCGGCTAGCCATACGCTACCTAAGCTGCTTATTATGCCTCACGGTATGCTTGACCCGTGGTTTCAGGAAGCGAAAGGACGGAAGATTAAAGCGTTGCGTAACTGGCTATACTGGAAAGTAATTGAAGATAAGGTGGTCAATGAGGCCGATGGCATGTTGTTCACCTGCGAAGAAGAACTCCTACTCGCCCGGAAGCCATTTCGGCCCTATCACCCCAGCCAGGAAATAAACGTCGGCTACGGCATCGCCAGCTCACCAACTTATACGTCGGCCATGACGACCGCCTTTCTGGAGAAATGTCCAGAACTTGAGAATGCGCCTTACTGGTTGTTTCTGAGCCGGATCGACGTCAAGAAAGGCGTTGATCTGCTAGTAAAAGCCTACGCTAACGTTTGGACAGAAAGCCAGAAAACGGGTCGCCAGATACCTAAGCTTGTCATTGCCGGACCTGGCCAGGACACGGCGTATGGCAAAAGTATACATCAGTTAGTGGCAGAAACGCCCGGCTTGACAGACGCCGTCATTTTTCCTGGTATGCTCACGGGAAACGCCAAATGGGGCGCCTTTTACAATTGCCAGGCGTTCATATTACCAAGCCATCAGGAGAATTTCGGCATTGCCGTGGTTGAAGCCTTAGCTTGTGGTAAGCCGGTGCTGATCTCTAATCAGGTCAATATCTGGCGGGAGATCGAATCGGCGGGTGGTGGTTTGGTGGCTCCCAATTCAGTCGCCGGTACTCAGCAATTACTTCAGCAATGGGTAGATCTGCCCACGGATGCTAAACAGACAATGGAGCGTCAGGCGAGGTACGCTTTCGAGCAACATTTTTACATCAAACCAGCTGCTACCCGAATGGCGAAAGCGATTGGAGCATAACAGATTACAATCAATAATTCACAGAATCAATGGTTAACCAGGATACATTTACCGGCCCATCATTCTCGCTCAAGAACCGTATTGGCCGAGCCATCTGGGGAATCGTCGCCGGTATATTATTTCGGTTGTCGCCCCGGCCGTTTCACAGCTGGCGGTCGTTTCTGCTCCGTTGCTTCGGCGCCAAGGTCGGTCGTGGGGTTCACGTTTATCCGGGCGTTAAAATATGGGCTCCCTGGAATCTTGAATTGGCCGATGAATGTGGGGTGGCCAACGGTGCCATTTTGTATTCGTTAGCTAAAATCACGATCGGTCGTCGGGCGGTTGTTTCGCAGGGAGCGCACATCTGCGCCGGAACACATGATTACACCCGTCCGGGATCACCACTGGTTGCCATGCCAATTCAGATCAACGATTTTGCCTGGGTAGCTGCCGAAGCGTTTATACATCCGGGCATAACTATTGGCGAAGGATGCGTGGTAGGGGCCCGGTCAGTAGTTACCAAAGATATGCCCTCCTGGATGGTCTGTGCGGGCCATCCGTGCAAGCCGTTAAAAGAGCGGATTATGGTAGATGCTGTTAGCTTGGTTTGACGGCAATCAGCAGAAAAATATTTATGCTAGGCTAAGGCTAGCCGTGAATAGATATGTAATTGATGACAACAAATATGAAAGTGACGTTCTTTTTCAGGAAGCCAATACCATCTTTCCATTTTAGTATAGAAAGGATTTTCGATGATATTAAAGACTCGTTGGGCAAAGACGTTCTTCTTACCAGAAAAACAGTACCGTTCTTTTGCCACAGCCGAATAAATATCTTAAAAAACATCATTTGGTCGTCAAAAGAGCAAGACGAAATAAATCACATTACGGGCGATATTCATTACATCGCCCTGGGCCTACAAAAGAAGAAAACAATTTTAACCATACATGATATCAATTTCTTAAAACGGAGGCATCCAATCAAAGTCCTTGAATATTATCTGCTGTGGCTTCTATTGCCGTTGATCAAGTCGAAGGTGATTACGGTAGTCTCCGAAGAAACCAAAAAAGATATTCTCAAACGCGTTCCTTTTTCGGAGGGAAAAATCAGAGTAATTCCTAATTTCTACGATCCGAGATACAAAGCATTTCCTAAAATTTTTTCCAAAGAAAAGCCAGTCCTATTGCAAATAGGTACTCGAAAAAATAAGAACGTAGAGCGGCTTATTGAAGCAATCACCGGTATTAACTGCCTATTAATCATTGTCGGTAAGTACGAAGCTCATCTAGAGCAAATGTTGAAAGATCGGAATATTGACTACGATTGGAAAGAGAATTTGTCAGATTCCGAAGTCATGGATCAGTACAGAAGAGCCGATATTTTGTGCTTTGTATCGACAGTTGAAGGCTTCGGAATGCCCATTTTAGAAGCCCAGGCCGTCGGGCGTGCGGTTATTACGAGTAATGTATCGTCAATGCCCGAGGTTGCCGGTGATAGCGCCCTTTTAGTTGATCCTTTTAATGTAGAAGAAATCAGAAAGGCCATATCAAAATTGATTGACAATGATCACTTGCGGTCCGAGTTGATTCAGAAAGGATTTGAAAATATTAAGCGGTACGAAATAAAAAAGATCGCTGGGATGTATCGCGATCTGTATCAGGAGGTCTATTCTCAGCCTTAATTAACTAGTAGTAGATTAATAAAGAAGTACAATAAAGCATTGATAAATACACTTTAACTCAGTCGATGGGGAGAAATGTATTTCTAAAACAAATTTTATATCATGATTTCGGTTCTCATTCTTACAAAAAATGAAGAGCAGGACTTACCCGAATGCTTAAAGTCGGTGGCCTGGTGCGATGATATTCATGTGTTTGATTCGTACAGTGACGATCGAACTGTGGAGATTGCCGAAGCCGCTAATGCACGGGTAACTCAACGTAAGTTTGACAATTGGTCTGCCCATCAGAACTGGGGGTTGGCAAATATACCGTTCAAATACTCATGGGTACTTTATATTGATGCCGATGAGCGTGTATCTTCAAGTTTATACGAGTCGCTGAAAGCCTTTGACACAACACGAACGGATGTTGTTGCGCTTGAAATTCAGCGCAGGGATTTTGCCTGGGATGGTACGTGGCTTAAGCATGCCCAGATATCACCGTACTATCTGCGCCTGTTCCGTCCTGATAAAATGCGTTACGAACGGCTCGTAAACCCGGTATCGTTACCCGATGGCCCTACCGCTCGAATGGCTGGCTTTTTAGATCACTACCCGTTCAGTAAAGGATTCCGGTTCTGGCTACAACGCCATTTGGGATACGCCGACATGGAAGCCGCCACTCACCTGGCAAACATGAAAGGGGCTACTTCATTCTCGGTTCAGAAAGCGATGTTTGGTAAGGATTTTACGGAAAAGCGCTTCCATCAAAAAGGTCTTTTTTACCAGATGCCGGGTCGGCCGGTGATCAAATGGTTGTACATGGTTGTGTGGCGCCGGGCTTTTTTAGATGGCGGAGCAGGAGTAACGTATTCAACGCTACAGGCCATTTACGAGTATTTTATCGTAATGCGCACCAAAGAACTTATGAAGCAGCAGCAACTTAAAGCTAACAAAATAGTTGCTAGAGTCAGTGTTACTGCTGATTGACGTAGCTTCATGAGATTGTCTGTCTTCTATAGTTTTCTTCTACTGGGCGTAATCATCGTTTTTTATTTCAGCTGGATTCCAGAACCCAGACTAGGTCTATCTAAGTCACTACCAGGCTGGATAAGCCGCTGGACGGACAATGATGCCAACATGAACTTGCGCACCGCTATTCCGTTCGTTTTTTTAGGCCTTGTTGCGGCAAGCTGGCTCCTCAAAGCAAAACGCCTTTGGTATTGGTGGGTAAGCGCGTGGCTTGGCTTAGTGACTATAGTTGTTATTGCCGAAGCTGGTCAGCTTCTGTTACCTCGTCGGCACTTCGATTGGGGCGATATTGCCTGGGGAGCCGCTGGCTCCGCTGCTGGTATGCTTTTGCTAGCAATTCCGATCCTGTTCATACGTCTGATTAAGACAGCCTCTTAAGTCTTCCGATACGCACATAAAAAAGAATACGCCGAGTGTCCATTACTGCGGCACCCAATGGCGTGTGTCCATTGATAATCATTTTATTAACCTTCATTAATTTATTATGGCTACTCAACGAGTTCTTATCTACAGTCAGACGTTTGCACCTGATCATAGTGGAATATCGATTTATGCATCTGATTTTGCTTTCTACTGCGCTGAGAATGGGTATGAAGTGGACGTAATTACCGGCTTCCCGTTTTATCCGCAATGGCAGAAACGCAAGGAAGATAAAGGAAAGCTATTTGCTACCGACAAAATAAAGAATGTTTCGGTGCATCGGGGCTATCTATACGTACCGCACAATCCTTCGTCGATGCAGCGAATTTTGCACGAGTTTTCGCTGGTGTTTTTTGCCTTAATCAATTCATTCCGGGTGAAAAGACCCGACGTCATTGTGGTGTTCGCTACGCCGGTTTTACTGGGCGTGCTGGCCGCATTTATGAATATGTTCTGGCGTCGGAAACTGATCATAAATGTGCAGGATTTTCAGGTTGAAGCGGCTTATTCGCTAGGTATGCTGAAAGGATCGCTTATGCTGAAAATCATAAATGCGCTGGAGCTGTGGAGCTATAAGAAATCTGATTATGTGTCCAGTATTTCAGGGAGTATGCTTGATCTGTTGAGAGAACGTAAGAAATTACCTGAAAACAAGATCTTATTCTGGCCAAACTGGATACACAACGACGATAAATCATTTGTTAAGCCTCAGGCGGGTCAGTTTCGTGAGAAATTCGGTTTCTCTAAAGATACCCGTCTTATTGGCTACGCTGGTAATGTTGGTAAAAAACAAGGTTTGGATGTGTTGCTGGATACGGCCAGCATGTTTGCCTCTGAGCCCGATCTTAAGTTCCTGATTATCGGAGAAGGTGCAGATTTAGAGCGCCTGAAAGAATATGCAGCGACAAAGGCAATCAAAAACGTAGTGTTCATGCCTTTCTTGAACCCGAAAGAGTATTTGACGTTTTTAACCGATGTTGACGCCGTCTTCATCTCTCAGGTCAAAGTTCCTTTTGATATTTATTTCCCCTCGAAGCTACTGGGTATCATGTCAATGGGGCAGCTTTTGATCGTTAATGCCGACGCTAATTCTGAGCTGTATAAAACAACCAAGAAGCACAATTTGGCTTTAGTAGGAGATTACGGTGACATAAATACATTGGCAAAGCAAGTAAATATGGTGCTGGATAACGATCCCGTTATTGAGGAGTACAAAGCAGAGGCTGAGAAATTCGTTGCCCAATTTGGTCGCGACGTGGTGCTGTCTCAGGCATTAGAAGTAGTATCCGGTGTGCCAAAGCCAAAGTCTGTAGAGACAGTGGTGGCAGGTTAAGCCGCATTTATTAAAACCTTTCATTGGTTGAGATTAGTATCCCGGAAATAATTTCCCCACATCATTTATGCTGATAACCGTAGAACGGTATAACGATAATCAGGTAAACAGGTATGGCCAATTTTTACAAAAAATTGGCCATACGCTGTTATTAGGCCTGTTACTTTATCTTGGTTCATGTCAACTGGCCTTGGCACAACCTACTCAGCCTAAGAACGCTGTTTCTTTTTCGTTTAAACTATCGAGTCCAGCTAGAACAAGTGCGGGTGTATTCTCTAAAGATAGCACCCTACTCCGTACGTTATGGAGTGGTGTTAGTTACCCCGCCGGTACCCATCAGCAAACCTGGGACGGTTTAGACGACGAGGGGCGGCTCGTGCCTAAAGGTAATTACGACATCCGTGTTTTGTCGAACAATGTTACCTATACTTGGGAAGGCGTTATTGGCAATACGTCAGCTGCGGTGTCAAAGGGTAATGCCACACAACGGGGCTTTTTGCGCACTTTTTCAATGGCCATTACGGGCAATACTGCCTATTACGGGAACGGATATTCGGAAGGAAATCCATCACAGGCCAAGTTCTTACTAAATAATCCGCAAGGTAGAATAGAGTTTTCCCGAAAGGGAGAAACTGGCCAGGCTTCTTTATTCGTGGCTACGGATGGCACTACTGTATACTGGGCTGGTTACGATGGCTACGACAATGGGAACACATGGTTTGTGTATGCAACCAATGTCAGTGACGATAAAGAGAAGTTATTTTCTACCGGATCTGCCCGTAAAATGGCGCTGGGAAAAGTGTATCTGTCCTGTATTGACGTTATCAACGACGCCAATGGAACTGTAACGGGCCTGGCTGTTCAGAAAAAGGGCAACTATCTGTTTGTGTCTCATAAAGCACGTCACCAAATCCGGGTTTTCAACAAAAATACCGGCATTTTAGTACAAACGCTCTTCTTTAACGATGCTGGATCTTTAGCCGTGGATGGGCAAGATAATTTGTGGGTGGTTGATGGGGTGACCGTGAATAGATACACCGTTCAGGGGAACGGAACCTTATCTAAATCCAACCTGACGTTAACGGGGGTAGAAGCACCAATGGCTTTGGCCGTATCGCCCGACAATAAGACAGTACTAGTAGCTGATGGCGGTAAGAGCCAGCAAATAAAGGCATTCAGTAACAGCACCGGTGCCTCGATGTGGACCTTCGGCCAGGCCGGAGGTTATCTTAATGATCCTAACGTAGCTGACGATAAGTTTTATTTTTCGGACAACAGCAAAATCATCAACGATACGTTTATTGCGTTTGCGCCCGATGGATCATTCTGGGTAGGTGATTCGGGTAATTACCGTTTACAGCATTACTCAGCGACGAGAAGCTTTATCGATCGCGTTCAGTATATGCAGCATTCGTACAGCTCAGGTGTCGATCAGAATAACCCCAAACGTGTTTTTTGCCAGTATCTGGAGTTTGCTGTCGATTATAGTAAGCCTCTGACGTCTTCCTGGACGCTGGCCAAGAATTGGCGAGCGTCAGTTCCCTCTGATTATTTTGCGCAGCTAAGCATTAACCACACCTATATCACCGATGTGTTCAAGTCGGTAGTTACGTTGAGCAACAATCGAACGTACGGGTTCTTAAAGCACATACCATCCAACAAATGGCATCTTGTGGAACTGCCTCCTACTGGTCCCGTTCGATTTACCGGCTTGGTATTTGACGATGCTTCGTATTATATCGCTCCGGATGGTTCATTTAACCGGGCTATCAGCCAACTTAATGAGTTTGGAGGAACGCTGAGGTGGGAAAAACAGCCGTTGACGGGCTTTGACAGCAAGAACAACCCTGTTTGGGCGCCTTCTGGTACTGTGGCTCGTATTATAGATGTCAACTCCGACGATCCAATCGATTTTACGGGTTATGGTAGCCTGCGGCCTGGCTTATCAACAGCAACGGGGGTTATTGTATCGTTCAACAAAAACAAAGAGAATAAAAACGACGTAAACGGATACGGCTTTCACTTGGGTGGTATTAAGCCAGGAGCAAATAAGTGGCTCTGGAAAACGGCGCGTGCTACTCTTAAGAATTATACAGGCATTTTTCCGCCAAACGGTGATTACGATATTGGTAATGCGGTCGAATACGGTGGGGGAGACGTGACAGTAAGCGGCCGACACATTTTCTGGTCGTACCATGGTGAGTTTTGGAAGAACAGTCAGACTAATAAGTGGAATCACGTGTACGACGATGGCCTGTTTATTGGTCAGTTTGGCGTATTAGGCACCGAAACTGGCGGGCAGCCCGCTTTTCCGGGTATGGCCGGAAACGTGTTATATGGCCATGCCGTTGCCGGTTCCGATGGGTCTATCTACATCTGGCACGGCGAAGAGGCTGGCCATAGCGGTGTTCACCGATGGAAAGTCAACGGCCTGGAAACCGTTCAGGAGCAAACCATCCCGATTGCTCTTTCTGAAGGGGGTAATTCGCATGGCTTGTTAGGTATGTATGCTACGGGCAATGACCTGAATAACGCTAATATCCAGAAGACACAAATCGACCAAACCGTTAATTTCAACTGGAGTAGCATACCATTCAGTACGACACGCGTTAATGCAACTGATTTTTCGGTTCGATGGACTGGGTTCGTCCAGCCTCAGTTTTCTGAGATGTATTCTTTCTTCACAAACGTCAATAAGGGAGTTCGGCTGTGGATTGATGACCAACTGATAATTGATAAGGTAGGAGCTACCAGTCTGACAGAACACAAAGGCACCATTGCGCTCGAAGCTAATAAGAAGTATGCTGTTCGTTTAGAATGCTATGGGGGAAACCGCGCTGCCCTTTTATGGTCGAGCAATAGTCAGCCTAAGCAGGTTATTAACTCCCAGTATCTGTATCCAGCAGATCCACCGAATACGTCGACCGGCATTGACCTGCTAGACGGCCTGACTACTAATACTGTCTTAAGCAATAGGCTATACGGCTGGGAAAGAGATCCCGTTCAGGAAGACAATTCAGACATTAACTCTAAGTTTTGGACGGTTAAAACAAACGTAAAAACATACGGCCGCTTTAGTTCGCCTGATTTATACGTCCGGTTCAGACAGAGCAACGCAACCTACAGCGTTACTCGCCGGTTAGGGGATACAACAAGCGCACGTATCGGATGGCGTCTGGTAGGTACGGTCAATCAGGAAGATAATTTTTTCTCTATCGATGAAGGCCGCAACCGAAACGGGGGCAGTTACATCGAAGTGCTCGACGACGCGGGTAAAGTGCTTACTCGGGTTAATTGTCAGGTTACGTTGGTGCCTACGCCCGTTGGTAGAATATACGGCAACAACAAAGTGATTGCTCAGGGTGATTATAATAACGTCATTGCGCCGGTTTTTCATAGATCACAGCCGCTTGACATTGTCGTAGTGAATGGGATGGCCTCCATAAAATATGGGCCCTACGCTCCTGTAACGGTACCGATGCTCGATCCTTCTGGCAACTGGCACAAACCAAGAGCGTTAAGACTCTATTTTTGGGGTAATGGCTACAACGAAAACCGCATCATAGACATTGAAAAGATGCGTTTTTTTTCGAGTGACAATTCCACGTCGGTAATTGTTTCGGGTAATGATGAGCTTAATACGTTGGAAGCTTTAGATCCTTTAGGCTATTCCAAAATTTTGGTCAGTGAAAATGGAGGTCCTTTTACACCGTATACCGGTCCGATAAACGTTGGTGATACAGATCGGGCTGAAGGCTACTGGAGATTCAAATCAGAGCAGTCGACACCCAACAGCAATGCAGAAGTAGTGAGCAGTCCTGTCTTCACGGCTGATGGGGACACTAAGCTTATACTTTACCCTAACCCCACACAAGGAATTCTGAATATACAACATCCGGTAGTAGCCGGTGAATGCGTTGTAGAGCTTTTTGCTTCGGACGGGAAACAGCTTAATAGTTGGGTTCCGTCAACGGGGACAACTACCACTACTGTCGACGTTAGCACTCTTCCGCGGGGCGTGTATGTGATTCAGTTTAAGAAAAGTACGTTTAAAACAAGCGCCCGATTTATTCGATAAAGCCTGGTCTCTGTTTATGAAGTGAGCGTAGCGGTAGTTAATCGAGGAGTGTGCAAGGTGGCTCATGGATACGGCGATGCATCAAAGTACGGAACCGTAACAAGTAATAATATATACTGTAATAGTGTCTTTTCGACACAGTGAAGGTCATCTTGAAAACTTATTGACGGAATTATTTCAATAACTTAATAAGTGACCATATTGCCCATATTGCCAGTCCTCCGGATATAATTCCTATTATCGTCCACGGTCCGGGTATGAAGCGAGAAAATTTCGACTTATTCACTGAAGTGTATTACAATAGTGAGGCAAATATCCATAAAATATAATAAATCTAGATTGAATATACTTTACGGCAAAAATCTGCTTGTAGAGCTAAATTATTAACTTTTCGCATACCCAAGGTCTTGATTGGCCACCTAAATAATGCGTAGCATCTGTGTTATTTCAGCTTAAGAGCGTGGCAAATAAGCTAAATCATTCTAGGTTAAGCTCATACATTTTATTTAAGTAGTTTTAGCTAATTGTTATTTATATTTTGAGGTCAGCCCTATTTATGGGCTGACCTCTTTTTTTTGCACTCTTATCCATAAACGTTTATCAGATAGCTGCCATTAATTTCTTTAACCCTCCTCGATTAATGACAGCAATGGAGAGCTGTCTGTTTAGGTACGCTATAAGTTGCTAGATAGACAACGAGCACACAGCCGGTAAAGGGGAACGTGCAACTGTCTATAAATTAGTAGATGTGTAGCAGATTGTTGCCTTAGTAAAGAAAAGTTCTAAAAAATTAACAACCCCATGCAACCTCGTGGCTAGGTTCTTACATCTTCCTGTCAAATAGCACAAAGAATGCAATTCTGAAAGTCATACACTTCAAGTTGTTACACCCTTTTATTTGACTACAGCCATGAAAACGTTTAAACACATCCTGACCTCCGCTTTGGTTGCCGTTTCTGCTGCGGCATTTGCGCAAACTACCGTTACTATCACAACTGACTCAACTACGCGCACAGAGCGCTGGAAAACCGTTGAACGGGTGAGCAGTGACTTCAGCATTTATTTAGGTGTCAATAATTTCAGCGGCTCGCTGCCACCAGGTTACGAACTCCGGCCTGTCGGCTCACGATTCATTGCGCTCGCCTGGCAAAAGCGCATTCCCTTATCGGTAAGTGGGACCACCAAAGTGCGTTTAATTACAGGTCCTGAAATTGCCTGGAATAACTTTATGTTTGAAGGAAAAACCGTACTGAGCGAGCGTAATGATCAGCTTATTGTTGAGCCATCTACCGTCGACTTGCGCAAATCGAAGCTAGTAACAACACAGCTTAACTTACCGGTTATCCTGAACATGCGCTTTAAATCAGGATTGACCTTCGGGGTAGGCGGATATGCTGGCATCCGTTTGGATAGTTATACGAAAGTAAAACCCGAAAATGGTTCAACTGTCCGTACACATGGCTCCTATAATCTGAACACCGTTCGCTGGGGATTGACCACCGAAATTGGCTATCGTAATGAGTTGAAATTATTCGGTCGGTACGAGCCGAACAGTCTATTCCGGGCGGGACAGGGACCCGATGCCAGTGTTTGGGTAGTCGGCATTAAGCTTTAAGTTAGTACCGGGTGCTCGGTACTAACTGACTCGTCAGCAGTTTTTAAGCTAGCTCAGCAAGTGAGCAGTCTGGCCGATTGTGAACATAAAAATATACCGACCGACCGCAAAATCCTTACTGGTTAGCCAGTCAGTGAAGCGAACGTTGGTCAGCCAACGAAAATTTGCACGAAAAATTACAGCCCTTGTGCAACGTTGAACGCTCTCAATCCATCTTTGAGTTGAAAGTTCGTTTTTCACTACATCAACTCCACTCAAAAAATCCGCTTATCCTACCGTTCAGACCGCTTGTGTAAGAACAGGTACTTTGTGATGCCCACTACCTACCTTTGCCATGTACTCAGGCAGCGAGCACAAAGCAACCTTCTGAAAAAGTCAATGCCATGAAAACGACCTTCTACTTATTAATCTTTACTCTACTAGCGTTAAACACAACGTTTGGGCAGATCTTAACCCGCGGAAGTGTTAACGGTCAAGTTGGCACCGCAGCCGGAAAGCCGCTTGAATTTACAACGATGATGCTTTTGAAAGCGAAAGATTCGACCTTAGTGAAAGGGGCAATCAGTGATGCAACCGGAAAATACGCGTTTGAAAACGTTGGCGCTGGGCAATATCTGGTAGCGGCTCAGCAGATAGGTTACCGCAAAACGTATAGCCCTACGTTCGCTGTCGATGAGGCTCATTCATCAGTTGAATTACCTGCGCTGGCTATGACCGACGAGTCGAAGAATTTGACCGAGGTGAAAGTAGTTGCTCAGAAACCATTTATCGAGCAGCAAGTTGACCGGACCGTGGTGAATGTTGAGAATAGCATTGTGTCTAGTGGTAACACAGCCCTCGAAGTGTTGGAAAAAGCGCCAGGCGTAACCATTGACCGACAGAACGATCAGATTCAGCTGAAAGGTAAAGCAGGCGTTATTGTCTACATCGACGGTAAGCAAACGTACCTATCTCAGCAGGAAGTATCGAACCTGCTCAAAAATACGCCAAGCGACAACATTGCTTCGATCGAGATTATTACGAATCCAGGCTCTAAGTACGATGCAGCCGGTAATTCTGGAATCATCAACATCAAGATGAAGAAAAACAAGAATTTCGGCACTAATGGTACGTTCATTATTGGCGGTGGTTATGGCTGGGCCGATAATATTTATGGTGTCCGTGATGATCTGCCCAAGTTTAATACCTCATTAAACATCAACAACCGAACAAGTAAAGTCAACCTGTTTGGAAACTATAGCTACACAAACCGGCAGAGCTTCAATAGTAACGAAATCAATCGGGAAATACCCTTCAACGGTAAAACAACCTACTTCGATCAGATTTCGGCGCGTCCCAGCCAATTTGTAGGTCATTCATACAAGGCAGGCCTGGATTATTTCATCAACCAGAAAAGTACCATTGGTGTGCTGGTCAATGGTTTCTCGAATGACTGGAGTTCATCGGGGGTTAATAACACCTTTATCCGGAATGAAAACCGCCAGCTCACCAGCCGGCCCACTACACAAACGGATGCGCGTAACTACCTGTCGAATCTGACCGGAAACGTCAACTATAAATACGACTTCGATGGTAAAGGTCGTGAGTGGACAATAGATGCGGATTACGTTCATTACGGTGGGGAGAACTACAATAACCTGAGCACGGTGTACTACGGTATAGGCAGTGAAATAACCCGGCCAAATCAGGACGTGCGTAACAACATGCCCTCGACAATCAACATTCTGGCCTTCAAAACGGATTACGTCCATCCGATGAAGAATGGCAGTAAGCTGGAAGTTGGGGTAAAAAGCAGCATTGTAAATGCCGATAACAACACCATTTACGACACCTTGCAGCAGGAGACTCGCCAGTGGTTATTCGATGCCAGTCGCTCGAACCAGTTCAAATACGACGAAAATATCAACGCTGGCTATGTGAATTATGCCGGTAAACTGGGTAAGCTGAAAGTTCAGGCGGGGTTACGGGCCGAGCACACGCATTCGGTTGGTACATCAGTTACATTAAATCAGCGGGTTGATCGGAATTACCTGAATCTGTTCCCCACCTTGTTTCTATCACGGCAACTGGATACCAACAATGTGCTGAACTTTTCCTACAGCCGCCGGATCGACCGTCCTGATTATCAGAACCTGAACCCATTTGTGTTTTACCTGGACCCTTATACCTACCAACAAGGTAACCCGTTTTTGCGGCCTCAGTACACGAATTCGATAGAACTGACGCACGTTTACAAAAGCGCCTTTACAACTACACTCGGATTCAGCCGTACGACGGATTTCATCAACCGTGAGACGCCCCGTCAGATCGCAGCGGAAAACATTACCTACGTAACGCCCGAAAACCTCGGCTATCTCGATAATGTGAACCTGAATGTGAGCTTCCCGGTGTCGGTTACCAAGTGGTGGAGGATGCAGAACAACATCAGCACGTATTACACACATTACCAGACATTCTATTCCGGAACGCCCTACGAAGTGAAGCTGGTCGCTTACAACCTGTACACATCGAACAATTTTACGTTTAGCAAAACGCTATCGGGCGAAGTGTCGGGCTGGTACAATTCTGCCTCGCAGTACGGATTCTATCAGGCACAACCGATGGGCGCGTTCAGCCTGGGGCTACAGAAGAAAGTGATGGATGGTAAGGGCAACTTAAAGCTGAATGTCAACGACCCTTTCTGGTTGAATAAATTTAGTGGCCGGGCTATGGTACAGGATATCAATTTCCGGGTCGGATCGCGGTGGGAAAGCCGTCGGATCATGCTCACCTTCACCTACCGCTTTGGCAACCAGAACGTGAAAAGCGCTCGTCAACGCAATTCAGCGACGTCAGCCGAGCAGGGCCGCGTTGGCGGAAACAATTAGCAACACAGTACCGTAGCGAAGTAAACACAACATCGGCTGCGGTCATAGAGATTAACCGAAGAGAAAGCGATGTGGCGCTCTGCTTTATTGTCTCAGTTACTTCGATGCTCATTAAAGATTAGTTTAGGTTAAGAAAACGTGAAAGCCAGTCCCACCTTGAGGGCTGGCTTTTTTGTATTTTGACTATCGACGCCTTAGGCTAGTGAATTCATCATAGTACAGGCATGAGGCACAAATAGCGGTTATTTAACAGATGATGAATTATCGCTTTTTAACAAATTAAACCGTTGCATATCACGAATTCGATCGTTGAGTTTGTAGTAGCCTCAATGCGAAACGTTGGTTACTTTCCTGCCTCTGTGCGCTGCTTATACAGAATAGCGCTTAGTTTTGATGTGAATACCGGTAATGTAAAGCATCCCGCACTATGTTTTCTTATCAAACAATAGGATTTTACCGCTTAATACACAGCACAGGGGCATAGTTACCCACATCCTGGAACTACTCTTGAGACACGGCCAAATCATCAGTCTTAAGACTGACTAGATTGTTTTTATAAGAACAAGTGGTGCTGTAGAAAAACTCTACTTACAAGGTAAAATGGTCTGGTAAGCTTTGAACAGACGCGGCTTTATGTTAAAAATCAAAATCACCGAATAAGTTAGCACCGATAGAGATAGTTTTTATTGTAATCCTATACCGTTACCCGTTATGACTGGTTTCTGGGTTTTGGTCTGTCAATAATTCATCAAACGGCTGACTACACTTAGCTATCGGTGGATCGTAGCCGGTATCGTCCTGACTTTCATCAATCAAAGGCGCCAGATGGGGGGGATATGGCCCAAACAAGTCGGCAAGAAATGCAAGCAGTGCTTTCATACAGGCAAAAAAGTGTGAGACACATTAGTATTAGACAAAAGTAAATATACTCATGCCTATTAAGCTTAGCGGTATAGTTAAGTATCTGTAAATAAGAACCTTATGTTGCTAATTGTGCGATCTTATATTTGCTAGGTGCATTGTAGCCTTTTTTTTATGGACGTACTATTTTACAGTGTAGATTGAACTTTGATGGGCAGTTGGGCAATATTTTTTTTATTGTATTTCTAGTATGATTACTAAACAGTTACGGATTTTCTTAACTTTTGGTTAATGTGGCTGGAGGCAACGCTGTTTGTTTCAGCTTGTAGTTCAGCAGTGCTTTTAAGCGAGGGCGTTAGCTGTTGAATGAAAGCTACTAACTTACAATAAAAGAGGTAGTAGATTAGGTTACTTTTTAACTAGATTAGTGTATACACCTCTCCGGTGTAAGCAAGTTACGGTGGGTGTTCACATCCCGGTCTCGTTTGAGCCGGGTTTTGTTTTGTAGTATAATGATGGTAGAAACTTGATTCAACCGCTTCGGCAGTCGGAACGTTAGGCAAATTCACTGTGCCAATTTGTTCGACCATAGCGCCCACCTTGAGGGGCTGGCTTTTTTGTGTATAGTAAATTTTATTAACCAGGTTGGTAAAGGGTAAGTTAAGAACGTTCACCTGATTATCTCAACAACGTATGAAACGTCTCTTAACAATCAATCTAGGTTTAAGTTTACTTTTGAGTTGTGCTTATGGACAACGCAATGCGAGTTCGGAGGCAACGACAGGTCCAAAATCGGTTAGCGTAGCGCAGGGTGAAGTCGCTCGCTGGCCGGGAAACTGTCTACGGTGCAGTTTTGAAAAGCGCGCCTGGGAAGCCGTTAACGGCACTTGTTACTATCCGGTTGACATGGATATGAAACCCGGAACTTACAGCATTTCGCGCCGGACAACGGGAGGGAAGCTTGAAAGCGCCAGATTGACGGTAACCGCAAAGCCGTGCGTACAGGAGGACATTGCCAATTTCCCTAAAAAGGAGTACGTAAACGTATCCCCCGCTAATCTGGCCCGGGCTAAGAAAGAAGCCGCCGTTGTTAATCCTGTTATATCGTATAAAGCCGATGTACGGCCTGCTGTGTTTGATTTACCCGTTGGTAAGCCAGCTGATCCGTTACCAAAAGGAGAGGGTAATTTCGGGGCTTGCCGAACGCTCAACGGACAGGAACGAGATCGGCATACGGGGCAGGATTATCCGGTTACGGCGGGTAAGCCCGTTCTGAGCGTTGGCAATGGCCGAGTGGTACTGGCGGCCAATCAATTTTACAGTGGCAACGCTGTGTTTATTGACCACGGAAATGGGCTGATCTCAGAGTATTTCCATTTAAAAAGTTATTCCGTTAAGCCTAATCAAACTGTCAAGAAAGGAGAGAAAATAGGCATCGTTGGCGAGACTGGTCGAGTAACTGGCCCACACCTGCACTTTGGCGTTCGCTGGCACGGCGCTTGTATCAACCCCGGCTATTTGTTGATTGATCCATCAGAGATGCAGGCGGTTAAATAAATCATAGTTATCAGGTGGGCATTAATGGTCATTATGTAGTCAATGCTAGTAAAAGCAGCGAATGATTATCAATGCTCACCTATTCACTACCAGACGCATACCATACTTTCCGCATTTCGACCAGCACTTGCTCGATTTTCGCCTGGTTTGGCCGATCGGGTAGAGAACTGTTAGCCGCAGCGGCTTCAACCTGCGCTACTTTTTGTTCAGCCTGCACAATGAGGTCGTCATATTCGAAAGCACCCGCTCGAATCTGCAACAATTCTGCCCGATTTGGCCGACGAACGAGCACACTTCCTGTTTCAAGAATCTCGCACGCCATGTCCAAAAGCCGGAACGTGTGCATCATGTTCTTGGCATCGTAGTTTTTGCCGTGATCGAGCGTGTTCTGATAACGGGTATTATTACGTTTCTCAACCCATTCCCAGTACTCGCGATAGTCTTTGCAATAGCTTGAATAGCCATCGTGATTTACGGAGAGATAAGCTACGGGCTGGGCATCTTTTGGAACGCTACTCAGCGATACCTCGGCCGAGTCAACGCCAGCAATGAGACCACGTAATTGCAACGTATTTGTTGGGTCGTAGAACAGCGCATAAACATCGCGGGCGTGAGGAACGCTCACTAGCCCGCACTGCATTTGGTTCAGCCCATGCTTGGCTAACCAGTCTGAAGCAGGTTGAGAGCCTTGTCCAGCGAGTACGTAACAGAAGTTAAGTAATGACTTGCGCTCTTTGGGTAATGGGTTCAGAATCTTTTTGTTCAGTCCCCGTGCTTTTTTGATTTGGCTTACTGCATAACCGGCAAATGTGTCCTTGCAAAGCTTGGAAAGAAAGTCCCCCGGTGTAAGCCGATTAAAGAGTGGATGTTTGTACAGGATGCAGTCGTCTGGGGTGCAAAGCAGTTCTAGAATGTTGGGATTATTCTTGGTGAGCAGCTCAACAAACCGGCCCAGCTCATAAAAAACAATATCGTTAGTGGCATCATTAACCTGCTCAACGTAGCGCAAGCCATACAGATCAGCTTGGGGCAATACGAAAACACCACGAATATCGACGTCTGATGTAGGCAGGTCGGTGCCATACGCCCGGCTACCACTGATGCATTCGAAAAGTATAAGATTACGTTCCCGAAGAGCTTGGATAGTCATTTTATATCGCTTTTTGAAGGCGTAACATACAAAGATGGCCAAAAAGCCTGTTTTGCAACCCTTAAAAAAAGATAAGGTTCCCCGATCTGAGCGGAGAACCTTATACTGACTATTCCTAAACCCTTAACCTTTTCTACATGAAAAACTAACTTTTACCCTTTTCTGTTCCAAATACCTAGGTAATTAATAATTTATTTTAAATTATTGAACCTCAGATACTTCGCTGGCTTCCTGGCTCTGGTTCCAGAGGAAATTAATCATCCGGGCTGTGTAAGAAGCCTGATTCATCCAACGGCTGGCATCAGCTGTTTTCTGCTTAGCCAGTTGATTATTTACTTGAGCAGCGGCTTCGTTGAATTTAACCCGATCAGCAGGGCTGAGCGTCAGCACAGCAACTGGATTCTGATTGAACAACGAGACGACACTCATAAAGCTTTGCCAATTGGTGTTATGCATAGACTTGGCAACGCGTTGTTCGAAATAAGAAGCAAATTGCTTTTCCGAACCGTTGACAAGCATAGCACTTGCCGGCTTGTTGGCTGCCGGGCTATCATCAGTGTAGGTGGTGGTAGCCGCGTCTGCCTGAGTAGTCGCTAACCCTAATCCAAGAATCAACGACGCAAAGATAACACGCGATTTCATTGTTTTGTTCTATTTTGGTTTCAGTTATTGAACGCACAAATGTCTATAGAAGTTTTGATAATACAAACTTTACATAAGCATCAATCAAAATATTATTCCGAATTTAATCTTGATTATTACAAATATTACTTAAATAGCGGTTATATAATGTTATATATTAATATAATATTCTGCGTCAATCCAGAAAGTTATAAATAAAATATTGCCATCGAAAAATGGAAAATTCTTTAAAAAATTATATCATTGGTTGTAATTATTCATAGCGAATTGTATGCCCATAGTACAAAAAGCTAACGTAGCTTCGCCAGCCCTGTCTAAATAGTCTGGTAGTTGAATTAATTCGTCTTCCGGAAATTGGCCTAAAACAAAATCAACCTGCCTGCCTTTAGAGAAATTATTGCCGATACCAACCCGAAGCCGGGCGTATTCCTGTGTGCTTAGGACCTCATCAATATTACGTAGGCCGTTGTGCCCACCCGGTGATCCTTTGGGCTTTAATCGTAACTTTCCGAAAGGAAGGTCTTTATCGTCGGTGATCACCAATAGATTTTCGGTCGAAATGTGTTCCTGTTTCATGTAATATGATACCGCCTTCCCGCTTAAATTCATGAATGTGGTCGGTTTTACAAAAAACAGCTGCTTGCCTTTATGTTGCCATTTGGCTGTGTAGGCCAGCCGGGTCATTGAAAAGTCGAAACCCTGTTGGGCAGCCAGGCGGTCGAGTACCATAAAACCAGCGTTGTGGCGAGTAAGCGCATATCCCGGGCCAATGTTACCCAACCCAACGATCAAAAACTTAGTCATTTAACAGTCATTTATTGTCCTTAGCCGTCATTCAGTGGTTTGATGACGAGTCATGGAGCAAAGTTCGTTTTTTCCGGCAAAACAAGTAACGACAGCCGAATGACTGTTAGATAAGCCAATTGAATGACTATTTTTGAGGCCTATGAGCCAACAACGTCTGATTCTGTCTAGTCCACTGCTCGAAATTGTAATAAGCCGTCTGACGCAGCAGTTAATCGAAGATCATCAGGATTTTTCGGACACCGTACTTTTGGGTATGCAACCCAGAGGCATTTACTTCGCCGAGCGGGTTGGCCGCGAGTTAAGCCGGGCACTGGGCCAGGAAGTGCCACTTGGTTATCTGGATGCGACGTTTTACCGCGACGATTTCCGCCGACGCGACTCGCCTTTACGGCCTAATACTACCAACGTGCCGTTTATCATTGAGAACAAACGGGTAATTCTGATTGATGACGTCTTAGCTACCGGTCGTATGGTGAGGGCCGCTCTTGACGCCATGACTGCCTTCGGACGACCTCGTAAAGTTGAATTACTGGTGCTGATTGATCGGCGTTACAACCGTGATTTACCTATTAAACCCGATTACACAGGCAAACGGGTCAATACGCTGGAGTCGCAACGCGTACTGGTGGAATGGACCGAACAAGGAGCTGATGCCGATAGGATCTGGCTGGTTGGATAAACGGTGCATGGCAGTTTATCCGTTAAAATGCTCAGTTCAAGATTAAATCTGTTTAATCTGGTGTAACGGTTAGTTACAAACCTCCTGATTTATAGTAATTTCGCCAACCGCGACTTTACTATATGAAAAGACCTTTACAACGACTGTTTTTCTTATCAGTATGGACGTTGCTGCTTATTACAGGTGGCAACGGTTATGGCCAGACCGTATACACTGTTACTGGTATGGTTACAGACGCTCAAACAGGTGAGCCTGTGCCGTTTGCCAGTGTTGCATTAATGGGCCGCCGAGCCGGTACGTTAACTGACGAAAAAGGCCGCTTTGCCCTTAGCACAAAGAATCTGTCAGATTCGCTGGCCGTAAGTTCGTTAGGGTACGCCACCCTACGACGGGCTATTGACCGTGAACGAATCACCCAGGCCATCGATTTTAGGCTAGTACCCGCCGGCAATGCGTTGCAGGAGGTAACGGTGCGGGCTGGAGAAAACCCTGCCTTCCGCGTGCTGCGTCAGGTTCGTAAGAATCGGTTACTCAATGACCGTAATCGCCTGTCGGCCTACGAATGCGATAGCTACGTTAAGACCGAAGTTGCCTTGAGTCATGTATCAGACAAGATGCGTCGTAACCCCTTAATTCGGCGTATCAACGAAGCTATGAGTAAACACGACTCCTTAGTCGATGACGAAGGCCATCGGCTAATGCCCATGTTGGCATCGGAGTCGGTGTCCCGCTATTATTTCCGGGCAAATCCGCAGCGGAAACGCGAAGAAATACGTAAAACCCGCATCAAAGGAGTTGCCGTTGATGATGCGGGTCTGAGTTCGCAGCTTTTGGGCGGAACGGGTCTGGTAAGCCAGAATTTCTACGACAACTACATCCCTATTCTTGGTAAGGACTTTGCCTCGCCCATTGGCGATAACTGGAAGAACTGGTACGAATTTTTTCTGGCTGACACCACTCAGATTGGTGACCGTATCTGCTACGAAATACAGTTCGACCCCAAGCGCCCCGAAGATTTAGCGTTCACCGGAAAAGCCTGGATTGATACAACCTCATTTGCACTTTGCCAGATCGAAGCGCACATTGGTACTGGAGCGAACCTAAACTACGTTCGGCGCCTGGTTATCGAGCAGGAACTGGAGCCTACCATCGACTCCTCGTCTACGTCCGGAGCCACAACGGGCTGGCTACCGACAAGCCTTCGGTTAACGGCAGACCTCACGGGGGTAGGTAAACAATCGCTCGGCATGCGGGCCAAGGTCATTCTTCACAATAGCAATGTGATAGTTAACCGGCCGCGGCCGGTGGGTTTTTATGATCAGCCTGTCGAACTGAACGATACCGTCGCAACGGCCAACGAAGGGTACTGGCATACCGTTCAGCAGTCGTTAGCTGGGGCCGATTCGTTAGATCGTGACGACCGAAAAGCGCGTCAGCTTATTGATTCACTACGCCAGGTGCCAGTTGTCCGAACTGCTGAAGCCATCGGACAAATTGCCGTTACGGGTTTCTACAAACTGGGCGGCTTTGACATAGGTCCTTATCCTTATCTGTTTGCTTACAACACCGTTGAAGGCTTACGGACCCGGCTTGGTTTTCGGACCAACGACCAACTGAGTCGGACCTGGGTGTTGCGCGGGTATCTGGCATACGGCACGCTTGATAAGCAGTTTAAATACGGAGCCGAAATCGATTACATCATTTCCCGCCGACATTGGACGATGCTGGGCGTTCGGATGTCGAGCGACCTCGAACGGTTAGGGTTGACGCCCGAGTTGATTGGCGGCAACCGGATGTTCTACGCGCTAAGCCGCTTTGGACGGTATCGTGGGGCGTATCATAGTGTACAGAAAGAGGTTTTCTTCCGGACGGAGCCCATCAAAGGAATCATGATTACAACCACGCTCGGCAGCCGCAGTTTTGATCCGATTTTTCCGTTCCATTATCGTATTCATCCCGAAATGGAGGATCAGTCGCCCCTACGGTCCGATATCTTCGATGCTTATTGGTCCGTGGAGGCCCGACTAGCGCGTAAAGAGAAATACATCATGGACGGCAACGAGCGCATTACGCTCGGCACCAAACGGGCGCCTGTATTAACAGTTCGGTATACGCACGGCAGTAAAGCTCTACGCAGTGATTATAACTACGACCGGATTACGGCCCGCGCTCAGCAATCGTTTCGAGTTGGTCCCCTCGGTCGGATGTCTTATCTGTTGACGGCCGGCTTTACTCCGTCGACACTGCCCGCTCCGCTGTTGTTTCCGCATATTGGCAATCCAACGCCTTTGCTGACGCTAAATACGTTTAACCGGATGCAGTTCTACGAGTTTGTGAGCGACCGCTTTGTGGCCATCCATGTGCAGCACAAGTTCGAGGGATTATTGTTCAATCGCTTACCGGGTATCCGGAAACTGAACTGGCGACTTGTGGCCAATGCCGATGCCCTGTGGGGAAGCATGTCGAGCGAAAACCGAGCTGTTGAAACATTTAAGCCGCTTCCCGGTGGGTTTAAACCTACTCATTTTGGGTCGCTTAACCCTGGAACGCCTTACCTAGAAGTCGGCTATGGTATTGATAACATTTTCAAGATTTTCCGCATACAGGGTATTCACCGCCTAACCTATCTCGGAACGGGGCGCGATGGTTTACCAATCGACAAGTTCGTTATAAAAGGGTCAGCATCAGTAAGTTTTTAGGGGGTAGCAATCATTTATCAAGAACGGCAGTTGTTAGTCTAAACAATCAGCCGTTCTTTTTTTATGCCCCTTGTTGCGCCCGTTACGATTCAGAAAATAGCCGGTAATAATCAGAGCGAAGCCCCTGACTTATTAGCGGTTGAAGAGCCACTCGAAATTAGGCTTGGCTTTGGTCCCGTCAGCGAACGGCAGCAGCGAGCCGTATCGGTGACTATGCGAACACCCGGCCACGATGAAGAACTAGCTATGGGTTTTCTGTTTACCGAAGGAATCATTCAGCAGCCGGGCGATATTGTATCCTGTCGCCATTGTGTGCAGGAAGCGCATAAAGAAGGTAACGTAATTCGCGTAGAACTCCACCCGGATGTAATGGTTAACTGGGATCGGCTGGAGCGTAACACCTTCACCTCATCCAGCTGTGGCCTGTGCGGCAAAAGCACCATCGAGGCCGTTATGGAGGTAACCCAAGGAGCCATCACATCCACTTTTACTATCGAACCGACCTTACTGTTCTCGTTACCCGACCGTGTACGTGAGGTACAGACGGCTTTCGCCCATACCGGTGGTATTCATGCGGCTGCCCTCGTTGACGAAAGCGGTAAACTACTATTGGTTCGTGAAGATATTGGTCGCCATAATGCCCTGGATAAACTAATAGGAGCGGCTTTCTGACAAAACTGGCTACCATTAACAAACGCTGGGGTTTTCCTGAGCGGACGTATCGGGGTTGAACTTGTGCAGAAAAGTTGGCGTGCAGGTGTGCCTTTACTGGCAGCCGTAGGAGCACCGTCAAGTCTAGCTGTGCAGATGGCGCAGACGGCTGAAATGACACTGGCAGGATTTGTTCGCGACCAGCGCTTTAATCTGTACAGCAAAACCGAGCGGGTTCGGCTAAAACAGATTGCTTAAGGAGGTTGTCAGGGGTTGTCAAGTGTAGTCATGAAAGACTCTTGAGCATACTTGACCACGCCTGATAATGCTTCACCGCGAATGGTCATTTACTTAAGGCGTTGCGTCGTTGGGAACAATGATTGTCAGGGCGCTTGGCCGTATGCTGGCATGAAGCTCGGTGATACGCCCCCGGTATTCGCCGTCTACCTGAAAGTATGCCTTTCGTAGGGTTTCAATGGTAACGGAGGTGGCTGGTAGAATTTCTATTTGCTTCGGATCGAAGGGCTGGTAACGCCAGAAGAGTTTGATGATTTCCCAGAATGATAATCGCCGAAAGATGACAACTTCAAATTTACCGTCCGATAGGTCGCCGTCGGGATTGATAACAGCACCCGTGCCATACATGCGGGCATTGGCGAGCACAATCATAAAAGCGGCACGCTGAACGCACTCTTCGCCAACCGTAATCTCGACCCTCAATTGCTGTCGATTTCTTAATACCCGAACCACACTCCGTAGGTAGCCAAGCTTGCCCCGGAAGTTGTTTTGCTCGTAGTGTTTCACCATCTGAGCATTCAAACCAATGTCGCCAAGGTGCAGGCAAATGTCGTTGTCGTTAACGGAGATGACATCTATAGGTTTGAGCGTACCATGCACAAGTATGTCCAGGCTTTCATTGACATCAGGCGGAATGCCTAACTCGCGCGCCATTCCGTTGGCTGATCCTGCCGGTAACACACCCATTGGAAGACCTGTACCGAGTAGTTCAGTGGCTACGCATTTAATGGTACCATCCCCGCCAACGGCTACTACGCAATCAGGGTGGTGTTGCGCAATTTGTTCGCGGATCATTACGTCATCGGTTTCACCGTTGAGATAAAAATGATGATAGGAATGGGGCGAGTCGGCAAAGTAAGTACGGATACTTTCTTCCCAGACAGATTTGTCCCGGCCACCGGAAACCGGGTTGATCGCAAATAAAAAAGTCAACTTCTGCGCTGGTTATAGGTTATGAATGGCAAGTGTTGATGCAACAGCGCGAAAGCTGTACGAGCAACTTGCTTTATAAACAAAATCTAAGCCCAAAAAGTAAACGAATGCGACATTTATTAACATGGCTACGGCTTACTGATCAGCCCGTCGTGAAAATATACCGTGGTTTTGGCAACGATAAGTTTTTAACCATTCACGGCACCGTATTTCGCCGAAGTGCCTTACCCCGAAAAAAATACCGCGATAACCTGCTGATTAATCTCTTTGGAGTGCTACGCTTGTTCCTTGTCAAGCCCTACACGCAGGCTACGGTTCGCGTCAGTTTCGGGAAGCAATTCGTCGAAACTCAAACCGATACCGATGGTTATTTCCGGTTTGATGTGCCGTTGCAGGAGCCACTGCAGCCCGGTTGGTATACTGTGCAGGCTGAATTGATGAACGCCACCTCGGCCGTACTTACATCAGCTGAAGGGCAGGTGTTGGTGCCGCATCCGACCCAGTTTATCTGCGTTTCTGATATTGACGATACGTTTTTAATCTCACATTCGGCCACAATCCTAAAGCGGCTTCAGGTACTAATGACTCAAAATGCCCACAGTCGTCAGCCGTTCGAGGGCGTTGTGGAACACTACAGGCTACTGGCTGAGGCCGATACCGGACCTATGGCTAGCAATCCGTTCTTTTACGTATCGAGCAGCGAATGGAATCTGTACGATTATATCCTGACGTTTTCGGAAAAGAACGGTTTGCCGAATGGAGTTTACCTATTGAGTCAACTGAAACAGTTGAGCCAATTGCTAAAGACGGGTCAGAACAAACACATGACCAAATTTTCGCGGATTGTGCGTATTATCGAGACATACCCGGCGCAGCAGTTTATTTTACTAGGCGACGATACGCAGGAAGACCCTAACATCTACGCATCGTTGGTAGAGCATTTTCCTAATCAGATCCATTGCGTTTACATTCGGCAGGTTCATGGGAAAAACCAGCCTAAGACGCGTGAGACTCTAAAACGAATTGAAGCCGTTGGTGTACCTTGCTGCTATTTTGCGCACAGCGACGAAGCGCATCAACATTCGGTACAAATTGGTTTGGTAGCTTCCTGAAAATTAAGTCAAGCAGAAGAAAGCTTTTTGCGTGACTACTTAGTTTTATGATTTGTTGAGGAGAAGCTGTTCGTTCGTCTCATTTCATTCGCTATGTCTCAAAACACACCCCCCGAAAAACTCACCGGTGACCTTACCATCGGTAAACCCATTGATGAAGCCGCTGGTCTGACCGCTATTTATAAATCGGTAGAACACGTTCTCAACGGAACGGGTCCCGCTCGTGGTTGGAAGGCACTCATCAAGTTGAACCAAAAAGACGGGTACGATTGTCCGTCCTGCGCCTGGCCCGATCCCGATGGACACCGCTCCAGTATAGGCGAATATTGTGAGAGTGGCGCCAAGGCCGTTGCCGACGAGATCATGACCAAGCATACAGCGTCGCCGGTCTTGTTTCAACGGTATTCGGTGGCCGAACTGCTCGAAAAAACGGATCTCTGGCTCGGTCAGCAGGGGCGGCTAACCCAGCCGATGGTGCTACGTGAGGGGGCAACGCATTACGTAGCCATCAGCTGGGAGGAAGCTTTCGGGCTCATTGCCGGTGAGCTCAACGCACTTGCTTCACCCGATGAAGCGGTATTTTACACATCTGGCCGGACCAGCAACGAAGCCGCTTTTCTGTATCAATTGTTTGTGCGGATGTTCGGAACCAACAACCTGCCCGACTGCTCGAACATGTGCCACGAATCGACGGGGGTATCTTTATCTCAAACAATTGGTTTAGGAAAAGCATCGGTAAAATATGATGATTACGAAAAGGCCGATGTCATCATGATTATTGGCCAGAACCCTGACACGAATGCCCCCCGGATGTTAACTCCGCTGGAACAGGCGAAACGTAACGGTGCCAAGATCATCGCCGTGAACCCCTTGCACGAAACGGGATTGCTGGCGTTTAAGTATCCACAAAGCCCCCGCGACATGCTGCTTGGTGGCCAAAAGTTGACGGATGTGTTCCTGCAGGTTCGGATCAATACCGATCTGGCGTTGCTGAAAGCGATGTGTAAGTTACTGATGGAGGAAGAAAAGAAAGCGCCAGGTAAGGTATTAGATCAAGCCTTTATCGAAGCATATACTGCTGGTTACGACGCCTTTGTTCAGGACCTTGATACGTATAACATAAATGATTTAGCGGCTCAGTGCGGACTTTCGATGGCCCAGATACAGGAGGCCGTTGATCTGTTTAAGTTTACGCCGAAATTGATTATTTGCTGGGCCATGGGACTCACGCAGCATCGCAACGCAGTCGAGACGATCAATGAGGTAATCAACTTACTGTTGCTGAAGGGAAGCATCGGCATTGAAGGGGGAGGAGCAAGCCCGATTCGTGGCCATAGCAACGTGCAGGGCGACCGTACGATGGGTATCTGGGAAAAGCCTAAGCCTGAGTTTCTCGACGCCCTAAAGCGCACGTTTAACTTTGAACCACCCCGGAAGAACGGTTATGATACCGTAGCGGCCGTGAAAGCCATGCACGAAGGAAAGGCGAAAGTGTTCTTCGGTATGGGCGGTAATTTTGCCTTGGCCGTATCGGATACAAATTACACGGCCGAGGCTCTGAAAAAGTGCAAACTTACCGTTCATGTGTCTACCAAGCTGAACCGGAGTCATCTGATTCACGGCGAAACAGCGCTGATTCTGCCTTGTCTGGGCCGCTCGGACCACGACATGCAGGCTTCGGGCGAGCAGTTTGTCAGCTGCGAAAGCACAACTGGCGTAGTGGCGCAATCGCAGGGCGTTCTTGACCCAATTTCTCCCTATCTGAAAAGCGAACCCGCCATTATTGCCGAGTTAGCAAAGGCGACCTTACAAGAAAAGTCGACGGTCGATTGGGATGGTCTGGTGGCCGATTATGACCGTATTCGTGATCTGATTGAGCAGGTTGTGCCTGGTTTTGAGCAGTACAATCAGAAAGTCAGGCAGCCAGGTGGCTTTTATATACCGAATGGGCCACGCGTTCGGGAGTTTAAAACCAAAGATGGCAAAGCGCATTTCACAATCAATACACCAACCCAGCACACCCTACAACCCGACGAGTTGCTGCTGATGACCATCCGCAGCCACGATCAGTTCAATACAACGGTCTACGGCAACGACGACCGTTATCGGGGCATTTACAACGAACGGCGGGTGGTATTCATGAACCCAGCTGACATTGCGAAGCTGGGCTTGCAGGAAAAGCAGGTAGTGGACATTCACAGTCAGTATCAGGGGCAGCAACGCACCGCTCACCGGTTTGTAATAGTACCTTACGACATTCCGGTGGGTTGTGCAGCCGCTTACTTTCCCGAAACGAACGTACTGATTCCTATCGACTCGGTTGCCGAAAAGAGTCACACGCCAACCTCAAAGTCGATTGTGGTGAACGTGACGCCGACGGTAGAAGAAAAGGCGGTTGTCTAACCGCCTTACTTTGTTGCTACGTAAAAGAAATCGAGGCTACTAGCTGGGTTGGTGCTGACCAGGTAATCTGTGTAATTAATCTCAGCCGCCAGGCCATCGGCTTGCAGGAGCCGGTTGCGGTTCAGTCGATTCATCAAATCGTAAGGAACTTGTAATAGGCGACGGGGCAGCCGGTATTGGAGATTGAAAATATCGAAGCGGGTTAACTTCTTGACCGATTCTTTATTTTGCTCGTAATAGGTCATTACTTTATCGTTGCCGTGAATCCCCCGGGTCTCAACGGTTGGGAAATATTTAGCCATCAATGATTTCAGACCATCGGCATAGTATTCGCGAACGTGCCAGGGATTGCGGGTAAGCGAGAACGTTTTGTTGACCGTCGTTAGTAACAGTTTACCACCAGGTTTCAGAACGCGGTGGGCTTCTTTGATGAACAGGTCGTCGTTTTCAATGTGCTCAATAACCTGGAAAGTCACGATATAATCAAACGTGTTGTCAGCCAAACCAGTCAGGGGCGGAATGTTCGCGGCAATAAACGTAGAGGTAGAGTATTCAGCGCTTAACGCCGAAATCAACTCCTGATTTTTGTCGATACCCGTATAGTGGTCCGCTGCTTTCGTCAGCAGTTCAAGCCCACGACCCCAGCCGCAGCCAATTTCGAGCACCTTTCCGCTAACCAGGTTGGCGGCTTCTACGTAGGGAAATAAAAGCCGCTGGTGAACCGGGTTGTCAGACGCAATTTCGGCGGAAGTAATTTCAGTGGTTTTGTACATTTGTTCGCCACATTATGTGTGCAATTCGTACCGTAAAATTAGTCTTTTAGAGAAGCAAAGAAAAATGAACGGCTCTGGTAACTCGAACGTGGCTATTTTTTCGTTATTGATAAGCAACCCAAAAAGTTATCTGGCCATGAATTTATCTGGGTAATTTTAGGAAACAACTTCTTCTGAAACACGCGAGATTGCTGTTATTTATGCGTATTCTATCTATACTGCTAGTCATTACACTATTATCGGGCTGCTCATCGAGCAAAAAAACGCAGCGCGACCGCGCAACCGCAGCCTATGATGCCCGTACAGAAGCCCAACGCAACCAGGGGAATCGTTCGGACTCCCGACCAGCGGCTTCGTCAACTGCAGCGCCCGTTAGAGCCGCTGATGGGCCAACCGTTGGCTCCACTCAGTCGACTGCGCCCAAACCGGTGGGTGAGTGGGCTGTTACATCCATTAAGGGTAAATTCTTGGCAATCGATACAAATACGGTCCGGGTATACATGGACCTGACGGCGAAGACGGCTGCTGGGGAAGCGGTACTTAGTCCAACCGACTTTAGCCAACATTTTCAGATTGCCTATGTTATGTATCCTGACTACAACAACCGCGATCGGTTGGGCTATGGAAACGTAGCATTAAACACCGAAAGCGTAAGCCGGCAGGGTGATCATCTTACCTTGGTTTTTGACGTTAAACGGCCAAAAGAAGCTACTGGGGCTGTTCTGCTAACCGAAATTACGGAAGTGAACAGCGGCTCTAAAGCCCGTAATGATCTATCCCTGCGGTTTAAGACCCCCCGGCTCAGTGACCGCTTCACACTGTTTGAAAAAACGGGCAAGCAGCCACAACTGCGTAATTACGTCAACGCTGGTGATACCGTAATCATTCGCGACGTCAACGGGACCCGTAAACCGTTGTTTGGCTTTCGTTACCGGCATGACTTTGATGCGGCTTCGTCGCCCATGAATACATCACCCCGTCCGGCTCCCAAATCACTGACGGTCGATTCAACCTTGAGCATCACGACCAATCAGCCGTTCGTTTTACCCAAAGAGGGACTGTACTACTTTATGGAGGATACGACTGATGCCAACGGCATTGGGTTGGTTGTGGCCGACAAGCGTTTTCCGAAGATGACCCGCCCCGAAAAGCTCATTAAGCCGGTGCTCTACATGAGTACAAGCACCGAAATTGGCGAGTTGAATCAGGCGCAGGACACCAAAAAAGCGTTCGATCGCTATTGGCTAAGTCTAATGTCGGGCAATGAAGAAGTAGCCAAGAAAACATTGAAGGCGTATTTTGACCGGGTTGAAGAAGCAAACCGCTTGTTTACAACCTACAAAGAGGGCTGGAAAACAGACAAAGGCATGATTTACATCGTGCTGGGCCCGCCCGATCGTGTGCAACGGAACCGTGAGCGGGAAGTGTGGGTTTATAATCGCCGGGCCAGCGTCTCGGAAATCAACTTTACATTTACTAAGAAACCGAATCAATTTGTCGAGGATCACTACGAACTGGTGCGCTACATTGAGTATCAGCCGATTTGGTACCCGATTGTCGAAGCATGGAGAACCGGCGCAATCCGCGAGTAAATCGCTCGAATAACAACAAACCCAATACGTCAAGACCGCAATACCAGTTTCGTCCTGAATCGGATGAGATGGTATTCGGTATTCAATCTGTTATTGAGACGCTCAAGTCTGACCAGCAGGTTGATAAATTATACATGGAGAAGGGGTTGAGCAACCCTGAAATCCAGAATCTGGCGTTCCAAAACCGGGTCACCATTCAACGGGTGCCGGTCGAGCGACTCGACCGGTTAACCCGCAAAAATCACCAGGGGGTTGTTTGCCTGATCTCGCAGGTGCAGTACGTCAAGCTCTCTAACGTGATTGCTGACGTGTATGAGCGCGGAGAAACGCCCTTTCTACTGCTTCTCGACCGGATTACCGATGTCCGTAATTTCGGCGCCATTGCCCGAACGGCCGAGTGTACCGGTGTACAATGCATTGTGATTCCCGGCCGGGGCGCTGCGGCTATCAATTCCGACGCTATGAAAACGTCGTCGGGGGCATTGAACCATATCTCGGTTTGCCGCGAACCCGATCTGGCCGAAACAGTAAAATATTTGCAGACTTCAGGCATTATGGTGGTAGCCTGTACCGAAAAGTCAGCCCGTGACCTTTACGAACGTAACACAGACCTAACCGGTCCCATTGCGATTATCATGGGGTCTGAAGAGGACGGCATTTCGCCCGAGTTACTCCGCATGGCCGATAATCACGTTAAAATTCCGCTGCTGGGTGCAGTCGGCTCATTAAACGTATCGGTAGCAACAGGTGTAGTTTTATACGAAGCTGTCCGGCAGCGGAGTTTGAAGATTGGTAGCGAAAGTCAAGTGGGCGCTGCAAACGTTTAGGTAAGAAGAGAAGCTCGTTCACGTTTGTACTCTGGTTACTAAGCAAGGGAAACTATAGCAAGATGTATTTTCCGAACGTCAACAGGTTGCGTTGGAATCGTTAAACCGGCAACGAACGCTACTGAATCCGACGAGCATACAACCCGTAAACACCACAAGTCGCTACAAACTAGTTGAAGATAAGTTAACTAGTTCGTAGCGACTCGACGTTTTATCCGAACTTATCAGACCTTATTTTTTATAGACGCGGTACAGTCTGCCTTGGTCTGTAACGGCATATAAAGCACCGTCTTTCCCCTGCGTTACGTCCCTGAACCGCTGGTAATCACCCGCCAGTAGTCGTTCTTCACCGACCACTTTATTGTTCTCAATAACAAGGCGGGCGATGTGCATGCCACTCAGCGAACCAATAAAGAGGTTGTTTTTCCATTCAGGAATAGCGTCACTAGTGTAGAACGTCATACCACTGGGCGACACGACAGGGTCCCAGTAATAAACGGGCTGTTCAAGCCCTTCTTTTTGCTGAATACCTTCACCTACTTTCTTTCCACTGTACTCAATGCCATACGTAATAGTCGGCCAGCCGTAATTCTTTCCGGGTTTAATAAGATTGAGCTCATCGCCCCCTCTCGGTCCGAATTCGGCCTCCCACAAATCGCCCGTTACTGGGTGAAGCGCCAGGCTCTGTACGTTCCGATGACCGTACGAATATAATTCAGGCCGGGCACCCGCCTGGCCTTCAAATGGATTGCCGGGAGCGGGCTTACCTTCTTTCGTTATGCGGATAACCTTCCCTAAGCCCGAGTTAAGAGACTGCGCTTGCGGGCGAGTTACCAGATCAGAACGCTCCCCGGTGCTAATGAGCAGGTTACCGGTCGGATCAATTAGAATTCGTCCGCCATAGTGCAGATTGCCTTTGTAAGCCGGTGTAGCCCGGTAAATGACAGTAGCTCCTTCCACCTTTTTCTCATCGGCGGACAGTTTACCCTTGGCCACCGCCGTCAGGTTTCCGTTGGGGCTTGGTTCAGAGAATACCCAATACACCATTCGATTTGTTCCAAAATCGGGATCAACCCGAACCCCCAGCAGCCCGCCCTGACCGTCGGGGTCCACTTTCGGCAGCCCCGTGATCGGCTCGCTAACTTTACCCTCTGCGGTGGCAATACGCATCGTTCCTGCTTTCTCGGTAATAAGCAGCCGGCCATCAGGCAGGCTGGTAATCCCCCACGGACTCGTAAGCGCTTCCGTTAACACCTGGCCTTCGTAGTTGGTGGCTGATTTTACCCCGGCTACTCTGGTCTGGCCAGCAAATGCAGGCTTGTAGGCCGAATTGGGATCTTTCGTTTCGACCGGTGGGAGGCCAGTTGACTGCGTAGACGCCACTGAGTTAGTAGACGTACTTTGGCCACAAGCTGTTAACGCCAGGGAGGTACTCGCTAAGATTATTAGAATGCTGTTTTTCATTATTAGCTCAGAAATAAAGTGCTAAGTTAATAGCAACTCAGGTTTAACGATAAATGAGCCTGACAAATCCACCTGGGCTTAGGTGTCCCGATAATACTGAGCTGTCGCAAACACCCCTTCAGATTGTCGGGTATACACACGCTTGATGACGTTGGGCACTGGTACCTTTGTACTGTAGCTCGTGGCACAAATCTCTTCGTCAAACAGCCCATTACCAGAAAGCTTATGACGATAGGATAACCACTAGGGGACGGACAGTAAACAAGTTAACGGACAATAAAAAGAACAGACTAACAATGAGAAAATTGAAACTTCAGGTGCAAATGACCGTTGACGGATTCATTGCAGGGCCCAATGGCGAAATGGATTGGTTGGCATTTAACTGGGATGACGAACTTAAAAACTACGTGGGAGCCCTAACCGAACCCGTTGACTGCATTGTTCTGGGTCGAAATCTGGCTCAGGGGTTTATTCCGCACTGGTCGTCAAATCCGGAACTGGAGGGCGCTGAAAAAATTAATAGCACCCCCAAAGTTGTGTTTACCAAAACGCTCAACCAATCGGACTGGGACAATACGGAGTTAGCCAAGGGTGACCTGATTAACGAAATCGCTAAACTGAAACAACAGGACGGTGGTGACATCATCGCCTACGGCGGTGCAACGTTTGTATCGAACCTAATCAAACACAATCTAATTGATGAGTACCATTTATTTGTTAATCCGGCAGCCATTGGCACCGGAATGGCCATCTTAAACCAATTGAATAGTAAACAGGCGCTGACGTTAGTAAAAGCCACTCCATTTGCCTGCGGAATTGTCGTGCTTCATTACGAGCCAAGTCGTAGCGAATAAGCTGCCTCACTGGGAAAATGAAAGAGCCATGTCTGATCGTACGAACGGCATCAGCATGACTTTTTCATATTTTACGCAGATTATTGACAGCTGACCAATATATATCGCTTATTCAAAAAGCTATAGTGACTCAACCTACTTAGCTAGTATATGAGTAAATACGTAATCTGGAATGACTTGCACGATGCAGGACTCCACAATACTAATAGATTAAACACAATGATGTCCGAAGACGGAACATTAGCAGAAAGATTCACGCAGTTAGGCAAAGAGTTTATACAATTTATTTCAGAAAGTTGACATTAAGCTCAGACGTACTATGCATAACATCACGTTGGCAATATGGCGGGGCAACGAATGTATTCTGATTTTTTGTGCGTTACGCGGTTTAAGTTTCGGCAGACGAATAACGCCGGAAACAATGAGTTTATGTAGGTTTCAAGCTGGACGAGTGGTGAATACCACCACAGTAGCAAGTCCTTTTCATTAACGGTAATATACTAAGTACTCAATCAATAATATTATGAGCCGTAGTTGTTCTATAGCACCAACAAACAAAAAAGAGTATTTAACTGACATTGGAAGGATACTCGTAAAAGATTATGGAAAGAAAAAATATTATAAACCGGAAGAAGTGAAAAATGCACATGAAAAAAGCAAATGGTATGACGGATTAGACTTTTCTTGCTGGGCAATGAGCGCCTTTTCTTCTCATTCAGATTTCGATAATTATCACGACCAAACTGGTGAAGTTTGCGACTATATAGAAATGAAAACGGAAATGTTACAAGCGTTGTCAATGACGACTGGTTCAGAAATACTTGACCTTCCTGATTTTGACGTTGACGCATCTTGGTTGGATATTGGGAACATAATAGGAGGAATTGGAGACTTTTTCTCAAGCATATCTGACTGAGTATAAAATAAAGCTGTTCAAGCTTTTTACTTGGGATAGGTTTGTCATATGTCGTCGTACTAGAGAATGACAAACCGCCATTAAGCCAGCCGTATTACCGAATGACCTTTTACCGCCATTACGGAACATTATGATACAGACAAACGCAAAGCAATTGTCACCAGAACAACGCGACGAACTACTCAACGTATTGAAAGCCCGTTTTGAGAAAAACAGGAACCGCCATCAAGGTCTTGACTGGGCCGACGTACAAGCAAAACTGGAAACTAATCCAGAAAAGCTGTGGTCGCTCGATGATATGGAAACGACGGGTGGCGAACCAGATGTTGTTGGCTATAATTCGACGACGGGCGAATACATTTTCTATGATTGCTCGGCGGAAAGCCCGAAAGGTCGCCGAAGTGTTTGTTACGACCGTGCCGCATGGGAGTCAAGAAAAGAGCATAAACCCGAAAATACTGCTATGGACATGGCGACAGAGATGGGTATCGAGATGCTAACCGAAGAGCAATACCGCGAATTGCAGCAACTTGGCAAGTTCGATACGAAAACGTCGAGCTGGGTGAAAACACCGGTTGAGATTCGAAAGCTCGGTGGTGCCCTCTTTTGCGACCGTCGCTACGATACGGTCTTTGTGTACCACAACGGGGCAGAATCGTACTATTCCGGCAGGGGTTTCCGTGGCTCACTAAGGGTTTAACTGTTCCTGTGCCAGCGAAATAGATTCCGTAAATTCATCCTTTGGCCGCTACCAGTAATCCCTGCCGGATGCGGGTGAGCGTTTCCCGCGACACGCCCAGGTACGAGGCCACCATGTGCAGGGGGACCCTCCGAAAAATGTCGGGGTAGGTCGTCATAAAGTTAAGATACCGTTCTTCGGGAGTCGAACTGATGTTCAGCAGTATCCGCTTCTGCGTTTCAATGTTGCTATGCGTTATCATGTGTTCTGAAAGCGCGTTTAGTTCCGGAATGGCGATCCGAAGATTTTCAAAATCGTCGTGATTCCACAGCAGCACGTCACTCGGCTCCAACGCATCTATACAGAGTTTAGACGGCGTCTGATGAACATAACTTTCCGGATCGGTGAGGAACCCGTGCTCAGCCGTAAACTTCATCGCGTATTCATGACCGGCATCAGTGATGTGATACGTCCTCAGCAAACCCCGGATCACAAACATCTTGTACTGACATACCTCACCTGCCTGTAGCAATCGCTGCTTTCGGCGGACTTTTCGCACCACAGATGCTGACCGGATTAATTCGATTTGCTCCGCTGTCAGCATAGGTAAATGCTGCCGGAGGTAGGGCATGAAGTCTTCAAACATGGTGAAACGAAGGCTACTAATAGCAACTATTTGTAAAGTTAGCGAAAAGGCACTCTGAAAATTGCGTCAAATGACCTCGGTGAGCCGCGATGCTCCTCCATAGTTTTGTATAGTCGTTCAGCAGCAACTTAAATCGGAGTTAGCAGGCGGGCAACGGTATGAAAACGAATGTCAAAATCAACTAAAACTATGCGTGTATTTGTCACAGGAGCCTCCGGGTTTATCGGCTCCGCTGTTGTTCAGGAATTGTTATCGGCAGGTCACCAGGTGGTGGGGCTGGCCCGTTCCGATGCGTCGGCACAGGCGCTCACCGAAGCGAATGCTGAGGTGCTGCGGGGGAGCCTGGAAGACCTCGATAGCTTAAAGCAAGGAGCCGCCGATGCAGATGGGGTTATCCATACGGCGTTTATCCACGACTTTTCCCAATACGAAGCTGCTGGCGCAACCGATAAGGCAGCCATTGAGGCTATGGGCTCCGTACTGGCCGGTTCCAACCGTCCGCTTATTGTTACGGCAGGCACGGCGGGTCTGAAAGGAACCAGTGAGCTGATTACCGAAGACGACCCAGCTCCGGCGGGGCCGCGGGCCTCAGAAGTAACTGGCCTTTCAGTGGCCAAGCTCGGGGTGCGGGCGTCGGTCATTCGCCTGCCGCCCTCGGTGCACGACCGGGGCGATCAGGCCTTTGTGCCCACCCTCATCAGGATTGCCCGGGACAAAGGCGTGTCTGCCTATGTGGGTGATGGTAGCAACCGCTGGCCAGCCGTACATCGGCTCGACGCAGCTCATCTGTTCCGGCTGGCGCTGGAGCAGGGCGTGGCCGGTGCCCGCTACCACGGCGTGGCCGACGAAGGCATACCGGTTCGTCAGATTGCCGAAGTCATTGGCCGACACCTCAACCTGCCGGTTGTATCCGTGTCGCCCGACGAAGCGGTCGGGCATTTCGGCTGGATGGGTCGCTTTATTGTGATCAACAGTCCGTCGTCCAGTGCCAAAACAAGGGAGCGGCTAGGCTGGCAACCTACCCATCCTGGCCTGATCGAAGACCTAGACATGGGGCACTACTTCGAAGCTTGAACGGCAGCGAAGCCTCATATCATTTAACTGACAATTAAAAAACGGAGCCACCAGACCTTTTCTGGTAGCTCCGTTTTTTAATTGTCAGTTATACTTCTATTACTTGAAGCTGAAAAGCAACGGAAAAAGAAAGATTACCACGATTGTCCACAAACTGTAGATGGGCAAAAAGGAGGCTATGCTACTTTCAACAGTCTCGATTTGGTTCTGATCGTTCACCGTTTTAAATAGCCTGTACGTTACCAGCAGGAGGTTTATTAAAATAAGAATGTTACCTCCTAAAACAGCCAGCTTGTTTGGTGTAATCCCCCATTCTGAAATTCTGAATACAATGGCAGACAGGGCTATTCCGTTCAGAACAATTGTCACGATTGACAAGCCGAACAGCATAAACGTCAAAATGCGGCTTTCTGAATTTTTAGCGGTTCCAGCAATTGAGAATAATATTAGCGCCATTACGCCAATCAGAAGCAAATTGAAAATGAGCAGAAATTCCCGGTCATTGTACGGATCTTTGCCTGTATAGATGACGGCAATCAGGTAAATTACCAGTGTTGTAAAGACTAAGGGTGTAAAGATTTTGGCTACTACAGGTGAAACCATATTCACCAATTGTGGATTTGTCTGAACAAGGTAGGTGCCGACAAGGGGGGCAGCCGCTAGTCCCCAAATGGCAATATTCTGGAAATAAAATTCTCCGATCTTAAGGCCAATCAGTTCATAAAGCCCTAAGGTAATTACGGTTAGGCCGCCACCTGCAATAAGTATAATGGTGGTCATTACTACCAAATCGCCATTATACCGGAGGAAATTTAGTCGGCCTTGGCCGTTTTTCAAATCACCGCTCACATACGTAAAGCCCAGAATAGACCATAAAAACAAAGGCAGGTGAATACAGGCTAAAATCAACGTACCGCTTTTATCGTTGTTGGGCAACACATTGATATAAATTACTGAAGCTACAATGATTAAGAAAACGGGGAAGATGATTTTCAGCGGAAGGGTTTGTTTCCAGGCGAAATAAGCCATCAGGAACGGGAAAACGATAAAACCAATGTTTCGGGGATAGAAATACTCGGGATTGATGGCAAAAAAAGTAGGAAGTTTAGCGATTAACCCTGCAACGAAAGAAGCCACAATAACAAAAAACAATTCTCGCCCTGACCCCCAGGAAAGAGCTTCATTCTCAAAGTTTAACCTTTCGTACCAAATTTGAGCCACTGTATTATCCTTGATAGTAGGATAAACGGAGTTAAACTCTCGTTTGAAAGACACTTTATCGTCCCGATACAATTTTTCAAGTTGTCTGGGATTGTCTAAGCTGTTAACGACTTCTGCTTTCATATTGTGTTTTATAGTAAGGTGATACATGGCTGTCAGTGGCTCTTGGTGTCCTCAAGTCTGCTTCGTTTCCAAGAGGGCTGTTAAGGAAATGTCTCGATAATAATTTATATATAGTTAGGTGTTGACAAAAAGTACTTTGTGTTCCAAAGTAAAAGAACATAAATTAGATTAACAAACTTCTTTTTGACATATGTCTCCCTATTCGCCTTTTTCAAATGATTTGTAACGTTTCCGTCGCTTTGTGCAGGGTTGAAGCTAAAACTTTGAACCTGCTTTAGGGTACTCCAAGCAGTTACTAGCATACCACCCCCTCACCGTAAATTCTTATTAAATCTAACAAAACGCCTGCAAATAGGTAGATTGATAATACGTAACTCCTCACAAAGTCATCTACTGGATCGTCTCTTATGGTTGCCATAGAAGGCTATCATGCCGACACCTGACGTGCGATACCGGTTTGTTATCGATACGGCTACGTTGTATAAAGCAATAAAGTATAAGAAAGCTCTTCGCAGGGTCTCCGTATAATCGACTCCACAACAAACTTGCATGGATATGGATCAGAGTAAAGAAAACCAACCAGCCGCACCAGAAGGGGCAACACAGGCCCCTTCTGATTATTTCACAGGTATTACCTGGGTGAAAACGCTCGTACCGGCTAATGATCAGACGGATTGTGTAGTGAGTGACGTAACCTTCGAAGCCGGAGCGAGGAATAATTGGCACACGCATCCGAACGGACAGATTTTAGTAGTGACGGCTGGCACGGGTTATTACCAGGAGCAAGGCAGACCCATCCAACTCCTTCGGGTCGGTGAAGCGGTAAACATTGCTCCTGGTCTGGTCCATTGGCATGGAGCCACGCCAGATAGTCGGTTTACGCACATTGCCATCAATCCCAATGCAAGCAAAGGAGGAGCCGTTAACTGGTTACAGGCCGTAACGGATGAAGAGTATCATTCATATCAAGGATAAGCCAATGGACTATATTCGATTTGGGAACACCGGTATGATGGTGTCCCGCCTTTGCCTGGGTACCATGACTTACGGCGTTCCAACCGAGCGCTGGCCCTGGGCACTAAATGAAGAACAAAGCCGCCCGTTTATCCAAAAAGCCCTTGAACTGGGCATCAACTTTTTCGATACGGCTGATGTGTATTCGAACGGGATGAGCGAAGAGGTGGTCGGCCGTGCGCTACGTGATTTTGCCAGTCGGGATGAGATTGTGTTGGCGATCAAAGTGTATAACCCGATGGGACCGGGACCTAACGACAGAGGCTTATCGCGCAAGCACATCATGAGCGCCATCGACGCCAGCCTCAAACGGCTGGGTACGGACTACGTGGACCTATACCAGATTCACCGCTGGGATAACAACACGCCCATTGAGGAAACCATGGAAGCCCTGCACGACGTAGTGAAAGCCGGTAAAGCCTTGTACATCGGGGCCTCGTCGATGTACAGCTGGCAGTTTGCTAAGGCTCAGTACACCGCTGATCTGCACGGCTGGACGCGGTTTGTGTCCATGCAACCTCACTACAACCTGGTATACCGGGAAGAAGAGCGGGAAATGTTACCCTTCTGTGCCGACCAGAAGATTGCGGTTATTCCCTGGTCGCCCCTGGCGCGGGGACTACTGACCGGCGGACGTAGTAAAGAACGTAACGAAACCGAACGAGCCCGCACCGACGCGTTCGGTAAAACGTTATACAGCGAAGCCGATTTTACCATCGCCGACCGCGTTACGGAAATGGCTCAGCAGCGGGGCATACCGAGCGCCCAGGTGGCACTAGCCTGGATGCTGAGTAAACCGGTTATTACCGCGCCGATTATTGGTGCCAGTAAACCCGGGCATATTGAAGATGCAGTAGGTACTTTATCCGTAACACTATCCGAGGAGGAAATTCGCCACCTGGAAGAACTGTATCAACCTCATCCGGTACTGGGCATGTGAGGCCGCTGCCAACACCATTTAGTTCGTGTATACCAAACAGAAAGGCCCTTCCTGCGTAGGAAGGGCCTTTCTGTTTGGTGCATGTTGAGCGTTATGCTTTCTTGGTCGACTTCGTGGTTTTGGTTGTCGTCGTCTTTTTGGTCGATGTTTTCTTAGCACCACCATCGAGCGAGTTAATCCAGCTTGCCAGTTTCAGGGCATCTTCTTTTGGTACCTGTTTCATGGGAGCCATTGGAGGATAGCCAGGCCAGTGACTTGGTACTGGATTGTAAATCAGGTTCACGATCTCTTCGTCAGAATAGTTCTTCTTAGCAACGTCTACATAAGCAGGGCCAACCAGACGCTGATTAGGGCGGTGGCAGGCAATACAGGTATATTTGCTCATCAGAGCGTTCATATCCGCTGGGATGTCGGCCGTTGCAGCCTGTGCATTCGCGTTGTAAGAGGCCAGGACTAAGGAAGCCGCAGCGATTAAGAAGCCAAACGATTTTTTCATGTGAATCGGGTAAGCGATTGATTGGTAAAAACTAAACAGTAGATTGTAGGCAACCTCGCAAAAATAGACGCTTCCGGTTGAGAAGCCAATTTGAGCAGCGGTTTTCCTTCTAAAACAATTGTGAGACAATTATTTCCTTAAATCGTTTAAAGTTAATTATTGTTTTTATTTCATGATGCCCCTCGATCGTTTCTCCGGCCATGCCGACCTGTACGCTCAGTACCGAATAGACTATCCAGCTGACCTCTATCAATACATTCTCTCACGGGTGAGCGCCCGAAATACGGCCTGGGACTGCGCTACGGGTAATGGTCAGGTGGCCGTGGCTTTAGCTGATTTTTTCGAAACGGTAGAGGCTACTGACATCAGCAAGACCCAGCTGGCCCGCGCCGTACAGGTTCCCAATGTGCATTACCAGCCTAGCCTGGCTGAACAGACCCCCTTTGCTGATCATACGTTTGACCTCATTACCGTGGCGCAGGCAGTGCACTGGTTTGATGTTGATGCATTCCATCAGGAAGTGCGACGAGTAGCGAAACCCGGCGCTGTTATTGCCGAGTGGGGATACGGTTTGGTTAGCGTTGGCTCCGACCTTGATCCCATCATCGTTGACTTTTACCGAAATTGGGTTGGTCCGTATTGGGACCCCCAGCGCAAATACATTGACAACGCCTACGCGACCTTACCCTTTCCCTTTGCCAACGCGCAACGTAACAACTTTGAGGTGAAACGGGAGTGGTCGTTAGACCGGTTTCTTAATTATTTAAGAACGTGGTCGGCGGTTCAGCAATACCAGCACGAAAATGAAGAAGACCCGGTTTTCGCTTTGAAAGAAGAGTTAGCAAGTAAGTGGGGAGAGGCAGAGCGTCTGTTAAAATTTCCGGTGTTTATGCGGCTAGGTACCGTATAAAAGAAAAAGAGTAGTAGCTTTTGATAGTACTCTGCTGATAACAAATAGCATTCATTTGGGTTGATACGATAGGAATTATCAGTACTATCTTATCTCACTTATGAACAAACTGCGCTACTTAGTATTATTAGGGGTGCTTTGGAGTGTTGTCGGATGGGGGCAGAGCGTTAATACCCCCGGAACCCCGGCTACACCAATGTCACCGCAAGCTACCAGTGTATCGCCCGGTTCACAGACCGCGATCAATGGCCAGATCAATGCGGGCCAGTCAACTGCCAGTCCAGCCGTAAGCCAGACTGGCGTTTCGGTTTCTGGTAAAGTAACTGATTCACAAGGGCAGCCCTTACCCGGCGTAACCGTAACCCTGAAAGGCAGCACCCGTGGGACAACAACTGATGCCAATGGTAGCTTCCAGCTTACCGGCGTAACTAATCAGTCGGTATTGGTATTCAGCTACATTGGTTTTGCCAATCAGGAAGTTGCTGTTGGAAACCAGACGGCTATAAACGTTACGCTGGCAGATGATACCCAAACATTGAATGAGGTCGTCGTGGTTGGGTATGGAACCCAGCGAAAACGCGACTTGACGGGAGCTGTCGCCCAGATTAAAGGCGAAGAAATTGTTAAATATCCCGTTCAGACACCTACGCAGGCGTTACAGAGCCGGTTAGCCGGGGTGCAGGTCATTGCTTCGGGTCGCCCGAATGAGCAGCCGCAGATTCGGGTGCGGGGCGTTGGCTCGGCGCTCGCCGGGGTGAGCCCATTGTACGTAGTCGATGGGGTGTTGACGGACGACATTCGGAATATCAGCAACAACGATATTCTGAGCATTGAAGTCTTGAAAGATGCGTCAGCGGCTATCTACGGGGTTCGAGCTGCGAATGGTGTTGTGATTGTGACCACCCGACGCGGTAAGTCGGGAGCGACACAGGTACAATACGATGCTAATTTCAGTGTTCGGCAACCGGCGAATCTGGTCCAGATGGCCAACCGCGATCAGTACGTTAGTTACCTGGCCGATGCTGCTCCCAATCAGAATGTCAACAACCCGCCCCTGACCTCCGATCAAACAACGAACTGGTATGACCAGGCGCTGCGGAATGCCCCCCAATCGAATCATAACCTCTCTATTTCCGGTGGCAGCGAACGAAATACGTTTTTCTTCAGCGCGGGTTATTTCACGGATGTTGGCGTAGTGAAAACGAATGACTTCCGGCGACTGACGATCCGGGCCAATAACGAGGTTAAGATCAATGATAAGCTGACCTTCAGTAATCAGCTTTCGTTTTCGAGAGGTAACGAAAAAGCCGTTAATCTGGACGGCGTGTATTCGAGCTTATACCGGGCGGCTCCCATTGTGCCCGCCAAGGTAGGCGACAAATACGGTAACCTGTCGGCCTTCGGTAATGTGGGCAATCCGCTGTTAAGTCTGGACGCCCGCGACCAGCGTATCATCAATAATCGATTGCAGGGGAATCTGGCGCTTAGCTACAAACCCGTCGAGTGGCTTACGTTACGTTCAGCTTTTAATGGCGACCTGATTTTTAACCGTGATCGAACGTATTTACGCGCTTTTCAGAACGACGCTAATACGTTCGTTACGGCCGGTGGTAACCAGCGGCAGCAGAACAGCCAGCTCAATGTCAATGAGAGCCGGTCACTGCGCTACATCATCGATAATACGGCGACAATTGATAAAACCTTTGGTGATAATAATTTGACGTTTTTACTGGGGGCAGTGACTGAGCAGTTCACATCGGACACACTGCTGGCTTCCCGGATCAATGTACCGAATGATCCAAATCTGTGGTATTTACGACTCGGTAATCCTGACCAGCAACTGAGTAACGCTAGCGGTGGCGATTTACAGACACGTCAGTCGTTTGTGACGCGGGTAACGTACAGCCTTAAAAATAAATACCTGTTCAACGCGTCGTTGCGCGCCGATGGCAGCTCGAAATTTAGAGAACGGTGGGGCTATTTTCCGACGGCTGGGATAGGTTGGGTCATCTCTGACGAAGCCTTTATGAAGAACCAGTCGCTGTTCAACTTCCTAAAGTTCCGGGGTAGTTGGGGCATACTAGGCAACGATAACATTGCCAGTAACGCGTATATTTTAACGGCCAATGTCAACATACCTTATTTTTATGATAACGGACTTACACTGGGCAACGCTATTCAAGATATTAAAGACCAGCAGCTAAAGTGGGAGCGTACCCAGCAGATTGACGCCGGTGTAGAGTTCGCCCTGTTTGATAACCGGCTGACCGGTGAGATTGATTATTACAGCAAAACAACCCGCGATGCCCTGGCTTTCCGCATCATTCCGGCCATTTTCGGTGATCCAGACAACCAGTTTCTGACCAACATTGCTTCGTTCCGTAACCGTGGGTTTGAGTTTGTGCTGAACTGGAAAGAAACACTGGAAAGCGGACTGAGCTACAGCATCGGCGGTAACCTGACAACCAACAAGAATGAGTTGATTGGACTCAATGGGGGGCAGGCGTTGCTGGCGGGTGGCGTTGGTCAGCAAGGGTTCGTTACCCGCAGTGATAATGGACAGCCGGTCGGAAGTTTTTACGTATTGAATGCCATTGGCGTCTTTCAAAACCAGGCCGAGATTGACGGGGCCCCCGTGTTTGGCGACCGGGCTAATGTCCGGCCGGGGGATCTTAGATATCAGGATGTTGACGGTAACGGCGTTATCAACGATAACGACCGAATTTATGCCGGGTCGTATCAGCCAAAACTGTACTACGGTATTAATCTAGGGTTGAGCTATAAAGGCTTTGACCTGGCGGCCGACGTGTATGGTAATGCTGGTAATAAGGTTTATAACGGGAAAAAAGCATTCCGTTTTGAGAATACTGACAATATTGAAGCGGCCTACGCCGACGCCCGCTGGACCACCAATCGGCCTTCGCAGACCGATCCACGCATCATTACGTCGGCAACTCCAGCATCGACTTATTTTGTCGAATCGGGCTCATTTATCCGGCTTAATAATTTGACGCTGGGTTATACAATCCCGGCAGCGTTAAAGGATAAGGTAAAACTTCGTACGGCCCGGATCTATGTGACGTCGCAGAATTTGTTTACCATCAAACAGTTCAGCGGGTTTAGTCCTGAGCTACCCGGCGGTCCGCTGGACTCTGGCATTGAACTTAACTCATACCCAACCACCCGCACGTTTGCCGTCGGACTCAACGTGGGTTTCTAACCAATCGACTTTATCAATATGAATTATACTCAACTCTTCATCCGTGCTACGTTGCTGGTCGCCATGTCGGGGCTGGGACTAACGGGCTGTAAGGAATTTCTGGATACACCTCCTCAGGGTCAAATTAGCGAAGCGGCTGTTCGTAGTGACCCGGCTGCTGCCCAGAGCCTGGTAACGGGCGTTTACAATAGTCTGTGGGAGGAGAATATGCACGGCTTTACGTTTGTCGGCATGACCAACATTGCTTCCGACGATGGTGATAAAGGTAGCAGCCCCGCTGATGGTGCCAATTCGTTTGGCACGTTTGATAATCTGAATCCAACGCCTAACGTGGGTAACATTAACGACTTATGGTCAGCGTATTTCCGGTCGATTGCCAGAGCCAACCAGGCGCTTTCGCTGATTCCGCTCAGTCCGGTCGATCAGACGACTCGCAACCAGTACGAAGCCGAAGTTCGTTTCCTACGGGGCTACTTTTATTTCAATCTGGTGCGCTTTTTTGGGGGCGTTCCTATTCTCCAGGGCGTACCGCCGGTCGATCAAATCAACAATACGGCGTTGCAGGCCAGAGCCACACGTGAGGAGACGTACAACTTCATCATCAATGACCTGCGGTTTGCGGCTACTAATCTACCCATTAAAGCCCAAACGCAAACGGGTAAAGCTACCAAAGCAGCTGCTATGGGCATGCTGGCTAAGGTGTATCTATATCAGAAAAACTGGCAACAGGCGTATACCTTAACCGACTCGATCATCAAGAATCAGGTGGGTACGTATGACCTCTTACCAAACTACGCCAATATATGGCGCGAAACGGGCGCTAATAGTGTTGAATCTATTTTTGAAGTGCAAACCGGTATCAATCTATCCTGCACAGCAGCTATTAACCTGTATGTCGTTTGCCAGGGGCCCCGGGCGGGTGGCCGTCGTGGATGGTCTGACTTGGGCTTTGGTTTTAATACACCTTCGCAAAGCCTGCTCGATGAATACGAACCTAACGACACACGGCGTGACGCTACCATTATGTTCATCAACCCGGCTCCGCGCGGAACGGTGCTGTGGGACGGTTTCCGGGTACCCAGCCGTGATTCGGTCGAGAATGACCGGTATAACTATAAAGCTTATCACAGCCGCACGGCCGAACGGAATTGCGGTAACAATGACCGATTGCCCAAGAACTTACGAATCCTGCGGTTAGGGGAGGTGCTGCTCATTCATGCCGAGGCCGCCCAGGCGCTGGGTCGAAGCGCTGAAGCCCTAGCTGACATCAATCGCCTGCGCACCCGCGCTGTCTTACCGGCCCAGGCAACAATTGATCTGGCCAAAATCTGGCACGAACGGCGCGTTGAACTAGCCATGGAGCACGACCGTTTCTTCGACCTAATCCGTCAGGAAGATGTTCAGCCAGGGCGGGCCGTTCAGGCATTTGCCGCTCATGGTAAAACGTTTGTGAAAGGCAAGAACGAAGTGTTTCCCATTCCTCAAACGCAAATTCAGCTGAGTGGGGGCGTGTTAACGCAGAATCCGCAGTACTAATAGTGGGACACGGATGGCGCAGATTCCCACGGATGAGAATTGAGATAAAATCCGCGCCATCCGTGTTTCTAATTGCTTATGAAACAATTACTGATTCTCACTATTCTTTGTGGCTCGTTGTCTGCTGTCTGTGGCCAGTCTAAACCCCCGTTAACGTCTTACATAGTGTCGGCTGCGGATCAGGCCTTTCTGGATAGCCTGCAACGCGATACGTTTCGCTATTTTTGGGATACCGCTAACCCGGAAAACGGCCTAGTACCCGATCGGGCGCCATCGCCTTCATTTTGCAGCATTGCAGCTGTTGGCTTTGGGCTAACCGCTTACTTGGTTGGCGTCGAGCGGAATTACATCACGCGGGCGCAAGCCGCCGACCGAACGTTGCGAACGCTTCGTTTCTTTGCCAGAGCTCCACAGTCGGAGAAGGCAACGGGAATAGCTGGGTACAAGGGTTTTTTCTACCATTTCCTGGATATGAAAACCGGAGAACGGTTTAAAAAGGTTGAATTATCCACGATTGATACGGCTTTGTTGTTAGGGGGTATTCTTAGTGCGCAAACCTACTTTGATCAGAATACGCCCGTTGAATCCGAAATACGCCAATTAGCTGACCAGATCTACGGCCGTGTTGACTGGACATGGTTTCAGGCAAGACGGCCGGTTATCTCGATGGGCTGGCATCCCGAAACGGGATTTATCAAGAGTGACTGGACCGGCTATAACGAAGGAATGCTGCTATACATATTGGCCCTTGGTTCACCGACGCACACAGTTGGGCCGGAGGTGTGGCCTGCCTGGACTAAGTCGTACCCGTGGGCTACATTTTACGATCAGCCGCATGTCAACTTTGATCCATTGTTTGGACATCAATACTCGCATACCTGGATCGACTTTCGGGGTATCCGCGACGAATATATGCGAGGCAAAGGCATTGACTACGCCGAAAACTCCCGCCGGGCCACCTACGCTAATCGGGCGTATTGCGTAGCCAATCCAGGTAAATGGCAGGATTACGGTCCAACAATCTGGGGCTTAACCGCCTGCGATGGCCCGAAGGATACAACTGTGAACGGACGACAATTTTTTTCGTATCGGGCGAGAGGAGCGGCCTCCACCCAAGTCGTGGACGATGGGACGATTGCTCCCACGGCAGCTGGTGGGTCGATGGCGTTTGCGCCCGAAATTTGTGTACCGGCGTTGCGGGCTATGAAAGCAAAATACGGGGCGAAACTTTACGGCACCTACGGCTTCCGCGACGCGTTCAATCCAACGTATCGGTATAGGTCATCCTTCGCGAATGGACCAACCGATGTCGGCTGGTTTGATGTAGATTATCTCGGTATTGATCAGGGACCAATTTTGCTGATGGCCGAAAATCTGCGAACGGGCTTCGTCTGGAACCTAATGAAAAAGAACCCACATATTCGGCGTGGTTTGCAAAAGGCTGGCTTCACGGGCGGCTGGCTCAAATAGCCTATTGAGGTTGTTATAACCTTGCTGGATTAACGTACTTCAACCGAGGCACCCGCAAGAAATCGGTATCGTTGTCGGATAGTAACGTTAATCCATTTGCAATAGCAGTAGCGGCAATAATAGCGTCAGGAAGTTTAATCTTGACACCTTTCCGGATGAGAATAGTTTGCTCGATGATGTCTTCAGTCAAGCCGAATTCTTGCGAAGTTGCGACAAATAATTTTAAATCAATTGCAAAATTGGGATCTTTCGGTATCCATCCTAAAAGCTCAATTCGATTAATAACAGATAGATTTGGAGTTGCCTCCAAAACAGTTGTCATAAATTCTAAGCCTCTTTCTGGCATTAAGCCCTAGAGTGTCTTAGTAACAATGTTAGTGTCTAAGAGATATTTCTTTCCCATGAATCTCTCAGATCTCGCAACTCATTTTCAATCTCCTGATTTTGCTCAGCAGTGTAATGCTTATACTTTCCTACTAAATGGCTTAGGCCACCTTTTTTAGTAGGCTTCGCTTTTGCTTCCTGTGGCTTAGCGGTCAGAATAACCTGCACTTCCACTTCCTGATCATTAAATTCTTCAGGGACTGGTACCTGCACAACTCCATTGTGAGGCACGGCAAATTGACGGATCATTTCCATAAAGCTTCCATTTAAACAATCAAGCTACACGTTTTAACTACAACTCCCAAATCACCCGGACGACTTTGCCCCGTACGCCAATGGTCTGAAAAAACTCCAGCCAATGCAGTTGCTGTGGCCCGAGGTGGTCGGTAGGGGACTTAACTTCGACGAAATCATATTCGCCCTGATCGTTCCAAACCAGCAAATCGGGAAAGCCGCGCGTGTGCTCCCGTACGTTGCGGGCCATTTCGAGCAGAATCAGGCCAAGTTGCTCCGTATCCAGCAGCTCAATCATGCGATGTACGAGCGTCATGAGCTCATCCGACCAGTCGACCAGTACGTTCGTAATGCCGTACTTCGCGTTGAACATGCGGCCCGTATGCCGTCGCCAGTCGTCTTTTGTGGCTAGTTCAGCGAGCCGCTTCTTGAGAAGTTCTTCGCGTTTCAGGTAGAAATCGGGCAGATAAAAATCGGACGGAGCCCGCTGCAAGGGATGGTGAATGGCAGATACGTTAGCATCGTAAATGATGTCCCAGAACACTAGGCCAAATAGCCCTCGCCACGGATAGTTTTCGGTAAACGCAGCGTCGTACCCCTGTTCGAGGTAGTGATTCATAACGCCCGCTTCAACGTGGTGGCGGTAGGCCGCAGGAATGTCTACGCTCTCGGCATCCGACAAGAAGCGTGTAGTAGCTTTACGGGTACGCTTTTTGGCCCCCGCCCCCAGTATCTTTTCGCGGAAGTCATTCGCGAAATATCGCTCTTCGGCGTTCAACGGCTTTACGGCAATCTCGTCGCAGAGGGCTAACGCTTCGTCAACCGATCCGTTCTTGTACAGCAAACGAACGCGCCGTTCCCGCGCCGGTACTCGATCCGATAATTCATAGACAGCCAACGCCTGTTCGGGTAGCTTCTGACGCTCCAGATAAGCGCCTACTTTACACACCAGCTTCTGGTAGCCCGGAATGGCAATCTCAGTTAACTCAGGCCGGGTTTCGTTCCAGTTCAGAAACCAGTTATAAATGTCATCAGCCGGGGTTTCCGCTTCTTTAAGGTCGTAGAACTCTTCGTTCGTCAGCGAGATCAGCAGTTTGTCTTCCACTTCCTTACGTGTACGGAAGCGAGCGGTCATTTTGCTTTCATCGTACCGTTCAAAGTTGACCATGCCCAAATCGCGCACCACGAACTCCGTCATGTTGCCACCCCGGTTGCCGAAGAACAAGTACTTAATCATCATGCCCTCGGCTTCAAAGTTCATTCTCACGACGGTCTCGCGGGTCGTCAGGCTGGTCACTACCTCCCCAAAATTGAGTTCCTGCAAGGCGTAACGTACGACACCTTCCTTTTTCTCTTTAGCCAGTGGCTTGATTTCTTCAGGTTCCAGCGGTAACAATTCAAGCAATTCGGGTTTAGTAAATACACCCAGTGCCAAATCGCCCATACCTTCATGGTGAGTCGATAAGCGCTCGATAAATCCAGCCATCAAGAGCTCGCCAACAGCAGCCGGCAGGTCAGTTATTTCGTTGTATTGTAGTTTATTAATGCGAAAAAAGAGTCCTTTGCGGTTACTAAAACGAACGTATAAACATTGTGCATCGAGACTCAGCGCTTCGAACCTCTGGATGAAATTCCATTCGGCGTCGTTCAATAAACCGCCATACAGCCGTTTAACAAAGTCCAGCACGTAGCGGAAATTGTCGAGGTAGTAGCGAGGGGTGAGTAAAACTTTCTGACGTCCGATCATAAAGTAAAGTAGTGATGCGGCATACCGATGGAAACCAGCACTGGTAATAATTGGCGGGTTTCCACCCACGTTATAGTAACAAAAAAAGAGCCATTTATGTCCCCAAATGATGTCCTGAACGAGTTGAGCAAACAAGGTATTATATCGGCTGGTCAGCAAGCGAAAATTGTTGAATCAGATCAGAAAAGGCCTTTTTCGCTCCACTGGGAATTAAGAGCAACCTTATACGTCGGGATACTGCTGCTGAGTTCAGGATTGGGTTTGCTGGTATACGATAACTTCGATCAGATTGGCCATAGTGCCCTGCTACTGGCAATGGCCGTGGGTTGTGCTGCCTGCTTTGCCTTCGCCTGGCGTTCGCGGCCGGAATGGACAAAAGGACAGACTCGTAGTCGCTCTGCTTTCGGCGATTACGCGCTTATTCTCGGTTGTCTCCTGTTCCTGACCCTGGAAGGCTACGCTCAATATCAGTATAATGTTTTTGGCGATCGGTATGGCCTGGTGACCTTACTTCCTGCCCTGCTGTTTCTGCCGTTAGCGTATCGTTTTGATCACCGGGGCGTATTGGGGATGGCGTTGACCGCGTTAATCTCCTGGGTAGGCGTTACCGTACGGCCACTTGAGCTGTATTTCAAAACTAATTTTTTTGACCAGACAACCGTTTTATCGTCCATCGGGCTGGCCATACTCTTAATTGCTGTTGCCCTTACCCTACGAAAACAGGGCATTAAGGCACATTTCACCTATACGTATTTGACAATTGCGGGGAATCTGCTGCTGATAGCGCTCCTGGGCGGCCTGTTCAATTTTGAAGAGTCGGTAATTTGGTTTGCACTGGGCCTTGCCGTTACGTGTGTTGCTTTCGATCGGTATGCCCGACTGGAACACCGTGCTTATCGGGCTGGTGATCCAACAGGAGCGGGTCAGGCTGAATCGTTTTTATTTTTACTGATGAGTGCGGTATACGGCTACATCGGTGTCACCTACTTATTTTTCCATTATCTGCACCCCACCAGCTGGGGCGATGGCTTGTATTACTGGTATTTTATTCTGACGGGTATTGGCTTGGTGGCCTACCTGATGAGTCAACTACCGAAAGGAAACACCGTACATGAGAGCGTATAACGAACAATGGGTTTATAACTGGGAAGTCGTTCGGCAATCGGAGCGATGGCATCGACAGAAGCTGCTCACGGACGCGCAGATGGCAGCCATTGAGCAGAATTACCCGATTGGCTTTCGGCGGACGAACGGCTTCATCGAAATAGGGCTGTTCCTGTTTACAACGGTTACTATTTTGGGCGTTTATCTCCTGCTGAATACCATCTTTTCGGGATTGCTTTCAGAGCGTAGTACGTACAGCATTTTCAATGTCGTGTTTGGAATTTTCATTGGTATTGTGGGCCAGGTGTTAATCAACCGTCAACAACTGTACCATAACGGGGTCGATAATGCTTTCGCGGTTACGCTAACCGGCTTTCTGGCCTTTGGCCTGAATCAACTATTGCCCACAGGTTTGTCTGTTGCGACGCATTGTCTGTTTACCCTGCCGCTACTGATACTCGTTCTATGGTATTACAGCGACACCCTTATTGCCTTTCTGACCTTAGCTACGTTCTACGCTTTTGTATTTGACAAAACATTAGACTTTAGCTGGGGACGTACAGCACTGCCTTTTATTATAATGAGCGTATCGTTAATTGTCTATTTTATGACAAAACGGTTAACTCGCTTAACGGCAAAACAACCCTGCTATACCGATTCAATAAACCTGGCGCAGTGGATCGCGCTTGTTATGTTAGCCGCTGGCGGTAATTACTTTGTAGTCAGAGAGCTAAACGGGGTATTGCTAAAACCGATTCCTGACGTTGCCCCACCGATTGGCTTGTCGGGTTTATTTTGGTTACTAACGTTTGCCATCCCGATTGGATACATACAGCAGGGCCTGACCAGGAAAAACCGAATGCTCATCATTCTCGGCGAAGTAGGGCTAATTGGGGCTACAATGACCATACACAAGTACGTTGGTTTGCTGGCGCTGAACACGTTTTTGACTGTACTGGGATTAGCGCTAATTGGGCTGGCGGTTGCTGGCATTCGTTACCTGCGTAGTGGAACACCCGGTCAGTCTAAACATGGCTTTACGGATGATCCCGATGAGGACTCGCCCGATAACCTGCTCGTTAATGCTCAAACAATAGCGGCTATTCAGGCGGCAAGCGGTACTCAGCAAGGGCCAAAAGACAGTCTTCGGTTTGGAGGGGGAGAGTTTGGTGGCGGTGGGAGCGAGGGTAAGTACTGATACTCTTCAAAATTAATTAGTTTTACAAGAAAGTATAAGTAAATGGAAACGAGCGTAAAACTAGATGACCAATTGCTAAATAAAGCTAAGCAGCTGAGCCACATTTATAACACTGATGAAGTTATCCAACGTGCTTTAGAACGATACGTGACTGTGCTTCAAGCAAACCAGCGGCTTCTGGAAATGCGGGGTAAAATTGAATTCTGGAATGATGAATCTCAACCAACTTCTCAACTATAGATGGAATCCATTTTAGTTGACACCTCTGTTTGGATTGACTGGTTTAATGAAAAGAGCAATTATTCTCCGGAAACGAATTTGTTGGGTACGTATTTTACTCAAAGAGTACCCGTTTACGCCACGCCCACCATTTTACAAGAAGTATTACAGGGGATTCGGAGTGACAAAGATTTTCGGGATGTAAGGGAGGTGCTTTTAAGCGTACCCATACTTTTACTCGACCCTGTTGAAGCTGCCATTGAAGCCGCTACATTATATCGCTCGCTGAGGCAGAAAGGGGTAACCATCCGTAAGCCGAACGACTGCCTGATTGCCCACTACGCTATCTTTTACGGCGTTCCCGTACTGCATAACGACATCGATTTCGACCAGATCGCCCGCTTTACGACTCTACGTATCGCTAACCCTTAAGTACCGAAACTAACTTCCCGTTCGTGTCTGGCGAAAAACCGCTAAGTTTGGCCCCGTTAACCAACGACCATACGCAGTCGCATGAAAACCGTAGATTCCTACAATTTTGCTGGCAAGAAGGCCCTCGTTCGGGTGGATTTCAACGTTCCACTTGACAAAGAGTATAACATCACCGACGATACGCGCATTAAAGCGACGATCCCGACGATCATGAAGATTGTCAACGATGGGGGTTCGGCTATTTTGATGTCGCACCTCGGTCGGCCGAAAGGTGGTCCCGAAGAAAAATATTCCCTTAAACATTTGCTACCCGCTCTTAACGAAGCGTTTGGCCGGGAGGTGAAATTTGCGGATGATTGCATTGGACAATCAGCCATCGATCAGGCAGCTAGTTTGCAGCCGGGTGAGATTCTGCTATTGGAAAACCTACGGTTCTACAAAGAGGAAGAAAAAGGAGACGTATCGTTTGCTGAAAAGCTCTCAAAACTGGGCGATGTGTGGGTGAATGATGCTTTTGGAACGGCTCATCGCGCCCACGCCAGTACGGCCGTTGTCGGACAGTTTTTCCAGGACCGGGTGTGCGGCTACGTGATGCAGGCTGAACTAGACAACGCCAAAAAGATTCTGGAAGACGCCGAGCGGCCGTTTACGGCTATCATGGGAGGAGCTAAAATCTCCGATAAAATCCTGATTATTGAGAAGCTGCTCGACAAAGTAGATAACCTCATCATTGGCGGTGGCATGACCTATACCTTCACCAAAGCGCAGGGTGGTCAGATCGGTAAGTCGTTGCTCGAAGCCGACAAGCAGGACTTAGCTCTAGAATTATTGCAAAAGGCTGAGGAAAAAGGCGTTACCATTTATATGCCGGTTGACAACGTCTGCGCTGATGATTTCTCGAACGATGCGAATCGACAAACCGTAGCCACTGGACAGATTCCTGACGGTTGGGAAGGACTAGACATTGGTCCTGAGACTATCAAGCTATTTACAGACGTAGTATTGAAGTCAAAAACGATTCTTTGGAATGGCCCTATGGGCGTATTTGAGTTCGAAAACTTTGCTACCGGCACTAATGCTATTGCTAAAGCGGTTGTAAAAGCCACCGAAGAAAACGGCGCGTTCTCGCTCATCGGCGGTGGCGACTCGGCATCGGCCGTTAACCAGGCTGGCTACGGCGACCGCGTTAGTTACGTATCAACCGGTGGTGGCGCACTGCTCGAATATATGGAAGGTAAAGTGCTACCGGGTGTAGCCGCTTTAGAGTAGTTATAAAGTTTTCCGGCGCACCATGCAACTTTATAACTGACTTAATCCCGCCTTGGCTTTATTGTCAACGCTGTTTTTATATTCATGGCGTTTGAAGCTGAGCGCTTTCTGGAAGAACGACCGTGCCTGTGTGCGGTCGTTCTTTTGTTGGTAGATGTATCCCAATTGTAAGGCTGATACCGCTCCGAAAGAGAGTTGATCAGGTTCACTGATAGCAAGGGCACGGCGGAGGTAAGGCAGCGCGGCATCGGGATCGTTCCGGCGCTGATAGATACGTCCCATTCGGTAATTATACTCCGCTTTCTCGACTGCCGACATAAACTTTGCCTCGTTATAAGGGCGAAGATAGGCGAGGGCGCTATCCGTAAAGCCGCCATCCGAAGCCAGTCGGGCACGCATCAGGACTTTCTGATTGGGGGATGCTCCCCGCTCTAAATAGGCTTCGGCAAACTTTTGAGCGGCTTTATCTGACTCGACCGTTGTGCGCCCAACCGTTAATACTGTTTGTAAAAAAGGACGCGTGATCGTATCGGATTGGCCCGCCAGCCATTGACAAAGGAACAGTTTATAGTACGAATCTTTTAAAAAGTTCTGCCCCTTGTACGTGCTTACGAAACGTTGAAAATGGGTCTTTGCCGTAGAATATTCACTTTTTTGCAGATAAATATCTCCTAAAATATTCTCGATCACTGGCAAGGACTGGTAGCCGTCAGATCGGGGACGGCTGGTTAAGTAAATAAGAGCTTGCTCACCACGGCCGTTCTTCTGCTCAATGGTGGCTCCGAAGAAGTGAAGCAGTAAATTGTCAGGATTGCCACTGATAAGCTGCGCCAATGTTCGGCTATCCGCATCGGTGAATTTAAGTATATAAGCACGTACCATCAGGTCAATTAACTGCGCTTCGAGCCGAAAGATTGGATCGTTCTGCACTCGTTGCAACTCCTGCTGCCCCTGACGAACGCTGCCCCGTAAACCGAGCAGATTGGCTACCCAAACATAATTCTCCGGTACCGAGCCAATCATAACATGCAACGTACCGAGCGACTTGTAAGTGGGCAGGAAGTTTGGGAATTTTCGCTGATTTTCTGACAGTAGTTTGTAGGCGCGGATAACGTCCCAACTGGCGCTAAGTTCTTTGCCAAATTTCAGTTTAGCGAATGCCCAATGCAATCGCACTTCGGCTTGCATAACCCGTTGCCAAGGCGATTTATCGTCTAACGCCTGGAGAGCATCAAGCCGGTCGTCTTCACGCTTGCTGAAGTTAGCAAATAGCCGATCATCGTCTGAGGTCACCAGTGTGAGCATATCGGCATAATCGTCGAGGAAGATACGGACACCATTGGCGGGCGATTCTTTAATCAACGCCTGCCGGGCCGATTGCACTTTCAGCTTCTGGAGGTCAGAGTAAGCCCGTTGTAGACCAGATGTCCAGACAAAATCCTGCGCAGGTACCGTAGTGAACGATAAGAAAACGATTAACACAGAAAGAGCTGACCTACGCAGACTTGCATCCGAGTAAATCAGCTCTTTCTGTAGTACTTGTGCGTTCAACTTGCTAATTCAGAACTAGCGTCCGCGACCAACCGGAGCCGGTTCGGGAACACCTTCAACGTCGGCGAAAATCCGGCCGCAATGTTCGCAGACAATGATTTTCTTCTTGTCTTTGATGTCAGCCTGGCGTTGTGGAGGTACTACGTTAAAGCAACCGCCACAAGCACCGCGTTTCACCATTACGACCGCTAATCCGTTGAGGGCGTTGCCGCGGATCTTGTTGTAAGAATTCAAGAGTCGCGTCTCGATGGTTGTCGCCTGCTCATCACGTTGCCGGATGATTTCTTTTTCCTCCTCCTGACTTTCAGACGTAATCTGATCGAGTTCCTGTTTCTTCGCTTTTAAATCTTCCTTACGCTCATTGAGGGCGCTCTGTGTCGTCTTGATTTCCTCTTCTTTACCCCGAACGCGGAATTGAGCTTCGCTAATACGTTTGTCAGCCAGTTCAATCTCAAGCGATTGTAATTCGATCTCTTTTGAGATGGCGTCAAACTCGCGGTTGTTACGGACGTTCATCTGCTGATCCTTATATTTGGTAATCAGCTTTTCAGCGTCCTTTTTGGCAACACGGTTGCGCTCAATCTCTTCTTCCAGCGTCTTGATTTCGGCCTGGAACTTACCAATACGGGTCTCGAAGCCAGCGATGTCGTCTTCCAGATCACGTACTTCTTCGGGGAGGCCACCGCGAATTTTGATAAGTTCGTCTAATTGTGAATCAAGGGATTGCAGTTTAAGAAGGGCGTCTAATTTTTGCGCAATCGTCAGTTCCATTCGGAAAGTAGTTAGTGCTATATGAAGTATCGAACCGGGTTCGTATCCGTTTCAGATAAAATTACCGCAAAAGTAGTAAATTTTTTTGCCAAATGCTGGCTAATCAACTCTTTCGTGAAGACTTCGCTTTCATAATGGCCAATATCACAAATAACGATACGGCCATCGGCATCAAAAAACTCGTGGTATTTGTAATCAGCCGTTACAAACACATCGGCCCCGGCCCGAATGGCATCCGGTAGCAGAAAGCTCCCTACACCTCCGCACACGGCTACACGTTGGATAGGGTGATCTGGTAATTGGGTATACCGGATCAGATTCAGACTCATTTTTTCTTTGAGATAGGCAAGCCACGTTTTTCCATCCATCGGTTCGGCCAGGTTACCCACCGCTCCCGACCCGACAGTCTGGTTGCTATTATTGAGCGCATACAGGTCATAAGCTGGTACTTCGTAGGAATGGGCTTTCTTCATAGCGGCCACTACGTTACGTTCGAGGTGGGTTGGTAGCAGTACTTCCAGCCGTTGTTCGCTCACGGTTTCATCTTGCTCCACTGCCCCGACAACTGGGTTAGCCCCGGTCAGTGGTCGAAACGTACCTGTGCCACCTACCCGGAACGAACAATGTTCATACGCTTCGATGCGACCGGCCCCAGCTTCGTAGATAGCGGTCAAAACCGCTGATAAATCTTTATCTGGAACAAATACAACGAGCTTGGTTAATACTTGCGATTTAGGAGCCAGTATTTGCACCTGCTGAAGGCCAAGTTTTTCAGCTATCTTAAAATTAACTCCGCCTGCCACATTGTCGAGGTTCGTATGAGCCGCATAAAGTGCTACGTCGTTTTTGATCGCTTTGATCACTGCTCGCTCTACGTAGTTCTTGCCGTTCAGTTTTTTAAGCCCTTTGAACACAATCGGGTGGTGGGCGACTACAACGTTACAACCTTTGGCAATGGCTTCGTCGATGACGGCTTCAGTGGCATCCAGAGTAACGAGAACGCCTGTAATGGTTGTGTCTGGATCGCCAACGAGTAATCCTGAATTATCGTAAGATTCCTGATAGGCAAGAGGGGCAAAGGCTTCAAGGTAAGCCGTAAGGTGACGGATCTGGAACATAGTCGAGTCGGGACTATATGAAAAAAGCCCCGCAAATTTGCGGGGCTTTCTGTTGGCGGTCCGGACGGGGCTCGAACCCGCGACCCCCTGCGTGACAGGCAGGTATTCTAACCAACTGAACTACCGAACCATGCTGATAAGTGGTCAACGTTTGCCGTTTTTCCTTTATCGTGGCACAAAAGTAGGGGCTTTTGGTGTTATACACAAGAAAGCTTTTTAAAAAACTTGATAGTTTTTGACGAAACAGTGCTTCATCTACTGGGAATCAACTTGTTTTGTCTCAAAAAAAATAGTTAAAAAGCGATCGTAATAAATAAATAACGCTTTCCGGTTAGAATTAGCCAGCACTAAGTAGTACATTTCTTCTCAGGAAGCCTTAACCAAAAACAACCATGATAACGTCGGAGTCGTATATTGAATTGGTGAACCGCGTGTATAGCCGGTCACAACAGGACGGCAACCGACCATATCCGGTGGCTTGCTACGAAATATTTATGCTTACCCAGGCTCAGGAACGAGCTAAGCGTAAAGAAGCCAACTTGTTCCGACAACTTGGTGATATATTTGACTGGGATATGTCCAGACGCCAACGCAACTCATACCTTAAGAAGTTACAGACCGGGCACACGCTTGTGCTTACTGATTTGTCGAAGACCATTTTATGGACGAGCCGCAATTTCCTGGCCATGACTGGATACACTCACAATGAGGCAATCGGAAAAACGCCCCAGATTTTACAAGGACCGGGTACGGACCTAGCAACAATTATGCGGGTGCGTGAGTCGCTTCGTGCCGCTGACCCTGTAAAAGCCGATTTACTGAATTACCGCAAGAACGGTGAGCCTTATATCTGCCGGGTAGCGATTGACCCTTTGTATGACAGTCAGGGTGCGTTAACCCACTTCTTAGCCGTGGAAAGCGAAGTAGAGTAGCGGATACACAGCATCCGCCTGATTAACATCGTAATCATCTCTACTTATCGCTTATTTGTCATCATCAGTACTTAATTCATTTGCTTCATCAGGCGTCATCTTCTCGGCGTCGTTTGCTTGCAGCGCTTGCAAGGTTTCTTCCCGCGTGGCAGTATCGCTAATCGCCGTATCGCCAGGGACATTCGGGTTTGGCCGGTCGAGATCACTTTGGCTAATCTGAGCGGGGGCATCGGCTTTTTCTTTCATAACGTATTGCAGGTTTGTTGTTCTCAACCAAACGGGCTGGTATCCGAAATGTTTGCCACTCGCACAGGTTTCTAATTTTCCGAAAACCTTTGGCCGATGATTTGCAGTTATAGTTAGAGAAGACATTGCTATGAAACGGTTTTTGCTCGTCCTTCGCTGGGCTTTATTAACATTATTAGTGCTGGGAATTGGCGTATTAGTTGTTGCCTGGTTTGTTGATTTTAGGCAAACTGACCAGGAGTTGGCTGAAGAATTTCGGGGGCAACGCATTCGTCCGGAAGTTCACTACTACAAAATTGCCAATGGTCATGATCAGCCGCGAACGATCCGGTATATGGAAACGCCTGCTCGTACTGGCGATTCGGCATTGCCGGTTGTCTTGTTTGTGCACGGCGCCCCCAGCTCATTATCGTTTTTCAATGAGTTTTTCAAGGATACAATGCTGCTGAACCGGGCTCAGTTGGTGGCTGTAGATCGACCTGGCTATGGATACTCCAACTTTGGCCGAGTTGAAACGTCGGTTGTTCGACAGGCAGAATTCTTACAACCACTTATTGATCGTTACCGAAAAGCCCCTTACCTGATGATTGTTGGGTCGTCGTACGGTGGATCGGTGTCAGCCCGATTAGCTATGAACAATCCTGGTCAAGTTAATCATGTGGTGTTTGTATCGTCGGCGTTGGGGCCAGGACTGGAACGTACCTATCCTATCAGCTATCTGGTGGATACTCCGTTGTTACGATGGGGGATACCGCCTTTGCTACGGTTGGCCAATGATGAAAAATTAGCGCATCGGCAGGCATTGGAAGCTATCTTACCCGATTGGCCTAAAATCCGGGCGAACATCACTATGCTACATGGTCAGCGGGATGATCTCGTGTATCCAACAAATGTTTCCTTTGCCCAGGAGCACCTGGTCAATGCCAAAGTAAAACAGTTCTTACTGCCCGAAAATCGTCATGATATCGTATTCAACAAGCGAGAATATATGACCGAGATTCTGCTTGATATTCTGACGCGTCGGGACGTAAAAGAGGGAGGGCAGGTAAAGGCAATGGCCATAAAGTAACGAGAAATGGTGCCCGAAAGGTCATAAAACCAAGGCAGGCATCCAAAATACGCCATCACCTAACCAGCGGTACCGTTCGTTTCTGAGAAAATAAGCGGGATACCGCTGGATGCTGTACAGGGTTAAACTCATCAGGGCCAGCATGAGCGCCGAACGCTGCGCAAAGCGATCATGCGTTACGAAGCAAATTGTAAGTCCCGCTGCCACAACCCCAAAGGTGAGCCAGCGAAGGATAAGATCACAACGTGGCTCTCCCCATTCTGACGCCAGTGAGAAAACCGGCTGACTAGCAACTTCGCGGACTTCCATAACATCGAACAAAATAAGATTTTGAAAAGCGATACCAATAAACATCGCAAACTCGGTGATCTCAATACCACTCACAACGGGGCGTTGTACCCAAACGCTTCCCCAGATACCCACCGAATACAATAGGGCGACTAATGGCTCTTTCAGCAGCAAAGCCGGATGTCGTGTCGGAAGCCGGAACACCGCCCCTACATAGGCTGCACAAATACCCCCCAGGATAATCCCAAATTTGATAACGCCGGTTGGCAAAAAGAAAGCGAGTACTAGGGCCAATAAGGCCGCAACAGCGACAACGCGCCATAGCAGTGGGGCATGCTGGCGATGAAATCGGTGCCGGGCTGTCAGCGTAGCCGTAGAAGCGCCAGCCTTTTGCACGTCAAAAAGTCGATCAACGGTGTAGATGACGAAGACGGCTAATGCCAGCACGATGGGAGTAGCCCAGTGTATTGGCTCAACATCGGATAGCCGGGTCGCCATCCGATTCGACAAAACAGCCCCCATCACGACGGGGAAACTCAGATAATAAGCGTTGCGGAGAGGTGTAAGCAAAGTAGAGAAAAGGCAATTAACGTAGGCAGATAACTCCAGGTTATTGGTTAAGTTCTAAAATTTTATCGACTCTGAAGGGGTAAGTTGGGTGCGTCCAGCCACGGCTCCTGACGATTAAGAACTTCCAACTTTTGGCCTACACGTAGCACACCCACGGCCGTTGGGTCTGGTAGTACATTCTGACCAAACAGAATTTTGTGATTCCACCGCCGGTACGTAGCCAGGGTTTGCAGCGGTTCTTTTCCTTTTTGACCCGTTGCGGGGTCAATGGTTGTCAGCACACAACGAGCGCAGGGCTTTACTCCGTAGAAATCCATGCCGCCCACCCGAAAGTGCGACCAAGTGTCTTCTTCGTACGGCGAGCTACCCTCAACGACTATGTTAGGTCTGAACCTACCCATCTCCATTGACGGACTACCCGCAGGTAGCCGTTGGTTAAGCTCGTCGAGCGAAGCCTGACCAATCAACAAATACGGATAACCATCAGCGAAACTAACGGCGGGTAAGCGTCCCTGGCTATCCGGTTGGGCGTATTTGGCATCTACGTCTCTACGGGTTACTTCGGGCATGAAAACTAACCGGCAGGGTTCATTGAGCACTTTCGAAAACCAACGGTCAGCCTCTGGGCTAACCGTAATGGCTGGCACCTCTTTACTGTCCCAAATGTCGACCGGTAAATAATTGTGATCCGTGGGAACGCTGGAGGCTGCCGAAATAGTTAATGGCAATTCCAGTACGTCGTCAGGATGATTTCTGTGCCAGACACGTAGCCACTTCCCCTGACCTGACTGATTCGAGACGTCAGCAATAGCTACCTCGATCAAGGCCATCTGATGATTGGCACGTTGGGTGATAAACTGGCCATTGGGCGACACCAGCATATACCGACGATCATATTGGAAGCCTTTCTCTTCAACAGTCGCTTCGGACACGGATATGCCGCCGAGCGATTTAATAGGATAAATTCGGAGGTCGGTAATAGTCATATTAAGAGCTAGTCGGTGGGGGCAATGAACAAGTGCAAAGATAAGTTTACTATTTAGTTGTCAGTTACCCCATTCAAAAGCTCATTCGGGGTAGGGGACTAACGTCCTGCGCTGTAAACTCGCCATGTTCATACTTGAACTGGGCAGCCATGGCAATCATAGCTGCATTGTCAGTACAGTATTCAAAACGCGGGATGAAAACGTTCCAACCTTGCTCGGCTCCAGTTTGCATCAATGCTGTGCGTAACCCGTTGTTGGCTGATACGCCCCCGGCAATCGCAATCTCCCGAATGCCTGTTTCACGAGCTGCCCGCTTAAGTTTCGTCAACAGCATTTGCACCAGCGTGTGCTGAATACTGGCACAAATATCAGGTAAACGTTCGGCCACAAAATCAGGGTTTACTCGGATATTGTCCCGTAGGAAATACATAATCGCCGTTTTAATGCCGCTGAACGAGAAGTCGAGGTTAGGCATATCACCCATCGGAAACCGAAAAGCCAGCGGATTACCCTCTTTGGCGTATTTGTCAATAAGTGGTCCACCCGGATAGGGAAGGCTGAGCAGCTTGGCCGATTTATCGAACGCTTCGCCTACGGCGTCGTCCTGCGTCTGGCCAATGACCGTCATGTCGAGCGGGCCGTCAACGCGGACAATCTGGGTATGCCCGCCACTGACGGTCAGGCACAAAAACGGAAAGGACGGTTTAGGAGCCTCAATAAAATGCGCCAGCACGTGAGCCTGCATGTGGTTGACCTCAATCAACGGAATGCGCAGGCCAAGGGCTAAGGCTTTGGCAAACGAAGCACCCACGAGCAAAGAGCCCAGCAAACCCGGACCACGGGTGAAGGCAACCGCCGATAATTCATTTTTAGGTACATTTGCGTCGGTTAACGCTCGGTCGACTACTGGCAAAATGTGCTGCTGGTGGGCTCGGGAGGCCAGTTCGGGCACCACACCCCCGTATTGTTCATGAATTAATTGCGTGGCAATCACGTTCGACAAAACATGACCGTTGGCTAAAACGGCGGCCGACGTTTCGTCACAAGAAGACTCAATTGCTAATATATTCACATCTACAAAACTAATGGATAATGATTCTTGTAGAATGTATAATGGAAGTTGCCATTAAACCGTTCCCTCTGTTATAGCGTCTAACGTGCGGTTAATTTCCGTTATTCATTGTACATTAGGCATTTCCGTTCTGGATGCGTCAGTTTTTTGCCATATTTCTCAAAACACTGCTCTACCTGTTTCTGACGGTAGTGGGTTTGGCGTTGGGAATTTTGCTGAGCCTGCAAATTCCTGAGGTTCAAACCCGACTAGCGCAGGAGGGGGCTAAATGGCTATCGGGTAAACTCCTGTTTCCGGTTGCTATTAAAGGCGTTTCCATCAAGTGGTTCGATTCGCTTACGCTTGAAGAGTTGACCATTAAAGACCGACAAGGTCGGCCGATGATTATCGTCGGGCGGCTCGACGCTGATTATAATCTCCGCAACTTACTGGATTCGTCGGCTCATAACATTCACCTGGACGAGGTAGTGCTCTACAAGCCCGACGTCCGAATGATTAAAAATCCCAGGAATGGCGACACTAATCTGGATGACTTCATTGCCCGTATTGAAGAGCTGACCTCCGATCCCACCAAACCCAGCATTCCCAACCAGAACGTTCCGTTTACGGTAGCGCGCGTAACGCTGGCCGATGGGTCGTACACTTTATACGATCCGAGGGAACCGTTGATGAACAATCCAAAGCGGTTTGACTACGACCACTTTACCTTCCAGCACCTCAATGCCGACGTTAGCGATCTGTTAGTTCTGGGGGATACCATCGCACTTAACATCAAAGGCTTATCCGGTGTTGATCGGGATTCGCGCTTGCGGGTTCGGCAGTTAGACACCCGCTTTCTGTATTGCAATACGAAGCTGGAATTGGCCAAACTGTACGCCCACATTGGCAACTCTGTGATACGTAATGGGCTAACCTTTTTCTACGATAAGCCGTCCGCGTTTAGTCATTTTAACAGCCGGGTGGTGATGCAGGCTCGCTTCCATGACAGTGAAGTACGATCAAAAGACTTAGGCTATTTTTCGGATTACCTGCGCGAACTGGATGAGACGTGGTTGCTGACCGGCAATTTTACCGGCACGGTTAACGACTTCCGACTTAGTAACACAGACCTGCGCTTTGGGGCCAAAGGGCGTAGTCAACTCAAAGGAAACATAGCCTGGAAAGGCCTACCCGACATCGACAAAACAACGGTTGATTTTGCGTTTACCCCGTCTGTTGTCAACATGGCAGATATCCGGCAGTACTATCCGGACTCGTCATTCAACAAGGTCATCCAGAAGCTGGGTACCGTTGGGTTTAATGCTACGTTTGCCGGAGCGTTCAATGATTTTAAAACCAAAGGGTCTTTCAAAACGGCTATTGGTGACGTAACGGGCGACCTGGCGCTGAAACTTGCCACTAAAGCTACCCCGACGACCTATACGGCTAACCTGCGGGGAGAACACGTTGATCTGGGCCAGCTCATTAATCAGCCCGATCAGTTCGGTATACTAGACGGAGAGGGACGTATTACCGGCAAAGGAACAGACCTCGAGCAGGCTAACATTGACATTGACGGCCGATTTGATCAGTTTAGCTGGCAGGGCTACAATTACCGTAACATTGTAGCACGCGGTAATCTACAAAAAGCATTCTTCCACGGGCAGGTTAACATCAGTGATCAAAATCTGGCGTTTGCCCTCGATGGTGAATTTGATCTGAACGGGCCACGCAACCACTATGATCTGCGTGGTGCCATTCAACATGCCGATTTGCGGGCCTTGGGTTACCTACGTGATTCACTGATTGTAAAAACGAATTTAGACATCCGTCTGGAAGGAAAGACACTGGATGATATTGTCGGCAGTGCATCATTTAACGACGCCAGGTTAAATCTCAATCGACGTAACCTAAGCATAGATAAACTCACGCTGGTGTCGTCTGTGGAGCGACGTGACTCAATTGGAACGCAACGTTATTTTGACCTGGATTCCGATTTCCTGACGACGCGCCTGCAAGGCAACTTTCAACCCCAGCGCACGGTTGACGATCTGACCCAATTAGCCCGTGAATATCAACTGTATTTTGTGGGTGATGCCGCTGGTATGAAGGCTTATTATGAACGAAAACGGCAACGGGTCGCGCAACTGACGAGACGAGCTACTAAGCCAGTTGAGCGATACAACGTAGACTACCAGTTCATCGCTAAGAACATTGCCCCCTTATTGGATTTTGTGGCGCCATCTGTCTATGTGGCTCCGGCTACGCGCCTGGAAGGCCGATTTACGCTTGACAACACCGCGTTTCTGACGGCTACGGCAAAAACCGACTCGCTGACGATTGGTAAGGTAGGCTTCGGGCCGAGCGATGTCGATCTGACGACGTCTAAGTTTACCTATGGGGAAGAGGTGCTCGCATCGGCCATAATTTCTTCAAAACGGCAAACACTTAGCACATTTCTACCGACGCGTAATCTACAGGTCGAGGCCTCCTGGGACGTTGATCATATTGATTTTACCAGTAGCGTCGATCAGGCGGGTAGTTCAAATCACGCTGACCTAAATGGTGAATTGCGCTTTAAAGGCGACGCTATCGACCTGACCTTCCGGGAGTCGAAAGTACGGGTGCTGGATGGCGATTGGACGCTCAACCCCGAAAGCCTGATTCGGAAAGTTGGCGATGAATACACTATCCGGAATTTGTCTGTTCTGAATCAAAATCAGTTGATTCAGGCGTCTGGTAAGATTTCTCCAGACTCAGTTCAGCATCTTGATCTGGAGGCTCGTAGTTTCCTGCTAGCGTCGCTCAACTCTGTGCTTAACACAACCCTTGGTGGCACCTTAGACGGCACCTTATCCGTGCGTAACATCTATGGAACGCCCATCATAGAAAGCCAGCTAGCGGTTAATGCTTTGTCGTATCAGGGCGCGTTAATTGGTGATATTAAGGGCCGGGGTGAGTGGGACCAACTGGCGCAACGGCTCAACGTCGATGCAAACGTAAACCGCAATGGCGCAGATGTGCTGACGCTGATTGGTAACTACACCCCCCAGCAAAAGACGAATCCTTTGGCCTTGAGTGCCAGACTCAACAATACAAACCTGAATATACTGGAGCCGTTCACAACAGGACTGTTTTCGAACCTGGGCGGAGTGGCCAGCGGTTCGGTAGCGGTTACGGGTACTCCTTCGGCGCCTGTCCTGAAAGGTGAAGTAGCGGTGAAAGGTGGCCGGGGCCGTTTTGATTACCTGAAGGCCGATTTTACGTTCGATGAAACGATCTACTTTGCTGAAAACGAAATCATTACCCGTCGACTCACCCTGCGCGATCCGAGTGGCAATACGGCCCAGCTGCGCGGAGGGGTCTACCATGACGGCTTCCGTTACTTTACCTTAGGATTCGACGCGGATTTTAAGAATTTCAGAATCCTCAACACCACCGCTAAAGATAATGATCTGTTCTATGGTCAGGCGGTTGTAACAGGTAAAGCCGAGTTGTATGGACCGCTTAATAACCTAACCATACGTGCTAACGTAGCCAGTAATAAAGGGACCCGAATCTATATTCCATTGGATGGGGCAACATCCGTAAGCTCCGACGACCAGATTCGGTTTGTTAACCGGAGTGGAACGACATCGGGTCAGCCAGCGAGCCAAACGGCGAATCATTCCGGTGATCATGTCGGTAGTGACATCGATCTGTCGCGCATACAGATGGATTTTAACTTCGACATTACGCCCGATGCCTATTGCGAGATACAGCTGGATCGTCAGACCGGAGATATTATCAGCGCCTATGGACAGGGCCGGCTGGCTATGAAGGTGGACACGAAAGGCGATTTCACGATGACGGGCAATTATGAGATTCAGAAGGGGGAATACACCTTTACGTTTCAGAATGTCATAAACAAACGGTTTCAGATTCGCTCAAATAGCCGCATTACGTGGACGGGTGATCCCTATGGTGCGCTGCTGGACGTAACGGCGGCTTACACGCAGTATACGTCGCTGGCGCCATTGCTGCCAAATACTGGAACGAGCACATCGCCAACCAATCGGGGGAGCGATCAAACGCGTCGCTACCCCGTCGATTTAGTTATCAAGCTGAACGGTGATTTGGGGTCACCGGCTATTAGCTATGATCTAGATCTGAAAGAGTATCCAGCTACGTCTGATTACCGTCAGGCCGTTACCGCGTTTGAGTCACGACTGCAAAGCAACGACCAGGAACTTACGCGTCAGGTAAGCAGTGTTTTGTTGTTCAATCAGTTACTGCCCGAAGGTACCAGCTTGTTTGATCAGGGGCAAGTGAACACGGGAGTGTTCAATAGCGTGAGTGAGTTGCTGTCGAACCAGATCAGCCGGGTGGCCTCTAACCTGGACGAAAACCTTGACGTGGGCGTATCATTTGGTGGTTTCACGACGGGTACTCAGAACGAAAACTTGCTTAACAACTTACAGCTTCGTTTCTCATACCGGCTGCTCAACGACCGGTTACGCATCAGCCGCGATGGCGGATTCACGTACGGCCAGAGCCAGTACAACGCGGCTAGTTTACTCGGTGAGTGGACACTGGAATATTTCATAACGCCCGATGGCCGGTTCCGGGCGAAGGTGTATAACCGGAATCAGCAGAGTATTTTAAGCCAGTATAACCTCAATAGTACGATCACAACGGGGGGCGGGCTAAGCTTCCTGTACACCCGCTCGTTTAATCGACTGTTCGGAGGCAAACGTAATGCACCCGGCTTAACACCAAACCCTTCTAAGTCAACGGATGAGCCGGCACCGACTCCGATTCCTGTGACTACGTTCACCACCTCTGGGCGCGGAACATTATAAAGGCTAACCTCAGGAAGGGGTAAAAACATCCTTTTCTTTCTTTACGTATCAGGTCACGCTAAAACGGCTGCTCATCTGCCGTGGGTTATGGCGTTGGCCACCATGAAAGCGTACTTGTGCTATGAGGTGTTTACGTTTCCTACTAATTTTTGTTCTACTGATTGCATCGGCCTGCCCGCTGCTTGCCCAGCGCACGTTCACGAACCCTATTAAACCGTCAGGCCCGGATCCGTGGGTATTGCAACAAGGCGAATGGTATTATTACACGAACACTACGGGCGCTAATGTTACGCTCTGGCGAACACGCAACATGGCAGATCTCGCAACGGCCGAGCGCAAAACGATCTTTGTTCCTTCGACCGGCCAACCGTTTTCCAGGGACCTCTGGGCACCCGAGATTCACTATTTTGATAACAAGTGGTACGTGTATGTGTCGGCCGATTCGCTCAATAATTTATCGCACCGAGTATGGGTGCTCGAGAATACGTCGCCCGATCCGATGCAGGGCGAATGGGTTATGAAAGGAAAAATTGGCGATAAAGGCGATCATTGGGCGATTGATATGTCGGTCATGGAGTACAAAGGCCAACTGTATGCCGCCTGGTCGGGATGGGAGGGGCCAACCAATGGCCGACAGGATATTTTTATAGCTAAGTTGAAAAACCCCTGGACGTTAGACGGCGACCGGGTGAAACTATCACAACCCGATCAGCCTTGGGAGCAGCATGGCGATGTGCCGCAGGAATGGCAACGTAATGGCGAAATTCCCAAAATATACGTTAACGAAGGCCCTGAATTCTTACAGCATGATGACAAGCTGTTCATCGTTTACTCGGCCAACGCCTGCTGGCTTGATTACTGCCTCGGTCTGTTAACCTATACCGGACAAGGCGATCTAACAGACCCTCGTAGTTGGATTAAGAGCAAGAATCCCGTATTTGTGCAGGCTCCCGAAAACGGCGTGTGGGCACCGGGGCACGGTGGTTTCTTTAAATCGGCAGACGGTAAACAGGATTGGATGATTTACCACGCCAATCCATCAGCTACGGATGGGTGCGGTAATAAACGTGCCCCGCATATCCAACCCTTTACGTGGAATGCTGATGGTACGCCCAACTTCGGTAAACCTGCACCTAAAACGCCTATGCCCATTCCGAGTGAGAAATAACACAAGGTCTCCTTGAGCGGTTTAGAACTTAACCGGATGGGACGGTGTAGAGCATCTCGTCCGGCATATACCAACCCTTTTTAATACTCACAGAAACCAATGAATAAACTAATTTTTTCGGGTGTTGCTCTTGCCTTTATAAGCCTGGCTAGCTGTCAGCCCGCTAACAAAACCGAACAAAAGGCCACTGATTCGATTGCTGTTGCTACAGGCGATACGACGGCCATGCTCGATGCTAAACTTCCCGATCCTAAGGCATTTGATGGGCAGGTTAAAGGCAAAAAAACAGGGCTATACATTCTTAAAAAGGACAGTATACAGGTCGCCATTACCAATTATGGCGCTCGTATTGTGGGCTTGCTCGTGCCTGATAAGATGGGTAAGCAAACGGATATTGCGCCCGGTTTCGCGTCGCTTACCGGGTATGAGAAGGCCAATGAACCGTTCTACGGGCCCATCGTTGGTCGGTTTGGCAACCGAATAGCCAAGGGTAAATTTACTCTTGATGGTAAAACGTACTCCACCGAGTTGAACAACAACGGCAATACGTTGCACAGCGGACCAAGCGGATTTCATACGCAGGTTTGGGACGTCAAACGGGCCAACGATGAAATCCTTGAGTTTACATACATCTCAAAAGACGGTGAGGGAGGATTTCCCGGTACGGTTACCACTAAAGTTACCTATTCGCTAACCGACGATAACGGCCTTTCCATTACGTACTCCGCCACGACAGACAAACCCACGCCTTACAATCCTACCAGTCACGGCTTTTTTAATCTGAACGGCGAGGGGAGTGGTACAATCCTGAATCATGTTCTGATGATTGATGCCGATAAGTACTCGGTGGTCGACAAGGGCTTAATCCCGCAGGGCGAGCCGGTCTCCGTAGCAGGAACACCGTTCGATTTTCGTAAGCCGACGGCCATTGGTGCACGAATCAACCAAAAAAACGAGCAACTCACCTTCGGCGGAGGCTACGATCACAACTGGGTACTAAACAAAAAAGGAACGGGTATGACCAAAGCTGCTGAAATCATGGGCGATCAGTCGGGTATAAAAATGGATGTACTCACCACCGAGCCCGCTTTACAATTCTACAGCGGTAACTTCTTCAAAGGAAATGACACGGGAAAATACGGTAAGGCCACCAATTTCCGGGGGGCCTTTGCCCTGGAGGCCCAGCACTATCCGGATTCGCCCAATCATCCTACGTACCCAAACACTGTTTTGAAGCCCGGTCAGACATACAAGCAAACCACTGAGTACCGGTTTTCAACGGTCAAATAAGCTTGCACTATATCAGCTACCCTACTTAGCCTGAGCATTCCAACAACTATCACTGTTAATTTATGACACGTTTTTCGTTTCTGGTAGCCTTATTCATTACCACGTTTGCCTTTGGGCAGCCGAACGCTCGAACCACTCCCAAAATCGACCGATGGTCAGCGGCTAAAGCCAACGCCTGGTATGCTAAGGAGCCATTTCTGGTGGGGGCCAATTATACACCGGCTTACGCTATTAATGAATTGGAGATGTTTCAGGCGGATACCTTCGACCCGAAAGCCATTGACAACGAACTAGCAATGGCCGAAAGCATTGGCATGAACACCATGCGCGTGTTTCTGCACGATTTACTCTGGCAAGATGCCGCTGGTTTTACCAAACGACTCGACCAGTTTCTGGCCATCTGCGCCAGGCATAAAATCAGACCAATGCTGGTCTTGTTCGATTCCTGCTGGGACCCCCTGCCCAAGCTTGGTAAACAACATGAGCCTACACCGGGCATTCATAACTCGGGCTGGCTGCAAAGCCCCGGTGCTGATGCGCTTTCCGACGTATCGCAGTATCCGCGACTGGAAGAGTACGTGAAGGGAGTGGTTGGGGCGTTCAAAAACGATACCCGAATTCTGGCGTGGGACACCTGGAACGAGCCCGATAATGCCAACGACAATAGCTACGGCCAAAACCATACGATCAAAACCGAACTGCCGAAGGAACGTAAAGTCGCGATTGTCACGCGGCTGTTACCTCATGTGTTTCAGTGGGCACGGGAAGCTGGTGCCACCCAGCCACTGACCTCGGGCGTGTGGGTCTATCGAAATCCAGAAGACTGGGGAGATCCTGGCAAACAGACGCCCATTGAAAAGGTGCAGTTTGATAATTCCGACATCATTACTTTTCACCAGTACCTGAGCCCTGCCGACCTGGAAAAAGTAATTCCGGTGTTGCAGAAAATGGGTCGGCCGGTGATCTGCACCGAATACATGGCGCGGGGGGTAAACAGCAAGTTTCAGACGCACCTGCCCATTGCCAAAAAAGCCAAAGTGGGCATGATCAACTGGGGCTTTGTGGCCGGAAAAACGCAGACGTTTCTACCATGGGATAGCTGGCAGAAACCTTACGTGAATGGGCGCGAACCGGCCGTCTGGTTTCACGAGGTGTTCAAGCAAGACGGTAAGACACCGTATGACCCCGCCGAAACAGCGGCTATTAAACAGGCAACTGGCAAATAGCTATACTTGATAGCAGACCAAGAATATACGTTTCAAGCTGTTAGTGGGGGGATAGAGCGCCCACTAACAGCTTGATTATAATTCACTGTATTGGGGAAAGCAGAGTCAATGAAGAATTTATGAGCTTAATAAGCAGAGATTTCTCCGTTGGTCCGGATCGTTAATTCATCTTCAAAGGGAACTACTACTACCGTGGTATCCCGAACACCGGGATAGTCCCGTAGAAAGCGTTGTTTGGATACTTCCTCGCTATTGTTCAAATATGCCTTTCGGAAAGGCTTTGGTGATATTGAGCCATACCCTGTGACAATGACTAATGTGTTGGTCGGCATATAAAAATTGTTGGTTAATTAGATGAGTGGAGGTAGCCCACGAAAGTTTTGGCAAATAGCTATACAAACTGGAGCCTATTGTTACCTCATGCAGGGCCGGTACCTCACTTAAGCTGTGCGTCAGAGCCCCTTGTCTACTTACGGCCTTTTTTGGCTTTAGGGGCTAAATCTGGAGGTGTTATTCCGGATTCGTTTCGGGCGTATTTGGGTAGAACCAGCTGACCGGCTACTTTGGCGGGCTTTGTGGCCACTTTCTTAGTGTTTTTGTTTGTCTTTTCCTGATGAGCCATGATCGTTGGTTTTCCTCTATAACACCAGGGCGACAAAAACGCTTTATTTGTTTCTGGTGAACAACCCGTTTTAGTCATGAAAACGGCTGGTTAGCGGGCTAGTTAGCTTATAATTAATCTCTGAATTGTAATCATTTAGGTAGCCGCATTGTTGTAGTATTACCAGCCTGGCTGAGTGCTTGCTTACCGGCAGTCAAATGTCGTTTGTGATGATGTATCTGGACGCCATTTGGACTAGGCCGCAACTGACTGATCATCTTAGTAAGATCGCGTATCTGCTCAAATCCAAAGTTTTCAATTCTTCTATCCCCTTTACGGTTCAGAGCCAGCTCTGCTGGATGGAGTTGATTGGTGAGGTAAGCGATTTGGTTCGGCAGGCGGCCCTTTCCGGAAAGCGTATCAACTTCACCGATGAAGTTAGCGCTTATGACCAATTTCAGGACATTACTAGCCTGCTGGACGCCATGCGGCAGTCAGCCTTTGTCATTCAGGCGATTACACCTGCCCAGCGGAGCCTGAAAATTCTTTCTCCAGCTCTTAATCAATTTAACGGAGTTGGCTCTGGCCAGTTTGCCAACGGCCTATTATTTACTTGCCCTCACAAAAACGAACGTGCTTTTTTCATTGGCCGGGACCGCGTTTACTTCTATCGGCACTTGATCCGTGCTTACATAGAGGCCGGACGCTACCTGACCTCGTTACCGTAATTAAGATTGTTTATCGGTGCACCACTTAGACAGGATAGCCTGATTAAGTACGAATGGGTGCTTTGAATGCTGTTTAATTTACAACCCGCTGAGTTTTTAGTGTAGTGTTGAGTTAACTGATGCTCATAAACTAGTGAATGCATGTCTATACAATCCAAGTTTACTTCCAGGCAACGCCAGTTGGTACCCCTGCAACCTATACCTGCCGATAAGAAGCCGTATATCGTTCGGGATATGCCTGATACGATCGTGTATTTAACTCCGGATCAGGCGGCTAATCGGTTCGATTTAATTCCTCAATCAAAGCCCTTACCTGTGTCAGATGAGATTACGTCTGTTGACTGGGTAGAATCTGAACGTTGGTAAAGCTTAAGACCAAGGTATTACCTGGTTGAAAGCTTGCTGCAACGGCTAAGGATCTCTCATAGTAGAGCCTCGGTGACGTAGGAAAGCAGGGTCTGCTCTTTTAGGGTAAATCGTAGTGTAGCATTAGCTTGGTCTGGCACCACTAACGTATGGCTAGATTGCGATACCGTAAACCTTACATTTACCCAGATGGAATTGCCTTGTGCCTGCACCGACCGCTGGGTAACGAAGCCTTTAAACCGAGCATCTGGATAGGCTGGGCAACTAATCGTTACTGGGCTTCCTAATTTTATGTACCTACTTTTTTCGGTTGGGAAAGCGCACCGAACGTCAAACGTCTGGTGATTAGGTACTATGCACAGGGTTGCCTGGGTTGCCGTTACGTTTTCCCAGATGCACACGCCTTCCTGACTGGCCCGAATCACGTTTGTGGGAGCCGAGCACAGAATTACGGGTGTTGCCCGCTGAACGGTCTGTCCATTACGGGCGAGTGGCTGATAGGCTTGTCCCGGTGGAATTGCAATACGCTGAATAGTACCTACAAAATGCATTGTGCCGGGTAGTTCCACCGTCATAGGGTAGCGCACGATGGCACCCAGCGCAACTAGCGATAGAAATGCCGCTAATGTAAGTAGGTTTCCGTGACGAACTACCCAGCTAAAGCGCCGGCCCAGAACCTCCTGAACCTCGTCGCTCAGTAAGTTGAGGTCGTCGTTAGCGGTTGAATATGTAGCGTTTGGCATAGCGTTTATTCGGTATAATGGGGTTGTCGTTCACTACAGTTACTGGCCTAATTCCAGCTGGTTTTTAACCAGGTGATAATAAGCTCCGCGACCCGAAACGAGTTCGTCATGGGTGCCCGTCTCTACCACCCGGCCTTTGTCGAGCACAACAATGTGATCGGCATTTTTAACGGTGCTCAGCCGGTGCGCAATGACGACCACGGTACGTCCGGTAAAGAAGCGGTTTAAGTTATCCATAATGATTCGCTCGTTAGTGGCATCGAGCGCACTCGTTGCTTCATCAAAGAACAGAAAGTGGGGGTTTTTATAAATGGCTCGGGCAATGAGAATCCGCTGTTTCTGACCCGTGCTAAGTCCAACGCCCCCCTGCCCAATCTTGGTGTTGTAACGCAGGGGAGTCGCTTCCACAAATTCGTCTACGTTAGCGAGTCGGGCCGCTTCACGCAACCGTTTGCGGTCAATCACGTCTTCGCCCAGAGCAATATTTCGGGCCACCGTATCGGAGAAGATAAACCCTTCCTGCATCACCGTGCCGCAGCAGTCGCGCCAGGCTCCGTGATACATCTGACTCAGGGGAACGCTACCATTCAGAATCTCGCCCTCGTTTGGTTCGTAAAACTTGAGGAGCAGCTTCAGTAGTGTCGTTTTACCACTGCCGCTGGCTCCGACAATAGCCGTCACCTTCCGGGCAGGTACGGTAAGCGAAACGTCTTTCAGCACCATCGGCGTCTGCGCGTGCGACGTGTACTTAAACGAAACGTTACGCAGCACAATATCTTCTCCAATCAAGACTTCATCGGTTCGGAGAGCAGTCGGGTTTTCTTCGTTGGGTTTAGCGTGCACTTCGTTAATGCGTTCGGTACTTAACCTGGCATCCTGGTAAAGACGAATAAATTCAACTAACTCCAGAATAGGTGCGTTCAGCTGACCGGTGATGTACGAAATAGCCAGCATCATTCCAAGACTTAACTGACCGTCGAGGACAAGTTTAGCGGCTAACACGGTGATGATGATGTTCTTCAGCTCATTAATGGTAGATGAGCCAACCGTTTGCAACTGCCTGATCTTTAGTCCTTTTATGTTGATTTTGTAGAGCTTCACTTGCTGGTGTTCCCACTCCCAGCGCTTTTGTCGTTCGGCGTTGTGGAGTTTAATTTCCTGCATGCCATAAATCATCTCCAGGTTTTTGTCCTGGTTTCGGGAGAGTTGAGCAAAGCGTTTGTAATCCAGATCAGCGCGCTTTTTGAGGAAAAACATGATCCAGCCAAAGTACAGCAGGCTACCGACCAGGAATACGAAGAAAATAATTGGGCTATAGTAGGCTAGTACCGCACTGAAGATGATGAGGTTGAGCGACGAGAAAAGAACGTTCAACGTGCCGCTGGTCAGGAACGTTTCCAGGCGCTGATGATCGCCGATACGTTGCAGAATATCACCGGTCATCTTGACATCAAAAAAGCCAAGCGGTAGTTTCATCAGCTTAATGAAAAAATCGGTCAGTAAACTGATGTTAATTCGACTGCTGAGGTGCATCAAAATTTCTGTTCGGAGCAGGTCGATCATCATCCGACCGACGAAAACGACAAGTTGCCCCAGCAGAATGAGATAAATGAAAGGCAAATCATGTTGGCGAATGCCTACGTCGACAATACTCTGGGTCAGGAACGGAAATACCAGCTGGAGCAAGCTACCCACCAATAAGCCGACCATCAATTGACCCATCAGGTACCGATATCGCCGAAGGTATCCCAGAATGAAACCAAATCCTTTGCTAGGCTGAACATCCGGATCGGCGAGCTGGTAAAACTCCGGAGTGGGCTCGAGCGAAAGAATGATACCTTCATTGGATGAATCGGTAGACCAGCCTTTCAAGAACTCTTCTTTGGTATAAACGAGCCGATCGTGTGCCGGGTCAGATACGTACACCCGATTGTTGGTGACTTTGTACACAACCACAAAATGGTGCTGCTGCCAGAACGCAACGCAGGGAAACGGCTTCTCGGAAAGCAGATCATCAAAACCGATTTTCAAGCCTACGGTTCGGTAGCCTAGCTTTTCGGCGGCTTCACTCAGGCCTAGTAGACTGCTACCGATGCGGGTTGTGCTACTTAGCGCCCGCAAGTAGTTTGTTGAGTAATCTTTACCGTAATAGGCGCTGATGATTCGCAGGCACGTTGGTCCGCAATCCATATGGTCTAACTGCCTGAAATGAGGAAAGCGACGGGAAGGTAGGGTGATCATGCGTCAAGACAGTGAAAGTTGGGGCGATTGCTTACGGAGCCGGGCTAAGTCAGAATCATACTGTCGATACAGAAAATCGTAGATCAAAAGCTCGTGCAACCGCTGGTTCGATGGAATCAACCGGTTGAGTAACATGTGCACGTAGCTGGCCAGCAAGCTCGAGAGCGGTAATTTAAGCTGCCCGGTCTCCTGGTTTGCTAGTAGCTGGCCAACAAGGGGAGCGAGCGCATCGTGCTTTTGGTAAAGTACCGTCAGTAACTCATAGGTAGGTTGAACCAGGTCTTGTTCACGATTGAGCCATTGACTGATGAGCGGACGGTTGGTGCGGTATTTTTGATCAAGTTGCTGCTTACCCGACTGATCTACCCGAAACTCCTGAGCAAAACCAGTCTTGAGGTCAAGCATCAACCGGTGCCGCTGGGTCAGATCTAAACCGAACGTGCGGAGCAGATCGTCGACGGCCCGAATACCCCAGAGCCAGCGCAGCTGCTCGCGATCGTCACCCCAGGTGCGTTCCAGAAAGTCCAGAACGGCCGTACTGTCGTAGTAAAACAAGGTTTCCGACAAAACGATGTTTTCCATCCCGTACCGCTCCAATTCCCGGACATACGTATCGAGTTGGGTTTTCCAGATGACACCGGTTTGCTCGAAAGGCTCCAGATAACTGCGTACGCAACGGATGACATCGCCAATCTGAAGTGGGTTTGAGAGGTGCAAGCGAAACCGCAAATGAGGCTTAGGATCGGTATACCGAATGAAAAACCACTTGTCGATCAGGCCTGCCGATAGGAGTTGTTCCGTAACGGGGCGTACCACGTCCAGCAGAATTTGGTCGGCCGACTTTACGCCACAATACAGCTTGAAATATAGCCACTCGGACCCAACCGAGAACAGACGTTGTACACCGCTCGAATTTGTCAGACGTTCGCTCGGGAGAGTGTAGGCTGGTTCGGTACGTACTAAAGGCGCAATAAACTGATTCGTGTGAGGGGTGTTAGCGTGGTCCTGAACGGTGGCCTGCTGGTTTTCGTACAGAAATTCCGCCAGTATAATGGTACTCCGATTTTTAACGGCATCGACCAGAGCCCGAATGCTGAGCGGATTTTGCCAATCCACCAACAATTCATTGTCGCCATCGGCCAGCACCACAAACCGGGGCATTCGCCAGGTTTCTTGCCATTGACGAATGATCGCTTCTGATACATCACTCGCCAGCAAGGGGGCAAAATCATCTTTCGCTAACTGCCAGCTGGCGGGTAACAAAATGACCGATTTGTAAGTAACGCGGGGCAAAAACGAATGATGGCGGGCCATGGCTCCCCAATTGAACGAAAGGCCCGGACGCTTACCCTGGTTTTGTAAGTCACATAAGAACTGATAAACCGGCAACGCGCGGTAGCTGTAGTTGTGGGCGGTGCTTAAGCGCGGGATAATCTGCTTGCCCAGTCGCTTCGACCGTAACATGACCTCATTACCTCGCACAGAGATAAATAGATCGCGTAAATCAAGCTGATCTTCGACGGGCCGCGATGACTTGGCCAGATAAGGTATTTCAACGGGCCGAAACGGAGGGTGTAATAAGATGTTACCCACACGGCTCTCTGGCAGGTGAATGATTTCGGCAAATAAGACGTCGGGGTTAAGCCGTTGTTCCTCAGTAGCTACTGACTGTGCCACATGGCAGATACCAGCGTGACCGTGGGCAAACCGCCCCAGCAAATTAACGGCGCTTGAGCCGCTGAAGCCTTCCAGCAGGACGTGCTTGGTACCGGCTTCTGTGTCAACAAGTCGGAACATAGCGGCCAGTGAGGCAGGCAAATCACTTAAATCAGCGGCTGGAAACTCGCCGAAATCTGCGTCCGTGATGTCAACTGTATAGGCTTGCTGCTGACTAGCTTCCAGGAGTTTGGTATGCAGCCAATTTTGAGTTTTGTTCCAGGGGAGCCCATACTCCAGCGGGTCACGGCCCGAGGGGAGCGCGATATCGTCTATCAGGGGCGTAATGTCGTTACTGGTTCCCTGATCCAGGTAGCCAATGCCTGTCTCTACGTCCAAAGCTTGCAAAAGCGGTACTTCCTGGTCTTCGTAGCGGTCATAGAAACGTTGGGCGAAAGACTTTAGATTGTCGGTTTCGTTTTTTGGCGCGATACGACGGAGCAAATGCAGAGCGTCTATGAGCTGATTTTGCCATTGCGCATCGACCGAAACTGTCTGCTCATCTGGATACCGGAATAGATCAGTCTGTAGGAGTTTAGCTTCGTCGAACGGTAATTGGAGAGCGGCCAACTGTTCCTGAATCTGCCGGTACGTAGCAATTTGGTCCGTTGACGGATCATCTAACCTGGCCAATTTCGTTTGTACATTTTGCAGAAACTGGCACAAGCCGTTTAGTTCGCCTTTAGCGTCGAGGTTATTGATTTTTTCGACGGTAACAATCAGTTGAGCCAGAAAATCGTCGCCCGTTATGGCCGGCTCTAGCTCATTCACCAGCAGTTGAGCGGCTAGTATATCGTCAAGAAATTGAGCCGCTTCGTCGGGCGTTACGTCGTCGTCCAGGATTGTCTGTGTCAGTTGTTCATACGTAGCGCCCTTCACGGCAGCCGCCAAAATGCGGTCCAGGTGGTGGGAAGCCGTCACGGCGCTGATGCGATGCGATCGCTTTCCTTCCACATATAAATACTCCGCGTAACGAATCTCGTCGCCAACCCGATAATAGCTGCTATTCGGGTAATACAGTAAATTCATTTTGAGCAGTGGCAGCGTAGCTAAGTGCTGAGCTAATGCACATAAAAAGTGCATATCAAAGCGAGTATGCCGTTGAAAACCGCTCTTACTAAACTGTATGCCGGTGGGCGTATCACTCCAGTCGACCAACGAACAAGCCGCAAATAAACCGAATGGCGTACAGCGGCTCATCATACGGCTGTAATACTTAACCAGCGACGCTATGAGCTTGGCTTGCTTTTTGGCATCGAGTACAACCCCGTCGCGCCATTCCAGTGCCGTGCGAAACAACGTGGGCGACGCCAGATACAAGGCATCCTGAAACCAGGGTTCGGCCAGAGCCGCCCGGAGTGATTGCTCAGTTAGGGCATCAGGAGTAAACGGTAAATAGGGAGTCCGTAGCACGAGTTGACTATGGAAACGATAGAGCTGGCTCATGAAGTTGAGTAGAGGATTGAGGTTACAACAGAAAGGCTCGGCTCCAGTGAAGTTCTTCCTCCGAGACGTAGGATAGCAGGGTTAGCGCCACACCAACCCAACCTTCGAGCAGGGAAGCCGCTTTGTCGTCGAAGGTGGCTTTTTGTAGATCTTCGTCAATATATGACAGGGTGGTGTCCATCCATTGCCGGTAGCCGGTTTGATAGATGTCAAGGCCCGTTAAGCGATGCAGGGTTCGGTACATTTGGGCAACGCCAGCTGCACCATGGCAGAAATGAGCATCCTTGACCAATGTCGTTTCCTGATTTGTGCGTAACAAAGTATAAGCGCCCATTAGGTCTACTCGCTTACGTAATTGAGCATCTTTTAACAGATCGGCGGCCTGATATAGAAAAAGAATAGCGTTCAGATCGCCGTAGCACCAGGCCAATCGATTCCCGAAAGTGGGGGTGCGACTGGCTTCATCAAGGGTAAAGGGGAAGAACGAATGCTGATTGGTTTCAGCACTGATCGGGGCGCGATTGTTCATGAAGTAATCAGCTCCCTGGCGAATCGCCGGTGGAATGATATCAAGTCGCAGCCCCCGCTGATAAGCTCTCAGAAGAACGGAAAGAAAACCAGCCTGACCGTGCGACAGACTAAAGTTAGTCTGGGCGCATTCCTGAGGGTCCATCAGGAAGCTACGTAGTCGTAGCCCTCTTTGGTCAACGATTGCTTTAGCCAATAATTGCTCAACGATCTCTTTCGCGTAGCTATAAATAGCTGGATTACCGAGCCGTTCGGTGAAATAATGAAGGACGCCGGTGGCTCCGTGCAGGTAGTCGATAAAGTCGCTGGCTATCCACTCAAGGGCTGTTTGGTGAAGATAGGCATCCAGCTCCTGCAACTCCTCATCGAGGTCCAGATCAATGATGTTCCGCTGCCGCAAATACGCCAGTACATAACCAAACCCAGCTCCGCCACTGCCCAGTGAAGCGCCGGTTAGCTGAGGTTCGGTATTCATATGGTCGAACACCTGCTCCAGCCGGGTCTGCGTTTGATCGAAATACGTTTGTTCATGCGTAGCCAGCCACAAATGGGCATAATACCACACTACCCCCAGATTACCGCTCAGTAGCCCATCGTGAGGAACACTGGCCTGCTCAATCAAACCATTAAGCTTTTTTAAATATGTAGATGCGATTCGTTGCACTGGACGCAGATCGGAAATGGATGATGGCAGGATGATAGTCATGTTAAGGCTTCTTTATGGTTCTGAGATCTATAGGCGATTCAGCACTCATGTTCAGGAAGACTTTAACCTTTTTCTTTTCGTTGGTATTGCCATTGTTGATGATAAACAGTGGCTGACGAGACGTGGAGGCTGGTATATCCAGATTTACCGGAAGAACAGACGGGTTGGCAAACGTATTCGCCGACTGACTTTTTACAAACTGCTCGTAGGTAACGGTTTTGTTCTTTGTGGCCTCCGTATCTGCCGAAGTCTTCAGCGATGAGGCCGGTTGCTGGGCATACACAAGCACAGATGACGAGCAACCAAGCAACATAATGAGGAGTGATTTCATAACAGTGCTGTTTTGTGATGATTGAAATTATTACCCACTCATACTGTGGGCAAATAAAATACACCAACGCAGCTTCTGGGCGGACCAACGAGCCCACAAACCGGACTAGTTGAAATGGAAAATCACGGCTGAGCAGGCAATCGAAGCTTGGGCTGGGCATAGTCTCCAGACTATGCCCAGGCGTTACCCGGTCTCCGACCGGTTGTTAACTTGTTGTTCCAGTCAGAGACCGGATAACGCTGGAACCGGTCCGCCGGTGCGGTAGTCTGGAGACTACGTTCAACTGAGATTCCGATTTTAAAATCCGCTATGTTTTTTGATTTATCAAAACAGGTTTTGCATCTTTGTACAGTTTCATGATTGTGCCTATCCAGTCTCCCAATGATAGGATGTCCCCAGACTGTGCGAGAGTCTGGGGATTTTTTGTTGGTAGTACTTGCTTGCCTTTGAGTAATCAGAAACTGTACCGGGCGTACAGCAAGGTCATTCGTGGAAGTAAGGGGTAAATGCCCATGGAGTAGGTAGTGGGCGTAATGCTGACCTGCTTGTAGGTGGTTTGATTCAGGAGGTTGAGTGCCTCGGCTCGCAAGGTCAGTTTGGGCGTCAGTTGGTACGTTGCGTTTGCGTTCAGAAACGTATAGTTATCCTGCCGAATCCGGTTAACTTCTGCTTTTAAGCTTATCTGATACTTTTTCTGTCGGTAGAATAGTTGCGAATAGCCGTTCATAGCCGTGAACGCTTGCCTGAACGACTGATCTTCCTGTGTACCACTTACCAGCGTATGCCGATAGGTGCCGCTAAACTCGACATTGAATGGTGACTCGAATACCGATACGTATTTGGCCGTCACGATCGGCATGAAATGGCTGGTGTTCCTTGGCTGACCATTCACCATCTGCTGCGCCTGGTTTTGCATTAGGTTCACATTGAGCCTGATATTGCCGCTGATCGGATAAACAAGTTTTTCCAGCGTACTGGTCACGCCTAGAGTATAAACACCGGGGGTGTTGATGAGCGTGGTAACCGAGTAATCGGGTGAAAAACGCAGGTCGCCCATGTTCCAGAAGCTGTTGGAGCGTGTGGCAAAAGCGCTCAGTAAGAACGTCATGTGCCGGAACGCCATATCGGTAAACAGATAGGTTGCAGACAGCTGGTTTCGTTCGTCGAAGAGGAGTCCCCGATACCCTCGCTGGGCTGATCGAAAGTCGGTGACGGCAGCCTGGTCGAGCAGGTAAGTGTTTGATACCGGCGTAGCCTGCCGCTCATACGCCAGGGTTAAACGGCTTAAGTTCGATGTGCGGTACGAAACGGTCAGGTTGGCCTGAATCGGTGTTCGACGGCTGAACTGCTGGTTGATGGTTGCCGAAACATGACTCAGTTGAAATATACCGGCTATTTCAAGACGAGGCCAGAGTAATCTTCCCGTTGTTCGGCTGTAAATCGTTTGTCGACTTAGAGAAAGTGGAGTGTTGTTTATCGGAAAGCCACCTTCCCGCTGATGCACAGCGGCCTCAAATTGGTTGTCTGTGTAGCCGACTTGCTGCTCAAATTTTCTGAGCTTTGTGCCGTACATCCATTGTAGCTGTCCACCATACAATTGGTTACGTTGGCTAACCAGCTGTTCAAAGGCACCACCGGGTAGCCATCTGGTACCAAAAGTAGCCGTTGCCAGCGCGGAGTCCAGGCGAGTGTCGTACCGCTCGGTCAGACGCGTGTCGGTTGCCTGGGCCGACAACACCAGTGCCTGCGTTGTAGTCAGCTTATGAGTCAGTTCGAGCAGGTGCTGGCTATCATAAATTTGATTTGTGAACTGCTGCGGAAACCGTGATACGTCGTCACCCGTCGTGAACTGCGTTGCCTGGCTTAGGTTAATTGTTTTTGTGCCCGTAGTGCCCTTGTAAACTAAAGCCGTTCGGTCTGTTAGGGAATAATCGGCCCGTAATCGCAGCAAGGCCAGTGTTGGGCGTTGGCGCAGGCTGTCGGTTTGCTGATAGCGCAGGAGCGTATCGCTACCGATGAGCTCATAACGTTGGGATCGCCCCGCCTGTACCTGATCGCGCAGTAACGACAGATTCGCCGTTATTTTCAGGGCCTTAACCGGATTAATGGCTACATTGAACGTACCAACCCGCTCGTTATTTACATTTTCTAAAGGCGAATTCAGATTCCGAATAAACGGCTGCGACGTTTGGGTAAATGGCTTAACGAGTAATTCCGACGCGGGTCGGGCGTCGGTTAAGACGTTGGCAGCTGCATCGCTCAAGTCGAGGTGGCGGGTGCCCACATTATTAGCCGATAACACCGCGAACGCCTTGGCGTACTTACTGTAGGAAAACAGGTTGGTGATCCCGTTGTACCGTTGTGGACCGACGCCAACGTCTACCGTGCCAAACAGAAGCGCCTTCTGACTGTTGTTGACCGTTAGATTCAGAACGGTGGTTTCAGACTGCTCAATTTTGCGGAGCAATTTATTCTCCGAAAAATTTTCGATAGCCTGTACTTCATTGAGTAGAGCCGGGTTAATGCTTCGGGTGGCCAGCTGATAGGTTTCACCAATCAGGTCGTCGCCATCGAGCAGCACTTTTTCAACCCGACGTTCTTTAAAGTAAATATCGCCGTTCTGCTCGACCCGTACGTTTGGCATCTTCTTCAGAACCTCCTCCAGCGTTCGCTCGGAGCCATTGCGAAACGCGTCAACTTTGTAGCGGGTAGAATCGCCCTGTTCACGCACGGGAATGCGGGCCGTTACCTGTACTTCATTCAGTAGTAAGCCACCGGGCTCCATGCCAATCTCCACCAGATTACTGACGGGTAACGAAACTGGCTGGAGGGCAGTTCGGTAGCTGATATGTGATACGTTGAGGTAATATTGTTTTCCGGTTTCAAGGGCATAAACCAGCTCAAACAGCCCCGTTGCATTGGTTCGGGTGAAGGCCACCACGACACTGTCTGGGGCACGGCCTAAGGTAACGTATGCCGACTCGATGATCTGACGGGTGCTCTGATTGCGCACAATCCCCCGAAGCGGTTGGGCGTGTCCGTCAGCCAGCAGACCCAACAGCCAGGCTGCCAGTAACCATCTTATCTGCACTGATTTCATGTTACTTGTTAGTTAGACACTCAGCAGTTGGCGTAATCATGGGCGGATTTTGAGGATCTTCGGCAGAAGCAGCAATAAACTTGGCAACCTTGTCGGCCTCTACCGTTTCGATTTGCCGGAAAGCCTCGAACGAATATTCCTGATCTCCAGTTTTGGGTGGGGCAATAATATAGGGCTTGGCTGTACTCGGATAGTCGGCTGTGAGGAGCTTATACGAAACGTCATTCCGCTCATTGAGTGCTTCAACAATCAAGCCTGGTAAACCACTTAGTTTGGCTGGTCCAATTGAGAGGGGGATAGCCGTTGTGAACCAGACGGTGTATTTGGCGCATCGGAACGTAGTAGTTGCTTTCTGGCACTCGTAGGGGCCAATTCGCTTCTTTTCGGGTTCAAGCTGCCAGTCTAACTTGGGAACGTCGTCGTGGACAATGCATATTTTCCCGTTTGAGAAAACAGTCCGTAAGTCCATCTTGCCAGTCCGAAAGTTTTGATAAACTGTAAAATCTTTACCGTCGCCAAAATCAACCTGTTCAATAGTCAGGCGAGTATCGCCTTTCATCACCGTCGTGTCGGGCAATTGGCTGGGTTTTGGAGCATACGTAACGTACACACTCTCAGTGCCATTGTAAAACAAATCTTCAACCCTGGAGTCGACAACTGTAGATAGGAGGGTCATTGTTGTTTGATACCGGAACCGGCTTTGTTTCGGTTTTTCCTGCGCAAATGCTGTGAGAGTCAGAGCCGCGCAAAATAGAGTCAAGCCTATGTTTTTCATTTGTTCTGGCGATTTAGTGGTTAGAAATAATGATTTCCCCAAGCCCAGGTAAGCTTGGGGAAATCGAAGCAGGCGAAGACTATGGGCACTTTACAGGCGTTAGTGTTGCGCGCTGGGTTAAATAGTTGACGCTTACCCGGTAGCACTCATCGGCGAAAGAAGCGGTAGCGGTGCAAAGCATGGCAAGAACAAGGGCTGATTTGATTACTTTTTTCATGTTGATTTGAGATTTGATTGTGAAGATGTAAGAAATAGAGTTGGAGGTGCGACTAGCACGAATAACGGGTAACGGTCTTGGTGCCGTCGGCGTTGCTACGAACCCGAATGCATGTGTCCGCAAACTTGGCTGATTGACCCTTGATGGTTGGCGATACCGCTTTTTTAGCCGAAGCATTGTGAGCGTTAACACTTGCGAACGTTTGCATTGCGCCGATTAACAGCGTGACCATGAGTGACGATTTTACTAGCGTTTTCATTGGAAAAATTGTTTAGAGTGAGATGTTTAATTCAGAAACCGTTTCAGCATTGCCGGCGTGTGCTTGTCGTTTTTCTTATGTCAAAGGTAGACCACCTGCTGCTGCTGAAATAGAGAGAAAACATCTCAATTCTTTGGGAGAAACCCCCCGGAATCTTGAGGGGTTTTACGTCTAATTCGGTCAGTTGTTTCGGAAAATGTCTAGCTATGAGTGAGTTACGCTAAGTTGCGCCGACTCGCCCGTTACCAGTTGGAACCACTGCTGAAGCTCTGGACCGTGCTGTCGGGCGAAGCGGGCCAGTAGCCTGGTTCCTTTCATGTTCAGCTTGCAGCCGATGCGCGCCCGATAATTTTCAACGCTTTTGGGCGTCAGGCAAAGCTGCTCAGCAATCTCCGCATTTGTTAAGTCGTTCGCTACCTGAAGCAGCACATCCCACTCTCGGCGGGTGAGTTCAAAAATGTCGCGCGTTTGAAGCGTTACGCCCAGTTTATGTTCGGGAAAAGGTTTCATTGTTGAATGAATTTAACGGTTGTCAATGGCCTGAAGATCAAGCGCAGATCGTGGTTGAAAGAGCAAGCGGCTTGGGGGCCGATGGTGTTACGGATATGCTATTTGATGTGGTCCGAAGCTATCGATTGCCGAAAGGGTAGGCAAAAAAAATACACCAACGTTCGGAGTAAGCGGATGAACTTGGCACGTAGCCGGACATCTGGAAATCAGGCTTAAGCAGATAGCCATAAATTTCGGTCCGGCGCTTCGGAATAAAAGACGAAATATTTAAAAACTGATAGTGACTGTATCAGGACCTGGGCAATTGATGTAGGTGCAATCACGGCCCGATGTGCGGCCGGCTGGAGTAGCGAGGTGCCCCGCTTGTATAGCCGCTAAATGTTTAGTTTCCAGGCGGGCAACGGCCCGTTTGCCTAATTGAAGTTTCGATTGTTTCATGATTGTTTGTGTGCTAAACGCTAGTTGATAAATTGATGTATGCGGCCTGTACTGGTTCCTTAACTATCTGATTTTTCAGTTAATACAATGTCCCCAGACTGTGCGAGAATCCGGGGACATGTTGAAACGAATACCAATGGCTAGGATCTGTTAAAAGCTTGGGCACATGCAGGATCGTTGTATGCCAACGGATGTGCTGTCGCTCGGAATATCCGTCATATTGCGGACTAAGCTCTGCTGACCTGCCTGTATGACCGCCAGTTGTGTACCGTTCAACGACGCAACCGTCATCTTACGGAGCGAAAGTTTATTGGACGTAGTAAGCTTCATCTGCTTGTGAAAAAGAATAGAGTGAGTTGCTGGAGAAGCGTTAGCTCTAAAACGAATTGCAATGAATACCACACGATTCGCCGGTTTGGCATACACACCCCGATGGGAATATGAGACGGTCTTGAGGAGTGGCGGCAGCACCACCGCCTACAGTTGATAATTGAGCCGGAGCTAGTTTAGCAATCGATTTTTTGTTGATCGTTAGTTTCATGATTGTGTTTGGTTTGATTGGTTGTGCCTGCTCAATTAGAGCTTTTCGGCACTCGCTCATGAATAAAGGGCTTCTACCAGGGCCAGACCACCATTGCTTAAACGCTATGCGGAGAGAAAGAATACCGGAGCCTGGTGCGAGTGGCGAACCGGTCGGAAAGGCAAAGGTTTAAAAGTAAGGTGCTCCGGCCCTGACTGAAGCAGAAAGTGTCTTAGAACTTAATGGTGAGCTGACCACCAGCGTACCATCCGTCTTTTTCACTGTAATGAACGTCAATTCGGAATTCGTTATCGGCCATTCCAGCATTGATCAGAGCGAGTTGTGAGTTGTCAAGTTTCATGATTGTGTTTGATTTAAAGTTATTAATTAAGAATTGATTGAGTGTTCAGCTGCCGAGTTATGGAAGGTTTCTTCCATATAGGCTAAGCTGATTTTGTTCACAAACTTCTAACGGTATTGTCTATACGCTAGCATGTTCTTCCATGCGTATGTTGCGGACGACTTCATCGCAATTGGCGCAGGCTAATGCACCCTGCTGATGATACCACCGGCATCGCTGCCGGATTGGGCAGGCAGGCAAGGCTTGTTCGGCCTTCTGGTTCATAACCTCTACTATCTTGCCAACCAGTCCACACCCGGCGCTGTTGGCATCCCATTGCATACAGCCTTTTTTGATACAGTTGCTGGCAAAGCGAAATCGCTCTTCGGGTGCTCTACCCTGGCGGGCCGCATCGACAAACGTCTCGTCGACCGTAACCGGCTGTTCAAGGTATTCAACATGGCCAGTGTCATCAACAACGCCGAATAAATCGGCACCTGGCTTAGCAATCGAACTGGGGCAAAGAAGAGAAGCCATGATACGTTTGGTTTTAGAACTTGATGGTTGAATCTGGCTCGGGAGGCCTCATACCCCAGGTTACGCCACCTTTGACGGGTTCAATCTGACCGCCATTGATACGTGACAGCAAATCGGCAGACAAAGGGCCTTTTGCATCTAGCTCTGCCAGTTTACGCATGAACTCAGCCTGGCTGGCTGATTGATTGCGCAGCAGATCGATTTTGGAAACGATACTCGTTTTCATTATTGTGTTTAGTTTAAATTAATGGATGTTCTTTTCTGCAAAGGCAGGAAGCCTTTAGGATGGCTTAGTTAGCGAGTAACCTGAATGCAGGAAGTAGCACAGGACTCACCAACAACACGTACGGTACCCACTTGCGTATCAACGGCCCCTGCCACCAGCGTTGCTAATTGAGACGGGGCTAGCCGAGCGATTGATTTCTTATTGATTGTCAATTTCATGATCGTTCGTGGCTCAGCGAATTAGAGCGTCTCCGGGTTTTTAACCACGGTCAGATAAGCGCAATCACGGCTGAGAGGTAATTTGGTCGTTGGATAATAGAACGTGTCTTTTCCCCCTTGAACGGTCTGTAGTTGATTGGCATCCAGAGACGCAATCGATCGGCGGCTAATTGCCAGTTTGTTGATCGTTAGTTTCATGATTGTGTTTGGCTTGATTGGTTGTGCCTGCTTTTAGTAAGCTTTCTAACGGTTGTTCTAAGGTGCTTTCACTAAGGCCAGGTCACGAGCTGACGAATTAAGCTGCCAGCAGGGTTGCGTACCGGTGCCCGTGCGAGGGGCAATCCGGTCGGGGAGGGCAGATAACAGGCTGTGCCTGGCCTTAGATAAAGCAGGAAGTGTCTTAGAACTTGATGGTGTAGGTGGCACCAGCATAGGCACCATCCTTCTGGCTGTAGTGGATGTCGATTTTGAGTTCACCACCATCGGCCATACCAGCGTTGATCAGAGCGAGTTGTGCGTTGTCGAGTTTCATGATTGTGTTTGATTGGATTGGTTGTGCCTACTCTTTCAGAGCTTTTCGGCGGTCGCTCCCTATGTATGTGTTGCGCAACAGACATATTCTCTTTCAGGCGGCCAGAACAACAGTGCGAGTGTTATTTTGGCCGTAGGGTATTGAGCTTAGCGGGTGCCAGAGCCAGTTCTGATGTGGCAGTCACAGCTGTCTGGTGGTTCGGGCAGGAGACCCTCCAGCACTTGATTACCTCCCATAATTTGACGAAGTGCATTGTTGTCCAGCTTGGCAATCGACTTCTTGCGGAGGGTTAATTTGGTTGTAGTTTTGGTTTTCATGACACTTGAGAGTTTGGATTTGGAGACTAATTTATTGATTATATTAACTTACTTACCCAGGTTAATGCGATTATTCTCGGCATCCAGCCCCGACTTACGCTCTTTCACGCGAACGCGCTGGTTGCCAAATTTGTAGTTTAGCGTGAGTCGTACAAACCGCGTTTCTACTTTGTTACGCTGAACTAGCTGAAGGGTTGGTCCCTGATACTCGCTGCGATCTATGATTGTGTTAAAGAGATCGCTCACACTCAGTTTGACGTCGGCCTTACGATTTAGTATAGAACGCTGCAAACCAAGTTCGACGTTGCTATAAGGTTTGTACTGGTAAACGCCCATGGTGCGGGAGGGAATGTAGATAGCTGTCAGTTGTAGCTTTGTAAGTGCCCCTAAGCTGACTGCGTTTTGGGTGTAGGCGTAATAAAACAGGCTGCTGTTAGTAGGTAATCCCAGGTTAGTGAGCACATTACGGTTGTAGACCGTTTGAAACCCCGTTGACGTCATCCACCAGGGGGTAAGCTGCTTATTGTACATCACGTCGAATGAGACCAGCTGGGTTCTATCGAAATTTTGGTCCTGAAGGATCGTTACATTACTCTGCTGAATAGGCAAGCTGGTAAAGGCTCGATTCGTTGAAGTGAAGGCTAGGCTCAGCATCAGCGACTGCTTGAACGAGTAGCCTATTTCCACAGAATGCGCCAGTGCTGGTTTTAGATACGGATTGCCTTTGATGTAAGAGAAAGGAGATTCATAGATAATAGCTGAGTTGAGTGATTGGTAGTTAGGACGTGCAATCCTGGAACTATAACTGAGCGAAAACTGGCTTTTGTCGGACGGCTCATACACCATACTGAGCGAGGGAAACAGGTTAGCGTAGTGCTGTTCGTTGGGGCGATTGTCCCCGGCAGTGACGCCCTTTACCGAAGTCTGCTCAAGTCGTAAGCCTGCCTGATATTGTACTTTGCGAACGCGCCCGCTGTAGTTCAAAAAACCACTATTAACGGCTTCTGTGTACAAATAGCTGAAGCTAAGATCAGGATTTGTTACGTAGCGATCATTCTGTAAACGCTGGAAGTTGAAGCTGGTATTCGTCTCCGTATACCGGGTTTGCAGACCGGCCTCCAGCGAACCACCCCACAAGGGTTGATTGTAACCAATCTTAAGAGCGCTCATGTTGATGTATTGGCTACGGGGTAACTGAAGAACTTCGGTGAGCGCTGGAGCATCCGACTTTTCGTATCGGTTTATAATCGCATCGTCCCAGGGGTTATTGAATCGTCCGTAATCGGCGTCAATTGTTAAGCTACGTCCGGTAGAATCAAAAGTATGTCGCAGGTTAGCATTAAAGTTAATATTGTTGAAGGCGGCATACCCCCGGTTGTCAGTCCGAACTGTTGAATCTGGTAACGACCCTGCTGAATTGAGTTGCGTAAGCACCTGCGACGTCCGGTTACGACTGTTGTAATTGCCCTGCAACAAGACACCAACCGTTGTTTTTTTGCTTAAGGTATAATCCAGACCAGCTTTAAATGAATTCAGATTACGACGGCGGAGATCAGCTTCAGTACTAACAATGCGCTGACTAACTAACCCAGGTGACGAAATTACCCGTTCGCTTCGGTTGTCGTAATGCTGCTGATTGAACTGATAGTCGTAGTTACCGTAGATGTTCAATCGGTCAGTTTTATAGTTGAGTTGCAGACCCGCGTTTGAGCGTGGCAGGCGACCCGTTCCCACACCAGCGGTTACGGTACCATTTAAGCCCATGTTCCGCATTTTAAGCGTACGAATGTTGATGACGGCAGCGCCAGCGGCTTCGTAGCGGGCAGACGGTTGACTGATCAATTCGATCTGGTCAATGCCCTGGGCCGCTAGTGTTGTCAGCAGAGACTCTAGATTGTCGCCGGAGAGGTTGGTCTGCTTACCATCTATGTAAACAACTACCGCTTTTCCTTTCAGGCTGATATTGCCCTGCTGGCCTACTTGCACGAAGGGCGCATTACGTAAGACATCTAATGCTGAATTACTGGCGGCCAGGATGCTTTCGGCCACGTTTAATACAATCTTGCCCGGTTGTTGCTGAATGAAAGGTCTCGTTGCCCGCACCTTTACTTCGCTCAGATTAACATTAGCGGGTACTAACAGAACCGGTGGTATGCTTAGGTTTGTCTGCTCGGCGGTAAGCGTAACAGGTTGGGAGTAGTTTTTATACCCTATATAAGATATTGACAATACATAATTCCCTACATTAGTTTTCTTAAACGAAAACGTGCCTGTGGTATTGGTAGTAGCCGTCTCTACGAGTGCCTGCCCGGATGTTAACAAGGCAACGGTGGCGAAAGGCATAGGTTGTCGGCTAAGCGAATCAATTACTGATCCAGATAACGCGACTTCGGCTGACTGGGCTGATAACCGATGGCTACCGAAGGCCAGCAGCAGGAAGAGGAAGATGTTTCGTAATCGGTTCATAATTTTGTGCCTGATTTGATGATACAAACTTGGCGCTGAACCCCCGGCTCTGAAAAAAAACTACACCAACTAGCCGATTAATCGGACAAACTCGACTTTTGAAAGGACATCTATACGCCTATGAACGTGAGCAAATCAGTAAGAGCAATCGGATTGAACTCTCTTGGCTGGACAGCTTACATCTTTTATTACACCTCCGCCATATTTGCCCAAAATCCTAATGCTGACTTGTCCGCAGCAACAATAATTGGGCTAAGTGTCTATTACATAGTTACCATTACTTTTTTCTACGCCTGTTATTACTTTATCTTTCCCCGCCTTTTTGAGCAAAAGAACTACGTGCTAGGCAGTCTGCTCTACGTGATTGCAGTGGGGGTGTTCATGTTCATTGATTATAACCGGGTAACGATCACGAACACGCTTGTCACAATTCCGGAGGACGAACGGCTGCGAAATGAGTCTCGTGAATTATTCCGGTTTGCCATCAGCGCTTTTTACGACGTGGTGCAGGTAACCGCCATTAGCCTGACGTTTTGGTACTTTCGGTACAACCTAAAACTAGAACATCAACGGGCAAGTGCTCAGCGGCAACAGTTGTTGGCAGAGGTTAACTTTCTCAAGTCGCAGATTGATCAGCACTTTTTGTACAACACGCTGAATATGTTCTACTCAAAGGCTAGTCTGTATTCGGCTGATTTAGCAAACGCTATCTTGTCTTTATCGAACCTGTTGCGCTTCGTGGTGACGACCGAATTCAAGACAATGGTGCCGTTGGAGCACGAACTAAGAAGTATAAATTTATTTACAGAATTAAACCAACTCCGCTTCAACAATAAGTTATTAGTCGAGTATCAGACCAAGGGTGACTTAAGCCGGGCCTCGGTACCACCGCTATGTCTGTTAACACTGGTTGAAAACGCATTTAAACACGGTGATCTGAAACGGGAGCCGCTATTAATCGATGTGCGGGTAGATGACCAGTTAACGGTTCATATCCGTAATCGTAAACACACTGCCCAGATGCCCGAATCGACCAACGTTGGCCTGGCTAACACGCGCAAACGCCTTAACCTGTTGTTTGGAGAGCAGTATAAGTTGATAGTTCACCAGGATGACACCTATTTCGATGTATCTATAACACTCAACTCGGTATCTACCTATGCTTAGCTGTGTAATCATTGACGACGAAGAACATGCCGTCGACTTACTGAAAATGTACGTTAGCCGGACGCCATACCTTACACTGTTGTATGCCACTACCGATCCAGTAGAGGGGTTAAGCGCCATTACGCAGCAACAGCCTGACCTGGTATTTTTAGATATTCATATGGATGATTTGTCTGGTTTACAGATAGCCCGCATGTTGTCGCCGAAGACCAACATCATCTTCACAACGGCCTATCAGGATTTTGCTGTAGAGGCATTTGAGGTGGGCGTTCTGGATTATCTGCTCAAGCCAATCTCGTTTGAGCGTTTCCTAAAAGGAACGCAGAAAGCGCTTAACAATGCTATTCAACCCGCAGAACAACGCACTGAAGACAACGAGATTTTTGTGAAAGTAGACAATAAGAGCAAAATGGTGAAGATTGGGTACGACGAAATCGTTTACATTGAAGGGCTCAAGAATTACGTCTCATTTCACTTACAGACGAACTCAGTGATCGTCTTGCTTACTTTCAAGGAGTTGGAAGAACGGTTGCCTGCTAATCAATTTATGCGGATGCATAAGTCCTACATTATTAACGTAAATAAGATTTCGGGCATTGACGGTAATGAGGTGATTACGCGGACTGATAAGAAAGAAGTCAGGATACCGATTGGTAATACGTATCGGAATAAAATATTTCAGAGTATCAGGCAGAAAATGCTGGGAGGAAGTAGTAAGTAAGATGAACAAATAAAACGCTGATTTTTATAATGGTTATGATTTTATACAAACTATCATAGAAATCAGCGTTTTATGTACAACTCTGTTAGAGCGTATTGGTCGAATCGGGCTGAGCCGCCGGGTCCGTGGCCGGAGCCGTTGGTACAAACGTCGAGTCACCTACTTCTCCCGTTGTACTTGTCGAGTCTGATTCGCTGCTGCTTTCCTCTTCGTCGTCATACCCGCAATTTAAATAGTTTTTTGTAATCGGAACTGTAGGTTTCGGAAAGGGACCTTGTAACTGCTTAAACTTCGGATCGGCATATACTTTTTCCAGAAAGCTGCCGACTAAAGGCAAAGCTGTTTTGGCACCTTCTCCTAAATCCGTTGAACGGAAGTGGATACTTCGGTCGTCGCCACCAACCCACGCACCTACTACTAAGTTGTTGGATACACCCACAAACCAACCGTCTGAGTTGTTAGACGTGGTTCCGGTTTTGGCCCCTATTTCGTTCCGGTTCTTGAACAAGTCAAATGACCAAAGATTCTGTGAAGTACCCCCCGATTCTTGTAAGCCTCCTTGTAGCATGTAACGCATCAAAAAGGCTGTTTCTGGACTGATGGCCCGTTTGCGTTGAGTCGAGAAGGTCTCAATTACGTTGCCATCACGATCTTCGATTCGTTGTACAATGATTGGATCAATGGATTCGCCGTCATTGACAAACGTACAGTATGACGCTACCAATTCGTACAATGACACATCCGACGACCCTAAGCCAATGGATGGTACGGCATCTAACCGACTTTTTATACCCATCCGATGGGCGTACTGAGCTACGCGTTCGGGCGTAACGCGATCTGTTAACTGAGCGGTGATAGAATTAACCGAACGAGCCAAAGCCCGACGAAGGGTCATGTTCGAGTAACTAAAGTAGCCAACCGAATTACGCGGCTCCCAAACGTCCTCTTCACCATCCGCGTTGATAAACTCTTTGCGGAACGGGCGGTCTTGGATGCGGTCGCAGGGACTAAGATTAACCAGCGTATCGTCGATAGCAGCAGTGTACACAAACGGTTTAAACGTAGAGCCTGGTTGGCGTTTGCCCTGCTTAACGTGATCATACTTAAAATAATCGTAGTCTAAACCACCAACCCAAGCCCGGATGTAGCCCGTATGCGGGTCCATCGCCACCATACCCGATTGCAAAAAATGCTTGTAATACGCAATGGAGTCGTAAGGTGTCATCTCAGTCGAGTCATAGCCTCGCTTACTCTTCCAGCTAAATACCCGCATCTTGTACTTCACATGTTTCATGTAGTACGTAATCGAGTCGGGGTACATAGGTAAGAAACGTCGGCTCAACGTTTTATAACGTTCCGTCCGACGGGCTACCGAATCAATAAAGCCAGGTAGTTCCTTGCCATCTTCATCGGTCCACGGGTTGCGGCCCCGCCAATGATTGTCAAAGGTTCGTTGTAACTGCTTCATCTTTTCGCTCGTAGCCTGCTCGGCGTACGTCTGCATGCGCGAATCAATGGTCGTATAAATTTTCAAACCACTGGTGTTCAAATCGTACCCATTTTCTTCCCCCCATTTCTTGACAAAATCCTGCACGGCGTTCTTCAGATAACTGGCCGGGCCGGAGTAAGGGTTTTCGGGCGTGTAATCGGTTACGAGAGGAAGGGCACTGATGGAATCGGCCTGCGCCTTTGTCAGAAACTTATACTTAGCCATCTGACCTAATACTACATTTCGGCGCTCTTTAGAACGTTTGGGGTTCTTAAGCGGATTATAGTTTGTTGTGGCCTTCTGCAAGCCAACCAGCACTGCGCCTTCCTGCACGTTCAGGCTGTCGGGCGCTTTGTTGAAAAACGTACGGGCGGCTGTTTTCAAACCAAAAGCGTTGCTGCCAAAATCAACGGTATTAAAGTAATACGTAATAATTTCTTGCTTCGAGAAGTTGCGTTCTAGCTTTAGGGCCATCAGCCACTCCTTCGATTTGTAGATCACTTTTCGAAGAAACGGAACCTTATTTAAGAGGCCTGAGCTATTTTTGCGCCGTGTCTTGAATAAGTTTTTGGCTAACTGCTGTGTGATGGTCGAGCCACCGCCCTCGCTTCCTAGGTTGATGACCGCCCGGCCAATGGCACGGGGATCAACGCCACTATGTTCGTAGAAACGGACGTCCTCAGTGGCAATCAAGGCGTTAATGAGCGACTTTGGAATATTTTCGTACTTGATAGGCGTCCGATTTTCGGCGTAAAACTTACCAATCATGACACCGTCCTGCGAGTAAATCTCCGACGACTGATTCAGTTTAGGATTACGCAATTCCTCCACACTAGGCATTTCGCCCGTCAGATACAGGAAATTATAGTTGAGAACGAAGACGTAGAAACCCAAAGCTAAGGCTACATACAGGATTGCCTTTAGCCCGTTTTTAAGGTAAGGATAATACCATGACTCAGGATCGATGTATTGGTGAACGAATGAACGAAGGCGGTCTCGATACTGACGATACCCTTGTGTCCATGTACTGACTCGTTCCTCCCCGGCAATCCGTGCGGTTTGCCTAAAAATTTGTCGGCTGACTCCGCGCCTGACATTGCCGATTCGGGCTCGACGTTGTCGGATTCGTTGTCGAAACGCCCCGAAGGCGTGCCGGACAGCGCGGAATCGCTCCCTATACTCACTCATGCGTTTTCGGTCGAAGAAGATCTTGCTAGTTACGAATGGCGTTGCTCGAAAGCAGCTAACTGCCCGTCCGCTAATACGGTTTGTCCATTCACCTTGGAGGTGAACTGTTCGGGCACCAAATATAACGTATTTTCGGCCGATCTGATATACAAAAGCCGGTTTGCATACGCAAACCGGCTTTTGTGAACTAGTTGTTTAGCAACCAGAAAACAAAGGTAATCAGCTAATTACTTATAGTGTGCATTGGCGCGCCGTTCATCACTTTTTCTCAAATGTCATGGCGACGCCATTCATGCAATAACGCAGACCGGTTGGCTTAGGCCCATCATCGAAAACGTGGCCCAGGTGCCCACCACATACGTTACAGAGAACCTCCGTGCGAACCATACCGTAGCTTTTATCAGACAATTCTCGAACGGCATTCTTGGCAATGGGCGCATAGAAGCTCGGCCAGCCAGTACCCGAATTGAATTTGGTGTCAGACGAGAATAGCGGATTGTGGCACCCTGCGCAATAAAAGACACCGTGATCGTGGATGTCGTTTAACGGACTTGTGAAAGCTCGTTCGGTACCATGTTCGCGTAAGACCGCGTATTGGTCAGGCGTCAAAATTTTCTTCCACTCAGCGTTTGTTTTCACCACCCGTTTGCCCCCCGGTGGTTTCTCATCGGTAAGGCTTTTTGAATCACTAATCGCCTGATTGGCAGAAGTAGACTGGCAGGCGCTCACAAAGGAAGTGCTCACTAGTAACCACAAGGGCAACAGTACTAACAGGGGATTTTTCATGGTCTGTTGTTCAAAAATAAGGTACTAATAAACTGCCAGCTTATAACACTTAAGTCTGGGGCAAAGATCGTATAACAAACTTCGCCCGACTGAGCCAAAAGCTGCCGGGCGAAGCTCATTGTCAATAAGAAAACAAAGCTAAAGAAAGCAACGTTCAGGCGTCGACCGGTGTCATAGCCAGCAGCGTCGATAGGGTAGGCGTGGGACTTCCCCCCCGCTTTTCAACGGTCACGGCGAAGGCGTCGGCTTTGTCAATAGGACGGTTAAGTTTCTGGATCAGCGCATTGGTATTCGTTACGTCAAACACGCCAGCGTCTACGGGCTTGCCACCTACCAACGACCAGAGCTGATACTGCCGGTCGGCGGGTAGGGCAGGAAGTGACTTCACTTCTACTGCAACCTGACGCGTTTGGGGGTTCCAGAAAACAAGCATATCGCCCTGGGGGGCTTTTTCATTCCCTTTCAGCTCCAACGTTCGGGTACCGGGTTGACGTAATAAAGCCAGCGCCTGATCGGATTGTGTTTGGTGATCACGTAGCTGCCGTACTTCTGATTGCAGTGAACTATTTGCCGTACGAAGTGACGTCAACGTTTCCTGACTGTTACGCAGCTGCGAGAGAAGGAAAAAAGAGAAAATCAGCAATAAGAGTCCCACAGACGCGGCTACCATCCAGGTAGTGCGAAACGTCGATGTGGAACGTTCGACTGGCATGGGCCGAACAACAGTTTCGGTTTCTACCGGCTGCTCAAAGTCAAGTTGTTTTAATAACTTGTCTTTGACCGATACTGGTGGCTCGATGCTATACGCCATGGCATAGTTTTCGAGTGCAACCGATAACTGGTCAAGTTCGCGCCGTATGTCAGGATAGATAGATGACAGGCACTCGACCTCGCGTCGTTCCTGGTCGCTAACGGCGCCCATGACGTAGGACTCTAAGATACCAGACTCTATGTATTCTGTTACGTTCATGATTTAAATAGTTGCTTTAGCTCCTGCAACGCGGCCCGAATCCGAGTTTTAACAGTTCCCAGCGGCAGATTCAGTTCTTCGGCGGCTTCCTCGTGAGTGTACCCTCCAAAGTAGACCAAATCAATTAGCTGTTTCCGTTCGGGCCTTAACTGGCTCACAACCTCTTGTACACCAATGTGGTCGGGATTGGGCTGTTCAGTGTGATGCTGGCGATCAACTATATGTACGTTCTCTTCGTCGGTTCGGATTGCGCCGAAGGGTTGCGTTTTACGAGCTCGTAAGGCATCGATAGCCGTATTTCTGGCTACATTGAGCATCCAGGTGAATAAACGGCCCTTGCTGGCGTCGTAAGCATCTAAGTTTTTCCAGATTTTGACGAAGATATCCTGCAAGAGGTCCTGAGCATGTTCCTCCTCGCGAACAATGCGCAGAACAACTCCATACAGAGCAGGTGAATACTGGTCGTAAAGCCATTGAAAGGCCTGTTGATCGCGTCGCGTAAGCTTTTCGATCAAGACACTTTCGGAGACTAGAGAAGATTGGCGTTTCACGCAAACGGTGTTAAGTGAGCCAAATATAAGAGAAAATCAAAAAAGTAAACAGGTTTATAAGCAATGCCTTTACAAGCAGGCTTACGGAGCCTTATAAACAAGGTTGATTAACTATTTTGTTTAAGAAATTTTTATGGAAAATAAACAAGCCGCCGATCAACGTTTTATGCAGTTGATCGGCGGCTCTTCTTTTACTATTCGTTCTATCAGTAACTTACATTAACGGATAGTATTCGCATCTACCTTGGGCATGAGTACAGCATTTATACCGTGAACAATACCGTTGACCTGACGATTATCGGCGGCTTCAACAGTTGCTTTGGCGCCCCGCTCATCGGTAAGCACTACGCGCCCGTTTTCAAGTTGCGCCGTCAGTGTGCCCCCAGCCAAGGTTTTCAAGCTAGCCTTGCCATTGCCCGCATTTATTTGTTTCGTTAATTGATTTGCGTCTAATGATCCATTCACGACGTGATACGACAATAACTGCTTCAGCGCATCGACGTTACGGCCTTCTAACAAACCGCCCTGTATGGTAGGGGGTAACTTTTTAAATGCACTGTTCGATGGAGCAAATAGTGTATAAGGACCATTACCTTTCAGCGTTTCGTCTAACTTGACCGATTGGAGGGCGTTTTGCAAGGTTACGTAATTCGGTGATGATGAAATAAAGTCCCCGATGCTTGCATTGCGGACTGTGCTCCCCGATTTCACCGCGGGTTCTTCGGTAGTACGTGCGCCAGATATTGCTGCTGCGGTTCCCGTTTTTGTAGCCCCATTGTTAAGCTGGCTATCGGTGGTGGTACCTGATGTGCTCACGCTGGTGCCCGATACGTTTGTGCCGGTTGCCCCCGAACTGGACGTGTTCATATTTCCATTACCGGCCTGATCTTCCGGCTTGGCTGGGTTAGCTGTGGTGGTGGGATTACTGCCTACGCCAGTTGGGGCATTGGTTACGTTGTTGCTGTTGTAGTTGGTGGAGTTGCTATTGTTAATGGTTGTACCGTTGCTAGCCGAACTTTCCCGAAACTCGCCATCCTGAGTTGAGGTATTGGAGGCACTACCCGAATTACGGGTATTCTGAGCTTTTTTGTTCCGATTCGTTTCGTCGCGTCGCATGGCTCGTTTTTGACTGCGTGACATTTTTGACGATAAGGTTGAATCTGGTGCAATAGCTCCTTGCGGGTAGGTAGTGGGATTAATGGTTCCAGTGGGCGTTGTTTGGGCCAGACTGGCGGTACATACTAACGCTGGGATCAGCGTTAGTAGCCCAAATAGTTTATTGATTTTCATAACGTTGTGCTGTTTTGGAAATAACAAATCATCATGTTTTAACTAAAATTTATCTAAAAAGTTTGTTGCCTCAGACTCATAGTATGCCTCAAGGCGGGTAGTTTTGCCGTGTTGTCAACAAACCATATCCTGATATATATGCAGTCCATTCTTCCTTTGCCAACACAACCTACTAAACCTGGAACCAGTACCGGTCAGCATTTCTGGGATACTAAAGATCGGTCAGGCAGTACGAAAACAATTGATTCCTATTCGCCAGCAGATGGCCAATTAATTGCACGGGTAAACGTCTCAACCCGGGCTGACTATGACCGTGTTATCGAAACGGCACAGCAAGCGTTTACAGAATGGCGACAAGTGCCAGCTCCTAGGCGGGGCGAGATCGTTCGGCAAATGGGTGAGCAGTTTCGGCAGTATAAACGGGAATTAGGGACGCTCGTGAGTTACGAGATGGGTAAGTCACTGCAGGAAGGCCTTGGAGAGGTACAGGAAATCATTGATATCTGTGATTTTGCGGTGGGTCAGTCGCGGCAGCTCTATGGATTGTCGATGCACTCTGAACGTCCGGCTCACCGCATGCTGGAACAGTGGCATCCTTTAGGCATCGTTGGCATTATTTCGGCCTTCAACTTTCCCGTGGCTGTCTGGTCGTGGAACGCCATGATTGCCTGGGTGTGTGGTGACGTTTGCGTGTGGAAACCATCCGAAAAAACACCGCTGACAGCGTTAGCGTGCCAGCAGATTATTGGCGAAGTATTACGTAATAATGACGTACCCGAAGGGGTCTCCTGCCTGGTCACGGGTGGTCGCGATGCGGGCGAGTGGCTGGCGCGCGATCCGCGGGTAGCGCTGGTGTCAGCCACAGGTAGCACCCGTATGGGAAAAGCCGTGGCTGAAGCTGTAGCTGCTCGGCTGGGACGGACGCTGTTGGAACTGGGTGGCAACAACGCCATCATTGTTTCGGAACACGCTGATTTGGATCTGGCAATCCCGGCGATTGTATTTGGTGCTGTCGGTACGGCCGGACAACGCTGTACCACTACCCGCCGGGTTATTGTGCAGGAGAGTATTTACGACGACGTGAAAAACCGGCTGAAAAATGCCTATGCACAAATTCGCATTGGTAATCCATTAGACGAGTCATTTCATGTAGGACCTGTGATTGATCAGGCGGCTGTTAAAAATTACATGACAACTGTGGAAGAGATCAAACAGGCAGGTGGGCGCTTTGTTGTAGAGCCTGGCCTGCTAGACGGTTTAGGCTTTGAATCGGGCTGTTACGTTCGTCCATGCATTGCTGAAGCGCAAAATGACTGGCCAGTTGTTCAGCGCGAAACGTTTGCACCTATCCTATATTTACTGAAGTACTCCACGCTGGACGATGCGATCGCCCAGCAAAATGGAGTGCCGCAAGGACTGTCGTCATCTATTTTCACCTTAAACATGCGCGAGGCCGAACGATTCCTGGCCGCGAGTGGATCTGACTGCGGTATTGCCAATGTCAACATCGGTACGTCGGGTGCCGAAATTGGTGGCGCTTTCGGTGGCGAAAAAGAAACCGGTGGCGGGCGTGAGTCTGGGTCTGATGCCTGGAAAGCCTACATGCGTCGGCAAACCAACACCATCAATTACGGAACTACCATGCCACTTGCGCAGGGCATTACGTTCGAGTTGTAAGGCTAATGAGTTTATCGTTAGATAGGGTTCCTTTCGTGAGCTGGTAGCTCCGGTCAGAGACCGGGTAATGCTGGATCGTAGTTCCCAGACTACGATTAACATTCGCTATTGTTGTCAGCGTTAAATGAGGTTTGTTTCATTCCTGAGTTGCCTACTCTAGTCAAAGATCGCGACGGCAGCTCGATGGCTTCATGTAGGGCATGGTTTAAGACGGTGTTCTACATGAAGCTCCACTTAACTCAGGTCCTTCACGAATTCGCTCCACAATTCATCTCCTTTTTTTGGCAATTGAGTTATCAGTTTGTCTTCTTGGTCAAGAGGCTTCTGGGGCATAGGTATCCTCTTACTTTGTTTTGTACCCGATCAGAAGAAAGTAAAGAGATTAGGAATCCTTATGAAAAAGCTCTTCATGGCGCTCTCTGCGCTAGTAATGTTATCTGCCGCTTGTAAAAAAGATGAAGCGGGTAAGGTTAATCCCCAAGAAAATTCCCCCATCGGTTCACCGTCTACGACCAGCAAAATACCGGCTGAGCTAGTTGGGAAATGGTCGTATGGCTCGTTTTCTCCGACTAATTTCTGGAATTATGATGGTACTTACGCTGGCAATGCTTACGAGCAGGCGTTGGCATTTGAATTTCACGCTGACGGTACTTACGAGGAATACGTCATCAACTCAACAACCAGTTATAATTGTCGGACAGAGGCCTATACGTATTTTAAAGGCAAGATTCAGGTTGATGAGACCAATCAATCTTTTGTCATCATACCAACCAGCGGAAAGTATCGAGGTTTTTACGCTTGTGCTCCTAAAAGCAACGTCAATCGGGAGGCTAAACCTAATGAACTGATACAAGAACGAATGAACTACCTGGTCGAGCCGGGCAAGGCGGCCATTAAACTGTCCGATGCAGAAAATCCGCAAGGTGTGCGTTTAAAAGCAGTCACATGGTAAAGTAGTTAGAAGGAGCTAATAAACCTGATTTTACAGCTGGATGTATCAGCTCCTTCTGGTCTTTTATACCTTTCTTTAGTCTAACCTGACCCAAATTGTGCCCGAAAGCGTATCGCCAGGGTTTAAGATGGTTAACCCATCGCCATTGTTGAAGGCATCGACATTGGCCGTCAGGGGTTCAATGGCAATGCTGTCGCGCCGGGGAGGAGTGAAACAAACAAGGTAATTGAGTTTATCCTTGCCGGTTTGTTGACCAATAACGAGCCGAACTCCAGTTTTAAGCGAAGTTAACATTGTTTCGGCAAAAGGCTCACCATCAACTGGAATACCGGTTGGCTCAACAGCGAATGGCGTATCTAACTGACGGTCGCGCAGGTTGAATGTTTCAGCATTTTCAAGGGCCTGGCGACCGCTCGCAATCATATTGTCATCAAGGGTAATGGGCGTTCTGGCGGGCAGCGACAGCGTTAGCTCGTCGATAGTTTCCTCCGAAAACGTAAAGTAAGGATGCCAGCCAAAAGCCGCCGGACTTCGCGTCGTCCCCGTGTTAAGTGCCGCGTAACTTATCCGCAGAGCGCACATCTTGTCGTTAGCAGGATTACTACCTAGCTTGAGTAAGTTAGCCTGAATCAACTCATAAGTAACGGTAAGCGAAAAAGGAAATGGATACCCAACCGTATCGCCAACGTAATTGTATTGAATAACAAGTCGAGCGTGGGTAGGTGTAGCCTCCTGGCTGACTACCGAAAACTCGCGGCCATACACAAATCCATGAAGGGCGTTGTCGCGATTGGCTTCGTTCATTTTCAGGGCATACGCTTCGCCATCGAAGCGGTAAATGCCATGATGAATCCGACTTGGAAAAGGATAAAGCAACGCACTGGCGTAACCTTCGTCGGCGAGCAGGGCCTGGGGCGACTCAGGAGCCTTTATCAGCGCAAAAAGACTTTTACCTTTACGCAGAACTAACCGGCGGAGAATACCACCAAACCCAGGAAGTACACTGATAAACTCACCTGTCTCAGGGTGTTCGAGGATGTATTCGGTAAGAGGTTCGCTTTCGGTAGCTAGTGGACCGAAGGGCTGAGTAGTGATCTGGAACGGCATGGTTTAATAAGCATGTCAACAAGATTAGTAATCTTATATCGACAATATTGTTTGCATGCCTTAGCAAACAGCCAAAAAGGAGTAGTCAGGTTCAGCCAAGTATGGTCAGGTGTCTTATGGCTCGTGGCAACTGCTTGACCCTTCCTGACAACGTTTGACAATAACTGACCGCTCACTTAACGAAATTACAGTTCTCCCTCTACTCCCAGGCCAAAAAGGGCAAAATCATATCGTACCGGATCTGCTGGATCAAACCGGCGAAGTGTTTCTGTGAGCGATAGGGCTGCTTTCCAATCGGGCTGGGGTAGCGTGGCACTCCGATGGGTAAGCAAGCCAAGGGTACGGGCTACGCGGTTAACGTGCACATCAATTGGTATGACTAGCTGGTTAGGGCGTAATCTGGTCCATAGCCCAAAATCGACTCCGCGGTCATCGTGCCGAACCATCCAGCGTAAAAACATAAGTAGTCGTTTACACGATGAATTACGGGCGGGCGTAGCAATGTGTTTACGAGTGCGTTCGGGAAAGAACGGATCGCAGCAGAAACGGTCATGGAAGGTAATCAAAGCCGATTCTACTGTCGGTACAGCGGCTGGAAAGCCGCTTCGGTTTGTACTATCAAAAAGCGGCTTTCCAGCCGCTGTATTAATGAAAGCATCTTCCAGCGAATCGTTTGTCTGGTAATACGTATGAAAGAAGTGCAGAAAATAGAGCGCATCCGTAGCGTTGAATGTGCGGTGCTTGAAGGCCAGAAAGCGCTTGAGGTCACTCTCTTCGTGGTTGCGTACGAAATCGTAGGGAGCGCCATCCATGAGTTCGATTAATTCATTCGACTTCTTCAAAATCACCGGACGCTGTCCCCAGGCCAGCACGGCAGCCCAGAACCCCATGATTTCAATATCCTGCTTCCGGCTGAAACGATGCGGAATGCTGATGGGATCGCGTTCAATAAATGAAGGCCGATTGTATTGATCGGCCTTCCTATTCAAAAAATCAATAAGTTCAGGTTCACTCATACTAATTAAGCCCGATGAGGCAGGCCAATTGACTGGCTAATGGGGCAGTTCATCAAATGGTCAGAAATTAATGCGAACGGCCTCCGCTAACAACCCATGCCATAGCTCGGGAAATACCCGAAAAGAAGGCTAGTAATGTAGACATAACGAAGGTGAAGACGGCTATAAACGGATAAGCCAGCGTAAACATGACGCTAAATGTCACGTAGCCCGGCGATGACTTCATTTGTTGATCGCGTTCGCGGTGCCGTCGGGCAATACGCTCTTCTTTCGTTTCTTTTTCCATATCGTTAGCGGACAATGTAACTGACCTCTGCCCGAAAACGCTTGTCTTCGGGTGAAAGTTTCGCAAACGCCTGGGCCGATAATTTGATTAATATCTTGTCATTCACACCCGTGTTGGGCAACCGGCCAATAACTTTTACCCAAAGGCTCTGATTGTTGAACTCGTTGCGTACCTGCACCAAAGTTCCGATTGGCGCAGTCCGGTGCAGGGCGAGGTATTTGCCCGACCCATCGGCACCTTCAATCATCTCCGCTACACCACTATCGGAAATACGTCGGCCGCGCATCGGAATGGGCGCATCGTTACCCGGCCGAGGGGACTCAATTTCTACTTCGGCCGCCGGTTTCGTGCTGGGGGCTGGGGTTGGTTCATTCCGTCGGTTTTCAGCTACAGGCGTGGTTCGCTCGGGTTTGGTTTCGGCGGGCGGGTCAGTGCGTCGGGTTGTTGTCGGCTTAGGCTCCGCCGGGCGCGTCTCAGCGGGTTTAGCGGTCTCCGTTCGGGTTGGCGTATCGGATGTTCTAATGGCTACGCTTGGCGCCGGCGACGATGGAACCCGTGCCTGATACGCTTTTTCTGACACAATAAGCGCCTGACCAATCAATACATTATTAGAAGACAAGTTATTCCACTTGCGAAGGTCTGACTGGGGAACACCGTACCGAACTGCTAAGCTATATAGTGTCTGACCCGGCTCAACTACGTGAATGCCTGACCGGGCGGGATCTTCATTCTTCTTAGCGTCTTTCTCTGGATTCTTTTCCGCTTTAGCGGTTTTTTTTTCGTCCGTTGAGGCTGGTTTCCCGTCAACTTTGGCTTCCCGCTTCTGCTGTTTTTCTTCTTTACGGATCGCTTTATCCAATGCCTTGGCTTCCTTACGGTTCAAGGCACCATCTGGAATCGGGATACGTACCAGCTGATCGTATCGAACCGATTCGTTCATGTCTGGATTGGCCGCTTTAATTTCGGCAACCGATCGCCGATAGCGTCGGGCAATAGCAAACAGCGTTTGGCCTTCATCAACCCGGTGCAGAATAAACCGCTTCCCGTCTTTCTTTTCCACGCCCACCGAATCGAAGGCGGTCAACCGCTCAGACAATACTGGATAAGCCTGGCTAACCTGAACGTAACTAATGATGCCTACTAAGAATGAAGCAAAAATGATAGGATATTTTTTCATGGATTATGTTCAGCCGGGATGCTGCCGGACATTTGCCTGGCTCGCCATGCACAAACGATATCAATTGTAAAAGTAAGGTAAAATACGCCCCTTTTTACGTAACAAAGCATTTTTAGCGAGGTGTATCTATCCACCGTATATGACCGAGTAAACGATTAAGCAGTCCTCACTTGTGTTGATCAATTTAGAGTGATAAGGTTTAAAAGACGTTAAAATGGCCCCAACGATCCATGTACTAATCACCACTGTAGGGCTGCTTTCAGCGAAACGATGGTTGTTAAATTCTGTTAAATATGAACCACCTAAACAGAAGCGGGCGTTTGCTGTTAAATAAGGAACGGTTTAGGTAGTCAATCCACGACAGTTGGCACGAATAAACCATAAACTACAAACTACCCCCTCGAACGTATGCAAAACTATTCGATACTCTGGGCCGATGATGAGATTGATCTGCTGAAACCTCACATTCTTTTCCTCAAAAATAAAGGCTACGACGTTACGTCCGTTAACAGCGGAGCCGACGCACTCGATCAGGTCGAGCAGACAAATTATGATGTTGTTTTCCTGGATGAAATGATGCCCGGCATGACCGGGCTGGAAACGCTCTCCCAGATTAAGCAACTGCGTCCCAACCTGCCGGTGGTTATGATCACCAAAAGTGAAGAGGAACACATTATGGAAGAGGCAATCGGCTCTAAGATTGCCGATTACCTCATCAAACCGCTCAATCCGAATCAGATCCTGCTCTCTGTCAAAAAGATTCTGGACAACAAGCGACTCGTAACCGAGCGAACGAACATTGGTTATCAGCAGGACTTCCGTAACATCTCCATGCAGTATAATGACCGCATGAGTTTTGAGGAATGGGCTGAAGTCTATAGGAAGCTTATTTACTGGGAGTTAGAGCTTGATAGCTCGCAGGATAAGAGTATGTCGGAGGTCATGAACATGCAGAAAAGTGAAGCCAACGCCACCTTCTGTAAGTTTGTGATGGACAACTATGAAGACTGGTTGAACGATCCCAAGACGGATAGCCCGATTATGTCGCACCAATTGATGCGTAAGAAGGTATTCCCACTTTTGGATCAGAGCGGGAATTCGGCTCCGCTGTTCTTCATCTTGATTGACAACCTGCGCTACGATCAGTGGAAAGCTATTGAACCCCTATTAGGTGAGTATTTCACGGTTGAAGAAGAATCTTCGTATTACTCCATTCTGCCTACTACAACTGGTTTCGCCCGAAACGCTATTTTTTCGGGTATGATGCCGAGCGAGATGGAACGTAAGCACCCGGATTTATGGGTGAACGACGACAACGAAGATGAGGGCCTGAACAACCACGAAGACGAGTTCATGCGTCGGCAACTGGAGCAGAGCCGTCTGAATATCAAAATGTCGTATCACAAAATTCTGAATGTTAATCAGGGTAAATCACTGGTCGATAACTTCAATAACCTGCTTCAGAATCAGTTAAATATTGTTGTGTACAACTTCGTGGATATGCTGTCGCACGCCCGAACCGATATGGCAATGATTAAGGAATTGGCCCCCGACGAATCGGCTTACCGGTCGATTACGCGGTCCTGGTTTCAGCACTCGCCCCTACTGGAGTTTGTACAAAAAATTGCGGCTAAGGGGGGACGACTCGTTGTCACCACTGACCACGGTATGATCCGGGTTCAGAAGCCAGCTAAAATTGTTGGTTACCGCGAAACCAACACGAACCTGCGCTACAAACAAGGGAAGAACTTAGGATTTGAAGATAACCACCTCTTTGTGGGTCGTAAGCCCGAACGGCTTTTCCTGCCCAAGCCGCACGTATCAACGGCTTACGTGTTTACGCTGGAGGACTACTTCTTCGCGTATCCGAACAACTACAATTACTACGTGAATCATTACCGCAATACGTTCCAGCACGGAGGGGTGTCGCTTGAGGAGATGATTATTCCTTTTGCGTATTTGAAAGCGAAGTAACGCGCTGTAACGTGGGTGGAAACCCGCAATATTTAGCTTGGAATCGCGGGTTTCCACCCACGTTACAACCAGTGATAAACAGAGAGAGGGGTAGTAAGTGAAGAAACAAGAGCTTCACTTACTACCCCTCTCTCTGTTTATCACACTCACTAGCCGTTTAACTCAATAACCTGACCTTCCTGACAGCGTAGCACGCGAGCGGGGTATTTGTTGAGAAGTTCGTAGTTATGAGTCGCCATCAGCACGGCTGTTCCGGCGTTGTTGATGGACTGAAACACTTTCATGATCTGATCGGATACGGCAGGGTCGAGGTTTCCCGTTGGTTCGTCAGCAATCAGGATCTGTGGTTCATTGAGCATTGCCCGGGCCACAACCACGCGTTGCTGTTCGCCCCCGGAGAGCTGATGGGGCATTTTTTTCTGGGCTGTTCCCAGGCCAACCTGCATCAGTACTTCAGCGATGCGGTTGTTCATTTCGCCTTTGTCTTTCCAGCCCGTTGCTTTGAGCACAAACTTCAAATTATCCTCTACAGAACGGTCGGAAAACAGTTGAAAATCTTGAAACACGATCCCTATTTTTCGGCGGAGGTACGGGATGTCGCGTGGCTTGATGGGATTGAGCTGGTAACCAGCTACCTGTCCTTTCCCGTTCTGCAACAGCAGGTCGGCATACAGCGTCTTCAGCAACGATGATTTTCCACTACCCGTGCGCCCGATGAGGTACGCAAAATCGCCTTTGTTGATTTGAAACGAGACATCGCCTAAAATTAACTTACTACCTTGGTAGATGTCGGCGTGGTCGAGAATAAGAACGGGTTCGCTGGAAAACATAGTACGGTGAACAGTTATCAGCCAGCAGCTAACAGTGATTTCAATAATGAGACACTGTTGGCTGCTGGCTGTTAGCTGGTAATTAAATTACTGCTTTACGGGCAGGGCAGCTTTCTCGTGGTCGGCAAGGAATTTAGCCAGGCCGCTGTCGGTTAGTGGGTGATTCAGCAACGCTTTGATAACGCTCAAAGGAGCAGTCATCACATCAGCACCTACTTCGGCACACTGAATGATGTGCATTGGGTGACGTACGGAGGCTGCCAGTACTTCGGTCGTATAACCGTAGTTCGTAAATATGGTCACAATCTGCTCAATAAGGGCCATACCATCGGTTGAGATGTCGTCCAGACGACCCACAAACGGCGATACGTACGACGCCCCCGCTTTAGCGGCTACCAAGGCCTGGCCTGCCGAAAAAATCAGCGTACAGTTCGTACGAATGCCTTTTTCGCTGAAATATTTGATTGCTTTTATACCATCAGCCGTCATTGGCACTTTCACAACGATGTTCTCGTCGAGGTCAGCCAATTCTTCGCCTTCTTTAATCATTTCGTCATACTTAACCGAAATGACTTCAGCGCTAATGTCGCCTTCTACGATTTCGCAAATCTGCTTGTAGTGACGCATCACGTTGTCCTTTCCGGTGATGCCTTCTTTGGCCATCAGCGATGGGTTGGTAGTTACGCCGTCAAGAATACCCATGTCTTGGGCTTCGCGAATGTCAGCCAGGTTGGCTGTGTCAATGAAAAATTTCATAGTTTAAATTAAAGTTAATCAGTTGGTTAATCAGAGAGTTGGTCAGCTGTTAGTACACCGATTTTCTAGTAACTCGGTATGTGGACTTACTGACTAACCTATTGGCTAACAAGCTGCGTTCCATTTTGGATTTTGCAGACGTGAATGTACGTATCTTTACCGGTTCTGAGTTTATATTGTTCGGTAATCTCGTTTTGAAATTCGGTAAGGGTGTCTTCTTGCACCAAATTTATGGTGCAGCCGCCAAAGCCTCCACCCATCATCCGGGCACCCAGCACACCCGCCTGCCCCCGGGCAATATCTACCAACGTGTCTAACTCTGGGCAACTTACCTCATACCAGTGACTTAAGCCCTCGTGTGAGCCATACATAAGCTGACCAAATCCGGCTATGTCGCCCGCTTCGAGCTTTATTACGCCATCGAGCAAGCGCTGGTTTTCCTGGACTACGTAGGCACACCGCCGATAAATTAGGGGCTGTTTGTCGCGCAGGTGCTTGTCAAGCATAGTCATCGTGACATCGCGCAAACTTTTTATTTCGGGATAATAAGGCTTGAGTGCCTGAACGCCCACTTCGCACTCGGCCCGGCGTGTATTGTATTCCGACGTTACCAGTGAGTGCTTCACCCGCGAGTCGCAAAGCACGATATTAATGCCTTCCATCTCGAACGGCGCATAAGTATACTCAAGTGAGCGGCAATCTAGCTTAATCACGTGATTGGCTTTACCCATCATGCTGGCAAACATGTCCATGATGCCCACTTTAGCGCCAACGAAGTCATTTTCGGCCCGTTGCGACATCTTTAGCATCGAAAGTCGATCGACGCCCAGGCCAAACATCTCATTGAGGGCAAAGCCAACGCCGTTTTCGAGGGCTGCTGACGAAGACAGACCGGCACCCATCGGGATGGTTCCACCGAAAACACAGTTGAAACCGCTGAGCTGATGACCCGCTAGTTGAAATTGCGCTACGGTACCCAGCAAGTAATCGGCCCAGGTGTGGGTTGGCGTTAAGGTAGACAATGAACCCTGGTAGGTTTTGTCGAGGTCGTGCGCTATAAAATGAAGTTCGTTGTCCTGACGAGGACTAACGGCTAAGAAGATGGCTTTGTCTATAGCAGCCGGAAGCACAAATCCTTCATTATAATCAGTATGTTCGCCGATGAGATTGACCCGGCCGGGCGAGCAGACCAGTAACGGGGCGGTGTGAAATGCGTTCTGGAATGACGCCTTAATTTGGTTGAGCAGGTCCATATTGGGTCTAAGTAATTTAGCGACCTGATACGACTAAGATGCACAAACCGCTAAACGAAGCAACCGCCCCGACGAGCACGGGTGGAAACAAAAAATGGCAAACCAATGTCTCACCGCTACGACCACCTACCCTTGCTTCGGTCAAGACCTGGGGGATTCAGCAGGAGCTGGTAGCACCGATTTGCCGATGCAAAGTTAAGGATTTGTTAGACAAACGACCAAATTTCACCCGTACCTTTGCGGTTAAATTGAGTAATTATGAAATGTTGGTGGTACAGTATCTTGGGTATAATGTTCATTATCAGCGGCTGTAATTCGTCGGATGAATATGTTGAACAAGGGCGAAATTATTTAAAAGAAGGTAAATTTCGGGAGGCTGTGCAGTCGCTCAACCAGGCTATCGAAGCCGATGACGACAATCCTGACGCCTTTAACTCCCGGGGCGTAGCCTATTTTGAGCTTAAAGAATACGCTAATGCGGCTCTTGATTATGACCAGGCCATTAAGCTTAATCCTACTTTTTACCGGCCTTATTACAACCGGGGCTTACTGAAAGTAGCCCAGAATGATCTGCCCGGCGCTTTAAAGGATTATTCGGATGCAATTCGTTTAGCCCCTGATACAAGCAAAAGCATCACGGCTGAGTTGTTTCTGAACCGGGGGCAACTGTTTGCCGCGCAGGGGCAAACGCAGCCGGCTCTGACTGATTTTTCGCAAGCTATTACGTTGAATCCAAACAATGCATTGGCGCTGTATAACCGGGGTAACTTACGATTTCAACAGAAAGAGTTGACTGCGGCTACCGCCGATTTTCAGCAGGCTGTCAAGGCTGATCCAAAGTTTGGGAAGGCTTTCTACGGATTAGGCATCGCCCAAATTATACAGGATAAACGCGAGGAAGGTTGCTTAAGCTTGAAGCAGGCACAGAACTTAGGCTATGCCGATGCAGTAAATGCGGTAACCGAATATTGCAGCCAATAAGCCAGGTTGAGAGGGCCTTGTTTCTGGCTTTACAGGAATGCTTAACTAAGAGGCACTCTCGCATGAGTGCCTTGATGCAGTGCACAGGGAGTAATTGATAGGTAGACGAGTCGGTCCATCAACTTTATTTGGTTGATAACCGAATTTTGTCATCCATTCTATTTTCCGACTCCTATGTCTCTTATTAATAGAAAGACTTTTCTCAGGGAAATCAGTCTACTGACTGGGGCTTCGATACTATCGGGACCGGCATTAGCTGTTTTATCGGATCGGGAAAAATCGGCGATCAAGTTGGGGTTTGTTACATATTTATGGGGGAAAGACTGGGACGTACCTACCCTGATCAAAAACTGTAAGGATACCGACATACTAGGTGTGGAGCTGCGCGTCGACCATGCCCACAAAGTAATGCCTAATCTGAGTTCGGCGCAGCGACTGGAAGTCAAAAAACAGTTTGCCGACAGCCCGGTGCAGTTGGTGGGGCTTGGCACAAACCAGCAATTTGACTTTGTAGAACCCGAGCGCCTTAAGGTATCTATTGAGCGGACAAAAGAGTTTATCCGATTAAGCGCCGATGTAGGCGGCTCGGGCGTGAAAGTGAAGCCCAACGCCCTACATAAAGAAGTGCCTGCCGAAAAAACGCTTACTCAAATAGGCCAGGCCTTAAATGAGCTGGCCAAATGTGGAGCCGACTTCGGGCAGCAGATCCGGCTTGAAGTACACGGCGAAGAAACCCAGGAGCTTCCGGCCATTAAGCAAATCATGGACGTGGCTGTGCATCCTAACGCAACCATCTGCTGGAACTGCAATCCTCAAGATCTGAACGGGAAAGGGTTTCAATCCAACTTCGATTTAGTAAAAGATCGGTTTGGGGCCACCTGTCACGTTCGGGAGCTGGACCGCACTGACTATCCTTATCAGGAGCTGCTGACCAACCTGGTCAACATGAATTATAAAGGTTGGGTACTGTTGGAGTGCCATACCAATCCGACCGATAAGGTTGGTTCAATGAAAGCCCAGCGCGAGGTTTTTGATCGGATGATTGCTAAGGTCTAACGAACGCTAGTGTTGTCCTCACTACGTTTAACTCCTGTCCAGAAACAAGCAAACCAAGAACTACAGAGCAGGCTAGCCTGCTTTTTTGCTGTTTATTATCTTGTCAAACTCCTTAAAATGGTGGCCCTGCGCTCACTGCTCTGGTTGCGTTCGAGCCTGTCCTAAAACTGATAGTCTTTGTCCATTTTGTAATATTCCCGGGGTTGGCCGTGCTCTACCTTTGTCATGTCCTCTATGATAAAGGCGGTAGCTGAAAAGCCTTAAACAGAGTAAGCACTACTCAATCAAAATAATACCAAAATGGCACAAACCCTATTAGCCACCGTCGTTTCTGACCCCCAGCCGCAACCAGGCCAAAAGCATCGTTCAAGTGGTAACTTTTCTACCGACTCCATGCCGTCGGGAACGAAGTATGTTTCATTTCAAGTGATCAATACGGCAAATCCCGACATCATTCATTTCGATGTCATGCAGGACGTTAGCATGGGCATTGACCCCACCCGTTACTCGGATGCCTACAATGGTTTTCAAAGTAATTACACCGACCCTCACCGCTCGCTGTACATCGCTAATCCAAGAAACGCTTCGGGCAATTTCACGGTGCAAGTTTACGCTAACACCTAGTCGTTTCTGGCTTTTCAGGTACTGATAGTACGTAGCCGGCTTAACGTTAGGGTGTATGTATTGTCAGTACCTGCGAAGACGGGGCATAGGCCTGTCGATTCTTGCCGGACTAGTTCAATAATTTTTCGAAAACCACCATTCCTCTATATGGATCGCTCAAACTGGATGTCCGAAAATTTAGAGCTGCTGGGCAATCAACCACTGAATCATATTGTGATGCCCGCTGCTCATGACGCAGGTATGTGTCAACTACAAAACTGTTCTATTGGGGCCAATACCTGCAATACGCAAACCCAGACGCTGACGATATTAGAGCAACTTCAAAATGGAATTCGTTATTTCGACCTGCGGCCGGTTATTTCCGGAGGCACATTATACACCGGTCACTATAGCCATTCTGTTATTGGATTTTTAGGGTGTTGTGGCCCTGCGTTGACAGTCATTCTGGAGCAGGTTTCAACGTTCATGCAAAGCTCCCATGATTTAGTGATTCTGAAATTCTCGCATTACATCGATGTTGATACCGGTCAGCAAAGTTTTTCGCAGGAGCAGATGACGCAGCTCTGTAGTCTGGTGACGTCGCAACTGCAAAACGTGCTCTATGATACACCACTCGGTTCGGGCACATTAGCTGACGTATTGATCAATCAGTACATTGGTTCATCGGGTAAAGTGCTGGCGGTTTTCGATCAATTGACTAATGTTGTCAAGCAGCAGTTTACCGGCGTTTATTCGTATGGCGATATGCCCGGACCGGCTGATCTGGTCGTATTTGACCAGTATTCAAATACCAACGATTTGAATACGATGATTTCGGATCAGTTTAGTAAGCTAGCCAATCCAGCAAACCATACTGGCAATCTGTTCCTGTTATCGTGGACTCTGACGCAAAGCCCTGGTCAGGCAGTTGGTTGTGGGGTGCCGGGCGCAACATCTATACTGGACTTGGCCGATCAGGCGGATGCCGTTCTGTATTCAAATATCACAGCCCAATACAACGCAGGTAAAATAACGCTGAGCACCCTGCCTAATCTGCTTTATGTGGATAATGCCGACAGTTTTGTTCTGGATGTCGCGATGTGGTTGAATACAAATCTGTTAGCCTCTGTTGCGGTGTAGAGAGCCATGGTTGGTACAATCAATGCCTATGCATACTGCTCACTAAAACAGCTCTACGTTTTCTCTGATACGGCAAATTCTCTGGGCGTAACGTGATACACTTCCTTAAAGCACTGACCGAAGTACGAAGGCGTATCAAAACCAACCATGTAAGCCGTTTCGGATACACCGTGTCCGGCGCGTAGCAGGTCGACGGCTTTGCGCAACCGGTACCGTCGAATTAAATCGTTGGTCGAGAGTTGAGTAAGGGCTTGAATCTTGCGAAGTAGGGTTTTACTGCTCAGGGCCATGTATTGAGCTAACTGTTCAACGCTGAATGAGGAATCGTCTAAGTGAGCATCTAACACCGAATACAAGGTTCGCAACCACCCATCCTGAACGGTTTCCATCGGTTGGGGTAGTTCGGGCCGGGCCAGTTGTTGCTGGTAAAGCATGCGCAGTCGCTGCTGACGCGCCAACAGGTTTCGCAGGCGTAGCGTCATCTCTTCGATAAGAAAGGGCTTTGTCAAGTAATCGTCGGCCCCTTGTTGCAGACCGGTCATTCGGCTATCGTTGGTGGCTTTGGCCGTGAGTAAAATAACCGCGATATGATCGGTTGCCGGAGTGGTTTTGATGCGATGCGTCAGGGCATAACCGTCCATGCCTGGCATCATAACATCAGATATGACCACGTCGGGAAGTTCGGTCTGAATCAACGCCCAGCCTTGCTCTCCGGCGTCCGCCGTGAGGACCCGGTAATGCTGCATGAGCTCTTCGGCTAAGAACTTGCGTAACTCGTCATTGTCTTCTACCACAACAATCAGCGCAGCATCTTCGGCTGGGGTGGTTGGTGGAAGGCTGGTGCTCAACTCACTCGCTGGGTGAGGGAACCACTCTTGTACTGGAAAGCTATCGTTGGCTGTCGGCTCGTCGTCTGATAGAGGACTGATCGGTAAGTCGACGGCGAACGTAGTGCCTGAGGGAGTCGTTGTGGTTCCCGGGCTACTTTCTACTGATACCGTGCCCCCCATTAATTCCGTTAGCTCCTTAACGAGCGACAGGCCAATGCCGGTGCCCGGCTGCAACGGCCGTACCACCGAATCGACCTGATAAAAGCGGTTAAAAATATGCGGTAAGTTAGCGGCTGTAATGCCGACACCGGTATCTGAAACCGTCAGGCGCACAGGTGGTCCGCTCGTTAGGCGCACAGTTACGGCACCCGCCTTTTGGGGATGTGGCCCTGCGGTGAACTTAATGGCGTTAGCAATTAAATTGTACCCAATCTGCCCAACTTTTTCGGCATCAAACAACCACTGGCCAGATACATCGGAATGGTAAGAAAGGGTAAGCTCGCGCTGTTCTGCTACGGGCATGAATGCCTGGACCAACTGCCCAACAAATTCGTTCAGATTGCCAGGTTGTAGATTCACGCGGAGGTGACCCACTTCCAGTTTAGCCAGATCAAGGAGTTGGTTAATCAGCCGGAGCAGATGGCGGGCATTGCGCTCGATGGACAATAGATCCCGGTACGTTACGTCGTACTCGTTCCATTGCCGAAGTAAGCGCTCAACGGGCGCCAGGATCAGCGTCAGGGGGGTGCGAAATTCATGCGTTATATTGTCGAAAAAGTGCGTTTTTAAGTCAGCAATCAGCTTCATTTTCGCTGATTCACGCAGCTGACGAACGTGCTGAGCCGTTTTTTCGATGGTCAGTTCCAGATCACCGAAATTAATGGGCTTGCAGACAAAGTCGAAGGCCCCCCGGTTCATGGCCGTGCGAATATTATCCATATCGTCATAAGCCGACACCATTACAGCGCGGCCATTCGGCAATAAATCGGGGAGGTGCCCCAACAAGGTTAGTCCATCCATGTCTGGCATGTTAATATCGACTAACAGCACATCAAAATCCGGTTCGGCCCGTATCACCGACAGGGCCTCGTATCCGCTCTCGGCAAATTGAAACTGGTACGTACCTTCCTGTATTTTAAGCCAAAACCGCTGTAGTAATAGCGACTCTACATCGGCTTCGTCATCAATAACCAATATTTTAGTACTCATGCGCCGTTAGGTGTTTGAGATTCTTATTGTTTGACCGTTCAAGTGCGCAGATAGAAGAGTTATTCGTTGAGTGACATTCTCCCAATGAAGTTCTTGTTAAAACAATCGTTGAAAGAATACCTTGCCGACCATCGACAGCCAAAGACTGTATTATGTGCTGGCATTATTTATGGGTAGGCAGATTCTAAACTGGGTAAACTCGCCGTCAACGGATTCGACGGTCAACTCCCCTCCGTGGCCTTTCGTTACAATATCGTAGCCGATGGATAAGCCTAAACCAGTGCCCTGGCCGGTTGGCTTAGTCGAAAAAAAAGGCTGAAAAATTTTTGTCTGCACACCCGGAGCTATGCCAGACCCGTTGTCCCGAACGAGTACCTCGACCCCCTTACTGGAACGCCGGGTTGTCACGACGACTTCGGGTTCGTAGGCGCTGCCAATGGTGCGCTGCTTTTGTTGAACTGCGTAGAAGGCGTTGTTGTACAGATTTAATAAGACTCGACCTAGTTCCTGAGGCACGCAGTAAACGCGACCGGTAGCCGGATCGAACTCGGTGGTCAACCTGGCAGTGAAGCTTTTGTCTTTGGCCCGCAGCCCATGATAGGCTAGATAGAGGTACTCGTTGGCCAGGCCATTGAGGTCTGTTGGGCGCTTGGCACCGACGTCGGCACGGCTGTGTAAAAGCATGCTTTTGACAATCGACGTAGCTCGTTTGCCGTGGTGCGCAATTTTGGTTAGGTTATCGCTCAGTAAAGTAAGTACCGTTTGCGTCCGTGCTGTCTGATCCGTCTCTACCCCCGCCTTTAACTCCTGAACTAACGCTACTGATAACTCGGCGAAGTTGTTAACGAAGTTCAACGGATTGCGGATTTCGTGGGCTACGCCAGCCGTCAGTTCGCCCAGGGCCGCCAGCTTCTCGGTTTGAATCAGTTGCTGCTGGGCGGTTTTTAGCTCTTCGTTTTTAGCTATCAGATTATTGATGGCCCGTTCTTTCTCGATGTCGAAAACCAGCGTATTTACAAACAAAGCGGCCATGATACCGATCATATTGAATAACATGAGCCGATATCGCTGATTCCGGTCGAACAGTTCGGGAAGTGGTGCTACGGCAACTTCATACCAATAAATGAAACCTAATGAGGCAATTGAGACGAACAACCAAACTGTAGCGCTTCGTCGACCGGCAATCAGCATCGACGTCATGGGCGTCAATAATAGGCCAGCCGTGCTTGTCGAATGCAAACCGCCGGCAACCCAGATCGTGCTTACTGTGCCGACCCATTCATTCAGTTGATATAGGTTCGCGCATAGGAGGGGCGGTGTGCCCTGTCTGAGCAGGAAAGCCATCAGCAAACAAATGACTCCGTTAGCCAGTAAAATGTAATCGACAAAACGGAACTGAGCCATTGATGCGACGTTGATAAACAGAAAGTTGAGTACCCCTGTTACCAGGAACACGCTAACCATAATGCGGGCCGAGCGGAGCGATTCGGTGGTCTGGTGGGCCGCTTCAGGAATGAAATAACTGATTAGTTTAGTTAACATACTGCGTATGCTTTTGAGCTGGCCGAAAAGTGCGGTGTCTGGTCCACAACAGATAGATGTACACATTATCTACTACCAAGCAGGTTGCTCCCAAAAACTGAACGAAGTGATTGGTGGGGTACAGCACAAACATTGACGCGCTGATGAGGCCGGTACCAAGCATTTTAGCAATCGCCAATACCTTCGAAAATTGTTGAGTATCGTGCGTTTGCAACAGAAGCATAACACACTGTATCGACAGAATGACATTGATGATATAACCAGAGTTAGCGCCAATGGCCGTGTCGAAGCCTTCGTTCTTGTAGAAGTAACAGAAAAAGATCCAGAACCCGAAGTTAAACAGGCAGAATAGCCGGAAATGATGCTGTAGCCCTTTCGCCATTGGCTGTTTAGTGCCGTATCGCAGTAGTGAGTAGAAAATATAACAGTCCAGCAGAAAAGCCGCCTGGTAACTCAAAGCATACAGCAGACCCGTATCGGGTTGATAGATGAAGCTCCAGACAAATTCCCAACCTATGTTGGCGCAGGCTACGTAGGCGGGCATTTCAACAAACTTCTTTTGTCGGATGTTCCAGATCAGCACAGCATAAGCGACTACCCAAAACAAACACCCGATCCCGTTCAGCGCCAGGCCCAGTGGAGGGTAGTCGGCCACATTGATTAAAGGCTGATTCATGACTTAATGGTTGCTTGAGGGGTTTGCAGGCGCCAGTCGTTTCGGAGCGATTCAGGAAGTTGAAAGCGAATGCGCTGGCCCCGACCCATGTACACTAACATGCCCTCCAGCATGAGTTTGCTCATGAGGTTGGCAATGGGTCCTGACCAAAAAGTAGCGTGCTCAATCGTTTCGGCTATGCCGGCCATTTCACGGGCGCGTCGCTTTGCCTCTTGCTCACGAATCGGATCGGCCACTACGCCCAGCATGGTTGCAATCTCATCGCCGACCATAAAACGGATCATTTCTGGTACCATGCCAATCAGCTTACCCTCGGGTGAGATGGTTTCCTTAAAGGCGACCAAGGCGGTAGCGAGCGCCTTTCCCTGAACGCTTTCGGCCATCTGGTGATTCATGATCGCATAGCCCAGCTTGAAGCCATCTAATAAATTATTCGGAATCAGCTGCTCGTCAACGCCCATGATATGACCCACAATACGCCAGCAGTGTATGTAAGCCTCTTTCTCTGCCGCTGTAAGCTGCACATTAAGTTTTTCCAGGCCTTCCAGCACAAGGGCAGAGAAGGCCATCAGCGTACCAGCCATGTCTTCCTGATTGATGGGCTCCCCATAAAGAGCGCTATCCCAACCGTATTTGCGAATGAAGTAGCGAATGGTGGCATGAATCAATCGTACTTTTTGCGTGGTACGAATTCCATTTCCGTAAGCCGATAATCCACCCGGCGACATGACATTTACCACAAACTGAGCGGTTTCGACGATCCGGTGAGTATAGGCCTCCATTTGACCCCGTTGCTCACCAAGCCGGCCCGTTTTGTAGAGAACCATGGCACCATTAGCGCATACGTAGGTCTGAGGTAGCGACTTGCAGGACAGAATCATGCTAATTAGCATACCGTGCCGGGCGAAGACATCCTGTCCTAACGCAATCAATTCCCGATCGGCCCAGGCTGGCAAATGGGCGGTGCGGTCAAAGTAGGCCTTTACTTCGGGCGGTAAGTTTTGGGGTAAGCCATCGCTATTTTGGGTCAGTTCCTGCAACAACTGATTTACCAGATTTTCTTCTCCGAGCTTAAGAATATCAGTAATAACCTGATCAGCTAGCGGGTCTGTTTGATGGCGAAACTTGCCCAAAAAATCGGGTGACCAATCATGGGTGGGTTGCTCTTGTATACGCTTTATTTTATTGGAGAGAGACTCTCGATGGCGAAAATTGGTATACCAAATAAGCCATAATAGTGCACTTAACACTATTGCTAGTGCACTGATAGTGAGGAAATGTTCCATTCAAAGGATAAGATTGAGGATTTGCGTAATATGAGCGTTTTTTGTAAATACTCAAAACTTATTACGTACGAGGTAGTGTCCTGGCTTCTAAGTTCTGACTAGTCGACATCATGGAGCTGCTATACCACCAAGCCTATTTTCGACTGTTCTCGACAGAGGCATTAAATACTAAGCGATTAGGCATTTGTCAGGACAATTAATAGCCTGGCGTGGTTATAGATCATACGAAATAATCTATAACCACGCCAGGCTGTCTTACGTATTCAATAGCTGGTTAACCGGTTAGCATAACGCTCCTTGCTCGCTGTAATCGTATTTACTAACTGGGCCGCTTTAACGATGCAAGGATATTACAGTCGTTAGGCGGTTGACTGCCTAACGACTGCTAATAAAAAGAGGAAGGTAGAATGGGTTTGTGGTCTTAAGCCGTGGCTTGCTGTTGGTCAACTACGGTCGGCTGGCCCGCCCGATTGACGGTTACTTTCTTATCGTTGACACCGACGAACACGTACTGACCAGAGGTCATGCCGAAAATGTAGTAGGGCTCATCGACGCCTGGATACAGCGGATGTCGGAGGGTTACGTTGCCGTATGAACCAGTAAAACCAGCTTGTTTCAGCAGCGAATCGGCTTCGCTCAGGTCCATACTGACCGGCCAGTTAATCACTACGTCTTCCAGCCAGGGCTGGTCAACGTAACTCACCGGACCAAACTCTCCCCAGCCTGTTGAGCTGATTATTGCCGTACCTTTACCGGCCCGGCAAACAACTTTCAATTGGGAGATATCATTCGGGTTGGTAGATGGGCGTTTACCCGTTGCCTGTACTTCGTATAGTTGCGCATCGGGATATTGCTCACGAATTAGCCGCATGGCAATGTTAACCCGGCCTAAGAAATTCAGGATCAACGTATCTGTAGCCGGTTTTGCATCGGCTAATACGAAAATAGTAACGTCGTAAACCCGCTGCATGACAAACTTGGCGATGCCGCCAAAAATGGTGACAATCACCTGGGTATTGCCCATTTGCAGCGAATTAAACGTCCAGGCAATGTCGCCCCCCTGAATGCCCGCATCAGTCAACTCCAGAAAAGCTGGGTCGAACTTAATGTCAACGGAACCTCCTTGTTTTGATACGCCCGCCGACTGTTTAATTGAAAACGGTTCTTTGAACAAGGCCCGAATAGTTTCCTGACCCGGTAGCTGAGTAGGCGCTACCTCAGCAGCGGGGATAGCCCAAAACTCACCCGCTCCGTTGAGATCAGCCGCCGTTGTGCCCAAACCTGTGTAGTGAATCTCAACCTGGACACCCTCGGGATGATTGGCATCAGCGATGATAACCGATTTGGAGTTGATCACCGGCGAAGGCAGCTGAATACTAAAATTTTGGGTTTTGGTGTACGGTTCCTGGCCGGTACCCAGTGGCCCCACCCATCCTTGCAGGTCAAATTTTAAGCCACCAACAAATTGCGGATCTCGGTAGAACGAAATACCGCTCGTGAACTGCTGCGCATTACCTTTCGCAAAAAGTCGCAGTTGGCGTGAACTAGTGTCGTAAAGAGCGGCCAGTTTATCGGCCGGAATGAGTTGTAGGAAGCCCATACTGATCAAAAAGAGGAAGGTTTGTGTGCCTACTCGATTAAGGCTTTTCGGCTTCGGCCTGTCAATCAACACGTTGTAGCCATTGATAACGTTGTGCTTATGCGTCATTGACAGTAGCAAAATTGCGGCTTCACAGTAGCAAAGGCACCCACTTTTCGGACAAAGACACCTATTTTTGGGACATGTGCAGGCTAGTGCCTTAAATTGGTAAGGCTATAGTGAGTTCGTAGTAATTCATTGGCCATTGTGTGGCTTTAAGACCTTGCTTGCGATGTTTCTACGTAAGAGGGATACCTCCTGAAGCCTTTAAATACACACGAGTCTCTCTGTGTAAGCCGGAAGTAGCTTTCTTTGCAAACAGATTAATTTAGCAATAAAAAGGGTGAGCTGTAGTTCAGTTAGCAACAGATGTACGTTATTACTCAACACACTGCTTTACTCTCACTCACGTTCTCATTAAAATGCTTAAAATTCTTTCTATTGTTTTTGGGCTTTTGTTCACCCTGTTTGCGGCTTTTCAATATAACGACCCCGACCCTGAAGTCTGGATTCCGATCTATGGCTTTGCTGCCATGGCCTGTTTTATGGCCTACGCGGGTGTTGGTAGGTGGTGGTTCTTTGCTGCAATGGCACTCATTTACTTTGTCGCAGCGTATTACCAGTGGCCTCCCATATTCGAAGGTTTTTTGTTCAGTGAAGTGGGCATGCGCAGCCTGAACATCGAAATGGCCCGCGAAGCCGGTGGACTGGCCATTTGTGCCATTGTAATGGTAGTACTAGCCATCCTCACTCGTCAACCCGTTCGCCGATGAAACTCGTTGAATGCCCTCGCGATGCTATGCAGGGGTTGGACCACTTTGTACCAACTGACCTTAAAATCCGGTACCTGAATGCGCTACTTGAGGTTGGTTTCGATACACTCGACTTTGGGAGTTTTGTATCGCCGAAAGCGGTTCCCCAAATGCAGGATACGGCTCAGGTGTTGGCCGGTCTTAATCTGTCCCAAACCAGAACCAAATTGCTAGCCATTGTGGCTAACCGGCGCGGGGCCGAACAGGCGGTCAGTTATCCGCAAATTCAGTACGTTGGCTTTCCACTATCTGTTTCCGAAACATTCCAGCAACGTAACACCAATAAATCAATTGCGCAGGCATTTGATGACGTGGGCGAGATGCAACGTTTATGCGCGGGAGCCGGTAAGGAACTGGTTATTTACCTGTCGATGGGATTTGGCAACCCATATGGTGACCCGTATAGTTTGGCGCTTGTCGTCGAGCTTACGGAGCGACTCGTGCAGATGGGCATCACGATTATTGCGCCATCAGACACCGTAGGTTCATCTACAGCCGACACTATAGAGGAATTGTTTCAGCAGTTGATTCTGGCGTTTCCGCAGGTTGAGTTTGGCGCTCATTTGCACACGCTGCCGGGCGAAGCACCCAACAAAGTGCGTGCTGCTGTTCGGGCTGGTGTGCAGCGGATGGATGGAGCATTGCGTGGGTTTGGCGGGTGTCCACTGGCTACTGATACGCTCACTGGCAACATGCCAACCGAAGAGATTTTGCAGACGCTGGCTCAGGAAGGAATTGATCTTGGCATTAACCAGGCTGCATTTCAAAAGGCTATGGCCCTGTCGGCGGGCGTATTCTAAAACGGAACAGTCAGCAAACAAATGTAAACATGTTATTTGCTGACTGACTGTTTCCCGCTGTGTTACATGAACATGGCCTGAATTTCTTCTTTTACCGCCTTAAGCGCATCGGAGGTAGGCTGTTTTTCTTTCTGAATAATCCGCTCAAAAATTCGTTTAGACAGATCAAGCGCTGGCGCGTCGGGGCGAGTGTCGCCGGAGGCCTGGTTGATGAGAGTTGTAACCTCATTCATAGCTGCCTGAATCTGGTCCCAAACGGGCTGACTCATATATACCTGCTGCGATAGGTTATGATTGTACTCGTCCCGAATCTCTTGCAGGAGACGTTGTTGAAACTCAATGACAGTCGTTGAGCTACTGCCTAACCGTACCAATAAATTGTTTGGGCTGATACGTTCCAGAAAAAGCACCATTCGTTCATAAGCTTGCAGGCGTATGGGGACTACAGTTTCAGCATAGCGCGTTTTTACTTCATACCGATGTCGATCAGCTTCGCGTTCGAGCAATAATTTGACGGTTAAGTACATGCCATATAAGACTAAACCGGCCGGCACAATCAACTTTAGAAAATCACTGAGTAGATCCATGTAAAGAACAACGTTGTTTGATTAAAAAAAAGTAACTTTGGTTAAGAAGTTTCTGATTTATAGGTATTTAGTTTTCATGTTATAGGTATAGTAAATACTAAATATCTAAACAATACTTTGAATAAACTTAGCGTAATGACACTTGATAATCCGGTCCGTGTACGGCCCGAAGCGCGGCAACAAATAATTGATACGTTACAGGCAAACAAGATTCCAGCAGACTATGGTTTACGCGTGGGCGTTCGTGGAGGAGGTTGTGGGTCATCCTGGTTGTTAGGGTTCGACCTGCCCGGTCCCGCCGACGAAGTGTATAACGTGGAAGGGGTCCGTGTCATTATTGACCGTAAGCATTTGCTTTATGTATTGGGCGCAGAAATTGGCTACGAACCGGGCGGCTACACGGTTGAAAAGCACGGAGACGTTCGTTCAACGCATTAAATAACTTCGCCATTGTCTTGGTAGTCAACCCGAAGGGTAAGTAAAATAAGTATGCTTAATGCAGAATACAGCCTACAGTTAGTAAAACTGGCATGATTTTAGGTCTGGTTCTAACAAGAAATTTACTCCAGTATTTTGAAGCGTATCGAAGAACATATTTTTCTACTGCTGGCAGTTTTGGCTGTTGGTCTGTCTGTTTTGTGCTTCCTTTTTTTGGAGCAGAACGCACCCGGCGCCACCGAAGAGCAGTATTTAAGTGCTGTTCAACAACGGGTTAAAGAAGAAATGCAAATCAGTACCAGCGAGTTACACTCCGTAGCGTCGATACTGAAGTACAAACCGAAACCTTCTTTTTCTGACCTTAACATCCCAACGAAGTACCCTTACTTCGTGTATCAGAATCGCCGGCTTCTTTTCTGGTCTGATTACCGCTTCATTCCAAGCTTTAGCCGGGTTGCCTCGGTAAAAACTCCAAGGTTGATCGATTTTGATCAGGGACGGTACATCGTTAGTCATCAGCGGATAGCCAAAGGGGCCGATACGGTAGATGTGTTCTCGCTCGTAAACATTTACCATTATTACCGCAGTAACAATGCCTATTTGCAAACTGGTTACAACACAGAGATATTCTCGCTTGATCCTCAGTTAATTACTGAGCAGCGGCAGAACACTTTCCATTCGATTTACGATAATTCGTCCGTATTCCTGTTTTCGGTAGTTCCTCCCAAGATTGATGATTATCGAAACCATTCTACGCCGGTCAACACCGTCATCCTTGCTACGTTAGGAGTCATCTTTCTGGGGCTGTATGTAATTCAGTTAATGCGGAAGCTGAAGCGACGGCGTCAGTATGAGCTGGGTTTTATTGGTTTAGCGGTCTATCTGGTATTGCTTCGGGGGGTAATGCTTTACTTCGGCGTTCCGTTTCTGTTTATCGAATCAGACCTGTTTAATCCTAAATTTTATGCGTCATCAGTACTAGTGCCTTCTCTGGGCGATCTGCTGCTGAATGTTATAGTTGTAGCCATTCTGGCGTTTTATTGGGTTAATCACTACTATCATTCCCGGAGTTACGCATTTGTGGTACGCCTACCCAGTTGGCTGAAGGCTATTCTGTCGCTGGGATGCGTTGTGTTGAGTTACGTAGTGTTCTCGTTGTGTTATGTTGAGCTGAATAACATCTATGAGAAGTCACAGTTTACGCTTGATATAACCCTCAGCATCCAATTTTCGCTGCTTAAAGTAGTTTGCCTGCTGGTTTTTATAACCATCTCAATCATCTACTTTCTGATAACCCACTTGCTTGCTAGCCTCTTTTTGCGCTACAATCGAATGAGCAACCTGGGCCGTGGTGTTATCATCATTCTTATTGGAACAGTGTTGGTAACCGGTTTTTTGGCGGTTTTGGGATGGCCGTTGGATTGGGTGTTTCTGTTAAATGGCTTCTACTTCCTGATTGCCTATCTCAGCCAGTTGCCGAAAACATTGTATACGTTTCGCTATAAAACATCAATCTACTTTTTTCTGGCAGCTTTCGTCTGTGCAGTCACAACTGCGAGCGTAGTCTATAACCAGGAGATTAAAAAGCAACTAGTTCACGAACGCGAATTTGCCGCGCAGCTGTTGGCTGAGAATGATGAGTTTGGCGAGTTTTTGATGAGTAAAGCTCAGGAGTCGATCTCGAAAGACACGGACATTGCTCGCTCCCTGCGAACAGATACGTTGCTCGTCCGCGAACGCATTCAACAACGAATCAAGAGTGTGTATCTGGACAAATACTTCGACAAATACGACATTGAAGTTTTTTCGTTTCGTGCAAACGGCCAACCGCTCGACATCAGTCCGGGGGCTAAGTCATTGGCTACACTGATGGCTCGTTACAGCCAGCCTACCTATAAGACGGAGTACCCTGGTGTTTATTTTGTCAATGAAGTCAGTAACGAATTCATTAAGCAATACCTGTGTTTTACGGCGATTCGGCAACCAAATCCAGCATCATTGCAAAGTGGAGATGCCATTGCTAAGGAAGACACCGTTGGCTACGTTGTGCTCGACTTGCGACTCCGGAACGAGCGGCCCAAAAGTGTTTATCCGGAACTGCTGGTCGATACGAAGTTCATTCAAAATTTTGACACACAGGAGTACAGTTATGCTATCTTCAGTAGCCGTCCCACTGCTGGTTCGCTAAAGTCTGATCCGCGCGGAAGCAATCAGCCGCGGTATCGAACGCTCAACAGCAATGGTAGCTATAACTATGAGCGCAAATTCCCGGTAGCTTTATTAAGCAATCCAACTTTGTTTTCAGAAGGCATTGTTGCCAACAATTATCAGCACGTAGCAAAGCGGGGAAGTGATGGCCGCATTGTCGTGGTTTCGTCTGCAGAGTACCCATTTCGAAATATATTTTCTAATTTCTCATTTCTGTACCTACTGCTGGTCCTGACAGTTATTGTTGTCATCATCGCCTACGCCATCAACTACGGCTTTTCAGAGTTCAACATCAATTACTCAACCCGTATTCAGATTCTGCTGAATGTGGCATTTTTTCTACCACTGCTGTTGGTAATCGTTATTATCCTGAGCGTGATTAGCTCGAACTACATCACCAATCAGGAGAGCACATACATCAGCAACACCCGTAATATTGCCGCCAACTTTGTGAATTACCTGGATGAACATTTACAGGCTAAAAAACGGAGTAAGGCGTCGATGGAAGAGGAGTTGAGCAAGATTGCTCGCGATGCCAGCATCGACATTAACTTGTTTGACACGCAGGGACGCCTGTATACCTCAACTCGCCCGCTCATTTACGAAAGTGGGTATCTTTCTAAGCACATCAATCCCCAGGCTTACATTCACGTCATTGAAGATAAAGAAAACCAGATTCTGCTGAATGAATCGCTGGGAAGCAAAGAGTACCGAACAGCTTATGCAGGCATTAAATCGTATGACGGGCGATTGTTAGGTGTGTTAAGCATCCCTTACTTCTACGCCCGCCCTGAACTCGACCGCCAGATTATTGAGGTTATTGCTTCGGCGCTCAGCATTTTCACTGGCTTATTCCTGTTCTTTCTGATTCTGTCTTACTTCGCATCGCATGTGTTAACCAAGCCCTTGCGGCTGTTGACGCAAAAGATTAGAAAAACTAACCTGGACCGCCCGAACGACCCGTTACCCTGGCATTCCGACGACGAGATTGGTTTGCTGATTCGGGAGTATAACCGGATGCTTGTTAAGCTGGAAGAAAGCAAATTGGCGTTGGCGCAGAATGAAAAACAATCGGCCTGGCGGGAGATGGCAAAACAGGTGGCTCACGAGATCAAGAATCCGCTGACCCCGATGAAGCTGACATTGCAGCATTTGCAGCGCACGTTTCCAAACGCGAGCGAATCGTCGATTGGAGCGAGTGATCTGGCCACTCGGCGGGTCATTCAACGAACTTTTGATTCCCTTCTGGATCAGATTGATAACCTGAGCGACATTGCTACCTCGTTTTCTGACTTTGCGAAGATGCCCCTCCCTAAGAATGAGATTTTCGAGGTAACCTCCGTGCTTAATAAAGCTGCCGATTTATACGCCGACGATAACCGCATATCCGTCCGGCGCCAAATTACGGTCGGCCCGGTGATGGCCATTGGCGACCGACAACTGATTGGACGTATCATAACCAATCTGTTAATTAACGGTATTCAGTCCGTACCTTCCGACCGTAAGCCCCAGCTTGACCTGCGCCTATACACAAAGTCTGACGAAGTACAGATCGAGATTCATGACAACGGGGCGGGTATTCCGGAGGCAATCCGCGCTAAGGTGTTCCTGCCAAACTTCAGTACGAAACGGGGCGGGTCAGGGCTTGGCTTAGCCATTGCTAAACGCGGGGTTGAACATGCGGGCGGCACTATTTGGTTCGAGACAGTCGAAAACGTCGGCACCTCTTTCTTTGTATCGCTGCCTCTGGCAGGCATCTCTATTCCGACGGTTACGAGCTCATCAGTTAGTCAACCCTGATGGCCATAAAAAAGCCAGCCGGTCAGGAAACCCGATCGGCTGTAGCTGAAATCTCAAACATCACTTAAAAGATAGAGCACCGCTCTAATCATTATCTTTTAGCTCTTAGAAGATTGGCTAAGAACCTCTTCTTCAATGGTTACATGTTTCCAGTTCTCGCCCGATCGAATTCGGTTGAGCTGGGTGTGCGTAATGCCAAACTGCTTGGCAATCATTTTCAGCCGGTTTTTGTCATTCCGCAACAACTTCTTAATGATTTTAACCTTGCTCTCGGTCAACTTATAATTTCGGGTCTGCCGGGGAATCTGTCGATTCTTAAGGTTTGGGTTGTTCCGGTTGTGTTCAATCATTTCTTCCTTCGTTACCCAGCGTAGATTCTGGTAGTAATTGTTCACCTTATCATGATCAAGGTGGATAACGAACGTCTGTTCGGGATGATCGCGGGTAACAAAGTGCTCTGCTACCAATTTATGGACGTAACGATTGAGCGTTTTATTCTCGGATCGGATGTTCAACGATCGATACCCCTGAATAACTGATCCTTTAATAAGCGTGCTGGTAGGCTCCGTTGCTACACCACTTCGTCGGGTTGATGGTGACGACTGAAAACTGCGTAAGCGACCATAATTAGAAACCTCATAGCGTGGCGGGTTCTCAACACCTTCGAACGCAATAGGCACCCACTTCTCATTCCAAAAACTTTGGTTCTTCTTGTCGTCCATGGCTGGAGGTAGTTATGAGCCTAGAGAATATCCGATAATGACACTTTTTCTGTTACTATTATCTGTTTAACTAAACCTTAACAAAGCTACAACAAAATAGTTAATTTTTTATTGAAAAAAAACGTTGAAAATCAGTTTGGTAGCTATAAGCAAAGACGTATATAGATACAAATGTTTACCTAAACGTTTTGTAAAAGCAGAAAAACTACTGCCAAGGTTAAACAAAATAGTCCTTAGAGAGCTCAGGAGTGAGAAACTGCTTCCATTTCAGATTGGTTAAGGAAGCAAAAAAGTACAACAGAAAGCTACTTGGCGATATGATAAACACAAAATCCGGGAAAACGCTAATTGTTGGTGCCACCGAAAATGGACAACGGTATGCTAACCGAGCAGCGCATAGCTTGCTTCGGTATGGCCATGACATAGAACTAGTAGGATTACGGGAGGGGCAGATCGCTGGTCACCCGATACGAACAGGCCAGCCCGACTTGCAGGATATTGATACCGTAACCATGTACGTTGGCGCCCGTAATCAGTCTGGGCTTTATAATTACATCAAACAATTAAAGCCCCGCCGGGTGATTTTTAATCCTGGTGCCGAGAATCCGGAATTCGCAAAACAGCTGCGTGAGACGGGCATCGAGCCGATTGATGCTTGTACGCTGGTTATGCTGTCGGTGGGGACGTATTGATGTGGTGGGTAGAGACGCATAGTATTGCGTCTCTACCCACCACCTTACCATTTTATCAGGGCTGATGCCCACGTAAAGCCGCTGCCAAAAGCGGCCAGGCAAATCAGGTCCCCGGGTTTGATGCGACCCTGGTCAAAGGCTTCGGTCATGGCAATCGGGATGGAGGCCGCTGTGGTATTGCCGTAGTGCTGAATGTTGTTAAATACCTTATCCTCAGGCAGGTTCATTTGCTGCTGTACGTAGTTGGAGATACGTATGTTAGCTTGGTGAGGCACTAGGAGGGAGATGTCGTCAGGTTTATAACCATTGGCGTTGAGGCTTTCGTTAATGACCTCCATAAACCGCACCACGGCATGCTTAAACACGGCATTACCGTTCATAACCACACTACTGCCACCCGTATCCATCATATCTGTGGATACGAAGCGATCAGGACGGCTACTGCCCGGATCTTTTAGGTAAAGCTCTTCGGCATAACGACCATCCGCGTGCAGATGGGTTGACAGAATGCGGTGTTTCGGATCAGTCGTGGCCTGCACAACGGCCGCTCCTGCGCCGTCACCAAAAATAACGGCTACCCCTCGTCCTTCGGTTGTTTTATCCATCAACGTCGACTGGATCTCGGAACCAACCACCAGAACGGTCTTATACATGCCAGTTTTAATGAACTGATCGGCAATCGAGAGGGCATAAACGAAGCCCGAACATTGCTGACGAATGTCGATCACGGCAATACCCTCTAAACCCAGCTCGCGTTGCATCAAAAACGCTGAACCCGGAAAGTAATAGTCGGGCGAAAGGGTAGCGTACACGATAAGATCAACGTCGCTGGCCTCAAGTTCCGCTCGGCTGAGTGCCATGCGAGAAGCCGCCGTGGCCATGCTGGCATTGGTCTCTTTGCCGTAGGTGAAAAAACGCCGTTGCTTAATGCCGGTCCGCTCCTGAATCCAGGCGTCGGAGGTATCCATGTATTGTCTCAGGTCATCGTTTGTGACAACATTGTCAGGCACGTAATAACCTAATCCGGTGATCTTTGAGTAAGTCGTATTCATTCGTTGATGACCGCATAGCGGACCGTAAAATAGCCGGTAAAATTAGTACTTATTTCCGAGGCTATATTACGTGAGTGCCCAACTGTGCTATTGGTATCGGAATAAAACAATTGCTAACCTTAAGCTGCCCGTAATTCAAAGGAATAATCTTCCATGATCAGGTTCGCCAGTAATTGGCGGCAAGCTGAATCAACTGTTTCCCGAGCTTTGGCTTCGTTTTCTGCATCTACTTCGAGCCGAATGTGCTTACCGATACGAACGTTGTCGATGGTGTCCATCTGGAGGTTATGCAGCCCTAGCTTAACGGCTTTGCCTTGCGGGTCCAGAATTTCGGAACGGGTCATGATGTTGATTTCGGCGATGTATTTCATTTTTGAAAGAGTGAAAAAGCGAATGAGTGAACGCGTGAAAGAATACAGGCCAGCCCGTGTCTGATCAATAACCGACGGGCCGCTGTTTCACTCATTCACTCTTTCGCTCTTTAAAAATTAGTGAAACAATAATGTAAAGCAGGATAATCAGCGGTATGGCTGCGTACTGCAAAAATAACAGAAGCAATAGGGACGCCAGCAAAAAACTGAATTTAATCCGATTTTCGGCCCAGCCGAACGATTTGAACTTAAGCGCAAACAAGGGTACATCGGAGACGAGCATGAACGAAAAGGCAATCATCATACCGAGGCCAATGTCGTTTTGCCAGATGGTATCGAGCTGAGGCTGGTAGCGGCCCATAAGCGGGAAAGCCGCAATCAGCATGGCATTCGCCGGAACCGGTAAGCCAATGAATGACTCTGACTGCCGCGTATCGATGTTGAAGTTGGCTAACCGTAAAGCGGACAACACTGCGATTAAAAAAGCGCCATAGGAAATGAAGCCTAACTCCTGAAACCAACAAAGCTGAAACACAATTGTAGCGGGCAATACGCCAAACGTTACGACATCGGCCAACGAATCCAATTCCTTACCAAACGGCCCTGACACATTGACCAGACGAGCGACAAAGCCATCGCCAAAGTCGAGTATGGCGGCTAAGCCAATAAGCCACGATGCCAGTTCCAGATGCCCGCGTAAGGCCATAACCAAACCAATGCACCCACACAGCAGATTGCCGCAGGTCATAGCATTGGGCAGGTGTTTGAGTAGATTCATAAGCGAACAAAGGGATTAGTACGTTTCTCCTGGCCAATGGTGGTTGGGTCCATATGGCCGGGGTAAACGACGTAATCATCGGGCAGGGTGAAAAACTGAGTTCGGATGCTGTTGATAAGGTCGGCATGATTGCAATAGGGGAAATCAGTCCGGCCGACGCTTCCTTTAAAAAGAACATCACCCCCAACTACGTAGCGATCCGCATGATTCACAAACGCTACGTGCCCCGGTGCATGACCCGGCACAAAAATTACGTCCAGAACAGTATTGCCAAATTTAAATTGGTCACCCTCTTTGAGAAACGCGTCAATCTCGCTTGGCTCATAACCTCGTAGCCCATACAGAGCACAACGCGTTGGGACATCATTGAAAATAACCATGTCTAACTCATGCAGATACGCCTTAACACCATATTTGCGCTTAACGTAAGCACAGCCAAATACGTGGTCGAGGTGAGCATGGGTGAGTAATAAATATTTTACTGTCAGCTTATGGTCGGTGATGAACTGGCTCAGCGCTTCTTTCTCCACCTGCTCGTAACATCCAGGATCAATGATGACGGCTTCGCCAGTTGAGTCATCGCTGATGACGTATGTATTTTCCTGAAAGGGCGAAAATTCAAATGTTTGGATCATGCAGTAAGGCGGACTGAAATCCGCGATGATAACTATGGAGCGCGGGTTTCCACCGCACTGGCGGACCGTCGCAGTGGCGAACGAACCATCGCGTTACTCTTACAAAAGTAGAAACACCGTTGGTTTTTTGCGCAAATCGGGTACCTGCGTTTTCCACTCCCGAACCGGTAAGGTACGTACGAACGCGTCGGGCGCCGTTAGGTTACTAGCAACGCAAAGCCGTGTGTTAGGCTGGCAATTCGCAATTACGTCGGCAAAGAGGGCGTCGTTCCGGTAGGGCGTTTCCATGAAAATCTGGGTCTGCTGCCGTTGCTGCGCTTCTTTTTCGAGATGCCGTATGGCTCTGGCTCGGTCTTGTCGGTCAATGGGTAAATAGCCGTGGAAGATAAACGATTGTCCGCTCATGCCCGATGCCATCAGGGCTAGCAGAATCGAAGACGGACCCACCAATGGTTCAACGCGCCAGCCCAACGCATGCGCCATGCTGACGACCACCGCCCCTGGATCAGCTACACCGGGGCAACCCGCTTCCGACAAAACACCGGCGTTCCGTTTACGCTCCATTAACTCCTGAATCTGCCGACGCGTATCGGCCGGTGGAGTATCTTTGTTCAGATCGAAAAACGTAGTTTCGTCAATAACCCGATTCGTTTTCAGGCTGGTGATAAACCGGCGGGCAGAGCGGACGTTCTCCACAAAATAAGCATCCGTATGGTCAATGACGTCCCGGATGTGGGTTGGCAAGACCTGTTCAGCCGTATCGTCGGCGAGTAGGGTAGGAATGAGGTATAACGTTGGCATAAGTGGTTAAACCGCACCGGCGGACCGGCAGAGAAACAGAGTTGTCACAGAAAATACAAAGAAACTCTCTTTTCTCTGCGTAATCCGCTGCTACTTCTGCGGTTAAGAAACAAATTTCATTAGAACATCTACAAACTCCACGGGTTTTTCTGCTTGTACCCAGTGACCGGCTCCCTGAATGGTCTCGACTTGGGCATTCGGGAAGATACGTTTGATTGTGGGAATGTCCTCGTCTAGTATGTAAGGTGATTCGCTCCCGCGAATAAACAGCGTTGGCTCCGTCACAATACGTGGGTTAGTCAGTTCTTCACCCACGGTGTGCAATTCACGCTCGATCACCGGAAGGTTGATCCGCCAGTCGAAACGCCCCTGCTCGTTACGGTATAAATTTTTGAGCAGAAACTGACGTACCGACAGTATAGGTTCGTACTTGCTCAGGATAGCGTCCGCGTCGTTTCGGTTCGCAATCGACATCAGATCGATAGCATTCAGCCCACGTATGATTTCGGCATGATGAACCGGGTAAAACTTAGGAGCAATGTCCACAACCACCAGCTTATCAAACGTACTGTGCGGTCCCGCTCCGGCGTACCGGTCGTTACGGTAACTCATCACGTATTGCATAACGGTTTTTCCTCCCATCGAATGGCCTACCAGAACAGGCTTATCAAGCTTTTGATCGACGATAAATTCGTGGAGGTCAGCCGCCATGCTTTGGTAATCCTGTTCGTCGGAGTGCGGAGACTGGCCGTGATTACGCTGATCGAGGGCGAAAACGCGGTAGCCTCGTGCGGCAATGGCTTTGCTGGTGGTCAACCAGTTATCGGATGAACCAAATATGCCATGCAGAATAACAATGGCCGGCCCCGTTTCGCCCGTTTGGCGGAAGAATAGTTTCATTTGATTAAAGAGTGAAATCGGACCGCCGAAGCGGAGCGAATGAGCGAAGGAGTGAAAGGTCGAATGAGTGAAAGAGTGAATGGGCGAATTAGGGAGAGTTATTTGTCAACCACCCCGCTTCGGCCTTTAGGTTTGTGGGGTGAGATTATTCCAAGAATGGAGTAGCTTGCCAGCAAGTAAAACGGACTGGCACATCCTATCGCTCGGCTGGGCTGCAGACCCATGGGCCGATTCAGAGGCCAGTCC